>CANJJD010000003.1 GCA_947474645.1 Alphaproteobacteria bacterium | reverse complement strand
GCAACCGGCTTGCCCTGTGCCATCAGCACATCGACCTGCCGTAGCTTCGCGACTATCTCTTCTGCCGTGTGCCTCTTCCTTGCCATCTATCTAATCCTCCTTGGTCAAAACCATACTTCAGGGAGGACCATTTCAAAGGGGGCAGGACAGTGAAAAGCGCCGCGGCATCGGCCTGGACTTGCGGGCGAAGGACAAGGCGTGGGGTGTTTACCAGCATGCCAAAAAACCGAGAGGCGGCCAGCTGCTTTCGCGCCGTGACCGCCTCTCACTGCCCCCTTCAAACTGGACCACTGGAACCGAAGTCCCAATCGCTTGCGGGGTTTCCCCAAACCGTCCGTCCGCAAGTGACGCTAACTGAACCGGAGACACGGGCCCGCGCAATGGTTTTGCCCTGCCGTGGGCAGGCTTGGCGATGCTTTGGCGGAGGATGTGGGCTTTTCGCAACAATTGTTACGGGATCAGCTAACGGAAATGCTTGGAGAGCTTCAGGCCCTGGCGCTGGTAATTGGAACCCAGCCCCTCGCCATAGCCGGTCGGGGGCGGATCGGTCAGCCGCTCGAACACCAGCCGGCCGATCACCTGGCCATGTTCCAGGATGAACGGAACTTCGCGCGAGCGCACTTCCAGCACACCGCGCGCGCAAGGGCTCTTGCCCGCTTCATAGCCGAAGCCGGGATCGAAGAAGCCGGCATAATGAACGCGGAACTCGCCCACCAGCGGGTTGAACGGCACCATCTCGGCGGCATGGTCGGGCGGAATCGCCACCTGCTCGCGGGAGACCAGAATGTAGAACTCGTCCGGGTCCAGCACCATGTCGCCGCGCGCATTGGCCTCGATCGGCTCCCAGTAATCGGCGGGATCCAGCACGCCGACCTTGTCCACATCGATCAAGCCGGTGTGCTTTTTGGCGCGATAGCCGATGCGCTTGCCCCCACTTCCGGCAACAGTGCCGCCTTTCAGGTCGATGGACAGCGCCAAGCCGTTATCGATGTTGGGCTCGCCATCCACCAGCGGCGATTGTTCATGCAGTCTTTTCAGCGCCGCGTCGCCGAAGTTGGGCGAGCCGTGACGGATGCGAAGCTGGTTGAGGCGGCTGCCCTTGCGCACCAGCACCGGGAAGGTCTGGGGGCAGATCTCGGCATAGAGCGGGCCGCGATAGCCCGGCTCGATGCGGTCGAAGCTGGGGGCATAGTCGGTGATCAGCCGGGTGAAGACGTCGATGCGGCCGGTGGAACTTTTGGGATTGGCGCCGCCGGAAATCCGCGCCGAGAATTCGGCCCGTTCCAAAAGCGGTACGATGTAAACGCTGCCCGCTTCCAGCACCGCGCCGTTGGTCAGATCGACTTCGTGCATGAAGACGGTCTTGAGCTTGTCTTCGACCGTCGCGTTCGGGCCGGGCAGGAAGCTGGCGCGCACGCGGTAGGCCACCGGCCCCAACCGCAGATCAATGCTGGCGGGCTGGATCTGGCCCGGCGCGAAGGGCTCGGAGGCGGTGATCTCGCGGCCCTGGTCCAGCAGCCGCTTCAAGACGTGGCTGGGCAGGATGCCGGTCGAGAATCGACCGTAGCTTTCATCGGCGGGAATCAGGGTCTCAACGGTGGCAGCCATCACCCGGTTATAAGGGGGGTGGGGGCGTGGGTCACGGCTGGCTCACCCAGGAAACCCCGGATATCCCCAATCGCCTCCGCCAGGCCGCAGCGCTTGACCGGGCTTTTTTCCGGAAAAGCCGTCAGCAACCGGCTGGGGGTGGCGCCTTCCAGGATGACGAAACAGCCCTTGTCCCCGGAGCCCCGGATCAGCCGGCCGAAGGCCTGCTTCAGGCGGAAGCGGGTGATCAGGTCGTCATAGCCCTTGCCGAACCGGGCCCGCCGCGCCTTGTGCAGGATGGTGGGTTTGGGCCAAGGCACCTTGTCGAACACCACCAGCCGCAAGCTTCGCCCCGGCACGTCCACGCCGTCGCGCAGGGCGTCGGTGCCCAAGAGGCAGGCATTCTCCTCGGCGCGGAACAGGTCCACCAGCGCGCCGGTGTCCAGCCGGTCCATGTGCTGGGCGTAGAGCGTCAGCCCGGCATCGGCCAGCGGCTGGGCGATGCGGGTGCCGGTGTCCTTCAGCGCGCGCACGGCGGTGAACAGGCCGAGCGCGCCCCCGCCCGAGGCCAGGAACAGTTCGCGGTAAGCGGCGGCCAGCGCATCGGGATCGCGGCGTGGGATGTCGGTGACCACAAAGATGCGCGACTGGTCTTCATAGAGGAACGGCGAGCCGAAATGGGCGCGCCGCGCCGGCTGGGGCAGATGGCCGGCGCCGGTGCGCACTTCGGCGCTGGCCCAATGGTCGTCCTGGTCGCCGCCGGTATCGCGCAAGGTGGCCGAAGTGATCAGCGCGCCATGCGCCGTTTCCAGCACCGCGGTGGAGAGCGGCTTGGTAGGATCGACCCAATGGCGTTCCAACCCGACATCGGCATCGCGGCCGTCTTCGCGGCTGAGTTCGAACCAGTCCACATACTCCTCGGCGATCTCGCCATTCTCCAAGGTCTCCAGCATCTGGATCCAGGCCGGCAGGACAGCCTTGGCGCGGCGGTCCAGCCCGCGCGCCGCCGCGTCCAGCCGCGCCCTGGTGTAAGGCTCCAGTTCGGCGGTCTTGTCGTTCATCTTCTTGCGCAGCAGGCGCGCCAATTCCTTCAGGGGATCGGCGATGCGCCCCAGGCCGCGCGACAGGCCGCTGACCGCCTGCAGCATCTCCGGGCTCATGGGCTGGGTGTCGGCTTCCAGGGAATAGAAATTCTCGTCGTTGCTGCGGGCGCGGACATGCTGGTAAGCGGCGGCCAGGAACACTTCGCCCGGCCCGCGCGGACCAGCGCCCAGCCGCATGGTCCAGCCTTCGCCGGCCAAGGCGCTGGCCGCCTGCACCGCGTCTTCCAGCGCCTTCTGCGCCGCCTCGTCATCGGCGATCAGGTCTTTCAGCCGTTCTTCCAGCCCGCGCATGCGGGTGCGGGCGCGGCCCTCGGGCCCGCGGATCCAGCGCCGCAGCTCGGCCATCTCGCGGCCCGACAGGGAAGCGGAGAAGCCGCTGTCGGCGGCATCGAACAGGTGATGGCCTTCGTCAAAGACGTAACGCAGCCGCCGTTCATTGGGCGTGTCGGTGGTCTCGTCGGTGCTCAGCCAGTCGGCGCTGGCCTGCGCGATCACCAGGGCATGGTTGGCGACCACGATGCTGGCATGGCGGGCGCGGCGGATGGCGCGCTCGATGAAGCAGAGGCGGTAATGCGGGCAGGCGGCATAGATGCATTCGCCGCGCCGGTCGGTGACGGTGGACAGCGGCAGGCTGGCGGCCAGGAAGGCGGGAAAGCCGACCCCGGAAATATCGCCGTCAGTGTGCGAGGAAATCCAGCGCGCGATCAGCCCCAGCGCGATGCTGCGCGGGCCGGGCGCCAGCGCGGTGCGCTTGGCGGCTTCCTCGAAGTTGAGCAGGCAGAGATAATTTTCCCGTCCCTTGCGCACCACCGCCTTTTCGGCGCGCTCGACAGGATCGGGCCACAGATGGGCAATCTCCTGCACGATCTGGCGCTGCAGGTTGCGGGTATAGGTGCTGATCCACAGGCCCGGACCATTTTTCTCGGCCCAGATCGAAGCCGGCGCCAGATAGCCCAGCGTTTTGCCGGTGCCGGTGCCGGCTTCCACCAGCGCGACGCGCGGGGCGCCCGCCTGTTCGCGTGGCCCGAAGGCGTATGTCGCGGCATCGCTATAGCTGGCCTGTTCAGGGCGCATCACGCCGACCATGCGCGCCAGCCGCGCGCGTGCCTCGGCGGGCTCGACGCTTTGCGTGCCCGGATCTCCCACCGGCGCTTCATCTTCCCATTGGGTGAGGCCGCGCCAGGCTTCCAGCCCGGCGATGGGCGAACCATGCGGCACCTCGCCGACGCTTTGCTTCAACAATGGCGCCCAGCGCCAACCGGCGCGGTCCAATGTGCCGACCAGCGGGGCGAGGGCCTCGCGCACTTCCTGCGGCCAGCCTGCGACTTCCGCCAGCAAGGCGCATGCGATGGCGTGCAGCGCCTGGGCGGATTGCTCCGGGGTCTGCGGCATGGAAAGGCCCAGCGCCCGCGAAAGACCCAGCGGGCTGGGCACAAAGGGCAGGCCGGGGCGCACAAAGGCGAACAGCTCCAGCACATCGAACAGCAGGGTCTCGGCGCGCACCCCCAGCCGGCCGGCGACAAAGCCGCCATGGGACACCAGCACATTGCCGCCTTCAAACAAGGCGCGGGCGTCGCGCAGGGCGATGCGTTCGGCCGCGCCGTCGCCGCGCGCAATCGCCGCGCCGGGCGGCGCGGGAACGAGAGCGATCAGGGAAGACAGCGATTCCATGGGCGCGCGATCATGAAGCGCGGCGCTTCAACTTCCAAGCTGTCATGGCCCACCGAGTGTGGGCCATCCAGCTGACATCGCACGATTTCAGACGATTGCGCTGAGATACTTCTGATGGATTGTTCAGTTGTCGTCTGGATGGCCCGCATTTGCGGGCCATGACAACAAGGTTAGGCAGCGTCCGGGTAGAGATGGATCAGCGCCTGACGGGCGCGGATATGTTCGCCAACCACGATCTGGGCGGCGTTGCGCAGCTCATGGTGGTTTTCGCCTTCGCGCGCCATGTTGGCGAAGTCCCGCGCCGCCTGGGTGATGGCGGCCAGGCCCAGCCCGCCGGCCGCGCCCACGATATCCTGCGCCAGTCGGGCGGCGTCGTTCCATTTTTCCTCGGCACAGGCCTGGGCCAGCGCATTGGTGAGCTGCTCGGCGGTGACGATGTAGCATTGCAGGATTTCCACCAGCGTCTTCACCCCCACGGATTTTTCCAGGCTGGTGAAGATGACGGGATCGATGGCGGCATGGTGGTCGGCGGCGTTGTCGGCGCGCTGTCCGTCAATCTCATGCAGGGCGCGGTAGAGCTGCACCGCTTCCAGCGGCCAGCGCAGCACCAGGTCGGTGGCGGCAGGCGCCCGGTCGCCGCGCAGCAGCACCGCCAACAGCGGCGCCTTCACGCCGGGGGATGCGGCCAGCATGTCGGTATCGCCGGCGCCGGCGATGATGGCGTCGAAATGGTCCTTGCCGGCGCGCGCCACCGCATCGGCCATGCTGTCGGCCCGCACCACGCTGTTGCCGAACGGCTCCAGCAGGTTGGCCAAGGTGTCGGCCAACGACGGAACGCGGGTGAACAGCAGCAGCGCCATGCCCGCGGGCGGGGCCTGCTGGCTTTCATCGCCCCGGGCGCCGCCGCCGGCGGCGGTGCCGGAGACCGGCAGGGTGAAGAAGAACTGGGCGCCTTCGCCCACCTTGCTGGTGAAGCTGATTTCGCCGCCGGCCTGTTCGATGACGCGCTTGGCCACGGCCAGCCCCAGTCCCGCGCCCTGCTCCTTGCGGGCGTAAGAGTTGTCGCCCGGTGTGAAAGGCTTGAACAGCAGATGGGCGATTTCCTGCGGCACGCCCAGGCCCGTGTCGGTGACGCAGAAGCGCACCGAGCGGCCGTCATCGGTTTCTTCCAGCCGGACTTCCACCAGCCCGCGCTCGGTGAATTTCAGCGCATTGTCCGTGAGCTTGAGCAGGGCCTGGCGGACCTTGCGCGGATCGGCCGCCACGCGCGGCAAGCCATTCGCCGCGCTCAAGGTCAGGCGCAGATGTTTTTCCCAGGCGCGCGGCTGCAGCAGCCTGGTCACGGCGCGCGCGGCCTGGGCGGGATCGCAATCCTCGTCTTCCAACTGGTCCACGTCGTCGCGGGTCAGGGCGATGATGTCGTCGATCAGGGTCTGAAGGCCGCGGCCCGCCTGCAGCATCACTTTGACATGGTCGCCATGCTGCTTGGGCAGTTCGGCGCGTTCCAGCAATTGCGCCATGCCCAAGAGCGCATTCAGCGGCGTGCGCAATTCGTGGCTGATGTTGGCGATGAAGGTGGACTTGGCGTGAGCGGATGCCTCGGCGGAGTCGCGGGCGTTCAGGGCTTCGCCCTTTTCGCGCTGCAGGCGGACGACCAGCTCGCCATTCTCGTGGCGTAACATCAGGCTTTCGTCCAGCAGCCGCGCCATGCCCTGGCAATAGCTGATCAGCACGCAAGCAAACAGCACGCAGAGGACGGCGGCGCTGTCGGCGTAGAACCCGCCCTGCCAGATCAGCAGCGCCACCAGCGGGCCTAGCGCGAAGATGGTATGGACCATGTAAGCGGGACGGTGCGCCGAGCGTGCGATGAACTCCGTCGCCGTCATGCCCAGGAAGGCCAGCGCGAGATACGCCTGGGCGGGGAAGCTATCCCACACAAACCAGAACAGGGCCGCCACGCCCCAGGTGGCGCCGGAAATGGCCGACACGAAGGTGTAGCGCCGCGCCCAGAATTTGGGATCGCTGCCGGCGGGGCGGTTCTTGTAGGCGGTGGTGAGCTGTTCGGCGGCGATCACCACGGTGAGCTGCAACAGCAGCGGCATCAGCGGCAGGATCGACGTGCCCTGGCCGGCGATCAGGGTGGCGGGCACGCAGAGGATGGCGAAGGGCAGGGACAGATAATGGCGTCCCAGCGCGTAGAGAACGTCAATGCGCCCGGCGAATACCGGATCGGCGGCATTTTCCTGTGGCGAGAATTCAACAGACATTGCGCAAATCCTTGCCGCAGCTTAGCTTTCGCGCCCTTTCAAAACGCTTAAACCAATCCTAACGAAGGGTGTATTTGGCCGTGAAAGTGACGTCCCAGCAGGCGCTTGCCGCGAAGGCCTGGCCCTTTGAAGAGGCCCGCAAGCTGCTGGCCCGGCTGGAGCAGCGCAAATTGGCTGGAAAAGCGGCAGACGGGGTCCTGTTCGAGACCGGCTATGGCCCCTCGGGCCTGCCCCATATCGGGACCTTTGGCGAGGTCGCCCGGACAAGCTGGGTGCGCCATGCCTTCGAGACCATCAGCGATGTGCCCACCCACCTGATCGCTTTTTCCGACGACATGGACGGGCTGCGCAAGGTGCCCGACAACCTGCCCCAACAGGAGATGCTGGCCGCCCATCTGGGAAAGCCGCTGACCTCCATTCCCGATCCCTTCGGCACGCATGAAAGCTTCGGCCATCACATGAATGCGCGGCTGCGCGCCTTCCTGGACCGCTTCGGCTTCCGCTATGAATTTTATTCCTCCACCACCACCTACAAGGCGGGTCGCTTCGACGCGGCGCTGCTGAAGATCCTGGCGAACTACGACAAGGTGATGGCGGTGATGCTGCCGACCCTGGGCGAGGAACGCCAGCAGACCTATTCGCCCTTCCTGCCGGTCAGTCCGCGCAGCGGCAAAGTGCTGTTGGCGAAAGTGGTGCGCCATGACGTGGCGGCGGGCACCATTACGTATGTCGAGGAAGACGGCAGCGAAGAAACCGTGCCGGTGACGGGCGGGCACTGCAAGCTGCAATGGAAGCCCGACATGGGCATGCGCTGGGCGGCGCTGGGCGTGGATTACGAGATGTACGGCAAGGATCATCTGTCCCAGGCGCCGCTCTACAGCGCCATCTGCAGAATCGCCGGCGGCAATCCGCCCGAGCAGTACATGTACGAGATGTTCCTGGACGATTCCGGCCAGAAGATTTCCAAGTCCAAGGGCAACGGCATCAGCCTGGACGACTGGCTGGCCTATGGCTCGCCCGAAAGCCTGGCGCTGTTCATGTTCCAGAAGCCGCGCACCGCCAAGCGGCTTTACTTCGACGTCATCCCCAAGGCGGTGGACGAATATATCGCTTACCTGGAATCCTATCACGCAGCGGAAACCACGGACGAACAGCGGCTGGAAAATCCGGTGTGGCACATCCATGCCGGCGAGGTGCCGCAGGAGCGTTATCCCGTCAGCTTCGCGCTGTTGCTCAACCTGGTGTCGGCCTCCAACGCGCACAATCGCGACGTGCTGTGGGGCTTCATCCGCGCCTATTCACCCGAAGCGGTATCGCCGGAAACAAATCCCGGCCTGGATCGGCTGGCGGATTTCGCCTTGCGCTATTACGAGGACTTCGTGAAGCCGGCCAAGGTGTTCCGCGCCGCCGACGACAAGGAGCGCGGGGCGCTGGAGGATCTCGCGAACAAGCTGGAGGCGCTGGGCGACGAGCGCGACGGCAAGATCGTGCAGGATGTGGTGTACGAAGTCGGCAAGACGCATGGCTTCGAGCCGCTGCGCGCCTGGTTCGCGGCGCTGTACGAAGTGCTGCTGGGACAAAGCCAGGGGCCGCGCTTCGGCTCCTTTGCCGCCTTGTTCGGCACGGCCCAGACCGCGGCGATGATCCGCAGCGCATTGGCGGGCGAGTTCTTGAAATGAAGGTAGCGGCCCTCGCGCTGTTGCTGCTGCTGCCTTCCATGGCGCGTGCCGCCACGACGGACGAGATTTTCGCCGTCTATGCCCGCGGCGATTACGAACAAGCCGCAAAGCTGGGCGAGGCTTCGCACACCGCGCCGGGCTTGGCCATCGCGGCGCGCGCCGTGCTGGCCGATGAAGTGCTGCGCGACAAGCCCTGCATGCCCTGCCTGCTGCGTGCGGAAAAGCTGTCGCGCCAGGCCATCGCGCTCGATCCGCATTACGCCTTTGGCCAGGTGTGGCTGGCGGTGTCGCTGGGCTATCAGTCGCGCATCCTGGGGCCGATCCGCGCGCGGCTGAAGGATACGCCGAACCAGTCCAAGGTTGCGCTGAACTTGGCCTTCTCGGCGGATTCCGCCAATGCCTATACCATTTCGGCGCTAGGCGGCTGGCATATCGAGGTGGTGCGTGCCGGCGGCGCCTTTCTCGCCAACCATGTTTATGGCGCCACCGAGGCGCAGGGCATTTCCTTGTTCGACGCAGCGGTGAGGACCGACCCGGCCAATGTGGCGGTGCATTACCAGATCGCGCTGTCGCTGGCCGGCTTCGATGTTGTCAAATACCGGAGCCGGGTGGTGATGGAACTTCGCGCTGCCGCATCCAATGTTCCCAACACATCCTATGAGAAGAAAATCCAGACCCGCGCGACAGAACTTCTTGGCCTGTTGAACCAGGGCGCGCATGATGCGTTCGAGTCGCGGGTTCGCAAGTATCAGGGCTTCCCCGACTAGTGCTTTCAGACAGGGAGCAAAGTTTGCGCAAATTCGCGCCCCTCATTGTTTTGATCGGCCTGCTCACCGCGGGCTGCTGGCAGACGGTGGGCCGGCCTTAACGTGATGTGATGTCGCTGCAACCCTTTGCGGCGGGCGCGGTGACCACCACGGATGCCCGCGGCAAGCCGATACACTATGCCCTGAAGAAGATCGCGCGTGGCCGCTATCGCATGACCCAGACCGACCGGGGCAGCGATTTCGGCCAGGGCTTCGAGCTGGGTTTCTTCCCGCTGCCCGGCGCACCCAGCAATGTGCTGGTCTATCAGGCGGCGTCCCTGGACCATACCGCCGCCGGCGCCAACCTGCGCTATTACGGCGTGCTGGTGGTGACGGGCCAGAAAAGCGCCAAGGAAATCCGCCCCGATTGCGAGAAGGATGCGCGCGCGGCGCGCGCTTCGCGCACACGCATGGGCCGGGACGGCGCCTGCACCTTCAGGGATCGCAACGCGCTGGAGAAATCGCTGCTGGCGCTGTGGAAGAGCCGCAAGAAGCCGGAACACAGCTATACGCTGAAATAGCTGCTGACTTGCCCAGGCGATGCCTGTACTCAGAGCGGGTCCGTCCAGAGGGAATCCAGGGTGCTGTTCGATCTTGGCGCCGGCTTGTTGCGGCAACTGCCCGCCGAAACCGCCCATCGCGCCACCCTGAAACTGGCGGCGATGGCGGGGCCGCTGATCCCGGCACCCGCACCCGATGATGCGCGGCTGGCGGTCAGCGCCTTTGGCCTGAACTTCCCCAATCCTATCGGTCTGGCGGCGGGCTTCGACAAGAATGCCGAGGTGCCGGACGCCATGGCGAAGTTCGGCTTCGGCTTTGTGGAATGCGGCACCGTCACGCCCCGGCCGCAGGACGGCAATCCGCGCCCGCGCCTGTTCCGTCTTTCCCAGGATGGCGCGGTGATCAACCGCATGGGCTTCAACAATGCCGGGAGCCTGGCGGCAGCGAAGAATCTGGAAAGCCGCAAAGGCAGGGGTATCGTCGGGATCAATATCGGCGCCAACAAGGACAGCGAAGATCGCATCGCCGATTATGCCCGCTGCTTTTCCGTGCTGGCGCCTTTGGCGGATTACGTGACGGTCAATGTGTCTTCGCCCAACACGCCGGGCCTGCGCGGCTTGCAGAACCGCGAAGAGCTCACGCGGCTGCTGGAGACGATGATCCAGGCGCGCGTCCAGCATGGGTACAAACCCATCCTGCTCAAGATCGCGCCCGACCTGGATGCCCATGCGCTGGACGAAATCGCCGATGTGGTGCGCGCCAGCGGCATCGAAGGCCTGATCGTTTCCAACACGACAATCGCGCGGCCTCCGCTCAAATCGCAGCACGCAAGCGAAGCCGGCGGCTTGTCGGGCAAGCCGCTGCTGGCGCCCTCCACCCTGGTGCTGGCCCAGATGCATCAAAGACTGGGCGGCACGGTCACCCTGATCGGGGTGGGCGGCGTCGCATCGGGCCAAGACGCCTATGCCAAGATCCGCGCCGGGGCCTCGCTGGTGCAGCTCTACACCGCCCTGGCTTTCCACGGTCCCGGCCTGGTGGGGCGCATCAAGCGCGAGCTGTTGGCCTGCCTGAAGCGTGACGGTTTTGAGAAATTGACCGAGGCCACAGGGACCGGAAATTAAGTCCCGGCAAATTGACGATACGTCACGAACGGCGCAAGTTCCCAGGATGGAACCCAAGCCATCCGGCCGCCGCGAGCTGACCAAGGCGCAGAACCGCGAGACCATCCTGGCTGCGGCACGCCAGGTCTTCGCCCAACTGGGCCTTGCGGGCGCGACGGTGCGCGACGTCATTCGCGCCACGCCGTTGGCCTCGGGCACTTTCTACAATTACTTCAAATCGAAAGAGGAAGTGTACCAGGCGCTGCGCGACGAGGTGGCGCTGCGCTTGCGGCCGCGCCTGCGCGAGGCGCGGGCCGGCGCGGACAGCGCCGAAACGTTCCTGGCGCAAAGCTTCCGCGCCTTCTTCCAGTTCGTGGCGGAAAACCACCAGCCCTCTGCGGAGCCGGAGCGCCTGCGCATGGATTCGCCCGAGGTGCTGGCCGGCTTTGCCGAGCTCAAGCAGGACATCGAGGAAGCCCAGGCGCGGGGCGTGTTGCCGCCGGCCGATGCGGCATCGCTGACCGCGGCGCTGGTGGGGGTGGCGTTCGAACTGGCCGAACGCATCAAGGCCGGCGCGGATGTCGAAGAGATGACCCTGTTCGCCACCCAACTCTTCCTGGGCGGCATGAACGCGCTGTCAAAGGCTTAGACGCCCTTCTTGGCCGCCGCCGTCTGGTACTCTGCCCAGATGCGGTCTTTTTCCGATCCCAACTGGTGCAGCCAGGCCCAGCTATAGAGGCCGGTATCATGGCCATCGGAAAAGCTCAGGCGCACGGCATAATTGCCCACCGGCTCCACGGCCGCGATGGTCACGTTCTTCTTGCCCAGCACGATAGTCTTGGGCCCGCCATGGTTGCGCACCTCGGCGCTGGGCGATTCCACCCGCAGCAATTCGGCGGGAAGCTCGAAGCGCGCGCCGTCGTCGAACGCCACGGTGAGGACATCCTGCGCCGGGTTGAGGCGGATTTCGCTGGGCCAAGGATTATCGGAGGGCATCGCGTTCCTCATCAGTCAGGGTGCGTGCTTCCCCGGTCAGCATCACCGGCACGCCGCCGCGGATGGGATAGGCCAGGCCCGCGGCGCGGCATACCAGCTCTTGGCTGTCGCGGTCATAGCGCAGGGTGGTCTTGGTCAGCGGACAGACCAGGATTTCCAGCAGCTTGGGATCGGTGTCCATCAAGGCCTCATGTAGCGAAGCGGTAGGCCATTAAATTAGTTGAGCGTGGTGGGGCTGCCTGCGCCCCCCATTTCCAGCAGCGCCATCAGGGTGGAGGCGCGTTCCTGGAAGCAATTGGCTTCCAGCAGGGCCTGTTTCTCGGCCGGATCAAAGGGGCACATCATGGCGAGCGCATTGACCAGCGCCTCGCCCGGCGCGGTCATCACGCTTTTCCAGTCTGCCTTCATTTCGCGGGTGGACAGGTAATTCTTCAAGGCGGCCAGCAGGCGGTCGCGGGGGAAGTCCTCATCGGACTGCGCGGCCAGATCGCCGGCAAAGGGCGCGAAGTCGCAAAAGCCGGCGCGCCAGGCGGTGGCGCTTTCCATCTCGCCGGTCAGGCGGAAACGGCACAGGCCCGCCAGGGTGATCAGATAGCGGCCGTCATCGGTTTCGCGGAAGTTCACGATCTTGCCGGCGCAGCCCACCTGCGACAGAGCGGGACGCAGAACCTTGTCCTCGCTTTCGCTGGGCTGGATCATGCCGATCAGCCGGTCGCCTTGCAGGGCGTAATCCACCATCTCCAGATAGCGCGGCTCGAAGATGTTGAGCGGCAACTGCCCGCGCGGCAGCAGCACCGCCCCGGTCAGCGGAAACAGCGGCAGCGAGCCGGGCAGGTCGGAATAGGCATGGTAGCGGCGTGGCATCAGGAGAACAGGATCCCCGACAGTTTGCGCCGCGCCTCGATGGTGCGCGGATCGGTGGGACCCATCGCCTCGAACAGGGTGACGAGCTGCTTGCGCCCCGCTTCCTCGTTCCACGTGCGGTCGCGGCGGATCAGCTCCAGCAGTTCGGCGATGGCGCCGTCGCGGTCGCCGCCCGCATCCAGCGCCATGGCCAGGTCATAGCGCGCCTGGTGATCCTTGGGATCGGCGGCCAGTCTGGCGCGCAAGTTCGCGGTCTCGCCGCTTTCCGGGGCTGGTTTCTCGCGCAGCTTCAGTTCGGCTTCCACGGCGCGGATGGCTTCATGCTGGGCGGCATCGGGCCGCACCATCTGCAGCGCGGCCTTGGCTTGCTCCACTTCGCCGCCGGCGAGATAGGCACGCGCCAGGCCCGCCACGGCCTCGGGATGCCCCGGCTCGTCCTGCAGCACATGGCCGAAGGCCTGGGCCGCCATGGCGAAGTCGCCCGCCGCCAGCGCCTGGGCTCCTACCGCCAGGACCTCGGCGGTGTGTTCGGGGCCGCCATGATGGTGGTCGTGGCCGTCGTCATGATCATGGCCGTGATCGTGCCCATGATCATGACCCGCGCCGCCACTCGCCAGGCCGGCGACAAAGGTCTTGATCTGGCTTTCGGGAATGGCGCCCATGAAGCCGTCCACCGGCTGGCCGTTCTTGAAGGCATAGACGGTGGGAATGGACTGGATGCGCAGTTGCTGGGCGATCTCCGGATTCTCGTCGATATTGACCTTCACCAGCTTCACCGCGCCGTTCGCCGCCTCCACCGCCGCTTCCAGCGCCGGACCCAGGGTCTTGCACGGGCCGCACCAGGGCGCCCAGAAATCCACGATCACCGGGAGGCTGCGGCTTTGCTCCAGCACGTCGGCGGCGAAGGTCGCCAGGCCTGAATCCTTGATGTGCGGGCTGGCGCCGCTTGCCGCATTCTGGGCGGGCTGGGAGGTGACGGGACGTCCGCCGGGGCCGATCAATGCCATGTCGTGATTTCCGAGAGTTTCCTCAGCGGAAGATGGTCATTCCGGGCGGGAAAGAAAAGAGCGCGCAACCTGCCTCTGCCAGGCCCACAGGGCCGGCGTGACGCCCAGTTCCATGATCAGGGGCAAAACCACATGATGATCCCAGGCGCCCAGGCGGGCCGCTATGACGGCCCTGGCCAGCCCGCCGATTACCACCAGCCCGGTCAGAAGGGTAACGGCGCGGGTTTGGCGCTCGATCGTGGGGATCAGGGACCAGAAACTCAGGCCCAGCCCCAGCAGCAGGCCGCTGAGATAGGCGGCGTGGGTCAGGGCATGCGGCGGTCCGCCCAGGTGCAGCCGCTCCGGCCACACCGCCCCGAGCGCGCCGGCGCCGACCGGCACTAGCCCACCTATGGCCATGGCGATTTGAAGAAGACGTTTGCTGGTCATGCCACAGCATACGCAAAGCGGCGGGATATGGATTAGGGAACCAGCTTGGCGATCCAGTTGGGCAGGGCGAAGGCGGCGGCGTGGACGGCTGGGTTGTAATACTCCGTCTTCAGCCTGGCCTTCTTGAAGGCCTTGGCCGCGCGCTTGATGCCCTTTTCCGTGCCCAGCGGCTTGCCGCCCTTGGTGGCCCAGCTCAGCGCCATGAAGCCGCCGATATAGGTCGGCACCACGGTAAGATAGAGGCCGCAGGACGGGAAGAAGCGGGCCAGCTCCTGCAGCGCCTCGGTGATCTCCCAGGGCTGGTAGAAGGGCACGCCGGTCTGGAAGGTGGCATAGCCGCCCGGCTTCAGGGCGCCTTTCACCCGGTCATAGAAGGTCTCGCCGAACAGCGCCTTGCCGGGGCCCACCGGATCGGGGCGGTCGGCGATGATCAGGTCGAAGCGGTTCTTGCTGGATTTGCGGCCCAGATATTCAAAGGCATCGGCCACCTCCACCGTCATGCGCTTGTCCTTGAAGGCCTTGGCGTTGACGCCCCCGAACAGCTTCTTGCACAGGCGGATGACGTCGCCGTCAATGTCCACCAGCACCACTTCCTTGACGCCTTTGTGCTTGAGGGCCTCGTCGGCGATGGACAGGTCCCCGCCGCCCACGATCATCACCCGCTCCACCTTGCCATGCTCCAGCATGGGCAAATGGGTCAGCATGTCGGCATAGGCGCTCTCGTCCCGGCTGGTGATCTGGACGATGTCGTCCAGGGTCATCACCCGGCCGTTGGCCACGGTGTCGAAGATGCGGATGTGCTGGAATTTGCTCTTCTCGTCCGCCAGCACCTTGGTGATCTCCATGGACTGGGCGTAACCCTTGTGCAGGCGCTCCACCTGGAGCGCGGAGGCCTTGTCGGCCTTTGTCTTGGTCGGCTGGGGCTGGGAGCGGGCCATAACGTTTCCTTAAGAGATGTGACAGCGGCACCGCCGTATAGGACCGCTTTGCGGCGCTGTCTACCGCGCCGCGCGCGGGCTTCGAAGGCCCATTTCACGCGGCTTTCGCGCTTCGAGCGGTGGCGCCGGAGCGGGCGACTCAAGGCGCGCCGGCGGCTCCGCCGAGGCATGGCGCGCGACACGCTCCCCAAAATAATTTGGCGCGGGGGAAATTTTCTCTTGCATAGGGGGGGCTATGGCCCTATTTCGAAATCGACCCGGCGAGAAAAAAAGCCGGACAAAGCGGTATACGGGTGACCCCGTCTGCCGCTTTCTTCTTTAGGCGCGTCCGGAAGTCCACAAGGCCAAGGCGTAGGTGTCAACTCCAAGACGGGTAGGTGCTCAATGGCTCGACTGAATCTGGTAGCGGCCAATCCGCAAAAAGAGATCAAACCCCGCGTCGCCAAGGCGCCGCGGCCGGTTGTCGTGTCCCCTTCGAATGACGACCAGAAGGATCACTTCATCAACAAGAACGGCCTGTCCTATGCGGGCAGCCACGTGATCATCGACCTTTGGGAAGCCAAGGGCCTGGACGACCGCGAGCGCATCGAAACCGCGCTGATTGACGCGGTCAACGAGGCGGGCGCCACCCTGCTGCATATCCACCTCCACAAGTTCGAGGATGGCGGCGGCATTTCGGGCGTGGCGGTGCTGGCGGAAAGCCACATCTCCGTCCACACCTGGCCGGAAAAGGGCTTCGCGGCGTTCGACGTGTTCATGTGCGGCGATGCCGAGCCCCGCAAGGCGCTGGAAGTGTTCAAGCGCGCCTTCGAGCCGGGCCGGGTCGTGGTCGGCGAACACAAGCGCGGCGTGGTCTAAGCCACACCGTTTTCAAGAAATGAGGGCCGGAGCGTCGCCGCTCCGGCCCTTTTTCTTTGTACGAGTCGTCCGTTATGCCTTGGCCGGAGGCGGCGGAGGCGCCTCGCCCGTCAGCCGTGCGGCCGTGTTGGCCGCAATGGTGGACAGCAGGGCCGAGGGCGAGATGCCACGCTTGTTGGCCTGGCGCTTCACCAGTTCCGCGGCGCCGAGGGCAAGGGCAAGCAAGATCAATTTGCGCATGGTCGGTCCTATATCGCCGCGACAGGCTGGCTCTGGGTCAGCTTGTGGCCGGTGAAGCTGCGGGTCTGGGGGGTTGGCAGGCCGTTGGCCTTGAACTCGGCCAGCAATTCCTTCTTGCGGGCCGCCATCTGTTCGCCCAGCGCATCCATGTCCAGGCCGGCGTCGCGGGCCTGGGCGAACATGCCTTCGGCGCGCATTTCCTCTTCCTTGACGTGATGCTTGATCTGCTCCGACAGCACCTTGACCTTGGAGTCATAGAATTCGTTGTCGGGGCTGGAGGCCAGAAGCTCGGCGATGATCACCTTGGCGCCGTCATGTTCGACATAGGCTTCGGTCAGGGTGTCGTCCTCGATCTGGCCGGTGCAGGCCGGATAGAAGATTTCTTCCTCGATCGCGGTATGGACGCTGAGCTCGGTGCAGATCTGCTGCACCAGGCTGGTCTTCACCGAGTCGCTCTTGGCCTTTTCGAACTTCTCGAACAGCTCTTCCACCTTGCGGTGGTCGGCCTTGAGAAGGGCAATTGCGTCGGGCTTGTCGGCCATGGGAAATCCTTTGAATGGGTTCGCCTGAATAAGGTTTGGGGACAGCGAAAAGTTCCAGCATCGCGGCTTGATAAACGCTCGAAACGCTTGCGTCCCTGAAGCGCGGCGCTGTTTTCGCGCGCTATGTCAGGAATGTACGAAAGAGAGATCACATGCGCGCAGTGTGCCGGCACGGCAAGGAAGATATCCGGTGCGAAACCGTACCCGTGGCGCCGCGGATGAAGCGGATCGCAGGTAGCCCAACGGCTAACGCCCCACTTCTAGTGGGGAGTCAGCGCCGGGCTGGCCTGCAGCGGCTGGGTGGTCCCGCACTCGGTGCAGACAATCATCTGGAAACCCGGATTGGCGTCGTCCGCACGCTGGTCAAAGCCGCCGCCGATGTCGATCAGCGTGCGCTTGCTGCCGGCTTCGCCCTGCCAGGTTGCATGCCCGGTGCGGGCGCAGGACGGGCAGGTGATCTCTTCCATGAATTGCTTGGCGTCTGTCACAGGGCTGCCCCTCCTGCGGGCGCTGCGACGCTAGCACGCAAAACGGGACGGTATCGTCAAATCGTCACTGCACCCCGGATTTGATCTCCGTCCAGGCGGCGACGATCTTGTCCTTGTTGGGCAGAGGCCGCTGGAAGATGCCGCTTTTCAGGAAGCTTTCCAGGTCGCGGGGCATGTTCAATTCCTGGAAGACGCTGTCGGGCACCGATTTCACCGCCGCGATATTGGCGGGCGCGTCGCCGATGGTGGTGATCATGTAGCGGGCCGCGTCGTCGGCGAGGCCGGCGTCAATCAGCGCCAGCGCCTTGGCCTGGTTGGGCGCATCCTTGTGCATCACCAGCCCGCAGACATAGGTAAAGATGCCGCCCGGCGGATTGAGATAGGCCACCGGCCTGTGCTCGCGGTTCAGGGCGGCGAAGGTGGTGCGCCAGCTCATCGCCGCCACCAGTTCGCCAGAGGCCAGGCCCTGCGCCAGCGCCGTATTGTCGGCGGAGATGAAGCGCAGTTGCGGCACCAGTTCGCGCAACTTGGCCTGCACCTTGACCCAGTCGGCGTCGGACATGTGATAGGCGTCGATCCCGATCATGCGGGAGATGAAGGGCACCACATCGTCGGCCCCGTCCAGCACCGACACCCGGCCCTTGTATTTGGGATCGAACAATATGTCCCAGCTTTGCGACTTGGCATATTCGGGGGCCAGATCGGTGCGGATGGTGAGCGAGGTGCTGCCCCAGTAATGCGGCACGAACCACACCTTGCCCGGTCCGGCGGAAATCTCCGGCAGGTCGCGCAAGGCCGGCGCGATCTTGTTCCAGTTCTTCAGCCTGGCGGTCTCAATGGGCTGGAGCAAGCCGGCTTCCTTCCAGCGGGGCAGGCTGTAGAGGCAGGGCCCCATCACATCCGGCTTGAAACCGGCGCGCATCTTGGAAAAGGCCTCGTCCTCGTCGGCGAAAATGCTGGTGCCGGGCTTTTCGTGATACGCCGCCTCATAGGCGGCGGTGAAATGCGGGTCCACATAGTCCTGCCACTGGAACAGGGTAGGCGGGGATGCGCCTGCCGGTCCCTTCATCAGGAACCAGGCGCCGCCGGCGATCAGGATCGCGGCCGCCAAGCCGCCATACGCCCATTTCATGCCAAGCCCCGCTACGGTTTGTCATGGCCCGCGAATGCGGGCCATCCAGACGACACAGCCCAGCATGTCGAAGGATTACGCCAGAGCCAAGTGTGCAGGTGTCGGAGCGGTTTCACCTGGATGGCCCACACTCCGGTGGGCCATGACAATTGCTCTTAGAGAGCGTTCTGCATCCAACTGGGCTGGGGCGGCGCGCCCATGCCCACGGTCAGGTTCAGCCCGGCGGTGAGCTGGCTGCCGCGCTGGCCTTGCGTGTAAGACACCGCCGACTGGCGCACGCCCAGCGCCAGGTCGAAGCCGTCGGCGGGGGTATAGTGCAGGTCCATGCCCGCCAGCAGGCCGTCGCTGGCAAAGCGGTCCACGACATAGCCGGCATAGGCGGCGAACCAGAAGCCGTTCCCCAGGTCGCTGGACAGGTTCAGGGTGACGGCATGGTTTTCCATGTTGCGAATGCCCAGCGGCACAAAGGGTGTGGGCGCGGCGCCGGTGCGCAAATCGTTGTCGGTGACATATTCGCCGTGAACGTCATAGGAAATGCCGGCCAGCAAGCCGCCCCAGATCGGCGTGTTCCAGCGCAGATTGCCGTCCCAGCCGGCGGTGCGCGCCACATCGGCATCGCCATGCACGCCATAGCGGGTGTAGTGGCCGGCAATGCTGCCCCACATGCCATACCAGAGCTGCTGGGCATAGCCGATGGTGGCGTTGTCGGTGGCGGCGCGGTTGTCCACCGCGGTGGGCGTGTCCACATAAGGCTGGTGGTAGTTCACGTCGATATAGCCGAAGCCGGTGGGCGTGCCGGAATAGAGGCCGAGCTTGGCACCGGTGACGCCGTTGCCCATCAGCCCCTGGAGCTTGGTTCGCTGTCGCGGCCCAGCTCCAGCGCCAGGCCGGCGGCGCCGGTGACGATGTCCCTGCTCGTGTTGGCGATCGCGCCGTTCGCCAGCCGCACATTGGCGCCGCTGACATCGGTCCATTTGGCGTTGCCGACCAGCGCCACGCCGGGGAAGACGCTGAGCTTGGCGTCCAGGTCGGTGACGATCATGCGGTCGCCGGAATGATACCAGTTGGTCTCGTTGCGGATGCTGATGCCGGAGCCCGCCTGCATCGCGGCGCGCGCATAGGCCAACTGCCACATGGGATCGCCGCGGCGGATCGCCAGCTCCTGCGCCTCATAGGCGCGAAGCTGGGCATATTCGCCATAGGTGTGGAAACCGGCATAGGCGGCCTGGGGCGCCACATAGGGCTGCACCGGCGCGGGATAGATCTGCTTCTGGGTGTAAGGGCCTTGCGGCGGATAGGCGCCTTGGGGCGGCGGCGGGGCGCCTTGCGCCATCTGCTGTTGCGGTGGCGGTGCCGCGCCGCGCGGCACGACGCGCAACGAGAAGCCGTCGGATTCATTGCGGGTCAGGAAGGTGACGGGGCGGGGGCTGCGGATCACGCCATTGTCGAAATTGGCGTAGGCCATGGAGATCCATTGCGGCAGGTCGCCCGCCAGCCGGTCGAAGGCCGCGCCGTCCACCGGCCGGGCGAAGTCGATGGACAGGGCATTCTGGTTGTCGTCGGCATGGACGCCGCGGATGGGCATGCCGCGAAAGCGCACTTCGACGCCGGTGGGGTCGTTGCTGACCACCTGATAGGCGGGGCCTTGGGCGCGGGCTGAAGCCAACGGCATGATGGCCGCAATCACAACGGCCAGCGCGGCAAACCCCCGAAGCATCTGCTTTCCCCTTTTGGCGGCAGAGTGGTTAACCTTGGTTAACAAGGGGTTAATTCTCATGAGCTTGCTCATAGTCTGGGCAACCTCAGCTCCATGGTGGCGCCATGGCCGGGGCCTTCGCCCACCAGCCGCATCGCCCCGCCCATCCGGCGCGCCAATTCCATGGCGATGGCCAGGCCCAGGCCGGCGCCGGTAACGGTGTCGGCGCGGTCGAAGCGTTCGAACGGCTTGCCCGCCCGCTGCCGCTCACCCGGAGTAAAGCCCTTGCCGCTGTCGGAGAGGGTGAGGACGCCGGCGCCTTCCTCGAAATGGACGTCGGCGCGCACGATGCCGCCTTCGCTGGTATAGGCCAGTGCATTGGTCAAAAGGTTGGAGAGGATGCGGCGCACCGCCCCGGCATCGGCCCGCACCAGGCCCGGCTCGCCGAAGGCCAGGCTGAGTGAGATGCGGCGGGAGAAGGCGCGGCCCTGATGCTCGTCCAGGCACTGGGCGGCCAGCGCCGACAGGTCCACCGCATCCTCGATCAGGGGATAGCGGCCGGCTTCGATATTGGCGAACTCCAGTATGTCGCCGATCTTGGCGTGCAGGTTCCTGCCCGCCTGGCCGATGTCGCGGGCATATTCGCTGTATTTGGGATGGCCGCAGGGGCCGTAGAATTCCTCGGCGATGACTTCCGAAAAACCGATCACCGCATTCAGGGGCGTGCGCAGTTCATGGCTCATATGGGCGATGAATTCGGACTTGGCGCGCAGCGCCTCCATGGCGCCGCGTTCAGCATTGGCCAGGCGCACCATAAGCCGCGCCTCGATGGGGCGGGTGGATTTGAGCGCCCGGATGGCGCGGCTTGCGCGGGCATGACGCTGGAAGGCGCCCACGAACAGCGCCGCCAGCCAGGCGCCGGCCAGGGCGGGCCCGAGGATGACGAACAGATAGAGCGGCAGCGCGCCGGTCCAGTCGGCAAGTGCGCTGGGTTCATCCACGCGGGTCTCTACCGCGAGCGGCCAGCCCGGCACCGGGGCGCTGATGCCCCTGGCCTCGCGCGCCGGCAGCAGGGCGGTGCGGGGGCCACCCAGCGACAGGGGCGCGAACAGCACCGCCACGGTGCGGGCGCCGTCATGGAAAGCGAGGCCGCCGGGAAAGCTGGTGCGCGGGCCGGTGAAGATGGGCGCACGCATGGGCGCGGCAACGGCGTCGAAACGCGCTTCCTGCGCGCCGTCCGGGCCCCACACCGCGATGTCGCGGATGGCGGGCTCGGCGGAGCCGAAGTCGGCGCTGCGATACTGCTGCGGGCTGGCGGCGAACACCGCGCCCAGCCGGGCATAGCGGTCCAGGGTGGCGCCTGCGGCGCGGGCGACATCCGTGGCGCGGGCGCGCTCGAAGGTGGCGGCCTGGGCCAGCGCCCGGCCGCGGTCCATGCGCATCTGTAGCAGGGCGGCGGCGGCGAAGCTGCCGCAGATCAGGATGATGCAGATGGGAACGGTGAAGCGGGCGTCGCGGGCGATGCGGCGCACGAAGGACCAGCCCAGGACGGCGGCGCCGTCCAGCGCGGTCCAAGGGCGTAATGCCGCCTCGGCCATGATCCCCACCATGCGCGGTGATGCGCGCATGGCAAGTATGGGAATCGGGGACTCCCGCGTCACCTAGTTAATAGAGACATGCGGTAACAGAATCGGTGGAGGACTCAGGAACTCGACTCTTAGCTGAGCATTTTCCCCGCAACCTCGACCAGGTTGGGCGAGATGCCGGTGAGGCCGCGGATGGCGGCAAGTTCGGCCTTCATCAGCTCCTGCCGCGCCGGGTCATAGCGCCGCCAGCTTTCAAAGGCGCCCGCCATGCGGGCCGCCACTTGCGGGTTCATCGGGTCCAGGGTGCGGATCACTTCGCCCACCAGCCGGTAGCCGGCGCCGTCGGCATTGTGGAAGCGCAGGTGATTGACGCTGAAGGCGCCGACCAGGGCGCGCACCCGGTTGGGATTCTTGATGTCGAAGGCCGGATGTTTCATCAGCTCGCGCACTGCGGTGATGGTCTCGGGCAAAGGCGAAGCGGCCTGCAGGCTCATCCACTTGTCCAGCACCAAAGGATCGTTCTTGAAGCGGTCGTGGAAGTGGGTGAAGGCGTTGTCGCGCAGGGGTGACTCCATGCGTGTCAGCGCGCCAAGGCCTGCGATTATATCGGTCATGTTGGTGGCGCTGTGGTAATGCGCCTGGGCCAGGCCCGCCGCGGCTTCGTCATCGGCGGCGGTGAGATAGCGCAAACAGGCATTGCGCAAGGCGCGCCGCCCGGCCGACTTGGCATCGGGGCTGAAGTCGCCGGCATCGCGCATATGCTCGTAAAGCTGGGCCAGCCTGTCACGGTGGGCCAGCGCCACGGCGCGCACCAGCGCCGTCCGCGCGGTGTTAATGCCGATGGGGTCAACCGGCGCCTTCTTGGCGGCGAGTTCGCTTTCGGTGGGCGGCATCAGCATCTGGGCGGCGAAGGCCGGATCGTTTTCGGCCTCGGCCAGCACCTCGCCGATGGCGGTGATGTAATCAGTATTGGCGTCGCTGCGCGTCCCCACTCGTGCTTGGCCCGCCACTTCCAGCATGATCTCGGCGGCCAGGATCTGGCCGGCTTCCCAGCGGTTGAAGGCGTCGCTGTCCTTGCCCATCAGGGTGGCGCGGTCGTGGCGGCCATGCGGAGTGCGGAAGATGGCGGGGGCGGAGAACTCGCGCCCCAGAGACAGCAGCGGTTCTTCGCTGATGCCGGTGAAGACGAAGCGCTGGAAATTCTCCGTCAGCTCCAGCACCCGGCTGGTGGGGCCGGCATGGTTCTCGCCTTCCAGGGTCAAGGGCAGATGGGCGCCGCTCTTGCCCACCAGGCCGATGCGCACCGGAATGTGCATGGGCTGTTTCTCCGGCTGGCCCGGCGTGGGCGCGAGGCTTTGTGTCAGCTCCAGCGCATAGGTCTTGGCAGCGGCGTCATAGGCGCCGCGCGCCTCGATCACTGGCGTGCCGGCCTGGCGGTACCACAGCCGGAACTGCGTGAAGTCGCGGCCCGATGAATCCTCAAAGCATTTGACCCAGTCTTCCACCGTGGCGGCGTGGCCGTCATGGCGTTCGAAATACAGGTCGGTCGCCTTGCGATAGCCCTCATCGCCCACCAGGGTCTTGAGCATACCGATCACCTGCGAACCCTTGTCGTAGATGGTGGCGGTGTAAAAGTTGTTGATCTCGATATAGCTCTGCGGCTGCACCGGATGGGCGAGCGGGCCGGCATCCTCGATGAACTGGCGGCCGCGCAAAGCGCGCACGTCCTGAATGCGCTGCACGCCGCGGGAACGCATGTCGCCGGAGAAGCCCTGGTCGCGGAAAACGGTGAGGCCTTCCTTCAGCGAAAGCTGGAACCAGTCGCGGCAGGTGATGCGGTTGCCGGTCCAGTTGTGGAAATACTCATGCGCCACAACGCCCTCGATGCGGGCGTAATCATCGTCGGTGGCGGTTTCGGGCGTGGCCAGCAGCACCTTGTCGTTGAAGATGTTGAGGCCCTTGTTTTCCATCGCACCCATGTTGAAGGCGCTGACCGCCACGATCATGAAAATGCCCAGGTCATATTCGCGGCCGTAATTTTCCTCGTCCCATTTCATCGAGCGTTTTAGCGCATCCATGGCGTAATGGGCGCGCGGCTCGTTGCCATGCTCGACATAGATATCAAGTGCGATCTTGCGCCCCGTCATGGTGGTGAAGCTGTCATGGATGGAGCCGAGATCGCCCGCCACCAGCGCGAACAGATAGGAAGGCTTGGGGAAGGGATCGTGCCATACTGCGAAGTGCCGGCCGCCGGGCAACTCGCCGCCGTCGGTGCGGTTGCCGTTGGACAGCAGCACCGGATACTGCTCGCGCGCCGCTTCCATGCGCACGGTGAAGACCGACAGATTGTCGGGCCGGTCCAGGAAATAGGTGATGCGGCGAAAGCCTTCCGGCTCGCACTGGGTGCAGAACATGCCGCTGGAGAGGAACAGGCCTTCCAGTTCGGTGTTGCCGGCGGGGTTGATCTGGCTGGCCACTTCCAGGGTCAGCCTGGCCGGCGGATTGGGAATGGTGAGATTCTTGTCATTCAGCAGATAATCGCCCGCACCCAGCGCGCGGCCGTCCAGCACCACCGACAGCAGCTTCTGGTGTTCGCCCGCCAGCACCAGCGGGCCGCTGCCGGAGAGGCGCTCGATCTCAAGCCTGGAGGTGACGCGAGTGACTTCTGGTTCCAGCGCAAAATCCAGATGCACGGTGCGGATGCGGAACTCCGGCGCCTTGTAATCGGCCAGATGAATGGCGCGCGGTTCTTCGGTACGCATATTGATCTTTCGGGCTGGACGATGAGACGGGCTATATAGCCCGGCTTGAGCCTCGCGAACAATCAATAGACGCGCAGTACCGTCATGTCTTTGTCTTGATGCACAGGCGTGTAGTGGCGCGCATAATCCGCCATGTTCCCGTCGGCCTTGTTCCAGCGGTGCAATTCGCCCTCTTCGCCGGGCGCGCTCGCGCGCGCCGGGGGATGATGCAGCACAATATATTTCACCTTCGCCGCGGTGAGCTGGCGCTGCTGCGCGGCGAGATCCCCCGTCACCAGCCGGTCGGCCAGGGTGTCGACCAGATGGCGGGCGGTTTCGCCCTGCACGATGGGTTTGCCATGACAGACCGACTGGGTCATGGCGGCATTGCCTTCGCCATAACCGCGCGGCAGGTCCAGCACGCCGAAAGTGCTCGTGTCGTTGGCGATGACGTTCAAGCCAGCCGAGCAGGTAGCCGGGGTGGCGGCCAGGTTTGTTGGCGCAAAGTCCAGCAGCATCAGGACCAGGGCGATGCCCAGCGCGGCGCGCGTTGCGGGTTTGCGATATTTGAGCGCCATCACCGTCGCCTGCGCCAGCGCCAAGCCTAGGAACAGATACACCATCACCATGGCGCGGGCCGGGGTGCGGACATTGGCGAAGAAGGGCAGCTTGGCCAGGATCACGCCGGGCAGGTGCAGCGGCGTGACATGGCCGGCGACATGCAAGGCTTCACCGCCGGCGATCACGGCAAAGAAAATCATGCCGCCCAGCGCGTAGTACAGAAGTGTCTTCGGACCTTTGCGGGTCAGCACCCAACCCAGCACGGCCAGATTGACCAGCCCCAGATAGACGGTGCTTTCCCAGGCATTGCCGGTCAGGGCGGCATAGATGCCACTGCCGTAGCGCGCCAGCAGATGCGTGGGCGGAAAGGCGATGAAGGCCGCCAGGTCGGCCACGAACATGTTGCTGCCGACATAATAGACCGGGTTTTTCAGCCCCGTTATCACCATCGGCACAAACCAGGGCAGCAGCAGGACGGTGGCTCCGGCCATGCACAGCGCCGGCGCAATCAGCGCCCAGCCGCGCGGCCACTTGGCGTTGTGCACCCGCAGGTAGAGAAGATGGAAGGCCAGGAAATAGAAAGCGTAGAAGAAGTAATACCAGCAATTCAGGGCACCGAGCGCCGCCATCGCGGCGGCGGCGAACAACAGACGCCAACTGCGTTGTTCCAGCGCCTTGAGATAGAAGAGCACGAACAGCGGCAAGAACTCGATGCCCGTGACATGGGCATGGTGCATCGCCTGCGCCACATGCCAGGGATTGAAGGCGAAGATGAAACCGGCGACCGCCGCGCCGATATCGCGTCCCGGAGTATCGCCCAACAGATGCCGCGCCAGATAAAACATCGCCGCCGCGCCCACCGGGAAGCTGGCTAGCAGGGTGATGTTGTGCAGCGCCACCAGGGTGGAGAACTCCGCGCCGAAAATCTTCGACAGCAGCGCCACGGCAAATACTTGCGGCCAGGCGAAGCCGGCATAGGTGAGGGAGACGCCTTCCGGGAAACGCATCTGGCGGGTGAAGATGAAATCGCGCCAGCTCCGCGCGCCGGCGGCATGGGCGCTGTTCCAGAAGTCCTGCATATTGTCTTCCGGCGGGCCGATCAGCGCCGTGGACAGGTGCGCAACCCAAGGCCAGAAGAAAATCACCGTCAGGACGGTGAAACCGCCCAGCACAACAAGCAGTTTTGGGATGGACAGACGCCCGATCGCGCCCATGGGCGTGTCGAGTACGGTCATTATGCGTTGCGCTTGACGTCGGTCAGCAGGTCCTGCGCCTTGTGCGCCAGTTCGGCCAGCTCGTTGGGCATGTCCTCGCCCGACTTGCGCGCCCAGTCCACCAGGGAGGTGGCGAAGGCGGCCAGGCGCGGTGCGCTGGCGATCAGGCGCGCCTGTTCTTCCATCTTGCCGGGATCCAGATCGTATTCGGCGCCCGGCACGCGCCAGCCGCCCCAGTCCGCTTCGCCGGTGATGACGACGGGATAGGTGCCCGGCACGGGATGGCGGGCGCAATCTTCCGCCGGCTGCCACTTGTTGCGGGCGCGCACCACGCGCCAGGTCTGCGCATCGGAGGGGGTGGCGTCGCCCAGCGGCTCTTCGCTGAGCAATTCCTCGGCGGCGAATTCACGGCCCAGGCCGACATCGTAGTGAATGCGGATCGGCTCATCGATGCCCTTGGCCCAGTGCGGCACGACATGCTCGATCAGCGCCCAGGTGCCGACCGGCTTCACATAGACCCGCTGGTTCTTGTGGAACTGCGCTTTTGCCATGGCAGAGTTTCCGAAAAATGCCCGGACAGCCTAGGCAAGCGCTGTTAAGTCCCGGTTAAGGTCACGGTACCAAGTCGATCAAAAGCCGCTAAAAGACAGGGATATGGACAGCCCTTGCGTCAAAATCTGCACCTATGACCCCGGCACCGGCCTGTGCCTGGGGTGCGGGCGGACCCTGAAGGAAATCGGGGACTGGTTTTCCATGACCGGCGATCAGCGCCGGGCGGTGATGCAACAACTGCCGGCGCGGCTCAAGACGCTGAAGCCAGCCAGTTGAGTTCCTTGGCCAGCATTACATTCTGGCCGATCACGATGATGCAAAGCGGTTCGGCCGCTTCGGCTTCGGCGCCCAGGCGGGCCAGGGTCGTGACGATCACCTGCTGATTGTCGCGCGCCGCGTTGCAGACGATGGCGCAGGGTTCATCTTGTTTGCGGCCCGCCGCCAGCAATTCCTGCGCGATCTCGCCGGCGAAGCGGCGCGCCATGTAGAGCACCAATGTGGGCGCGCCGCGCGACACCGCGGCCCAGTCCATTTTCGTCAGCTTGCCGTCCACGCCATGGCCGGTGATGAAGGTGACGGCATGGTTGGTGTCGCGGTGGGTGACGGGAATGCCGGCATAGGCAAGCCCCCCGATGCCGGCGGTGACGCCGGGCACGATGCGGAAGTTCACACCCGCGCGCGCCAGGGCTTGGGCTTCCTCGCCGCCGCGCCCGAACACGAAGGGATCGCCGCCTTTCAGCCGGAGAACCCGCTTGCCCTCTTTCGCCAATGTCACCAGCAGGTCAGAGATTTCATCCTGCTTGCAGCTTCGCACCCCGGCACGCTTGCCGGCATAGATTTTCTCGGCGTCCGACAAGGTGAGCAGTGTTTCGTCCACCAGCGCGTCGAACAGGATCACGTCCGCCTGCGCCAGCGCCTGAAGGCCCAGCGCGGTGATCAGGCCCGGATCGCCTGGCCCGGCGCCGACCAGCCACACCCAGCCCTTTTCCAGCGCAGGCAGGCCCAGTTTGGCGGCGATATTGCTGTCCATGGCCCAGCTATAACATGCGGCAAAGGCGGGAAAAATGCCGCTTTGCAGGGCCATTGAGTAGCAGGGTGGGGGCGGCTAAAACCGCATCCCGCCTCCAAACCACGCCCCCTGAATCTAGGACGTCATGACCAAGCCCCGCAGCGACCTTGTTCCCAACACCGCCGATTACGAGAATCTGCCCCTGGTCACCGCCAACGGCTTTCGCGAATATGATGCGCGCTGGCTGTTCGGCAAGGAGATCAACCTGTTGGGCATCCAGGCGCTGGGCCTGGGACTGGGCACCTATCTTCATGACATCGGCGTGGCGCCCAAGATCGTCACCGGCCATGATTTCCGTTCCTATTCCCTGTCCATCAAGCAGGCCCTGACCATCGGGCTGATGCGCGCCGGCTGCCAGGTGCATGACATCGGCCTGGCCTTATCGCCGGTGGCCTATTTCGCGCAGTTCGCACTGGACTGTCCCGCGGTGGCGATGGTCACCGCCAGCCATAACGAAAATGGCTGGACCGGCGTGAAGATGGGGGCGCAGCGGCCGCTGACCTTCGGGCCGGACGAAATCAACGCCATCAAGAAGATCGTGCTGGAAGGGTTGGGCAAGGAACGCGACGGCGGCAAGTACATCGCGGTGCCCGATATGCGCGAGACTTATCTGCAGGCGGTGACCAAGGGCCACAAGCTGTCGCGGCCGATCAAGGTGATCGCGGCCTGCGGCAACGGCACGGCCGGAGCGTTTGCGCCGGAAGCGCTGCGCCGCATCGGCGCCGAGGTGATCGGCATGGACACCGAGCTGGATTTCACCTTCCCCAAATACAATCCCAATCCCGAAGACATGGAAATGCTGCACGCCATGGGCGTTGCGGTGAAGGAGCAGGGCGCCGACCTGTGCCTGGGCTTTGACGGCGACGGCGACCGCTGCGGCGTGGTGGACGACAAGGGCCGCGAGATTTTCGCCGACAAGATCGGGGTGATGCTGGCGCGCGGGCTGTCGGCCAGCCACAAGAATGCGCAGTTCGTGGTGGATGTGAAATCCACCGGGCTTTACCTCACTGATCCCGTCTTGAAGGCCAATGGCGTCAAGACCGATTACTGGAAGACCGGCCACAGTTATATCAAGCGCCGCACCGCTGAGCTGGGCGCGCTGGCCGGTTTCGAAAAGTCCGGCCACTTCTTCTTCAATCCACCCATCGGGCTTGGTTATGACGACGGCATCGTCGCCGGCATCCAGGTGCTGGAAATGCTGGACAAGGCTGGTCCGGGTGCGAAATTGTCGGCGCTGTATGACGGGTTGCCGCAAAGCTGGGGCTCGCCCACCATGGCGCCCTTCTGCCCCGACGACAAAAAATACGCCGTGGTCGAAGCGATGGTGAAGGAATATTCCGCCCTGAAGGACAAGGGCGAGAAGCTGCTCGGCCGCGCCATCGCCAGCATCGTCACCGTCAATGGCGTGCGCGTGACCCTGGACGACGGGACCTGGGGCCTGGTGCGCGCCTCCTCCAACAAGCCGTCGCTGGTAGTGGTGGTGGAAAGCCCCGCCTCGGAAGCCAATATGCGGGCCATGTTCGCCGATATTGATGCGCGATTGGGCAAGCACCCCGAAGTCGGCGAGTACGACCAGAAAATCTAACGCCTTGTCTTGGCCCCCGGTCTGCGCGAGCATCCTTCAAAAATAAGGGAGGGATGCATGGACCGGCGAACGCTTATTGGTGCTGGCATGGCGGGCCTGGCATTGCCGCGCACCGCGCTGGCGCAGACTCAAGCCTATGCAGGGCCGCCGCATGAGCCGGGCTTTCTGCCCGGCGATTCCCAGGAATTCATCGCGCTGTGGCCGGGCACCCCGCCGGGCGGCGCGGGAATCCACATGGACCTGAAAGTCACCGACACGGTGCAGCCGGACGGTTTTCATGTTCGCGCCGTGAGCCAGATCCAGACGCCCGGCTTCTTTGTCTATCGCCCGGTCAAGCCCACGGGACTTGCCATGCTGGTCATTCCGGGCGGCGGCTATGCCAGCGAAGGCGGCGACCGCGGCGGCCGCGAGATCGCGCAGTATTTTGCGTCCAAGGGCATCATCAGCTTTGTGCTGCGTTACCGCTTGCCGGGCGAAGGCTGGAAGCAGCGCGACCTGGCGCCGTTGCAGGATGCCCAGCGCGCCATGCGCCTGATCCGCGCGGGGGAATATGGCGCCCAGAAGCTTGGCGTGATCGGCTTTTCCGCCGGCGGGCACCTGTCGGCCTCGCTGGCGCTGCGCCATGGCATGCTGACTTACGGAAAGATCAGCGCTGCCGACAATATTGACCCAAGGCCTTTCGTCGCCGCGCATATGTATCCGGTCATCACCATGGGCCCGGGCGCCCATGCCGGTTCGCGCGACAAGCTGCTGGGCGAAAATCCCTCGGCCGAGGCTATCGCCAACTGGTCGCTGGAACGCCATGTCGGCGCCGATGCGGCGCCGTCTTTCGTCGCGCTGGCCGCCGATGACGATGTGGTGCCGCCGGCGCCCAACGGCATCGCCTTTTACCGCAAGCTGCAGGAGGCGAAGATTGCCTCACAGATGCATGTGTTCGAGGCCGGCGGCCATGGCTTCAGCTTGCATTGGGCGCAAGGTAAGCCCTGCGCCGCCTGGCCGGACCTGTTCCTGAGCTGGGCGGGAACGCATGGCTTTAAGGTTTAAGCGCCTCGATCAGCGCGACGTGAAAGCGCGCCGGGTCCTGGATCTGGGGTGAATGGCCGAGGTCCGGGAAGCGGATCAGCTTGCCGCGGCTGAAGCGCTTGACCGCCGCTTCCGCCAGTACCGGATAATTGCCGAGTGTGCCGCGAACTTCCGGCGGTGCCAATTGCTTGCCGGGCGCGGTATTGTCCTTGTCGCCGATGATCAGCAGCACCGGCATTTTCAGGTTTTCGAACTCGTAAAACACCGGCTGGCTATAGATCATGTCGCTGATCAGGGCCGAATTCCAAGCCACGATTTCCTTGCCCGCCCCGCGATACATCCCCGCCAGCATCTGCACCCAGGGCTCATATTCCGGCTTCCAGGTGCCTGCGTAATAAGTCATGCGCTCATAATCGCGGATGGAGTCGGCCGTGGTCTTGAGCTGGGTCTGGTATTGCGCGTCCAGGCTTTGCCACGGCACGCCCTTGGCGCGCCAGTCTTCCAGCCCCAGCGGGTCCACCAGCACCAGCCGCTCGGTATCGGCGGGGAAGGTCAGGCCATAGCGCACCGCCAGCATGCCGCCGGTGGAATGGCCCATCACGATGGCGCGGGCGATGCCCAGCGATTTCAGAAGATCATGCGTGTTCGCCGCCAACTGCTCGAAGGTGTATTCGTAATGTTGCGGCTTGGTGGATTTGCACCAGCCGATCTGGTCGGGCGCGATCACCCGGTAGCCGGCGCCGCTCAACGCCCGGATGCTGCCCTCCCAGGTGGCGGAACAGAAATTCTTGCCATGCAGCAGCACCACGGTGCGGCCGTTGGGCGCGGCCGGCTTCACATCCATATAGGCCATGTCCATCGCCACCTTCTGGCTCTGGAAGCGGTAATGCTGAATCGGGAAGGGATAGTCATAACCTTCCAGCATCGGGCCATAGGCGGGCGCGTCCTGCGCCAAGGCGGGCGCGGACAGCAGCAGCAATGCAAGGGCGAGGCGCTTCATGGCGCGAACAATACGCCTTGCCCGCAAAAGGAAAACGGTGTGATGCTTGGGCAAAGGAACGGGGAGAATTCCATGGATCGTCGCAATGTCATCGGCTTCGGCCTGGCCGCTGCCGCCTTTTCGAAACAGGCGCTGGCCGACACATTGATGCCGGGTGACGGCAGCGTGCCCAGCGATCCCAAGGAAATCATCACCCTGTGGCCGGGTACTCCGCCAGGCGGTGCCGGCATCCGCCTGCCCAACCGCATTCAGAATCGCGACCCGGGCGCAGCGCCGGTGGACCGCTATATCGACCAGGTCGGCAATCCCAGCATGATGGTGTTCCGCCCCGAACGGCCCGACGGTTCGGCCTTTATCGTGGCGCCGGGCGGCGGTTATTCGCGCGAGATGATGGATTTCGAAGGCACCGATGTGGCGCGCAGGTTCAATGCCGCCGGCGTCACCGTGTTCGTGCTGCGCTACCGCCTGCCCGGTGAAGGCTGGGCCAATCGCAGCGATGTGCCGCTGCAGGATGCCCAGCGCGCCATGCGGCTGGTGCGCGCCAATGCGTCCAAGTATGGCATCGATCCCGCGCGCATCGGTTTCATGGGCTTTTCGGCCGGCGGCCATGTCGCCTGCTCCATCGCCACCCGCTTTGCGGCACGTGTCTATAATCCGGTGGACAGCGCCGATAGCGCGGATGCCCGTCCCAGCTTTTCGATGCCGATCTATCCGGTGGTGACCATGGGGGAGGGCCGCCACCAGGGATCGCGCGACAAGCTGCTGGGGGAAAATCCAAGCGCTGAATTGATCGATGCCTATTCCTGTGACCGGCACGTGCCCGCCGATGCGCCGCCCACCTGGATGTGCCTGGCGGCCGACGACACGGTGGTGCTGCCGATGCCCAACGCGCTGGCCTATTTCACCGCTCTGCGCGCCGCCAACGTCACCGCCGAGATTCATGTCTTCGAGGAGGGCGGCCATGGCTATGGCATCAGCAAGACCGTAGGCAAGCCCGCGGCTGCCTGGCCCGACCTGCTGCTGCGCTGGGGCGCCAGCCACGGGATTTTCAAAGGCGTTTAGACAAAGCTTGGAGTCGCGCGCTCACCCTTCGACAAGCTCAGGGTGAGGAATAAACTCAATCCTCATGCTGAGCCTGTCGAAGCATGAGAATCCAAAGCTACGTCTAGGCGGCTTCGCGCTGGCGCACAAAATCCAGCGCTTCGCGCAGTACGGCAATGCCGGCATCATGGCGCGGGGCGTTTTCGCTCAGGTGGCGGCGGAACAGTCGCGCGCCGGGCCGGCCATTGTAAAGCCCCAGCATCGGCTTGATCAGGGTGTGCAGCCGCGCGCCCTGCGCCAACTGGCGTTCGACATGCTCGGCATAGGTCTCGATCGCCGCGTCCAGGTCGGTGGGGGCGCCGCTGAAGAAGCGCGCATCCACCTCCGCCAGCAGCACCGGATTCTGGTAGGCGGCGCGGCCCAGCATCACGCCATCCACATGCGCCAGATGGCCTTCCGCCTGCTCCAGCGTCGCGATGCCGCCATTGACCAGGATGGAGAGGTTGGGGCGCTCGCGCTTGATCCGGTAGACCAGGTCATAATCCAGTGGCGGCACGTCGCGGTTTTCTTTCGGCGACAGGCCTTCCAGCCAGGCCTTGCGGGCATGCACGGCGAACACGGTGACGCCGGCGGCCGTGCAATCGTCCATCAGCGCGCGCAAGGCTTGCTCGGGGTCCTGGTCGTCTACGCCGATGCGGCACTTCACCGTGACGGGCAGATCCGACGCGGCGCGCATCGCCGCCACGCATTCGGCCACCAGCGCCGGCTCGCGCATCAAACACGCGCCGAAGCGTCCCGACTGCACCCGGTCCGAAGGGCAGCCGACATTCAGATTGACTTCGTCATAGCCGAAATCGGCGGCGATCCTGGTGGCCTGCGCCAGCTTGGCGGGATCGGAGCCGCCCAGTTGCAACGCCAGGGGATGCTCGAACGCTTCAAACCCCAGCAGCCGCGCGCGGTCACCATGCAGCACCGCATCCGCCGTCACCATCTCGGTATAGAGCAGCGCGTTTTTCGTCAGGCAGCGATGCAGCACCCGGCAGGGACTGTCGGTCCAGTCCATCATCGGGGCGACGGCGAAGATTTTTTCGCGTGTCATTTCGCGGTCACTTCGGCAATGACAGCGCGTCCGCGACTGATAGCGTCAGCGGTTTTCAACTTGCCCTCCTGAATATCGTCGGCCAGCGTCATCAGCCTTTCGCTTCCGGCCGATCCGGTCTGCGCCACTTCGGCAACCGAAACGCCCTGGTTGCGCGCAATGGCCTCGGCCCAGCCGGCGCGGATCGCGGCCCAATAGTCCCGGGTCGCGTTCCAATAGGCATCGGCCGCCGCGATGTCATAGTCATCGGCCCGGACATAACTGTTGAGGACCGACTCCTGGACGAAGGGCGCGATTTTTCCGTTCTGCGTTCCGGGCTCGGGCCCCATCTTGATATTGTCTTGCCAGTGAATCCACCCGATGGGCGACGGGGAATGACGATTGACCGAAAGATAGCGGTCATAGGGCGGATGGCGCACCGCATCGCGCCGGGCAAGCGGCCGCCAGCTCTTGCTGCTTTCCCAGCGGCGGACACCGCCTTCCTCGCTCCAGCGGCCCCAGCCGCCATAGCGCGGACTATCGTCGGTCTGCCACACGGTCTGCGACCAGCGGCCGGCACGCTTGCCTTCCGGCACCGCTTCCATGGTCCATCGGCCCTTGCCGGCATAGACCAGCAGGTTTTCCGGCTCGTAAACCCAATCCTGGCGCCAGTGCTTGACGACCACGCTCTTGCCGGCGCCGTCCTTCACCACCAGCAGATGCTGAAGCAGGATGTGACGGCCATCATCCTGGATGACCCGCACGCTCTCACGCCCGCCGCTGGCCGCCGGCTTGATCGGCGTGTAGTCGGTGCGCCAGGACGTTGTCTCGCGCATGTCGAAACTGACTTTGAAATTGCCCGCCATGGCCAGGATCGCGGCGCGGTCTGCCGCGAAGCTTGCGTCGGACGCAGTCTGGGCCTTCGCCGCCGCCACAAGCATGCACAGGACAAGACACGCCAGACCGCCTGCTTTTCGGCCGGCAGTCAGTCGCGGTCGTGTCGGTCGCCATAAGCTGTTCATAGCGTTGAATTAATTGGACTGGTCGCGTTTCTCAATGAAAATCTCGCGGTCCGCCGTAACGCGTTGCCCCTGCTGTCCAATTTTGCGCTCCGTCGCATCCTGTTGCATCATCGGGAAAACAGAATTGGGCGGGAAAAAACATGGCTTTTGTGACACGACGCACCATGCTGTCTTCGACGGCGGTGGCGCTGGTGCTGACCGGCCTGCCGGCGCGTGCACAAACCGCTCCCGATACCGAATGGCGCCACTATGCCGCCGACCTCGCCAACACGCGCTATGCGCCGCTGGACCAGATCAACGCCACCAACTTCGACAGACTGGAAGTGGCCTGGCGCTTTCCGTCTTCCATCCTGGGATCGCGCCCGGAATATACCTGGGAAGCGACGCCGCTGGTCATCAAGGGGCGGCTCTACACCACTGGCGGCGCGCGCCGCGACGTGATCTGCGTGGATGCGGCCAATGGCGAGTTGCTGTGGATGTTCCGCAAGGACGAAGGCGCCCGCGCCCGCAACGCGCCGCGGCAATATTCCGGCCGGGGACTGGCTTATTGGACCGACGGCAGCGAAGAACGCATCCTCTATGTCACGACGGGCTATCAGCTTGTGGCGCTGGATGCCAAGACCGGCCTTCCGGTCGCCGGCTTCGGCGATGCCGGCGTGGTGGACCTCAAGCTCAACATGGATCAGGAGATCGATCCGCTGGGCGGGGAGATCGGCCTGCATGCCACCCCGGCCGTGGCGCGCAACGTGGTGATCGTGGGCGCCGCCCATGCCAGCGGCAGCGTGCCGGGCAACAGGCCGCGCACCAAGGGATACGTTCGCGGCTTTGACGTGAAGACCGGCAAGCGCCTCTGGATCTTCCACACCATCCCGCTGAAAGGCGAGTTCGGTTACGACAGTTGGCTTCGGCCCGGCGAGGCGGAGAAGGCCACCAACACCGGCTGCTGGGCGCAGATATCGGTGGATGAGGAACTGGGCCTGGCCTATCTGGGCATCGAGATTCCGTCGGCCGACGAATCCGGCGTGCGCCGCCAGGGCAACAGCCTGTTCAGCAACTGCCTGGTGGCGGTGGATCTGGAAACCGGCAAGCGCCGCTGGCACTACCAGCTTGTCCATCACGATATCTGGGACCGCGACATTCCTTGCGCCGCCATCCTGTGCGACATCCCGCACAACGGCAAAATTGTGAAGGCGCTGGCCCAGCCCAGCAAGCAATGCTTCCTGTATGTGCTGAACCGCGAGACCGGCCAGCCGATCTGGCCGATCATCGAGAAGAAAGTGCCAAGGGGCGATGTGCCGGGCGAATGGTATTCGCCCACCCAGCCGATCCCCAGCAGGCCGCCGCCCTATGACGTGCAGGATGTGGACCCTTCCACCGTCATCGACTTCACGCCGGAGCTGCATGCCAAGGCGCTGCGGCTGCTGGCGCATTACAAGACGGGGCCGCTCTATACGCCGCCATCATTGTCCAAGGCCGACGGTCTTTGGGGCACGTTGACATCGCTGGCCACCCAGGGCGGCACCAACTGGGCCGGCGGCTGTTATGACCCGGAAACGCACACCGTCTATACCTTCTCGGAAACCACGGTGGCGGTGGACGGGTTGCTGCCCGGCAATCCGCGTTTCACCGATTCCGACTATATCCGCGGCACCATCGGCGCGGTGCCGACACGGGCAGCGGTGATCCAGGGCGGTGACGAGTATCTGGCGCCGCCCACCGCGGTCGCCAATGCGGCGGGAACAGCCGGCCCGGCGGGCGTGCAAGAATTCCGCCCCGGCATTCTCACCATTGACGGCTTGCCGTTGATGAAGCCGCCCTATGGCCGCATCACCGCCACCGATCTGACACGCGGCGACATCGCCTGGCAGGTCGCCCATGGCGATACGCCCGATGCGATCAAGAACCATCCCGCGCTGAAGGGCTTGAATATCCCGCGCACCGGGCGGCCGGGTCTGATCGGTCCGACGGTCACCAAGTCGCTGGTGATCTGCGGCGAGTCGGGGTTTGCCACCACGCCGGGCGGCAAGCGCGGCGCGTTGTTGCGCGCCTATGACAAGAAGACCGGCGAAGATCGCGGCGCGGTCTATATGCCGGCGCCGCAGGTGGGCAGTCCCATGACCTTCATGCTGGGCGGAAAGCAGCACATCGTGCTGACCATCGGTGGCCCGGGCTTCCCGGCCGAGATGATCGCCTTCCGCTTGCCGGGCTAGTAGCCCAGCTTCAGCATGGTGTTGGATTGGCCGTTCACCGTGCTCTTGTCCAGCCATTCGAGCGAGGCCTTGAACAGGATCAGGTGGTTCTTCTCCCACATGGCGTTGTGGGAGGAACAGCCCAGGTCAATGAACGCCTTTAGCGGGCTGCCGAGATCGGCATAAAGCTCGCGCACCCTTTCCGGGTTTGCCTGCTTGTCGTGGACGCCGAAGACGATGAGGGCTGGTGTGGTCATGGCCTTCACTTTTGCCTCCGTCCAGCCCCAGCTTGTGGCCGAGAGCGAGGCGCGCCGCACCGGCGGCGTCCGGCTCGCACCGACAGGATCGGACTTCAGCATTTCCGACCACACCGAGGCGGCGGTGCGCTTGTCAAACTGGTTGGGGCAGGGCGCCTGGCGGGACCAGTTGTCGATGAACTGGTCATAGTCCTGGGTGGCGTAAGTGGCGCCCGGCACCGGCAGCGCCGCGGGTCCGTCGGCCTTGGCGGCGCGGTTGTAGCCGGGCGCCAGCAGGATCAGCTTGTTCACCTGGTCGGGATGATTGGCGGTCCAGCCGCCGGCGCGGGGTCCGCCCTGCGACCAGGCGATCAAATTGACCTTTTCCACATGGCGCAGCTTCTTGATGTAGTTAACCGCCGCGGAAATGTCGTTCCAGTCGGACTCGATGTTGGTGAGATTGCCGGGATAGGAGGTCATGCAATTGGTCCCATAGCCGGTCTGCGGCCCCGGTGCGGGTTTGCAGGCTTCCGCCATCGGCTTGGGCCGCGCCGAGCGGCCATAACCGGTCATGTCCACGCTGAATACGTCATAGCCGGCGGCGGCCAGGTACCCCATCCAGCTGTAATCCTGATAGGGCACGTCGAAGCTGACTTCGGCGGGCGTGCCGGCGCCGTGCACGAACAGCACCACCTTGTCGCCGGCGCCGTTTTTCAGCACCGCTGGCAGGGCCCGCTCGCGAACATAGAGGCTGGATTTCTTGCCGGCCAGCACCGGCACCATCGAGGTGACTGTGACGGTGTGATCGCGGCTTTTGGTTTCCTGCGCGGCGGCGGGAATTGCCAGCAACAAGGCGGCGGCAAACATTAGACGGTTCATGGCTCCCCTCCCATTATTTTTGGGGAGTATGAGCCCTTAATCCCGGTATCGGCAACAGCCCTACTTGTGGTGCTGCAGCCTGGTATTCACAAGTTGGAAGAACACCGGCACGAAGAAGATCGCCAGCACGGTGGCGGTGATCATGCCGCCCACCACGCCGGTGCCGATGGCGTTCTGGCTGCCGGCGCCCGCGCCATGCGCCAGCGCCAGGGGCATGACGCCGGCGATGAAGGCGATCGAGGTCATCAGGATGGGGCGCAGGCGCAGCCTTGCCGCTTCCATCGCGGCATCGAAGGCGGATGCGCCTTTCTTCTCGGCATCCACCGCGAATTCCACGATCAGGATGGCGTTCTTGGCGGAAAGGCCGATGGTGGTCAGCAGGCCCACCTGGAAATAAATGTCGTTGAACAATCCGCGCGTCCAGGTCGCCAGCAACGCGCCCACCACGCCCAGCGGGATCACCATCATCACCGACAGCGGTATCGCCCAGCTTTCATACAGGGCCGCCAGGCACAGATAGATCACCAGGATGGACAAGGCGTAGAGCGCGGGCGCCTGGCTGCCGCTGGCTTCTTCCTGATAGGACAGGCCGGTCAGCTCATAGCCCACATTCTTGGGCAGCTTTTCGAAGATCTTGTACATCTCCTTGGTCGCGGTGCCGGAGGAAACGCCCGGCTTGCCGGCGCCCAGCAATTCGATGGCGGGAAAGCCGTTATAGCGCGTCAGCGAGGACGGGCCGGTGACCCAGCGGCTGCTGGAGAAGGACGAGAAGGGCGCCATGTCGCCGCTGGAGGTGCGCACATACCAGCGGTTCAGGTCGTCCGGCGTCATGCGGAAGGGCGCATCGCCCTGCATATAGACGCGCTTGACCCGGTTGCGATCGATGAAATCGTTGATGTAGCTGGAGCCCCAGGCGGCGCTGAGAGTGGAGTTGACGGTCGCCAGCGCCACGCCCTGGCTGTTGGCCTTGGCCTGGTCGATGTCGATGTGAAGCTGCGGGGAATCGTCCAGCGCATTGGGCCGCACAAAGGCCAGCACGGGATTTTGCATCGCCATGCCCAGCACCTGGTTGCGCGCCGCCATCAGCGCGGCATGGCCGATATTGCCGCGATCCTCGAGATAAAGGTCGAAGCCCGCGGACTGGCCCAGCTCCTGCACCGAAGGCGGCACCAGCGGGAAAATCTGGGCGTCGCGGATCTGCATGAAGCGGCCGAAGGCGCGCTGCGCCACGGCCTGGGCGCTGTTCTTGGCGCCCTTGCGGTCGTCCCAAGGCGTCAGATGCGTGAAAGCCAGGCCGGCATTCTGGCCCGCGCCGGAGAAGCTGAAGCCGGCCACGGCGAAGCTGAACTCGACATTGCCCTTTTCCTCGGTGGCGTAATAGTTCGACACCTGCTTGGCGACGGCGAGGGTACGCGCCTGCACCGCGCCGACCGGCAGGGTGATCTGGGTGATGATCACGCCCTGGTCTTCATCGGGTAGAAAGCCGGTGGGCAGGCGGATGAAGATCAGCGTCATGATCGCGATGATGACGCCATAGGCGATCATGGTGCCCCAGGTCCGCTTGAGGAACCATTGGGTGCGCTCATGGTACCAGGAGCGGAAGGCTTCGAAGTTGCGGTTGAACCAGTCGAAGAAGCGGCCATGTTTGACATGCCCGTCGCCTTCCACCTGCTTCATCAGGGTGGCGCAGAGCGAAGGCGTCAGCACCAGGGCCACCAGGATGGACAGGGTCATGGCCGCGACGATGGTGACGGAGAATTGCCGGTAGATCACCCCGGTCGAGCCGCCAAAGAAGGCCATGGGCAGGAACACCGCCGTCAGCACCAGGCCGATGCCGATCAGGGCGCCGGTGATTTCCTGCATGCTCTTGAGGGTGGCCTCGCGAGGGGAAAGGCGCTCCTCATGCATGATGCGTTCGACATTCTCCACCACCACGATGGCGTCATCGACCAACAGGCCGATCACCAGCACCAGCGCGAACAAGGTCAGGGTGTTGATGGAATAGCCGGCCATGGCCAGCACGCCGAAGGTGCCCAGCAGCACCACCGGCACGGCGATGGCTGGGATCAAAGTGGCGCGCCAGTTCTGCAGGAACAGGTACATCACCAGCACCACCAGGCCGATGGCCTCGATCAGGGTGACCACCACGTCATGGATGGACAGGCGGATGAAGGTGGTGTTGTCCACCGGATAGATCATCTTCATGCCCGGCGGCAGCGAAGGTTTCAGCGCCTCGGCCTTGACCTTGATGGCGTCCACGGTTTTGAGGGCGTTGGCGCCCGGCGCCAGCATGATGGCGACACCGGCCGCGGGATGGCCGTTGAACAGGCTGGTGATGGCGTAGGAGTCCGCGCCCAGCTCGACGCGCGCCACATCGGCCAGCCGCACCACCGCGCCGCCCGCATTGGTCTTGAGGATGATGTTGCGGAACTGCTCCGGCGTCTGAAGCCGCGACTGGGCGGTGACAGTGGCGTTGAGCTGCGCGCCGGCGGTGACGGGCTGCTGGCCGATCTGGCCGGCCGAGACCTGGACGTTCTGGGCCTGCACCGCTTCGCGCACGTCCGACGGCTGCAGCGAGAAATTGTGCAGCTTGTAGGGGTCCAACCAGATGCGCATCGCATACTGCGCGCCGAACACACGGGTCGAGCCCACACCCGGCACGCGGCTGAGGGGATCGTTCATCTTGCTGGTGATGAAGTCCGATATGTCGACATTGTTGTAGCGGCCGGTATCGTCATACAGGCCCACCACGACGATGAAGTTGGGCTGGTTCTTGACCACGGTCACGCCCAGCTGCTGCACCTGGCTGGGCAGCAGCGGCACCGCGGCCTGCACCTTGTTCTGCACCTGGACCTGGGCGATGTCGGGATTGGTGCCCGCCGCGAAGGTGGCGGTGATGGTGGCGACGCCGTCGGCGGTGGAGTTGGAAGAGAAGTAGAGAAGGTTGTCCAGGCCGTTGAGCTGCTGCTCGATCACCTGGGTGACGGAATTCTGCACCGTCTGGGCGTCGGCGCCGGGATAGATGGCATTCACCACCACCGCGGGCGGGGCGATGGTGGGATATTGCTCGATGGGCAGGCTGGAGGCGGCGATGCCGCCCGCCAGCATGATGACGATGGCCAGCACCCAGGCGAAGACCGGCCGGTCGATGAAGAATTTCGACAGGCCCATGTTACTTCTTCACTTGCGTGGTCTGGGGCGCGGTTTGCGGCATGACCTGCGGCGTGACCGGCATGTCGGGCTGCACCCGTTGCAGGCCTTCCACGATCATGCGGTCGCCGGGCTTGAGGCCTTCCAGCACCTGCCACTGGCCGTTGATGGCGCGGCCGGTCTTGATCACCTTCAGGCGCGCGATGTTCTTGGCATCCACCACCAGGGCGGTGGGCTCGCCTTTTTCATTGTGGCTCACGCCCTGCTGCGGCGCGAGGATCCCGTGCGGGTCCACGCCCTGGGTGATGGTGGCGCGGACATAGAGACCGGGCAGCAGCAAGCCATCGGGATTGGGGAAGATCGCGCGCAGCCGCACCGCGCCGGTGGAAGGATCCACCGTCACATCGGTAAATTGCAGCCTTCCATCCAGCGGATAGGCGCTGCCATCGTCCAGCTTCAGGCTGACACGCGCGGTCAGCGAGCCGCCCTGGTTGACGGCGCCCGCCTGCACGGCGCGCTTGAGGGCGACCAGCTCGGCGCTGGACTGGTCCACATCCACATAGATGGGATCGAGGGTGGAGACAGTGGTGAGCGCGGTGGGCTGCTGCGCCGTCACCAGCGCGCCTTCGGTCACGCTGGAAGCGCCGATGCGCCCGGAGATGGGCGAGGCGATGCGGGTGTAATTCAGGTTGATGCGCGCGGAGTCGGCGGTGGCCCTGGCCTGCAGATAGGCAGCGCGCGCGTCATCGGCCTGCTGCGGCGCGATGGCGTTCTCGGCCATCAGGCGCTGATAGCGGTCGGCCTTGGCCTTGGTGGTGGCGAGGTTGGCCAGCGCATTGTCCAGCACGGCGCGATAGGGCGCCGGATCGATCTGGTAGAGCGGCTGGCCCTTGGTGACGGTCGAGCCTTCCACGAAAAGGCGCTTCTGCACGATGCCGGAAATCTGCGGCCGGATCTCGGACACGGCGAAGGGACTGGTGCGGCCGGGCAGCTCGGTGATCAGGGTCACCGGCGCTTCCTGGATTACCGCCACGCCCACGGCGGGCGGCGGCATCTTCGGTTGCTGCGGGCGGCCGCAACCTGTGAGGGCAACACCGAAAGCCAGAGCCAGAAAAACAAAACGCGACGGCATCAATACCCCCGAAGAATGCGGATCAGGATGCGGATCGCGACAAAAGCCGCAAGACATCCCAAGGCAACAAAATCCCCCACGGCGTAAATACCGCCGGGGCTCTTACATATGTGCAGTTGCGAGAATTGGAAGGGCGGAATTCGACCAAAGTGCGGCCAGGGCCGATTCTACGCCGTTTACGTTGTCAATTTGACACAAGCGGGCCTTGGCCGCCCGCCGTATGCCGGGATCGGCAGGGTATAGAGCCCGTTCGACATACCAGCCCAAATGCTTGCGAAAAATCTTCAGGCCCAACGCATCGCCATAGAAGCGCAGCGTGTCTGTGAAATGTTCAAGCACAATGCCCAAACGGGAGGCAGTGTCGGGCTCCGCCAAGTCCGTGTCGTCATCAAGGGCTTTGTCCAGGGCGGCGGCGATCCAGGGCCGGCCATAGGCGCCCCGCCCGATCATCAAGGCATCGGCGCCCGATTGCGCCAGCGCGGCGCGGGCCGATGCGGCATCCACGATGTCGCCATTGACGATCACCGGAATGCAAACGGCTTTCTTGACGTCGGCCACGGCGCGCCAGTCGGCGCTGCCGCCATAGAATTGATTGCGGGTGCGGCCATGCACGGTGATGGCTTTGACGCCAAGCCCTTCGGCCATGGCGGCGATTTGCGGCGCATTGCGATTCTGATCGTCCCAGCCCAGCCGCATTTTCAAAGTGACGGGCCGCGATGTGGCGTTCACCGCCGCCTCGATCAGGCGTGCGGCCAGTTCGGGTTCGCGCATCAGCGCCGAACCGGACAGCGCGCCGGTCACTTCCTTGGCCGGGCAGCCCATGTTGAAGTCGATAATGTCGGCGCCGGCCTGTTCGGCCAGCCTGGCGCCCTTGGCGATCCATTCGGGAGTGCGGCCGACCAGTTGAATGACCATCAAGGGCAAGCCGCTGCCGATGGCGGCGCGGCGCACCACATCGGGCCGGCCGCGCGCGAAGCTGTCACAGGCCACCATCTCGGTCGCCACATAGGGCGCGCCGCAGGCCGAGGCGATGCGCCGGAAAGGCAGGTCGGACACCCCCGTCATGGGGGCAGTCAGCACCCGGCCGGGAATTGTCACGTCGCCGATCTGGAGGCTGGAAGGCATGGGCGGGGAGATACGCCCACCCGGTGATTTTGTCGAGTTTACGGGCTGACCTTGTGAAGGCGGCCCGGTCCCATGATGTGTGTGTCCAGCTTGGGCGGATTGCTGTGCAGGGTCACTTCGCTGGGCCCGGCGATATTGACGTCGGCTTCTTCGCTGGGGGCGATGTCGGCTTTGTTGACGCCGGCCATCTGGATCTTGGTCTTGCGCCCCGTCACCTGGCCGAAGTCCGCCTTGCTGACGCCGGCCATCTTGATGTTGAGATCATCCACCTTGCCGTTGGCCGTGATGGTGGCGACGCCGGCCATGTTGATTGTCAGCTTCTCCTGGTTCAGGCCGTTCAGGTTCATCTTGCCGGTGCCGGTGAGGATGAATTTCTCGAACGCCCGGCCGGGCAGGGTGATGGTGACGTCCCGGTCGCGCTCGCCCCAGCCATGACAATCCTGCTCGATCATGCCGTTGCGCAGGCGCAAGTGCGCCAGTATCTGCGGATCGCCGGTGATGTGCACTTTGTCCCCGCCGCTGCCGGGCGTGTAGTTGGCGACCGCCTTGAAGGAAATGCCGGCATGATCACTCCCGTCCCAGTCCAGCTCGCGGCTGGTGGCGGTGGCCCCCGCGATATCCGTGCAACGCGGCCCGTTGAAGAAAGGCAGATCCAGGCTGCCGAAGTCGCGCGCCCCGATGGCCGCGCCCGCGCCGATGCAGACCGCCGATGCGGTCAGGCCCAGGATGGCGATGATGGCGACCTTGGATGGCATGTCAGCCGCCCGCGCCGACATTGTGAATGCGGCCCGACCCAGCGATGTGGGTTTCCAGCTTCTTCGGGTTGGAATGCATGTTCACGTCGCCGGAGCCGGCAATGTGAATCTCGGCTTCGTCGGTCGGCGCGATGTCGGTGTTGCCGCTGCCGGCGATATGCACTTCGGTCCGCTGGGATTCCACGCGGCCCAGATCGGCATCGCCGGAGCCGGCGATATGGATTTCGACACGCTCGACATTGCCGTCGGCCTTGATGTTGCCGCTGCCGGCGATGCTGACCTTCACTTTTTCCTGGTTGAGATTCTGCAGCACCAGATTGCCGCTGCCGGCGATGCCGAACTTCTTGAACTCCTGGCCCGGCAGGGTGATCTGCAGGCTGTCGCCGCCACGCCAGCTGCGGCAATCCATTTCGATCCTGCCATCGCGAACCCTGATATGCGCGACCGCCTGGGAGTCGCCGGTAACATGGACCTGATCGTCGCTGCCCGGCGTGTAGGTGGCATGGCCGCCCACCGACAGGCTGACATGGTCGCTGCCGTCCCATTCCAGGGTGCGGCTGGTGGCGCCGCCATCAGCCACCTTTTCGCAACGCGGCCGGTCGCCGAACGAAAGGTCCAGGCCGTCCAGGCCCTTTCCGAATTCGTTGCCGCCGATGGCGGCGGCGGCGCCCATGCAGACGGCCGAGGCGGAAAGGCCGATGACGGCGACGAGGGCGAGTTTGTGCATGGATGTTCTCCTCAGATGGATTTGTTGGCGGTGTCGAACAGCCGGAAGTGCAGGCGGGCATAGCGGATCAGCAGCTTGGCGATCACATCCATCAGCAGCAGCAGCAGCGCGCCGCCGCCGATGGCGCCGCTGATCAGCCCCAGCGAAATCAGCAACTGCATGGCCGCGTTGCCCATCACCCCGCCCCATAACAGGTTGAACAGCAGGAACGAGCCGCCCACCACCAGGCCCAGGCACGCCACCGACAGGCCGAAGAAGATTGCCGCCATGATGCAGAGCAGCGGCAACAGAATGATGAAGTCGATGGTGGCAAGGCCCAGCAGCGCCAGCACCACGCCGACGAAATTGCCGGCATTGCGGTTTTCCTCCCAGCGGCGGAAGCCCGCCTCGGCGCGCAGCTCGCGTGCCAGCCGCGACGGCTCGCCCAGCGCGGCGGCGACTTCGTCCTCGCTGCGGCCATCGGCCAGGCCATCGGCGAAGTGGCTTTCATAGTCGCGCAGGATGTCGTTGATGTCGGTGTGATGCAGGCCCGACAAGCCATCGCGCAGTTGCGCCATGAAATGTGCGCGGTTCATGTTACGTCTCCCAGGATTTTTCGCACCGCGGTCTCGAACACCAGCCATTCGGAGACCTGTGACTTCAGCGCGTTGGCGCCGCTTTTGGTCAGCTTGTAATATTTGCGCGGCGGGCCGCTGCCGGATTCCTGCAGGTAGGTCGAGACCAGCCCGTCATTCTGCATCCGGCGCATCAGGGGATAGATGGTGCCTTCGCCCATCCCGACTGCCTCGGCCATGCGGCTGGCGATGTCGTAGGCGTAATTGTCGCCCTTGGAGAGCAGCGCCAGCACGCACATCTCCAGGACGCCTTTTTTCAGTTGGATCTGCAGTGATTCCGTCATGGGCTATTGTCTATCACACGGTACCTTGCCGTGCAAGGTACTTCTTTCCATTACCCGGGCCTTAAGGCTTTGGGGGCTAAAAGCAGGGCCATGACCTTGGCCAACCACGTCAAAACCAAGCTAACGAGCCTTTTGGCGCGCAAGCTGGCGGTCCGGCCGGCCCGCCTGGCCGGGCACCGGCCGGTAGCCAGCATCACATTTGACGATTTTCCCAAGAATGCCTGGACCCTGGGAGGCCCGGTGCTGGCCCGGCGCGGGGTGCGGGGCACTTATTATACGGCGGGCGGCTTTTGCGGCCGCACCGAGAACGGCACCGTGTTTTATGACGAGACCGACCTTTCGCAGATGGCGGCGGCGGGGCATGAGATCGCCTGCCACGGCTTCGGCCACCAGCCCACCCCCAGCCTGACCACCGAGGAACTGACTGAGGACGCCGAGCGCAACAAGGCATTCCTGCGCCCCTTCCTGCATGGCGAGGCGCCGGTCAGCTATGCCTTTCCCCATGGAAGGGTGTCGCCCCGCACCAAGCGTTTCTATGCGCCGCGCTTTGCTTCCGTGCGCGGAGTGCATCAGGCCATCAATGCCGGGCGGGTGGACCTGGCGCAGCTCAACACCATTTCGCTGGAGACGCGGCTTTGGGACAAGGCGTGGATCGAAACCGCCATCCAGCGCGTGCTGCACGAAAATGGCTGGCTGATACTTCACACCCATGACGTGTCGGACTCGCCGTCGCCTTATGGCTCGACACCCGAGATGCTGGACTGGGCGCTGGGCCGCCTCGCCGCCGCGCGCATTCGGGTGATGCCGGTGTGCGATGCCTTGCCGATGGCGCTGGGCATCTGATGCTCCGCCAGGCGCAACGGGAAAGCAAATAAACATGCCTCTCGACAGGCACGCGCGCCGCTTCCTGGAAATGCTGGCCGCCGCCGGGCACAGCCGCGGCCGCTATGACGATGTCGAGCAGCGCCGCGCCGCCCTGGCCAACCTCGCCGACCTGGTGGACCCGCCCGGCGCCGAACCCATCGGCGGGGTGCGCGAACATCTGATGCATGTCAGCGACGGCCATATTTCGCTGCGCACCTATTCGCCGCTGGGCGAGCCGGCGCGGGTGTTGCCGGGAATAATGTTCTTTCACGGCGGCGGCTGGGTGGCGGGAAGCCTGGAAACCCATGACGGGCTGTGCCGGCGCTTGAGCAACGCAACCGGCTGCCGGGTGATCGCGGTGGATTACCGGCTGGCGCCCACCCATCCTTTTCCTTTCGGCCTGGCCGACGCCATCGCCGCGCTGAGTTTCGTCACCCAAAATCCCAAGCTGTTCGGCATCGATCCGGCGCGGCTGGGGGTGGCGGGCGACGGTGCCGGCGGCACCCTGGCGGCGGTGCTGTGCCGCATTGCGCGCGATGCGGGCGGCCCTGCGATTGCCTTTCAACTGCTCTTGTGCCCGATCCTGGACGTGCATGGCGAATCCGCCGGCCGCCGCGAATTGGCGCAAGGCTATTTCCTGGACAGCGAAACCTTGCGGCGCGACCTGGAACTGTATGTGCCGGGCGGCATCGAATTGTCGGATGTGCGCCTGTCGCCGCTCTGCGCCGAGGAATTTTCCGGCCTGCCGCCGGCCTTCATCCATACCGGCCAGTTCGATCCCTTCAGCGACGAGGGCGAGGAATATGCCCAGAAGCTGGGCGGTTTCGGCGTGGCGGTGCATGGCCGCGCCCATCCCGGCATGATCCACTATTTCCTGTCCATGCCGCGCATGATCCCCTACGTCGCCGAGGCGATGCGCATCATCGGCTCGGAAATCCGTTATGCCGTGAAGCTGCCCCAAGTCCCGGAGCGGCGGGTTCACCGGCGCATCAGGCCCGAACTGATCCGGGCGTAAGCGTCATCTCTGTCTCAAATTGAAACGGAGATGAAATGCGTGGCGCGGATTTCACGGCTTTGCGTGGAAGCCGCGTTAATGCGCACCCACTTCACTCGTGCATTGCACCGGGAATTTGTTAATCCCCGCGGGCTAAAGTGAGGGAATGAGCCGGGTCGAACAATTTCTGCTGGGCGGCGGCCACAACCGCACCGCCATTCATGTTGGGCTGGTCAACAACATGCCCGATGCGGCGCTGCGCGCCACCGAACTGCAATTTGCCCGTTTGTTGAAGGCATCCGCCGGTACACTGGACGTACGCCTGCGGCTGTTCTCGCTGCGCTCGATCCCGCGCAGCGCCGACGCCCGCTCGCGCATGGCCGGTTTCTATGACGATGCCGCTTTCCTGCAGGCCGCCAATATCGATGCCCTGATTATCACCGGCGCAGAGCCCTCTGCCGCCGGCCTGCGCGACGAACCCTATTGGGCCGAGCTGGCGCAGCTGATCGACTGGGCCGAGATCGGCACCATCTCCACCTTGTTTTCGGACCTGGCCGCGCATGCCGCGGTGCTGCACCTGGACGGCATCGAGGGCCGGCCGTTGGCGGAGAAACTCTCCGGCGTCTATGACACGGCGCGGGCCGAGGATGATCCCTTGTTCTTCAACACCGCCGCCCAGGTGGCGGTGCCCCATTCGCGCCGCAGCAACATTGCCGAGAGCGATCTTGCCGCCAAGGGCTATCACGTACTGTCGCGCCTCCAGAACGGCCAGGCCGACATCTTCACCCGCGAACCGGCCGGACAAAGCCGCTTTGTCTTTTTCCAGGGCCATCCCGAATATGATCCGGGCACTTTGGGCCACGAATATCTGCGCGACATGGGCCGCTTCCTGCGCGGCGAAAGCCCCGAACGTCCTTCGCTGCCGGAAAACTACTTCGACCGTGCCACCGAGGACCGGCTGAAGGATATGGCCGGCGAGACCGACTTGGCGCGCTTCAACGAGATCATCGCCGGCGCCCTGCCGCGCCAGATGTGGCGCAGCAACACCATCAAGCTGTTCGGCAACTGGTTGACCTTGGTGGCGGCCGCCAAAGCGCGCCGCGCCGCCTCGCGCAGCGTGCGTACCCGCCGTCGGGCTTAAACAGTCGGAACTGCGTCGAACGCGATCGTCGTTCTGGGCTGCGTATCGCGGAACGGCACCGTGCCGTGCCACATGTAGGACGGAAACAGCACCAGCCGGCCGGCGCGGGGCTGGATGGCGCGGCGGATCGGATCTTTCAGCGCCACGTCCAGCGCCGGCTCGCCGAACTTGATCCAGCCCTGCCGGCGTTCGATGTCCTCCACCGCTTTGGGCAGGGCCACATAATAACAGGAGCTGATCCAGCCCTCGGGGTGGACATGGTTGGTGTGAAAGCCGCAATCCTTCAGCCGTGACGACCAGGAGCCGGCATAATCAAAGCCGCGGCTCCGGCGCGAAACCAGCGGATGCTTCTCGTCCGGCTTCATTTCGGCGATGTAGCGCGCCACCGCCTCGCGGATGCGGCGCTGGATTTTTTCCACCAAATCGTGGCCGGCGCCGAACAGCTTGTCGGGGGTTTGGCTGCCGCCCCGCAGCGACTGTTCCAGATATTCGCGGGTGGTGGGATGCACCCGGTCCAGCCAGGCATTGAGTTCGGCATTGAAGCTTTCCATGTCGGAAAAGCCTTCCGGCGGCTCCAAATCATAGATGCGGATCAGGGAGTCATAGCCGTTCAATGCTTCATCGCGTTCATCGCCCAGCATCCGCCAAGCCGTGCCCAGCATGGCCAGCGCCACCTGGTCGTGCGGCGCCAAGGCCAAATTCTTCTCGCACAGCGCCGCCGCCCGTTCGGGATCCCCCGACAGGATGGCGCCTTCGGCGGCGCAGCTCAGAAGATTGGCGTCTTCGCCATGCTTGGCCATCACCTGTTCGAAGACTTTCAGCGCCTCGGCGGGGCGCTGCATCAGGTTCAGGGCATTGCCCATACCGGTGGCGGCGATCCTGTCGTCGGGCGCCAGCGCCAGGGCGGCGCGATAGACCTCCAGCGCTTCCCCCCCGCGTTTCTCATGGGTGAGGAAATAGGCCTTGGACAACAGCAGCTCGACGCTTTTGGGCGCGCGGTCATAGGATTTCAGATAATCCTCATGCCCCAGCCGGTACATCAGGTCGTTGTGGAATTTGTGCCATTGCGGATTGGCCGGATCGCGCGCCACCAGGTCTTGCGAGATCTTCACCGCATCGTCATAGCGTTTCAGGTCTTGAAGGATCTCCACCCGGATGGCGTCGGACACCGGGTCAGGCTCCAGCGCCGCGGCGCTTTCATACTGCGCCAGCGCGTCTTCATTCTTGTGTTGCCGGCGCAGGGCCAAGCCCAGCCTTTGATGCAGGAGGCCATCCGGTGTCGCCGCCAGGGCTTCGCGCAACGGCGCTTCCGCCTCGGCGGGACGCTTGGCGGCAAGCAGCACATCGCCCAGCGTCAGCCGCGCGCGCGCACTCTCCGGCATTACCCGCAGCCATTGGCGCGCCAAGCTCTCGGCTTCTTTCAGATCGCCCACGTCCTGCAACGCAGCGATCACTTCGATATAGGCTTCGGCATAATCCGGCTTCAGCGCCAGCGCGGCCTTGAAGGCCTGCGCCGCGTCGCCGGCGCGCTGCAGCCAGCGCAGCGCCGTGCCGTGGCTGAACGCCAGTTGCGCCGCGGCGGGATCGGCGGCGCGGGCGAGGGCGAACAGGTCGGCGGCCTCGGCGTGGCGCTCCTGGTGCATGCGCACCAGCCCGGCCAGGTGCAACACCCGCGGGTCGGCCTGGGTGAGCAGGGGGGCAAGAACGCGGTCCGCGGCGCCCGTGTCGCCGGCGCGAAGCGCCTGACTCGCGGTGCCAAGGGCCTGCAAAAGGGCCGGATTTGCCGGACGTGTCACCATGACGGGCACCCTATAGGAGCGGGCCGGGGCCTGTCAGGACAAAAACCTAGCGAATCGTCACGATTAAAACACGTAAATTCAAAGGCTTGCAAAAATTGCGACAGGATTTCCAATTGTCGCAAATTGTCAGGACAGGCCCCTTCCCCCCCGGAAGGGCGAGTTTTAATAAGGTGCACCGGGCGGGGGCTTTCCCAGAAGTGACGATGCAATTGCTATGGCTTCAAATCGGCTGGTTCCTGGCGGCAATCGCCATGGTCGGGACCGTGTATGCGCTGCTGTCCGCCGTGCTGGTCGGCCGCTTCATGCGGACCCAGGCCAGCGCCGCCGCCGCCAGTCCCGCCGTCACCATCCTGAAGCCGCTGCACCAGGGCGAGCCCGACCTGTTCCGCAACCTGGAGACTTTCTTCGCCCAGGATTATGCCGGCCCGGTGCAGATCCTGTTCGGCGTGCATGATGAGGCCGATCCCGCCACCGAAGTGGTGCGCGCGCTGCAGGCCAAATATCCACATATGGACACGGCCATCGTGGCGGACACGGCGCTGTATGGCGCCAACGCCAAGGTCTCCAACCTGATCAACATGCTGCCCGCCGCGCGCCATGACACGCTGGTGCTGTCGGACAGCGATATCGCCGTGGGCCCCAAATGGCTGACACAGGTGACCGCCGCGCTGGCGCGTCCCGGTGTCGGCATCGTCACCTGCCTCTATACCGGCGAGCCGGCCAAGGATGGTCATAAGTTGTGGTCGTCGCTGGCGGCGATGGGCACCTCGTATACGTTCCTGCCCAACGTCGTGCTGGGCACCTCGCTGGGTCTTGCCGCGCCCTGTTTCGGTTCCACCATCGCGCTGAAGCGCCAGACCCTGGACGAGGTCGGCGGTTTCGCCGCCTTCGCCGATCATCTGGCCGACGATTACGAAATGGGCCGCGCCGTGCGGGCACAGGGTTACACCCTGGCGATCCCCGCCATGGGCGTCGCCCACACCGCGGCGGAGAATTCCGCCGGCGAGCTTCTGCGCCACGAACTGCGCTGGACCCGCACCATCCGGATGGTCAATCCGGCCGGTCACGTGGGCAGCATTGTCACCCATGGCTTTGCCTTTGCCCTGATGAGCGCCGTCTTTCTGGATTTTAACGCTGGCAGCCTGGCCATATTGGGTGTGGCCCTGGCGGCCCGCCTGTTCCTGAAAGCGCGGATTGACGGGATTTTCGGCACCCGTGCGGGCCCCTACTGGCTCCTGCCGCTGCGCGATCTGCTGAGTTTCGCCGTCTTCGTGGCTTCGCTGTTCGGTGAAACCGTGCATTGGCGCGGGGCCCACTTTGCGGTAGAGCCTTCCGGCGCGATGTCCCAGGTCTGAGACCTGAAAGTTCCCAATTGTTCCCGGTGCTTGCCGGGCGTGAGGTATGACGATGATGAAGACCCTTTTCCTGCAGGCCCCGTCCTTTGACGGCTTTGATGGCGGCGCGGGTTCGCGTTACCAGGCCAAGCGCGAGATCAAGAGCTTCTGGTATCCCAACTGGCTGGCCCAGCCCGCAGCCTTGGTGGAGAACTCCAAGCTGATCGATGCGCCGCCGCACAAGACTTCGCTGGCCGACGTCGTGGGCCAGGCCAAGGATTTCGATCTTGTCGTCGCCCATACCTCGGTGCCGTCCTTCCGTTCGGACGTGAAGGTGATCGAGGCGATGAAGGCCGCCAATCCCAACCTGAAGGCCGGGCTGATCGGCGCCAAGGTGGCCGTCAATGCGGAAGGGTCTTTGCGCGAGGGCGCGGCGATCGATTTCGTTGCCCGCAACGAGTTCGACTTCACCATCAAGGATGTCGCCGACGATCTGCCCTGGGGCGAGATCAAGGGGATCTCCTATCGCAACAAGCAGGGCGTGATCACGCACAATGCCGATCGCCCGATCATCGAGAACATGGATTCACTGCCCTTCGTCACGCCGGTCTACAAGCGCGACCTGGTGATGGAGAATTACTTCATCGGCTATCTCAAGCACCCCTATATTTCGATCTATACCGGCCGCGGCTGCAAATCGCGCTGCACCTTCTGCCTGTGGCCCCAGACCGTGGGCGGTCACAACTACCGCACCCGGTCGGTCGGCCATGTGGTGGAGGAGATCAAATGGGCGATGAAGGCGTTCCCGCAGACCAAGGAATTCTTCTTCGACGACGACACCTTCACGGACGACCTGCCGCGCGCCGAAGCCATCGCCAAGGAACTGGGCAAGCTGGGCATCCAGTGGTCGTGCAACGCCAAGGCGAATGTGCCGTATGAATCGCTCAAGAAGCTGAAAGAGGGCGGCTTGCGCCTGCTGCTGGTCGGTTATGAATCCGGCAACCAGCAGATCCTCTACAACATCAAGAAGGGCATGCGCATCGAGGTGGCCGAGAAGTTCACCCGCGACTGTCACGAACTGGGCATCAAGATTCACGGCACCTTCATCCTGGGCCTGCCGGGCGAAAGCCTGGAAACGATGCGCCAGACGCGCGAGTTCGCCAAGCGCATCAATCCCCATACCGTGCAGATCTCGCTGGCGGCGCCCTATCCGGGCACCTTCCTTTACAACCAGGCCCTGCAGAATGGCTGGCTGGACGAGGCCAATGCCGAGCTGATTGACGACAGCGGCATCCAGATCGCGCCGCTGCACTATCCGCACCTCAGCCACGAGGAAATCTTCAACTCGCTGGAGACCTTCTACCGGGAGTTCTACTTCCGGCCGCGCAAGATCGGCGCGATCGTCCGGGAAATGGTCACCCAGCCCGACATGATGAAGCGGCGCCTGCGCGAAGGTGTGGAGTTCTTCCACTTCTTGAAGGACCGCAAGCAGCAGGCTGCTTGAAACGGCTGATCGTCACGGCGGATGATTTCGGTGCTGCCGTTGCGGTCAATGACGCGGTCGAACGCGCCCATCGTGACGGCATCCTGTCCGCCGCCAGCCTGATGGTGGCCGGTCCCGCCGCAGCCGATGCCGTGGTGCGGGCCAGGGCGATGCCATCCTTGCGTGTGGGACTGCACCTGGTGCTGGTGGAGGGCAAGCCGGTGTTGCCGGCTGACAAGGTGCCCGACCTGGTCGATTCCACCGGGCACTTCCGCACCGACATGGCGCGGGCCGGGGCGGCGATGTTCTTTTTCCCGCGCGTGCGCGCCCAACTCGCCGCTGAGATCGAGGCCCAGTTCGCGGCCTTCGCCGCCACCGGCTTGCCGCTGGATCACGTCAACGCCCACAAGCATTTTCACCTGCATCCCACCATCGCCAGGCTGATGGTGGAAGGCGCCAAGGCGCATGGCGCGCGCGGCGCGCGGGTGCCGCTGGAGCCGCAGGACGTGCTGGGACGGATCGAAGCGCACAAGCCATCCGGCGTGGTGGCGCTGACCGCGCCGTTCGCGCGGGCCTTGCGCGCCCGTTTCCGCCGCGCCGGCATTGCCGCGCCGGACCAGGTGTTCGGCTTTGCCTGGTCGGGGGCGATGACGGCGCCGCGCCTGGAAGGCCTGCTCGATAACTTGCCCGATGGGCTGACCGAGATTTACACCCACCCCGCCACGGGCCCCTATCCGGGCTCCGCGCCGGGCTATCAGTACGCTGCCGAACTGTCGGCCCTGACCGACCCGGCCATCAGGGCTAGCCTGGCGGGAAAAGGCATCAAAAGCGGCGGCTTTTCGGACTTTTCCGCCTAAACATTTCAACAGCTTAGTCCCGGTCCGGGCACGCGCTTTTTGGGGTTCAATTGCGGCCCCCAAAGGGGTATTGCAGGTGCGAGAATTGGAGCCCGCATGTCCAGGCACTTCGATGAGTAGTTCGGCCTTCGCCATTCCTCCGGACCTGACCCGCGATACCGGCGCCTGGCCGGGTGACGGCCCGATCCGGTTTGGCTCGGACGAGCACAAGCGGCTGTTCTGCAAGACCCTGCTGGACACCCATGACCCCTACAAGCCGGCGGTGCTGGACTGGCCCAAGCTGGGCGAGGAAGCCCAGAAGCGCATCACCGCGCTGCCGATCTGGGACATCGCGGTGCAGACCGAGAACCGCGCCGGCCTGAATGTCTGCACCTATGCCGAAGGTGTTCCCGACATGCTGCTGCGCAAGGCCGTCGAGCTGAACGGCTTTGAAGAGCGCCGCCACCGCCATGTGCTGGCCAACCTGGTCGAGGCCTATGGCATCAAGCTGGCGCCCGAGCCGGTCTATGAAAAGCCCAGGGACCCGGAATGGTCCTTCATGGTCACCGGTTACAGCGAATGTATCGACAGCTTCTTCGCCTTCGGCCTGTTCAAGGCCGCCAAGGACACCGGCTATTTCCCGCCCGAGCTGATCGAGACCTTCGACCCGGTGGTGAATGAGGAAGCCCGCCACATCCTGTTCTTCGTGAACTGGGTGGCCTGGCACCGCCGCAACATGCCGCTATGGCGCCGGCCTTACTTTGAACTGAAGGTGCTCGCGGTCTGGCTGTTCCTGATCTATGAGCGGATGGGCATCGCTTCGGACGTTTCCAACGGCCAACAGGATAATAATTTCACCATGACCGGCGCCGAACAGCTTGGCTCGGACATCAATGTCGGCGAGCTGATCGCCATCTGCGTGGCGGAGAATGACCGCAGGCTGAAGCCCTATGACAATCGGCTGAAGCGCCCGCGCTTCGTGCCGTTCATGGCCCGGCTGGCGCTGAAGTTAATCGGTCCGAAGAAGGTCAAGCCATGAAAATCGGATCGCCGGAACATCGCGATACCTTCTGCAAGCATTTCATGCAGACCTATACCGAATTCGATCCGGACACCTTGCCCTGGCCGGACCTGGATGAAGAGGCGCTGAAGCGCCTGAAATCCGTGCCCTTCTGGGAAGAGGTTTTCTATACCGAGCGCCGCGCCGGCGCGATCGTGGCGGAATTCGTCAAGACCGTGAAAGACCCGGTGATGAAGGAAGCCGTGGCGCTCCAAGGCTTCGAGGAAGCCCGCCACGCCAAGCTGATCCGGGTGATGATCGAGAAATACGGCATCGACGCCGCTGAACGGCCGGTGGAAGACGTCAGCGACAATGTCGAGACCCGCTTCAAGGATTTCGGCTTCGGCGAGTGCATGGATTCTTTCCTGGGCTTCGGCGTGTTCAAGATCGCCATGCAGTCCCAGTTCCTGCCCAAGGAAATGTTCACCATTTTCGAAACCCTGATGTACGAGGAAACCCGCCACATCGTCTTCTTCGTCAACTGGATGGCCTATAACCAGGCGCAGAAGGGTTTCCTGGCGCGGCTGATGCTGCCCCTGACCGACTTCCGCTATTACATGCGCGCCCTGGGCCGCATGGTCGGCACCGCCAAGCGCGGGAAGGACCTCAACGACGGCAAGGAATTCTCCGCCACCCAGGCATCCGTGTTCCTGGACGGCTTCACCTTCCGCCGCTTCCTGGAAGACTGCTATTCGGAGAACCGCCGCCGCATGGGCGTGTTCGAGCCTGAATTGCTGCGCCCCAGCTTCCTGCCCCAACTGGCGGAAACCGCGCTGGGCGCCATGCGGTTCTGGAGCTTTCGCGCCAAGCCGCTGCCGGCTTAATGAAGTGGGCGCCAAAGCTCGGGATCGCTGTCGCGCTGCTGGCTGGCGTCATCGCCGCCGTCTATCTGGTCTGGTCCATCGGTTTTGACGCGGTGTTCGCCGCCGTCGCCCGTGCCGGCTTTGGCGGGCTGGCGCTGCTCTGCCTTTATGCGCTTGTCGTGTTCATCAGCCTGACCTTTGCCTGGTCCCTCCTTTTGCCGCCACACCACCGCCTTCCGGCGCGCGAATTTTATCTCGCCCGCCTGGTGCGGGATTCCATTGCCGAGATTTCGCCCTTCTCGCCGGTGGGCGGCATGGTCGCCGCCGCGCGAATGATGGTGCTGAAGGGCATGAGCCCGGCCTATGCCGCGGCCTCGGTCGCCGCCGACGCCACCACCGAGGCCATGGCGCAGATGGTCTTCCTGGCCTTCGGCCTGGGGCTGGGCATCACCCAGTTCCGTCACCTGGAAGGCTCGGGCCCGCTGACCGAAGCCATGCTGGCGGTGCTGCTGCTGGCGGTGCCGGGCATCGCGCTTTTGATTTTCCTGCAGAAGAAGGGCGCGGGGTTTGCCGAGCGCATCGCGGCGCGCTTTTTCCCCCAGGTGCGCGAAGGCGTGTCGTTCCATGCCGCCATCGTGGAGATGTATGACGCCCGTGGCCGCTTGGCGGCTTCGGCGGCGCTGCATCTGCTGGCCTGGATCGGGGCGGGGGTCAGCACCTTCATCTCCTTCCGCCTGGTGGGCGGGCAGATCAGCCTGCTCAATGCCATCGCGCTGGAGGCCTTGCTCAGCACCTTGCGCAGTATCGCAGCCCCGGTGCCTGCCGCCATCGGGGTGCAGGAATGGGGCTATGCCATGCTGGCGCCCTTGTTCGGACTGCCCGCGGAAATGGGCGTGGCGGTATCGCTGCTCAAGCGGGCGCGCGAGATCGTGCTGGGCATTCCGGCGCTGCTTTACTGGCAGAGCATCGAGGGCCGGAAGGCGTTCGCCAATGTCTGATATCGCGTTGGTAACAGGCGCATCTGGGTTTGTGGGCTCTGCCGTGGCCAGAGCTCTCGTCGCGCGCGGCCTGCATGTACGGGTGCTGATGCGGCCCAGCGCCAATCGCCTCAACATCGCCAAGCTGCATTGCGAGCCGGTGGCGGGCGACATGCGCGATGAAGCGTCCATGATCGCCGCCATGAAGGGCGCGCGCTACCTGTTCCATGTCGCGGCCGATTACCGTTTGTGGGCGCGTGATCCGGGCGAGATCGAGCGCAACAACTTCCAGGGCGCCAAGGCGACCATGGGCGCCGCGCTCAAGACCGGGGTGGAGCGTGTGGTCTATACCTCCTCCGTCGCCGCCCTGAAGCCGGGCGACACGGCGGTGGATGAAAGTTCGCGCCACACCCCGCAAAGCGTGATCGGCGCCTATAAGCGCTCCAAGCTGGTGGCGGAACGCGAAGTCGAACGCCTGGTGCGGGAGGAGGGGCTGCCCGCCGTCATTGTTGCCCCTTCGACACCGATAGGCCCGCGCGACGTCAAGCCCACGCCTACCGGCCGGGTGATTGTCGAAGCCGCCACTGGGCGCATGCCGGCCTTTGTCGATACCGGGCTCAACCTGGTGCATGTCGATGACGTCGCCAACGGGCATCTGCTCGCCTTGGACAAGGGCAAGGTCGGCGAGAACTACATCCTGGGCGGCGAAGACGTGGCGCTGCAGACCATGCTGGGCGACATCGCCTTCCTGTCGGGCCGCAAGGCGCCTACCATCAAGATTCCGCGTGGCCCCCTGTTTCCCCTGGCCTGGGGCGCCGAGCTGGTCGCCCGCGTCACCGGCAAGGAGCCGTTCCTGACGGCGGACGCGCTGCGCATGTCGCGCTATCGCATGTTCTTCAGTTCGCAAAAGGCCAAGCGCGAGCTGGGCTATACGGCGCGGCCTTACAAGGAAGGGCTGAAGGACGCGCTGGGATGGTTCGGCGACAATGGGTATCTGGCATGATCGCGGGACTGTTGTTCGGCTTTTTGCCGCTGGGAATCTGGCTGTATCTGCTGCTGTTCCACAACGGCTTCTGGATGCTGCGCGAGCGCGACACCATGCCGGTGACCGAGCCCAGCGCCTGGCCGCCGGTGGTGGCGGTGGTGCCCGCCCGCAACGAGGCGGACGTGATCCAGCGCAGCATCGGCAGCCTGATTGCCCAGGATTATCCCGGCGAGTTTCGTATCGTGCTGGTGGACGACCAGTCGGACGACGGCACCGGCGCCCTGGCGCGGGCGCTGAGCTCCGAGCGCCTGACGGTGCTGAGCGGCGCGGCGCGGCCCGCAGGCTGGACCGGCAAGCTGTGGGCGATGAAGCAGGGCAGCGATTATGCCGCCGCCTTCAAGCCGGAATTTCTGTGGTTCACCGACGCTGACATCGCCCATACGCCGGACAATCTGCGCCTGTTGGTGGCGCGGGCGGCCGCAAGTGACGGAAAAAATGCCAAGGTTCTGGTGTCACTGATGGCGCGGCTGAACTGCAAGTCGGCGGCCGAGCATTTCCTGATTCCCGCCTTCGTGTTTTTCTTCGACATGCTGTTTCCCTTCGGCGCGGTGAACAATCCCGCCAACAGGATCGCGGCGGCGGCCGGCGGCTGCATGCTGGCGCGCCGCGAGGCGCTGGAACGCGCCGGCGGCATTGACGCCATCCGCCACAACATCATTGACGATTGTGCGCTGGGTAAAGCGATGAAACGCCAAGGGCCCATCTGGCTGGGGCTGACCGACCGCGCCGTATCCATCCGGCCCTATCCCCATATCGCCGACATCCGCCAGATGGTGACGCGCAGCGCCTATGCCCAGCTCGGCTATTCGCCGCTGGTGCTGGCCGCCACCCTGCTGGGGCTGGCGCTGGTTTACGTGGCGCCGGTGATGGTGGCCTTGTTCGCCTGGGGTGTTTCGCAATTGGCGGGCTGGCTGGCCTGGATCATCATGGCGCTGATGTACCAGCCCATGCTGCGCTTCTACCGCCTGTCGCCCTTGTGGGGCCTGGCGCTGCCGTTGATCGGCATTTTCTATGCGGTCTTCACGGTGCAATCGGCCATCCAGCATTGGTCGGGGCGCGGGGGGATGTGGAAGGGCCGGGCGCAAGCTGCCGCCCATAAGGCCGATGCCGGGAAGGGCGCGGCATGAGCAGCGTCGCTGAATTACAGTCGGGCAAGGGCCACAAGGACGAGAATTTTCCCGTCGCCTCGTTCCTGATCGCGCCCAAGCACCGCCCGCCGGTACTGGCTTTCTACAATTTCGTGCGCGCCGCCGATGACGTGGCCGATCACGTCACCGCCGCGCCCGAGGAAAAGCTGGCGCTGCTGGAACAAATGCGCGCCAGCCTGGCGGGCGAAAGCGATGCGGTACCGGAAGGCGTCAAGCTGCGCGAAGTACTGAAGCAACATGGATTATCGCCCGTTCACGCGCTCGATCTGCTGGAAGCCTTCCGCCGCGACTGCACCAAGCTGCGTTACCGCGACTGGGACGACCTGATTGATTATTGCCGCTACAGCGCCATGCCGGTCGGCCGCTTCGTGCTGGATGTGCATGGCGAAAGCCAAAGCCTGTGGCCGGCCAATGACGCCCTGTGCGCCGCGCTGCAGGTGATCAACCATTTGCAGGATTGCGCCAAGGATTACCGCGAGCTGAACCGGGTCTATATTCCCGAGCCGCTGCTGGCGGGGATCGGGGTCGAGGCGTTGGGCCAGGATAAGGCGAATCCGGGCCTGGTGGCGGTGATCGCCGGCTTGGCGCGGCAGAACGCCGAACTGCTGGAAACCTCGCGGCCCTTCGCCCGTGGGATAAAAGACGGCCGGCTTGCGCTGGAAGTCGATCTCATCCAGACCTTGGCCGACGATTTGAACACCATGCTGATGAACCGCGATCCGCTGTCGCAGCCCGTGCATCATTCCAAGATGGACGTGGCCGCCCTGTTCCTGAAACGCTTTCCTGCTTTCGCCCTCATGCGCCTGAGACGCCCCAAATGACCAACGCAGAAAATATCGGCGCCGGTGCCGCCAAGGCGGTGCAGAAAAAGGCCAAGAGCAGCTCTTTTTATCTCGCCATGCGGCTGATGCCGGCGGAAGAACGCGACGCCATGTTCGCGATCTATGCCTTTTGCCGCAAGGTGGACGATATCGCCGATGACGGCGTGGGCACGCGCAGCCAGCGCCATGAAAAGCTGGAACAGTGGCGCGCCGATTTGCGCGGGCTGTATGCCGGCACGCCCGCGCCGCAGGTGCGTTTCCTTGCGCCTGCCATCGCGCAATATGGCCTGCGGCTGGAAGATTTCCTGGCTGTGCTGGACGGCATGGACATGGACGTGGCCGAGGACATTGTCGCGCCGGATCTTGCCACCCTCGACCTTTATTGCGACCGGGTGGCCAGCGCGGTGGGGCGCCTGTCCATCAAGGTGTTCGGCATGGAGGAGGAGCCGGGGTTCGAACTGGCGCATCACCTGGGCCGGGCGCTGCAACTCACCAACATCCTGCGCGACATTGACGAGGACGCCGCCATCGGCCGGCTTTATCTGCCGCGGGAATATCTGCAGGAGATGGATTGCTGCCGCTCGCTGGACGTCACCACCATCGTCAACAAGCCCGAGATTGACGCGGTCTGCCGCAAGGTGGCGCAGGTGGCGCATCATCATTATGACGAAGCCCAGCGCATCCTGTCGGCGCGGCCCAAGGGGCGCATCAAGACGCCGCGGCTGATGGGCGCGGTCTATTCGGAAATCCTGTCTGCCAGTGAGGCGCAGGGCTTTGCCCCGCCGCGCCATCGCGTGTCGCTGCCCAGGTCGCGGCTGTTGTCGCTGGTGTTGCGCCAGGGCCTGTTCGGATGACGGGGAAGGCCTACGTAATCGGCGCCGGGCTGGCCGGCTTGTCGGCGGCCACCCTGCTGGCCTCGCGCGGGGCCTCCGTCACCCTGATCGAGACGGCGCCGCAGGCCGGCGGGCGCTGCCGCTCCTATTTCGATCCGGCGTTCGGCGGGGTGATCGACAACGGCAATCATTTCGTCCTGACCAGCAACCAGACCGTCTTCGACTATCTGGAGCGCATCGGCGCGGCGGACGCGATGCAGGGCGCGGACCTGCCGGAAAAGGATTTCATCGATATCAGGACGGGGGCGCGTTGGACCATCCGGCCCGATCCGGGCCGCTTTCCCGCCTGGCTGTTCGATGCGCGCCGCAATGTGCCCGGCGCGCGGCCCACCGACTACCTGGCGCTGGCGCGGTTGCTGGTGGCGCCGCCCGACCAGCGCATCTGCGATGTGCTGTCCTGCAAGGGCCCGCTGTGGGAGAAACTGCTGCATCCCTTTTTCCTGGGCGCGTTGAACACTCAGCCGGAAGAAGCCTCCGCCCGGCTGGCCGGCGCGCTGGTGCGCCGCACTTTCCTGCGCGGCGGCAATGCCTATCGCACCCGCATCGCCCACCCCACTTTGGCGGCGGCCTTCACCGATCCGGCCCTGGCCTATCTGGAAAGCCACGGCGCTGCTGTGCAACTGGGCACGCGGCTGCGCGGGTTGACCCTGAACGGCCACAACGCCATGGCGCTGGACCTGGGCGAGGCGGCGGTGCCGCTGGGCAGTGGCGACGCGGTGGTGCTGGCGGTGCCGCCCTGGGTGGCCACCGATATGGTGCCCGGCATCTCCGCGCCCGATGATTTCCGCGCCATCGTCAACGCCCATTTCAAGATGCCCGGCCCGACGGGCGCATCGCCCATGCTGGGGGTGATCGGCGGCACCGCCGAATGGATCTTCACCTTCCCCGACCGCATTTCAGTGACGGTGTCGGGCGCCGACGCCATCGTGGACCAGGATCGCGAAGTCTTGGCCGCACGGATATGGGCTGACGTCGCCAAGGCGCTGAACATCAGTGCGCCCATGCCCCAATGGCAGATCGTCAAGGAAAAGCGCGCCACCTTTGCCGCCACCCCGGCCCAAGATGCCCGCCGGCCGGGCGCCCAGACCAAGTGGCGCAACCTGTTTGTGGCCGGCGACTGGACCCAGACGGGCCTGCCCGCCACCATCGAGGGCGCCCTGTGGTCGGGCGAGCGGGCGGCGGCTTTGGCGCTGCGCCATCTGTCTTTATAGTGGCGCCATGAACCAGTTGAACGCGCGCGATTTCGTGGAGGTAGAGGGCGCAGTTCGCGCCGCCACGGCTGCGATCCTGGCGCAGCAGAAGCCGGACGGACACTGGGTCTATGAGCTGGAGGCCGACGCCACCATCCCGGCCGAATATGTCCTCCTGGTGCATTACCTGGCCGAGACGCCGAACCTGGAGCTGGAAAAGAAGATCGGCGTCTATTTGCGCCGTATCCAGGGCGCGCATGGCGGCTGGCCGCTGTATCACGACGGCGCCTTCGACATTTCCGCGACGGTGAAGGCCTATTTCGCCCTCAAGATGATCGGTGACGACATCAACGCAGCCCACATGGTCCGCGCCCGCGAGGCGCTGCACGCGCGCGGTGGCGCCATCAAGGCCAATGTCTTCACCCGCGTCCTGCTCGCCCTCTATGGCGAATGTTCCTGGAACGATGTCCCCACCGTGCCGCCGGAGCTGATCCTGCTGCCGCGCTGGTTCCCGGTGCATCTGTCCAAGATGAGCTATTGGGCGCGCACCGTGATCGTGCCGCTGCTGGTGCTGTGTGCCAGGAAGCCGTTGGCGCGCAACCCGCGCGGCGTGCATGTGCGCGAGCTTTTCGTGGAAGGCGTGCCCGCTGCCAGCCCCCGCGCCCCGCACCAGAGCGCCGGCTGGTCGGCCTTCTTCGGCGCGCTGGACCGGGTGCTGAAAGTCGTGCCCTGGCCCAAGGGCGCGCGCGACAAGGCCATTGAAAAATGCCGCGCCTGGACCACTGAGCGGTTGAACGGCGAGGACGGGCTGGGCGCGATCTATCCGGCCATGGCCAACAGCGTGATGATGTATGACGTGCTGGGCTATCCCGAAAATCATCCCGACCGCGCCATCGCGAGGCTGTCGGTGGAGAAGCTGCTGGTCATCAAGGCGGACGAGGCCTATTGCCAGCCTTGCGTCTCGCCGGTGTGGGACACTGCTTTGGTGGCGCATGCCCTGCTGGAAACCAAGGATGCGGCAGCGGAAGCCGCGGTGGCGCGCGGGCTGGAATGGTTGAAGCCGCTGCAAGTTCTGGACGTGAAGGGCGACTGGGCCGGGGAAAAACCCGATGTGCGCCCGGGCGGTTGGGCTTTCCAGTATCGCAACGACTACTACCCCGACCTGGACGATACCGCCGTGGTGGTGATGGCGATGGACCGCGCCAAGGAGCGCGACCTATATAAGGATTCCATCGCCCGCGGCGCGGAATGGGTGGAGGGCTTGCAGTGCCGCGACGGCGGCTGGGGCGCCTTCGATGCCGACAACAGCTATTATTACCTCAACAACATTCCCTTCGCCGATCATGGCGCCCTGCTCGACCCGCCCACCGAGGATGTTTCGGGCCGCTGTGTCGGCATGCTGGCGCAGTTGGGCGCGAAGAATGACGATCCGCGCCTGAAGGCCGGTATTGAGTACCTGATCAAGACCCAGCGCGATGACGGTTCGTGGTGGGGCCGCTGGGGCGTCAATTACATCTATGGCACCTGGTCAGCGCTGGCGGGATTGAACGGTGCGGGGCTCGGTCCCGATCACGCCACCATGAAAAAGGGCGCCGACTGGCTGATCGCCATTCAGAATACCGATGGCGGCTGGGGTGAAAATTGCGACAGCTACAAGCTGGATTACAAGGGTTATGAGCCCGCGCCCTCGACCGCGTCACAGACCGCCTGGGCGCTGCTGGGCCTGATGGCGGCGGGCGAAGTGGATCATCCTGCCGTGGCGCGGGGCGTCAATTACCTGAAAGCCACGCAGGAAGGCGATGGCTTGTGGAGCCAGCCGCATTACACCGGCGGCGGCTTTCCGCGCGTGTTCTACCTGAACTATCACGGCTATCCGAAATTCTTCCCGCTCTGGGCCCTGGCGCGCTACCGCAATCTCAAGACCGGCAATTCGCGGCGCGTGGAATTCGGGCTGTGACAATTCTCGCCGTTACCGGCCTTGCCAAGGAAGCCGGTATCGTCGGCGTGGCAGGGGTGATCGCAGTGGCGGGCGGCGGCGACGCCGAGGGTCTGGCGTCCAAGCTCCGGGCCTTGCACGGCGATATCAGCGGCGTGATCTCCATTGGGCTCGCGGGCGCGCTGTCGCCGCATCTCAAAGTGGGCGATTGCGTCATTGCCGACCAGATCATCACTGGCACGGAAAAATGGGATTGCCATGAAGGCTGGCGGGTGCGGCTGATGTCGCGGCTGGCGAACGCCCATCAGGGCCAATTGTTCGGCAGCGACGTCATCATCCACAACGCCGATACCAAATCGGGATTGTTTGACGCAACTGGCGCAGCGGCGGTGGACATGGAAAGTCAGGTCGCCGCCCGCTTTGCGATGGCGCGCAACCTGCCGCTGGCGGGGCTTCGGGTGATTTCCGACGATGCCAGCCACGTGCTGCCGCCGGCGGCGCTGGTGGCGATGAAGCCGGATGGCGGCATCGCGCTGGGACGGGTGCTGGGGTCGCTGCTCAGAAGGCCCACACAGGTGCCGGCGCTGATCCGCACGGCGCGGGCGTCGAACAAGGCGTTCGCGGAACTACTCCGCTGCCTCGATCTCTGTGGTGTTGGAATTGCCGGCCTTGATCTGTGACATCTTGTGCTCGACATGACGCGAGAAGGTGAACTCGGCCGGCCGCTGGTTTGACAGGTCGATTTCGGACGCCATCGGGCCGTCGGTCCTGATGCCCTTCATCAGGATCGGCAGCATCTTCAGCGGGTGCTTGATGGCGTCGGTGGCGGCAGTGCCTTCGAAACCGCAATGGACCATGCAGTTGGCGCATTTCTCATACTTGCCGACGCCGTACTTTTCCCACTCGGTGCCTTCCATCAATTCGGTGAAGGTCGCGGCATAGCCTTCGCCGAGCAGGTAGCAGGGCTTCTGCCAGCCGAACACGGTCAGCAGCGGCATGGACCAGGGAGTGCATTCATAGGTCTGGTTGCCCGCCAGGAAATCCATGAACAGCGAGGAATTGGTGAACTCCCAATTCTTGCCGCCGTTACCGCGGGACAGAATATCGCGGAACATCTTCTTGGTGCGTTCGCGATTGAGGAAGTGCTGCTGGTCGGGCGCGCGCTCATAGGCATAGCCCGGCGACACGGTCATGCCGTCCACGCCCATCGCCATCATCTCGTCGAAGAACTTGGCGGTGCGTTCCGGATCGGTGCCGTCGAACAGGGTGCAGTTGATCTGGGTGCGGAAGCCCTTGGACTTGGCCAGCTTGATGGCGGCGATGGCGCGGTCATAGGTGCCGTCCTGGCAGACCGACTTGTCGTGCATGCCCTTGTCGCCGTCCAGGTGGATGGACCAGGTGAAATTGGGGTGCGGCTTGTACTGGTCGATCTTCTTGGCCAGCAGCAGCGCGTTGGTGCACAGGATGACGAACTTGTCGCGCGCGATATAGCCTTCCACGATCTTGGCCATGTCGCGGTGGAGCAGGGGCTCGCCGCCGGCGATGGACACGGCGGGGGCGCCGCAATCGTCGATCGCCTGCATGCACTGCTCATAGGTCATGCGCTGGTTGAGGATCTCGTCGGGATAATCGATCTTGCCGCAGCCGGCGCAGGCCAGGTTGCAGCGGAACAGCGGCTCCAGCATCAGCACCAGCGGGTACTTCTTGCCCGAGAGCTGCTTCTTGACGACATACGCGCCGATCTTGGCGGCCTGGCGAAACGGAAGTCCCATGACTTAAGCCCTCAACTCGGCGGGAAGGCGGAACTCGATATGTTCCTTCTTGCCGTCCATCTGTTCCACTTCCACGTCTTCGATCTCGCCCAGGGCTTCGATCACATGACGCACCAGTTCTTCGGGAGCGGAGGCGCCGGCGGTCAGGCCGACCACTTCCTTGCCACGCACCCACTCGGCCTTCAGCTCGCTGCCGTCATTGATCAGGTAGGAAGGCACACCCTCCTCGATGCCGATCTCGCGCAGCCGGTTGGAATTGGAGCTGTTGGCCGCGCCCACCACCAGGATCACATCGGCGATCTTGGCCAGTTCGCGCACGCTCGTCTGGCGGTTCTGGGTGGCGTAGCAGATGTCGGAGGTTTCGGGGCCGACGATATCGGAGAAGCGCTTCTTCAAGGCGACGATGATGCCCTTGGTGTCGTCGATCGAAAGCGTGGTCTGGGTGATATAGGCGACCGGGGTCTCCGGCGGGATTTCCATGGTGGCGACGTCGGCTTCGTTCTGCACCAGGGTCACCGGTGCGCCGACCTGGCCCATGGTGCCTTCGACTTCGGGATGGCCGGCATGGCCGATCAGGATCAGGGTGCGGCCATGGGCGACGTAACGCTTGCCCTGGTTGTGGACCTTGGAAACCAGCGGGCAGGTGGCGTCCAGCACCGGCAGGCCGCGGGCCGCGGCGGTTTTCACCACCGACTGGGGCACGCCATGGGCGCTGAACACGGTGACGGCGCCTTCCGGCACTTCGTCCAGTTCTTCGACAAAGCGGGCGCCCTTGTTCTTGAGCGTGTCCACGACATGCTTGTTGTGCACGATCTCATGGCGGACATAGACGGGCTCGCCATATTTCACGAGCGCCTTTTCCACGATATCGATGGCGCGCACGACCCCGGCACAGAAGCCGCGCGGCTGGGCAAGAATGACTCGCATGTCGGTCCCTAATTCAGGGTTGGAAGGATGGCCGCCCCCGGCCACCTTTACGGCGCTGCAACATAGCCATTTTCGCCTTTCGGGATAGGGGGTGCAACCCCTTCCAATACAGGGGTAACAGGCCCGCCCGGAGGGGGTGGTGAAATGGCACGGGAACCTGCCGGAAACCGGCTGGCAAGGCGGGCAGTTTCAGGGTTACAAGCGGTCCATACCGGGGGGAAATCGTGTCAGACAGCGTTATCCAGGCCGCCAAAGGGGCTGTTCCCCAGTTGGCCCCTGCCATAGCCGCCAGCGCCAAGCTGGTGGACGGGGCCCTGGACGCGGTCCTGCCCCAGCCCGGCGGGCGCCAGGCCCGGGTCCAAGAGGCCATGCGCTATGCCATCCTGGCGGGCGGCAAGCGGCTTCGCCCCTTCCTGGTGCTGCATTCGGCGCGGCTGTTCGGGGTGGATGATTCGCGGTCCTTGCGGGTGGGCGCGGCGATCGAGGCGCTGCACACCTACTCCCTGGTGCATGACGATCTGCCCTGCATGGACGATGACGATCTGCGCCGCGGCCGTCCCACCACCCATATCGCCTTTGACGAAATGACGGCGGTGCTGGCCGGCGATGCGCTGCTGACCATCGTGTTTGAGATCCTGTCCGATGCCCGCACCCATCCATCCGCCGACGTGCGCTGTGCGCTGATCGCGCGGCTGGCGGAAGCGTCGGGCCATTCGGGCATGATCGGCGGCCAGATCATCGACATGCTGGCCGACAAGAGCTTCGGCGTGGACGATGTGATCGACCTGCAGCGCCGCAAGACCGGCCAGCTTTTTGAATTCTCCTGCGAGGCCGGCCCCATCCTGGGACAGGCCGATGCCGAGACCCGCGCCCGCCTCAAGGCCTATGCCGAGGATATGGGCGTGGTGTTCCAGATCACCGACGATCTGCTGGACGTGACGTCCACCGCCGAAAAAACCGGCAAGGCGGTGGGCAAGGATGCCGATATGGGCAAGCAGACCCTGGTCACCCTGCTCGGGCTGGACGGGGCGCGGGCCGAGGCCGAAAAGCGCGCGGCCCGCGCCGTCGAGGCGCTGGGCCCCTATGCCGCCAAGGCACCCGAGCTGTCGGCGCTGCCGTTTTTCCTCTTGGACCGCGACGCTTAGCGACAACTGACCGCTGGACCGGCGTCGCCGGGAACGCCAAGAATATGCCGGATTTTTGCCCGGTTGTTCGGGTCCCATTCACTTTTCGCGCGTTAGACCGGTACCAGAGGAGATTTCCATGAACCGCATTTTCAAGTCCGTTTCCTTGGGCCTGATGCTGACCGCCGCTCCCGCCCTGACCGTGCTGCAGACCCAGGCCGTGCAGGCGCAGGCCGCCGATCCCTCGGTGGCGCAGGTGCAGGGCTTTTACGACGCCCTGACGGCCGCGATGAAATCGGGTGGCACGGCCAAGTCGCGCTATGACCGGCTGAAGCCGGCGGTGGACAAGGCCTTCGACCTGCCGGCCATGACCGCCACCGCCATCGGCCCCGGCTGGGCCGCGCTGTCGGACGCCGACAAGAAGGCGCTGACCGATGCCTTCAGCCGCATGACCATCGCCAATTATGCCAAGAGCTTCGATTCCTATGGCGGCGAGAAGTTCACCGTGGAGCCGGCTTCGGTGACGCGCGGCAGCGACCATTTCGTCAAGAGCACGATGAAGACCTCGGGCGAAACCATCGCCTTCAATTATCGCCTGCACCAGGCGGGATCGGACTGGAAGATCACCGACGTCTATCTGGCGGGCAATATCAGCCAGATGGCGCAAAAGCGGTCCGACTTCGCCTCCACGCTCGCCTCGGGCGGACCGCAGGCCTTGGCCAAGCGCATTAATGCGTTGGCTGACCAGATGTTAGGCTAGACTTCGGGATCGTTGAGCTGGAGCGAGTGCTCCGGCGCGCCCAGCAGGGCGGGCGACAGGAACAGGGTCGTCGCCAGCACCCAGCCCAGCGAAATCATCAGCAACTCGCCCATGCTGGCGGTGCCCGGATGAATGCTGAGCCACAGGGTGCCGAAGCCTGACGCGGTGGTGGCGGCGGAGAAGATCACCGCCCGTGTGAGGCTGGACGCCAGGAGGCAGCGCTGGCCGTGACGCCAGGCGACCACGAAATAGATGTTGAACGCCACGCCGATGCCGAGCAGCAGCGGCAGGGCGATGACATTGGCGAAGTTCAGCGGCAAATCCAGCACCACGCAGGTCGCCAGCGTCAGCAGGCCCGACAGCACCAGCGGCGCCAGGGTCATCAGCACGTCATGGACGCTGCGCAGCACCAGCACCAGAAGCACGATGATGACGATGAAGGACAGCACGCCCGCTTCGGCAAAGGCCCCCACGATGGTCTTGCCGGATTCGCGGATCGAGATGGGCGCGCCGGTGGCCTGCGGCGCCACGCTCAGCACCTGATCGGAAAAGGCCGACAATGCGGCGGGATCGTCGCTGGTATTCTTGGGGAAGACCTGGATGCGGGCGGTGCCGTCGGTGGCGACCCAGCCGGCGCGAAAATCGGCGGGCATGGTCTCCAGGCTGACGGGGGCTGCCTTCAGCGAATCCGACACCTGGCCCAGCATGGTCTTGAGGCCCGGCACCATTGCCTCGCGCGCGCGGGCGATGGCGGGCTTGCCGGCTTTCACACCTGCGTCCAGCGCATCGGCCAAGCGGCGGGCATCGCGCGCCGGCTTGTCCTGTCCATTGCCGGCGGCGGCGCGCAGCTTTTCCGCCGTGCTTTTGAAGGCGGCGATCTCGTCGGCCTCGCCGGGCGCGGGCAGGACTTCGAAGGGATTGAGGGTGGCGTCCAGCAGGTTGTTGGCGTCGGCGATCAGCGCCAGCTTTTGCGCCTGCTGCTCGGGCACGAAGCTGGAGATGGTCAGGGTCTGGCCCACCAGCGGTTCCTGGCGGATGCGGGCGGCGACGGAATCGGCGTCACGCGAAGACAAGGCCTGCACATCGATGGTGTTGGGCGATGTCATGGGATTCTTCATCAGGTCCAGCAGGGTGGACACCGATTCCACCTCGGGGCTGCGAAGATCCAGCGGATTGGAATTGAAGCGCACAAAGGCCATCAATCCCAGCGAGACGATGCCGGCGCCCGCCGCGATGCGCAGCACGTTGCGGCGATGCTTTGTCATAAAGTCGTCCAGCGGCGCCAGGCTCTTGAAGCCGACATCCTCGTCCTCGCCGGGGGGATTGAGCAGCATCAGCATGGCGGGCAGCATGGTGATGGACAAAAGGAACGCCACGATCATGCCGATGCCGGCGACCTTTCCGAGCTCTGCCACGCCCGTATAGGTGGTGGGCAGGAAGGAAAAGAAGCCCGCGGCGGTGGCGGCGGCGGCCAGCGCCAGGGGAATGCCCACCCCGCGCCCGGTGGCGGCCAGCGCGCGCATCAGGTTTTCGTCACGGTGCCGTTCGCTGCGATAGCGCACCGAGAACTGGATGCCGAAATCCACCCCCAGTCCGACAAACAGCGCGATGAAGGCGATGGAGATGATGTTGAACACGCCCACCGCCTTCAGCCCCACGCCCATGGTGATGGCCAGGCCGACGAACAGAGTGACCAGGATGGCGAAGATGATCTTGAAGCTGCGCAGCGCCAGCCACAGGGTCAGAAGCACCCCGCCCATCATGGCGCCCACCATCAGGCCGGCGCGGTCGGTCAGGGTGGCGAATTCCTCGTCCGACAGCGGCACCGGTCCGGTCAGGCGCACCTGCACGCCATGTTCAGGGGCAATGCCCAGCGCGCGGGCGTCGGCGCGGATGCGGTCATTGGCTTCCTTGCCCGGTTCCAGCGCATTGAAGTCCAGCCGCGGCTTGACCTCGATGAAGCGGCGGATTTCCTCCGGCCGGGGCGCGGCGCCGGTGATCAGCGCGCGCCAGGAGAGGAATTCGGTCTTGCCGTGGCTGGCGGCCTCGAGCACATCGGCGAAGCGCACCATGGCGCCGTCAATGTCCGCCAGCTTGGCCTGGCCGGCGCCGACACCCAGCAGCACCGTGTTCAGGTTGGTCATGATCCCGCGCAGGCTCGGATCGGCGGCGAGGCCGCCCAGGAAGGGCTGGGCCCTGATCATCTGCTGGGTGGTGTCCTGCACTTCCTTCAACGACAGGAACAGAAGGCCGTTCTGGTTGAAGAAGGCGCCATCGGGGCGGTGGACATGGTTGAACAGGGTTTTGTTGGCAACCAGCTTTTCGGTCAGCCGCGCGGCGGCGGATTCCGCCAGCTCCGGCGTCTTGCCGTCAATCACCACCAAGGTCAGGTTGCTCTGCTGCGGGAAAGCGGCGTCGAAGCGCGCCTGGCGCATGCGCCAGCCCACCTTGGCATCGATCAGCTGCTCGCTGTCGGTGTTCATGGCGAAATTGTCGTAGGTGTACCAGGCCGTACCGCCCGCCAGCAGCAGGCATCCGGCGATCACGGCCCAGGGCCAGCGGCAGCAAAAAGCGACAATGCGCTCCACGATTGTCATGGCCGGTTTAGAGCATTTTCCGCGCCGCTATAAAAGACAGGTTTTGCTGTGGTCTTGGCCGCAGGGCCGGCATGGCTTAAACAATGGGCAACTGGAGATCCCGCCATGAGCCACCCCGAACTGCTGCGCCTGCGAGACAGCATTGACAATATCGATGCTGCGCTGATTCACCTTTTGGCGGAGCGCTTCAAATGCACCCAGGCGGTGGGCGAGTTCAAGGCCACCCACAGCCTGCCGCCGGCCGATCCGGCGCGCGAGGGCGCCCAGATCGCGCGCCTGCGCCGCCTGGCCGAAGACGCCAAGCTGGACCCAGACTTTGCGGAGAAGTTCCTTGGCTTCATCGTCAAGGAAGTGATCCGACATCACGAAGCGATCGCCAAGGCCGGCAGGGCTGTTTAACGGAGGTCTCGATGAAGAATTTTCTGGGAATTTATATGGGCCAGGAAAATCCGGCCGGTGAGCGGCCCGATCCGGCAACGATAGCGCGGGGCATGGCGGCCTGGCACAAATGGATGGACGACCATGCCGCGTCAGTAGTGACTACCGGTGGACCCTTGGGCAAGACCAAGAAGACCGGAAAGGACGGTATCGCCGATATTCGCAATCGCATGAGCGGATATATCATCGTGCAAGCAGAGACCCACGAGGCGGCCGCGAAACTTTTCGAGGGCCATCCGCACTTTTCCATCTTTCCCGGCGACAGTGTCGAGGTGATGGAGTGCCTGCCGATCCCGTCCTTGCCGTGACATAAAAAAAGGCGCCGCGAGGCGCCTTTTCCTTGATGCCCTTGGTCGATCAGAACGCCAGTGCTTTGGCGTGCTTCACTTGCGGCAGCTTGGAGACGGCATCCGCCACCGCGTCCGGCACCCGCCCGTCCACTTCGATCAGGGCGATGGCGTCCTGGCCCGGGGCGCTGCGGCCAAGGGTGAAGTTGGCGATATTGACCTTGGCATCGCCCAGGATGGTGCCCAGCTTGCCGATGAAGCCCGGCTTATCCTCGTTCACGATATAGAACATGTGCGGCGCGAACTCGGCGTCCAGGTTGATGTCCTTGATCTGGATCAGGCGCGGGCGGCCGTCGGAAAAGACGGTGCCGGCGACGCGGCGGGTGGTGACGCCACCCTGGCCGTCGCTCATGGTCACCACCAGCTTGATATAGCCTTCATAGACGCCCTGCGCGTCACGGCGGGTCTCGCTGACCTGGATGCCGCGTTCCTTGGCGATCACCGGGGCGTTGACCATGTTGACTTCCGACAGCATGGGCTTGAGCAGGCCGTTCAGCGCCGCCTGGGTCAAGGCGCGGGTGTTAAGCATGCTGGGCGTGCCTTCATAGACGATCTCCACCCCCGTCATGCTGGTGCCGGTGAGCTGGCCGGCGAAGGAGCCCAGCTTTTCGGACAGCGAAATCCAGGGCCTCACTTTCTGCGCCTCGCTGGCCGAGATGGACGGCATGTTCAGCGCATTGGTGATGGCGCCGGTCAACAGGTAGTCGGAAATCTGCTCGGCCACCTGCAGGGCGACATTTTCCTGCGCTTCGGTGGTGGAGGCGCCCAAATGCGGCGTGGCCACGACCTTCTCGTTGCCGAACAGGATATTCTCCTTGGCCGGTTCGGTCTCGAACACGTCCAGCGCCGCGCCGGCGACATGGCCATTGTCGATCGCCGCCTTCAGGGCATTTTCGTCGACCAGTCCGCCGCGGGCGCAATTGATGATGCGCACGCCCTTCTTGGTCTTGGCCAGGGCATCGGCCGACAGGATGTTCTTGGTTTCCGGCGTCATCGGCACGTGCAGGGTGATGAAATCGGCGCGGGCGAGCAGGTCGTTCAACTCCACCTTCTCGATGCCCAGATCGTTGGCGCGTTCCTGCGACAGATAGGGATCATAGGCCACCACCCGCATCTTCAGGCCCTTGGCGCGGTCCGCCACGATGCTTCCGATATTGCCGGCGCCGATCAGGCCCAGCACCTTGCCGGTGATCTCCACGCCCATGAAGCGGTTCTTCTCCCACTTGCCGGCCTGGGTCGAGGCGTTTGCGGCCGGCAGCTCGCGCGCCAGCGCCAGCATCAGCGAGATGGCATGTTCGGCGGTGGTGATGGAATTGCCGAAAGGGGTGTTCATCACGATCACGCCGGCGGCGGTGGCGGCGGGAATGTCCACATTGTCCACGCCGATGCCGGCGCGGCCCACCACTTTCAGCTTCTTGGCGGCCTTCAGCACATCGGCGGTCAGCTTGGTGGCCGAACGGATGGCGATGCCGTCATACTGGTCCACGATCTTGATCAGCTCTTCCTTGGAAAGGCCGGTCTTCACATCGGCGTCCACGCCGCGCTCCTTGAAGATGGCGACGGCAGCGGGGCTGAGCTTGTCGGCGATCAGGACCTTGGGCATGGGGGTAGTTCCTTAGTTGAGGGACGAGGCGGCGACGGGACGCGCATAAAAGGGATTGGCCTTCAGCAAGGCTCCGGTCAGGCCGACCGCCGGATTGTCGCGGTCCATGCGATGCAGGTCGAACACCATGCCGGGGACTTTTTCCTGGGCGGCCTCTTCGATGGCCGAAATCAGCGACGGCCAGGTGTCGCTGCCCGGATCCAGATCGATGCCGACCAGGGGATGACGGTCCCCGGCGCCGCCGATACCGACCTTGACCATCCAGGCGGCGATGACTTCGGGGCGCGTCTCGAATACCGCTGTCAGGGCATCCACCAGCGCGGCGGGATAGGCTTCTTCCAGGTTGTAATGGGGAACATCGCCGCCGGGGCCGTCCAGCAGCCGCAGCACCTCGGCCGCCGACAATTCCTTGCCGAACTCGGAAGCCGGGTTGAGGATCACCAGGGCGCCGCGGGTGATATCCAGCAGGTCGCGGCCTTTGATGGTCAGATACTTGGTTTGCTTGTCCACGAATTCCTGCATGCGCGGCTGGGAGGAGAAGATCGGAAGATATGGAGCGCCGTTCTTGACGGCGGTGACCAGGTTCAGCTTGCCGCCGGGGGAGAGGGAAAATTCCTCGGACGCATATTCCTGGCCTTGCGCCGTGCCCATCACCAGCAGGTTGCTTTCCAGCAGCAGGCGATAGAAGTCGGGCGCGGCGTCGGGATTCTTCACCGCCCTGACCAGCGCCTTTTCCAGTTCGTTTTCGGAAATGAACGGCATGAGAACTCCCGTTGCTGTATCAGCTTTTCACTTGCGCCCAGGCCCAGTCCAGCCAGGGCGTCAGGGCTTCGATATCGGCCTTGTCCACGGTGGCGCCGCACCAGATGCGCAGGCCCGGCGGCGCGGCGCGATAGCCGGCGATGTCCAGCGCCACGCCTTCCTTGTCCAGCAAGGCGCACATCTTCTTGATCAGGTCCTGCTTGGCCTCATCGCCCAAAGCGGTGAAAGCCGGATCGGCGACGGCGATGCAGACACTGGTGTTGGAGCGGATGGCCGCATCCTTCGCCAGGAAGCCGGCCCAGTTCGAGCCCGCGACCCACTTTTCCAGCGCCCGCAGATTGTCATTGGAGCGGCCGACCAGCGCCTTCAATCCGCCCAGGCCTTCGGCCCAGGTCAGGGCGTCGAGATAATCTTCCACCGCCACCATGGACGGGGTGTTGATGGTCTCGCCTTCGAAGATGCCTTCGACGATCTTGCCGCCCTTGGTCATGCGGAAGATTTTCGGCAGAGGCCAAGGCGGAGTGTAGGATTCCAGCCGCGCCACGGCGCGGGGGGAAAGAACCAGCACGCCATGCGCGGCCTCACCGCCCAACACCTTTTGCCAACTGAAGGTGGTGACATCCAGTTTGTCCCACGGCAGGTCCATGGCGAAGGCGGCGCTGGTCGCGTCGCAGATGGTCAGGCCCTCGCGATCGGCCGGGATCCAGTCGCCGTTCGGCACTTTGACGCCGCTGGTGGTGCCGTTCCACACAAACACCGCGTCATGGGTGGGATCATATTGCGTGAGGTCGGGCAGGGCGCCGTAATCGGCCTTGAACACCCGCGCGTCCTTCAGCCTGAGCTGCTTGACCGTGTCGGTGACCCAGTCCTCGGAAAAGGATTCCCAGGCGAACAGGTCCACCGGGCGCGCGCCCAGCATGGACCACAGCGCCATTTCCACCGCGCCGGTATCGGAGGCGGGCACGATGCCCAGCCGGTATCCGGCGGGCAGGCCCAAGAGCTTCTTGGTGCGCTCTATGGCGTCCTTCAGCTTGGCTTTGCCGGGCTTGGAGCGGTGGGAGCGTCCCACCAGTGCGCCCTTAAGGGCTTCGGGGGACCATCCGGGGCGCTTGGCGCAGGGACCGGAGGAAAAAAAAGGCCGTGCGGGACGCACAGCCGGAATAACTACGTCAGTCATCGCGGTTCATTCCTTCCAGAATGATAGCACCTCGTTGGGGAGGTGTGGCCCGCCGCCGATATAGGCGCGAGGGGCGCCCCCGTCAACGCAAAGATTCGCAAAGACGGCGCAAGGGAACAGGGCGGGCTGTTGATGCGTTCTGGTAAAGCAAGAAAATGTCAGGAACTTCCATGGCTTCGCTCACCCAGGACAATGCTGCCCAGCCGCGCAAGACCCAGCCCGCGCTCAACCTGCCGCTGGATAGAATCGCCTTCATCATCATGAAGGCGCGCGAATATGACGTGAAGGAAGAAGACAGCGATCCGGATACCGGCTCCAACGCCGCCGATGACGGCCAGACCGATGTGCTGATCAACAAGGCGGACGATCCGGTGCGTGAGGAATTGCTGGGCGCCATCCGTTCGCTGAACGAGGATGAGCGTATGCGGCTGGTGGCGCTGGCCTGGTTGGGTCGTGGCACCTATGGCCTGGACGAATGGAAGGACGCGGTCACCACCGCGCGCAGCGAACATTCCCGCCGCACGGCGGAATATCTGCTGGGCCTGCCGCTGCTGGGCGATTACCTGGAAGATGGGCTCGCCATGTTCGATGAAGGCATTGTGGATGATGCCGACCGGACCGAAGGTGTCGACGGCGAGAACGAACCGCTGGGCAATATGCAAGACAAGCCGGCCCGGCAGTAATCAGCGCCGTTCTTTTGCGTCGTGAGTTCGTCGCGCTATCGCTCGCGTACTCAAGTGTACGCGTCGCTCAGCGCTCCTGCTCACGCCACAAAATCCCTGGCGCTGAAGGTCAAATCTCAATTTCGCCGGTCAGGTACAGCGCGCAAGTGCCGTGAATGATGGTGCGAGCGCCATCGTCGGTGCAGACAAGATCGCCGCCGCGCGGGCTGACCTGGCGGGCCTTCAAAGCCTTCTTTCCCAGCCGCTTCGCCCACCAGGGCGTCAGGGCGCAATGCGCTGAGCCGGTGACGGGATCCTCGGGTATGCCATAGCCGATGGAAAAGAAGCGCGAGACGAAGTCATAATCCTGATCGCCGGGCGCCGTGACGATCACGCTCCAGAGACCCAGCGATTCCAGCACCGGCGCAAGATCGCCGGGCCCGGCCAGGCCGCGAATGATGGCGGCATCGTCCCACACCGCCATGAACTTCTGTCCTTTCAGCAGCGTATGGGGCGCAATCACGCCCAACGCCGCGCCGATCCTGTCTGCCGCATCGGACGGGCCGTCATAGGGGACCACAGGATCGGCCGGCAGCGACATACGCCCGGTCCCGTCCGGTTGCCGCGTGACGGTCAACTCGCCCGAGCGCGTCTGGAAGCGCACCGTTTGAACATCGGGCTCCAGAATGTGGGACACGACATGGCCGCTGGCCAGGGTGGCGTGGCCGCACAAATCTATCTCGGCCGTGGGCGTGAACCAGCGCAGGTCATAGGCACTGGGCGCAGTGCGCACGAAAAAGGCGGTTTCGGAGACATTGTTCTCCCCGGCGATGCGCTGCATCAGCTCGTCGGACAGCCAGGCGTCCAGCGGCACGATGGCCGCGGGATTGCCTTCCAGCGCTTTGCTGGCGAACGCGTCCACCTGCCAGATCTTCAGCTTCATGGCTTTCCCCTCATCAGGCGAAAAGCCTATCGCATCTGGCTACGCTGGAAAGTGGCGCCTGCGGGAAGCTGCTATGCAGGCGCGGGCAAGGCCGCCGTGTTCATCGCCGCCTTCATGCCGCGCTGGAGCTTTTCGAAGGCCCGCACCTCGATCTGGCGCACCCGTTCGCGGGAGACGCCGTATTTCTGCGACAGCTCCTCCAGGGTGGCGGGCTCGTCCTGCAGCCTGCGGGCCTGGATGATGTCGCGCTCGCGGTCGGTCAGGTCCTTCATGGCGCCGGTCAAGAGCTCATGGCGGTTGCCCATCTCCTCGCGCTCGGCCAGGCGGGTTTCCTGGTCGATGGTATCGTCGGCCAGCCAGTCCTGCCATTCGCTTTCGCCATCGGCGCGCAGCGGCGCGTTCAGCGAGGCGTCGCCGCCCGACAGGCGGCGGTTCATGTCCGTCACCTCGGTGGGCGTGACACCAAGCTGGTCCGACAAGGTGGCGACATGCTCGGGCGTGAGATCGCCCTCTTCGATGGCGCCGATATTGTTCTTGGCCTTGCGCAGGTTGAAGAACAGCTTCTTCTGCGCCGCGGTGGTGCCCATCTTCACCATCGACCAGGAGCGCAGCACATATTCCTGGATCGAGGCGCGGATCCACCACATCGCATAGGTGGCGAGACGGAAGCCGCGATCGGGCTCGAAACGCTTGACCGCCTGCATCAACCCGACATTGCCTTCGGAGACGATTTCGGACACCGGCAGGCCGTAGCCGCGATAGCCCATGGCGATCTTGGCGACCAGGCGCAGATGGGAGGTGACCAGGCGCCGCGCGGCCTCGGGGTCTTCATGTTCCTTCCAGCGCTTGGCGAACATGTATTCGTCTTCCGGCGTCAGAAGCGGAAACTTGCGGATCTCGGTGAGATACCGCGAAAGACCGGCTTCGCCCGACAGGGCGGGAAGGCCACGACCACTCATAATTCCCCCTTCAAGACCGGGCTGAAGTTCAGGTGCGTAACGAGAACGCCTGAACGGGCCCGACGGTTTAGGAAATAAGCCTGCTTAAGGCTTATTCAATCCCCTGAGGGCTCCCACAAGTTCCGCAAAATCCGCAGGCCAGGGAGCCTCGAAACGCAAGGTCTTGTGCAGGCTAGGATGCTGGAATCCCAGCACAAAAGCATGCAGCGCCTGGCGGGTAAAATCAGCGGCCACTGTAAACGCATGGGTTTCGGCGTCGGATTTGCCCTTGGGCGCGGTGCGGGCGCGGCCATATTGGGGATCGCCGATCAGGGGATGGCCCAGATGGGTGAGGTGGACGCGGATCTGGTGGGTGCGCCCGGTTTCCAGGCGGCATTCGATCAGGGCGGCGAAGGGGCGCTCCACCGGGCCGAATTTTTCCAGCACCTGGTAGCGTGTCGCGGCCTTCTTGCCGCCGGCGCGCAGCACGCTCATGCGCTTGCGGTCGAACGGGCTGCGGCCGATCTGGCCTTCGATCCGCCCCGATGAATCGCGCGGCGCGCCCCACACCACCGCGTTATAGGCGCGCTCGATGGTGTGGTTGGCGAATTGCTTGGCCAGCGATGCCATGGCGCGTTCGGTCTTGGCGGCGACCAGAAGGCCCGATGTGTCTTTATCAAGCCGATGGACGATGCCGGGCCGCGCCTCGCCGCCGATGGACAGCATGCCGGGCCCGCAATGGGCGATCAGAGCATTCACCAGGGTGCCATCCGGATTGCCGGCGGCGGGATGCACCACCAGGCCGGCCGGCTTGTTGATGACGATCAGTTCCTTGTCCTCGTAGATCACCTCCAGCGGGATGTCCTGGCCTTGCGGGATGGCGGGCGCGGTTGGCGGCACCGTTACGGTGAACTGGTCGCCCGGTTTGACCCGGTGGTTGGCGTCTTTTACTGTCCGCTCGCCCAACAACACCGCCCCGCCTTCCAGCAATTGCTGGAGACGCGAGCGGGAAAAATCGGGCAGGGCGGCGGCCAGGAATCGGTCCAGCCGCCAGCCCGCATGCGCATCCTCCGCCTGCGCGGCGCGCGCATCCTGGGAGAGTTTCGTGCCGGATTCCGTCTCAGACATGCCTGAACCGTCTTCGCGTCCGGCGACCAGCCGCCGGACCGCATGGGTCATCGTCATTATCATGAGTGGGCTGCTTGTGCTGGCTCTTTTGGGGGTGATCTGGGGCTTTGTCCGCCAGAGCCAGGTCCTGATGGCGGGCCGCGCCGGATCGTCCCCGGCTGCGGCGCCGGCACAAGGCGCGGCCGCGACGGTCACCCTGGCGCCCGGCGCGCGTATCGTCTCGGCTTCAACGGATGCCGGCAAGCTGGTGCTGCACGTCCAGACCAAGGACGGCGCCGAAGTCGAGATTATTGACCTGGCCACCGGGCGGCTCGTCAGTCAGGTCAAGACCGCGCCATGACCGTGGCGATGGCGGAAGGCTTGCGGCGCCAGATTCTGGACGAGGCGCGCGCCGCCCATCCCGCCGAATGTTGCGGCCTGCTGGAAGGCGCGCGAGAGGGCGGGCGCTTTCGCGTCATCGCACTGCATCCGGCGCGCAATCTCAGCACCGATCCCCACCGTTTCGAGATCGATCCGCGCGAACGGATCGCGGCGCAAAAGCGGGCGCGCGAACAGGGGACCCGTGTGATCGGCTGCTATCATTCCCATCCCAATGGCCAGGCGCTGCCCTCCATCGCCGACCGGGCCGGCGCGGGCGAGGACGATTTTCTCTGGCTGATCGCCGGCGGCGAAAGCCTGAACGCCTTCGTCTATTCGCGCGGGGTATTCACCGGCGCCGACTGGGTGACGTCATCGGAGTAACTGCGGAACTCGCCGTCCCGGAACAGCACATCCTTGGAGGTGACCCGGTCCAGCACGTTACCCTTTTCATCGGCAATCTCGATGATGCGTCCGTTGAGCTCGCCGCCATGCAGCAGCTTCTCGCCCAACAACTCGCGGCCGGCGCTGACGGCTTCGCGCCGGGCTTCCTGCGCATTGGCCAGTTCCTGGCCTTCGGTATCGCGGTGGAGTGTGTCGCCTTCGCGGACATGAAAGAAATACTGGGGCATGGCGGGTTCGCTTGATGATTCAAGACCCTAACACCCGAAAACCGCTGGCGTTCCAGTCCCGATCATTGCTTTGGGGAACTTGCGGGTGGCGGGTTTGCCCCGCTATAAGCGCCGTCCCGCTGGCCCCCATCGTCTAGCGGTCAGGACGCGGCCCTCTCAAGGCTGAAACAGGGGTTCGATTCCCCTTGGGGGCACCAACATGGGCTCAATGCGATGAAAGACCGCCTCAGCGTCAAAATCATCAACCTGGCCCACCGGCAGGATCGCAAGGACGAGTGCCGCAAGGAGATGGCGGCGATCGGCTGGAGCGAAGCCGATTACAGTTTTTTCACCGCCCGGCAGATGCCCGATTCGCCCGGCCGCGGCTGCGCGCTGAGCCATGGTGCGGCGATCGCCGACTTCCTGTTTGCCGACGACAAGCCGTTCCTGCTGGTGCTGGAAGATGATTTCACCATTCGCGCGGGCGCCGATTTTCTCGCTGCCCTGGAAGCGGCCATCAACCAGTCGGGATTCTGGGATGTGTTCCTCCTGGCCCACAATGCGGCCGTTCCCATCGCGCGCACGCCGATGGCGGATGTCTTTCGCGTGATCCACGCCCAGACCACCTCGGCCTATCTGGTCGGCCGGCTCTACGCGTCCCGATTGATGGAAATATTTTTCCGTTCCGCCGAAATGCAGAACCGGACCAGGAATATTCCGTCACCGGCGCGCGAGGCGGCCGACATCCTTTTCCGTTGCGACATCATGTGGAAGCAGTTGCAGGTCAATGACCGCTTCTGCAGCCAGATTCCGGCGCTCACCACCCAGCGGGCGTCCTATTCGGATGTCGAAAAGAAGATGGTGGATTACGGCGTTTAAGCGGGGTTGAATCGCTTGTCGTGCGCCGATTTCCTTGGCGCCAATTCAGAAGCAATCGCCCACATAACGCAGCTGGGTTGCACTGGCCCCATTGCCTGTTGGATTGCAGGTGCCGGGGGCCTTGGAACGTTCTGTTTCATAATTGGCGGCCAGCGTGCGGCCGTCCGGCATCAGCACCAGGTTGCGCTTTGCGAGACTGTCCCATTCGCTTTGAGTCATGCAGACCTCCGGGCCCAACAGGCGGGAGTTCTGCAACGGCTGCGGCGCGCGGCAGACATTGATCTCGCCCGTGTCCGCTTGCACGTCGGATAAAGACGGCATGGCAATGACGATCACCGAGGCGGCGGCGGGCAGCGCCCGCTCCTGAAGGGTGCGGGCTTCCACTTCCGCCAGGATGTCTCGCGGGGCTGGGTGCTGGCGTGGCCGGGGCATCACGGTCAGCATGGCAACCGCAGCCGGCTGCGTCACCTCCGGCGCGGGTGCCGGCATCAATGCGGTGGCCAGTCTTTGCATCAACAAAGCGGACGGCGCCGATTTCAGGCCGCCGCCCACAAAGGGCGCAAGGAGGGTGGCGAGCAACAGGCCCGCCAGCAGGAATTTGCGGGCCGAATCGAGGTCTTCCACGTCGCGCCCGGCCATGATGGCGTCCACGCGCCGGCCCAGATCGGCGCCCGCGACGCCGGAGGCGCAAGGCAGCGGCGAGCGCAGATAAAGGCGGCAGACCCTGAGGATCGCCTGGGCATATTCCAGCGGGTTCTGTCCGCCCGCCAGCACGCTTTCATCGCAGGCCGCTTCGCATTCCTCGATCAGGCGCGCGCCGATCAGCCAGACCAGCGGGTGAAACCAGAACACCGCTTCCACCAGCATGTGCAGCGCCGCCAGCAGATTGTCGCGGCGGGCGTGGTGGCACAGTTCATGGCGCAGGATGGCGTCCATCTCGCTGCGCGAGAGCTGATCGCAAATGCCCTCGGGCAAAAGAATGACCGGCCGGCGGATGCCCACCAGTCCCGGCTCCAGCATCAGGGGCGTGGCGCGGACGGGGACGGGAAGATCGAAGGGCAGCGTGCGGCCCGCGCGCGCGATGGCCGAGAGGCGATGCCAGCGCACCAGCCAGACCACGGCGATAGCAACCGCGCCCAGCGCCCAGATCGCCGTCAGGATAGTGAGCCACGGCAAATGATCCGGGGCCGGAGCGGCCGACGAAAACGGCACGACCACGGGGCGCAGCCTGGCGAGGACCAGCATGGATTCGGCCGGGACGGTATGGACAAAGGTCTTTTCTCCCAGCGCGGCCAGCAGGGAAAAAGGAGTCAAGAATTTCAGCGACGCCGCCAGCCACAGCCGGTAGCGGATCGTGGCGCTGTTCTTGCGCAGCATCAGGGTCAGGAGAAAGACCAGCCCCCCGAACAAGGTGGATTGCCAAAGATGGTCGAAGACAGTCACGGCTTTTTGTCCCTGGCCAGTTCGCGCAAATGCCGTTCCACCCGCTGGACGTCATCCAGGGTCAATTTTCCGGCTTCGACAAAGTGCGCCATGATGGGCTGGGTGCGGCCGCCGAACAGCGCCAGGAAATCGTCGATCAGCCGGCTTTGGGCATTTTCGCGAGATACCAGCGCATCATAGATGAAGGCGCCGCCGATTTTCTTGATCCGGCCGACCGCCTTCTTGGCTTCCAGCCGGCTGACGGTGGTCTGCACAGTGGTATAGGCGGGCCGGGTCTTGGCGGGGAAACGTTCCTGGATCTCGCGGATCGAGGAAGCGCCATGGGCCCACAGCGCGTCCATCACCTTGAGTTCAAGTTTGCCGAGCTTTGGCGGCGCCATGGACAATCCTCACCAGCGGATGGCCAAGCCTAGGGCGGGCGCTTGCCCTTGGTCAAGGGTTAGTGGTAACTGTTACTACATCCGTGGTAATCTTCGATCAAAGGAGCGCCCATGACCTGCAAAACCCTTCTTTTTGCCGCCTTGTTCGCCGTCACCGCCGCTTGGGGCGAGGACCAGGCCAGCTCGCGACGGCCGGACGGCACGGGCGATCCTGACGCCACCACCTGCCGCCCGCCCCAACCCCTGCCGGGCGCGCGCGTACTGGGGCCGAAAGTCTGCAAGACCAACAGCCAATGGGCCCTGTTGCGCAAGAACAACCAGGACATCAGCTCCGATGGCAGCGAGATCATTCCCGACAAGAGCGCCGGCGCGACAATGAATTGTACGTCCACGGGCGGCGGCGCATCGAACGGCGGCGGCATGACGGTGTGCCATTGAGCGTCCGGTCCTGCCTGTTCTGTGCCGTCTTGATGCTGGGCGGCGATGCGTTCGCCCAGGAGGCGCCGCCACCAAGCGCTCCGCTACCCACCGAAAGCGTCACCGTCACCGTCATCAAGGAAGGGGAAGCCGCCATCGGCAAATTCGTGGACGGCATGACGGTGCCGACGCGGATCGCGGGCAAGCTGGCGCGCTGGAAGAACGGCATATGTCCCATCACCGTGGGCCTGCCGCCGGAATCGGCCAGCATCCTGACAAAAAAGGTGCGGGCCCTCGCCGCCGAAGTGGGCGCCCCGGTGAACGACAAGGACCCCTGTCCCGGCAATATCGAAATCATCTTCACCGCCCAGCCCCAGGCCCTGCTGGACAATATCCGCATCATGCATCCGGTGCTGCTGGGTTATTATCAAAACAGCGCCCAGGCGGACAAACTGGCGACGGCCACCGGCCCCATCCAGTCCTGGTACAGCACCGCGACGGTGGATCTGCGCGGCAACCCGGTGGTGGATGGCGGGCGCAAGGGCGGCGTGCATTTGAGCATTGCCATTCCGCAAGCCGACTTTGGCGGACCTGCTGGCCCGCCGAGCATCATGGAAATGTACATGCCCGATGCCACGGTGACCAACGTGACCGGCAACCGGCTGGGCGACGGGGTTTCCAGCGCCCTCAACAATGTGATGATCATCGCTGATACCAGAAAGCTGATCGGCCGTGATATCGGCAGCATTAGCGATTACATCGCCGTGCTGGCGCTGGCCCAGATCCAGCCGCCGGATGCCTGCCAGCCACTACCCAGCATTTTGAACCTGCTGGCGCCGGGGTGCAGCGGCGATGCGCTGACCTCCGCCGACGTGGCCTATTTGCGGGGTCTCTACAAGATCACCGCCACCACCACCTTCGCCGGTCAGCGCCGCGAGATTCAATACCAGATGAACCAGGCGCTGAAGGCGAAGGAGTGATGTCGGTAGGCCGTGCTTACGGCATCTGCTTGGCGGCGATCAGCTCGACTTCAACCAGGGCGCCCGCCAGCGGCAGCTCCGTGATCTGGAACGCCGAGCGGGACGGCCGGTTGGGCTGATCGGTGGTGCCGAAACGCTTGGCCCATTCGCCGTTCAGGCCGGCGAAATCCATCTTGCCGCCCTTGGCCGGATCGGCCACCAGGAAGACCGTTGCCTTGACCACATCGCCGAAGTTCAGGCCCTTGGCGGCCAGCATGCCCTGCAGCTTGTTCAGGATGCTGTCGGTCTGCTGGACGCTGTCGCCCATGCGGCCGGGGCTGCCGGCGGGGATGGCGGCATTGAGCGGGTCGGCGGTGGTGCCGCTGAAAAAGAAGATGGTCTGGCCCGGCGGCACGACGCGCTGGGCGCTGGCCGGCAGGACCGAGGCGCAAAGGGCAAGGCCTGCGGCCATACAAGCGAATTTCCAAGAAGCCGTCATTAATGTCTCTCCTGTTGGGAAAATGATCGAAACCGGTTTGTACCGCGACCGGCCCACGCGACGGTCAGCTTAATCCGTTCCAAAGATCGGTGGAAAGGTATTTCAGGCCGGAATCGCAGATCACCAGGGCGATGGTCTTGCCCGCAAGCGCCCCGCCCAGCAGCCCAAGCGCCGCGGCGACATTGGCGCCCGAGGAAAAGCCGCCAAAGATGCCCTCGCTGCGCGCCAGGAGACGGGCCGCGTCGCGGGCCTGTTCGCCCGACACCTGCAGATAGCCGTCCACCGGTACGTCTTTCAGGAAGGCCAGGTCAGCAATCGCATAGCCGCCGCCCTGGATGGTATGCTGGGGCAGGGTGATGGCTTCACCGGCGGCAGCGGCGGCGCCTCGCGGCTCCACCACAAAACACTGGATCGAAGGATCGCGTTCCTTCAGCGCTTTGGTGACGCCGGCATAGGTACCGCCGGTGCCGATGAAATCCACAAAGCCATCCAGCTTGCCGCCGGCCGCGTCCCAGATCTCCGGTCCGGTGCCGTGATAGTGCGAAAGCCAGTTGCCGTCGCGCTTGAACTGGTCGGCGCGGAAGGCGTTGCGCTCGGCCGTCAGCCTGGCCGCCGCCTGTTCCACCAATTCCAGATCGCCGCCGGAAACTTCGCCAACCTGCGAATCCGGCAACTGGTCCACCAACAAGACCTCGCCGCCGAGCGCCCGTATCATCTGTGCCCGTTCCGGGGAGTTGCCCTTGGACATCACCGCCACAAAGGGATGGCCGCGCACGGCGCAGATGATGGCAAGGCCGGTACCGGTATTGCCCGACGTCAGCTCGACCACTGTCTGGCCGGGCTTGAGCGAGCCGTCGCGCATCGCTTCGGCGATGATGCCTTGGGCGGCGCGATCCTTTTTCGAAAAGCCGGGATTGAGATATTCCAGCTTGGCCAGGATCGTGCCTTTCACCCCCGCCTGCGCCGTCAACCGGTCCAGCCGGACCAGCGGCGTGTTGCCGATGGCCTCCACCACCGATGTCAGAAGCTTGGACATGATCGCCTTCACTGCCGGGATTTGCGGCAGCATAGGGGAATGTTTCTAAACGGCCGTCAATTCCTGCTTCAGCCGGCGCGCGACAATGCGTTCCTCGCCCGGCCGCAAGGTGATGGCGCCCAGGTCCAGCCCATGCTGGTTGGACAGGATGAAGATCGAAGGCTCTCCCGCCCGCAGCTTGCGCACCACATCGGCCTTGTTGATGCCGGTCTTGGCTTCGTCCCAGCTCACCCGGATATGGGGCCAGCGGTTGTATATTTCGGGCAGATACATTTCCGCGGTCACCCCGGGCACAGAGGTCGCGGCGGCGATGATCACATTGGCGCGCCGTTCCCATTCCTTCCATTCCTTGTCGTGATCGCGGCTGAGGAAGGATTCCAGGGCGACCAGGATGCCCAGCATCTCTTCCTTGTTGACCTTCATGCCGCGTCCGATGGTGCCGGAGCTCGGGCTGTTGTTGGCGCGGGCGCCGGCGATCAAGTCGGCGCGGCCCAGCAGCAGCCCGGAGGATTGTGGCGCCATCAGCGCCTTGCCGCCGGAAAAACACACCAGGTCGAAGCCCATCTTGACCCACTTGGTGACATTCTCCACCGGATGCACGTCGGCGGCGGCATCGTTGAAGGTGGGGATGTTGAGCTTCTTGCCGATCTCGACGAATTCGGCGTCCTTTATCTCGCCATGGTTGTTGGCGTAATTCAGGAAGAACATCATGGCGGTCTTTTCGTTGACGGCGCGTTCCAGTTCGGCGCGCGTCGTCACTTCCACCATCTTGACGCCGGTGTTGCGGATGCCATGGTCATAGGGAAAGCGATGGGCTTTCTGGACGATGACTTCGTTCTTCATTCCCGTCAGGTCGGGAATCTGGTTGACCTTTTGGCGGTCTGTGCCGGTCAGCACCCCCGCTGTGGCCAGGGTCAGTGCGGAGGCCGCGCCGCAGGTCACCATGGCGGCTTCCGAGCCGGTCAGCTCGGCGATGCGCTTGCCCACCGCATTGTGCAGCTCTTCCACCTCGACAAAATATTGCGAGGCATAGTTGATCGTTTCCATCACCTCGGGGCGCATCAGCGAACCGGAATGGGTGGTGTAGGTGCCCGCCGCATTGATGAAGGGCCGCACCTTCAGTTCGGCCAGCAGGTCGCGCTTGGGCGCCGCCGCCGCGGCGGGCGCGCCGCCGCCAACCAAAGCCACCAGGGCGGCGGGCAGGCCAACGGCCCCTTCCAGAAAACTCCTGCGGCGTGTCGTCATATGCCCCTCCCAGATTGGTGAACTGTGTTTTGTGAAATGCGTTACGGATCCTGCGCCAGGATCACGGGCGCGTCGTTGCGCACCTGTTGCTTGGGTGCCGCCTGTTTCTTGTCTTCATCGGCATAATGCGGCCGGTCCAGGATCTTGAGGAAATATTCCCGGCTGACCAGCCCGTCCATTTCATGTTCCAGCGCCGGATAGGAGGCTTCGGTGGTGCCGGGGGGCACGTCCTGCGGAATGCGGCTGTCGGCGCCCCGGATCACGGCCTGCTTGATGCCCTCGAAGGCGGCCTTGCGCGCTTCTTCCTGGGCCAGCTTGGGAATCTCCATCGGCCGGTCGGGGTCCACCACATAGGCGCCGGACAGCTTGAGGCGATAGGCCGAGGAAATGCCGTCATAGCGGCCGGTCTTGGGGTTCAACATGCCGTCGGCATTGCGGCGCAGGGCGTAATAGAGCGACACGGCATCTTCGTGCTCGCGCGTGCCCTGCTGGCCGCCATCCTGGGCGAAGGTGTTTTCGGCATAAAGGTCGCGCCAGTTGCGGTAGCCGCCCAGCATGCCGGTGGCGGAAAGACCGTCCGGCGACATGTTCAAGCGAACTTTGCCCTGGGCGAAATTGGTGTCGCCGGTCTGGTCATAGAACCAGGCGATGCGCGGGGAATGCAGTTCGGCCTGTTCGGTCTCCACCACGCCGTTTTTGATCTTGGCTTTCAGCTTGGTGTACTGCGCCGACTTGAGAATCCGATAGGAATAATCCGCCGCGATGCCGCCGCGCGCATCCTTGACGATATTGTCGGGCGAATAGCCGATCTCCAGCACCGCGTCATCGTCGTTCAATGGGTCTTTGTTGCCGGAGACCCGCACCACCATGGTGTAAAGGCCTTCCTGCATCTTGTCGTTGGCGCGCAGGTCCAAGGTGGCGTTGCCGCCGCCCCGCCAGGGCGCGTCGCAGCCCCAGGCGCGGTACAGGGCGTTGTCGATACCCTTCTCGCCGTCGGGGCTGATGAAGTCGTTATCCTTGATCTTGCCGTCCAGGTTGAAGCCGTCGCCGATCCGGCTTGTGACTTGCGGCTGGCCGGGATCGTCGGTGGCCCAGGGATTCACATAGGTCTCGATGCCGCGGGCATAGCCGCGATACGACATCGCCCGCGCCCAGATATGGCGGCGGGTCAGGCCCGGCGTGCTGACCTTTTCCACGCCCGGCGGCGCAGTGATCCAGTCGATCTCTTGGCTCGAGCGCCACTTCTGGCGCGAGATCGCGATCTTTGTCTGTTCGGGACTGGCCAGGTGCACCGTGCTGCCGCGCGGGCAATCCACCCCCGGCTCGACATAGGCGCCTTTGGAATAGTCGGGGCGTCCGCCATAGCGGAAGGCATATTCATACTGGCCCACGACATAGCCGCGCACCCAGGGCGCCGCGTCGGCCGGCACGGTCGCGCCGGCCATCAGGCCGACACTGGCGCAAACCATCAGGCGCTGTTTCAGGATCATGACGTTCCCTGCCGCGATTTGTCCGGGCCTTGCGCCGTCGCAATCGCTTCGCCCTGGAGTTTTACGCCAAAAACCCGCGCCGCGGTACCCCTGGCGGCCCTAGTTCAGCGCACCCGGCGCCTTGATATAGCGGTCGCGAATGGCTTCGGCCGCCCAGAAAGCCAGCGCCCCCACGGTGCCAGTGGGATTCTGCGCCGCGTTCTGCGGGAAGGCCGAAGCGCCCACCACGAACAGGTTGGAGACGTCCCAGCTCTGCAGGTATTTGTTCAGGGCGCTGGTCTTGGGATCGCTGCCCATCACCGCGCCGCCGGTATTATGGGTGGACTGGTAGGGCACCGCGTTCCACCCGCTGCGCACCTTGCCCAAGGTCAGGATGTCGGGATTGAGCGAGCGGGCGATCTTCTCCACCTGCTTGCTGACATAATTCTGCATGCGCAAATCATTGTCGGGGAATTCAAAGGTGATGCGCAGCAAGGGCCGGCCGAAGCGGTCGGTATAAGTAGGATCCAGGTCCAGGTAATTCTCGCGGATGGCATAGCTGGAGCCCGAGCCGCCGATGCCCATCACATGGCCGTACGTCTTGGCGGTGGCTGCTTTCCATTTCGATCCCCAGCGCGGCGTGCCCGGCGGGGTGGGACGCGAATTGATCGGCCGGCCGTTGCTTTCGCCCGACCCGATGGTGGCGCCGCCGACGAAATCCAGGTTGGAATGATCGAAGGCGTCGCCATTAAAGTCATGCGCCTGCATGGAGAGCGCGCCGGCGCCGACGAATGGATTAAAGCGCTTGTCGTTGAAAATCATCGAGGCGCCGCCGCCGCCGGTCTGGTAGCAGTAGTTGCGCCCCACCACGCCTTCACCGGTCTTGGGATCATAAGGCTTGCCGATGTTCGACAGGAACATCATGCGCACATTCATCAACCCATAGCCGCACAGCACGATGATATCACCCGGCTGCTCGAACTGAGCGCCCGCCTTGTCCACATAGGTGATGGACTTGGCGGTCTTGCCGTCCGGGCGCAGGTTGATCTTCAAGACCTCGCATTCGGTGCGGACCTCGAAGTTCGGCTTCTTCATCAGGACCGGCAGCACGGTGGTCTGGGGGCTGGACTTGGAATAGTTGCCGCAGCCGAAGCGCTCGCAGAAGCCGCAATAGGTGCATTCGCCCATGGCGATGCCCAGCGGGTTGATATAGGCGCGCGACATGTTGGCGGACGGGGCGGGGAAGGGATGCAAGCCCATGTTGCGCGCCGCCTCCCCGAACAGGGTGGAGGAATAGGGCATCTTCAGCGGCGGGTTGGGATATTCGCGGGCGCGATTGCCTTCGAACGGATTGCCGCCCGGTTGCACCTGGCCGTTGATCACCCCGGCTTTTCCTGAGACGCCGCAGAGGTATTCGAAACGGTCGTAGCAATGCTCGACCTCGTCATAGGTGACGCCCCAATCCTGCAATTGCAGGCCGGCGATCTTCCTGGCGCCATAGCGCTTGGTCAGGTGGCTCTTGCATTCAAAGTCGGACGGGTAATAGCGCCAGGTAAATCCGTTCCAGTGCACGCCGGCGCCGCCCACGCCATGGCCCGGCAGGAAGGAGCCGTAATCGCGCATCGGCAGCGCGGTCTGGTCTGCTGTGTTGCGCATGGTCATGGCTTCCTGGGCAGGCTGCAGGAACAGGTCGCGGCGCACCGCATAGCGCAGCTCGTCGGGCATATAGCCGATGTTGAAATCTGTGGCGGTGTCGCGCCAGGGACCGCGCTCGATGGCGACCACATTCAGCCCCGCCTCGGTCAGCTCCTGGGCGATGATGGACCCGGTCCAGCCCAGGCCCATGATGACCACGTCTTTTTTGGGAAGAGTTTTTGCCATTTTATCCCCGCGCCCGCCCGCAGTGTGCCCCGCGATTCCGGATCAAGGCCAGTGGAATGCGCGTCTTATCCTGCGAAAAGATTGCTGCGCCGCGTCATCCGGCGATCAGGGTGGCGCCGCTTTGCGCGTCATAAAGACTGGTGGAGCGCGGCGGCAGCGACAGCGCGACCCGCTTGCCGTTCTTCAGCACAAGCTCGTGCGAACCGCCATCCAGGCTGTGGATGCAGACCACGCCGCCGCCGGCATGAACCACAGTCCCCGGCGGCAGATACATATGCGCACCCGCTTGGCGGAATACATGGCTGAGCAACTGGTCATCATTGGGCGGCAGGCTGCAAAACCAGCTCGTGTGCGTCGGGCGATTTTTTCGCGCCAGGATGACCGCGCCGGCGCCATCCAGGGTGCCGAGCGGCGTGGCCGCTGGGTCGGTCACGGCAAAGAAGGGCTTGAAGCTCTTGGGCATGCCAAGCGCGCGGGTCTGCCCGGCAAAGCGCAAGGTGGCTTGCGGCGGCCCGGTCAGTTCGCGTCGCGCCACCGTCATCCCGGTCACTTCGCTGATCCAGGCGTCATTTTTGCGCGCGCCATCGGTGATGCCCGGCGCCATGGTCCATAACAGGTGTCGGCCGTTCGCGGCCACCTTGCGCCGGATGAAACGCTTTTGCGCATCGGTCAGCAGGAAGGTGTTGGCGAAGACCACCGCCTTGTAGCGGTCCCATTCCGCGCGCTCCAGGTCGCCCAGATGGAAGATGTCCAAGCCGGTGCCGCTGCGATAGGCGTGCGGCGCCATGCGGTCCACCAATTGGGGTGAGATCACCGGATCCTGATCGGGATAGGCGGCGGTGTAATAGAAAGAGTCGGTGTCATAGACCAATGCCACATCGGCCTGCGGCACATACGGCTTGTCATAATAAGGCGCCAGCACGCCGCGCAGGTTCCCGATCTCGTGCATCAGCACGGGATCGTCCCACCAGCCCTTGGCGTCGCGTCCCGGTCCGAAATCGTAATACCAGAAGCCATGTCCCTGGGTGTGGGTCTGGATCACATTGCGCCGCAGGATGGCGACGCTGTCGGCCAGCAGCGCGGGCGCCTCCTTGCCGGTCTTGCGATAGCTGGCCGGCTCCTGGTCCATCTCGTCCAGCAGGAGTTTGCCGTGCAGGCGCAAGGATTCGGCGAGGCCGCGCGCCTGGCCCGATCCGCCGATGCCGCGGAACTGGGTGGCATAGGCTTGCGGCGCGCTGAGATAATCCACCCATGGCGAGTTCAGCAAACGTTGCAGCGCCAGGTGACCGCCGGTCTGGGGCCGGCCGAACAGGATGAAGAAATAGCCGTAGAAGACACCGGTCACCAAGGGCCGGTTCCAGCTTTCCTTGGCGATGCGGCAGAAATGGATGATGGAGTCCGCCACCGCCTGGTGCTGGCATTCGAAATAATCGCTGACCTGCCGTTCCTTCTGCGGATCGCGGAACAGTCCGTCGGAGGTGGCGCGGCGCTGCTCTGTCAGCGGAACGGCGGCGGTGGCCAGGGACGCGGATGGATTGTTCCAGGCGGCACGCAGTTTTTCGTCTGTCCTGTATTTTTCCGCCAGCCACTGGCGGAAATAACGCGTCATGCAGGGGCCGGTGTCGGGATCGTGCTCGATGAAGCCCCAATAATGCCATTCGTGATAGACGCCCGCGGACGGGTGGATGGCATAGACGCTTGCGCCTTCCGGCGTGGTGGACAGGCGTTGGCAAAATTCCTTCAGCCGCGCGCCGGACTCCACGCGCCATTTCAGGGACGCCATGCTGGCGCGGGGCGTGCGGTCCAGATCATGTTCCAGGGGCCGGTGCAGGCCGCGCTCGGGAATGTCGGCCACCGGACCATCGGCATACTGGGTGATTTCGTCCGGGTTCGCGTCATTCCACCAAGGGGGCGCGTTGACATGCAGGCGGATGGATATGGCGGCCTGGGGGTTCACATCCAGCACGCCGCGGATCTGGCGCCGCACCAGATCCATCTCCAGCGGCGCATCGCCCTTCCAGATATATTCCAACCAGATATCCACCTGCACCAGCGCGATGCCGGCCTTGGTAAAGTTCTCGATATTCTCGCGGGGTATTTCTTCCCAGGTCCAGCGCCCGCCCGGCGTATCGGTCAGGGCATAGATCACGGGCTGCACGGGCTTGCCGTCAATGAACAGGGTGGCGCGGCCCTGGTGCATCGTGACCTTGGCCGCCATGCCGGATGTGGCGGCGCGCGCCGCAGGTATGCGCATCAAGGGAAGTAGGCTGCCTGCCTCCAGCAGGGTGCGCCGGCGCATCAGGCCGTGAGCAGCGGCGGCAGATGGCGCGAGGTCCAGTGCGTCGCCATCTCATAGGCATGCGCCAGCTTCAGGCAGTCCATCTCGTGATGGACGGGCGCGATGATCTGAAGACCCATGGGCAACCCTTGCGGGCCGAAGCCGGCGGGCACCGCCAGCGACGGGCAGCCCGACATGGTGATCAGGCAGATCGCCTTCATCCATTCATGATAGGTGCGCATGGTCTGGCCGGCGATCTGGTGCGGCCAGGTCTCGTTGATGTCGAAGGGGAAGGTCTGCGCCGTCGGCATCAACAGGTAATCATACTTGCCAAACAGCCGCTGCACGGCATTGGACCAGGCGGTGCGCACGATCGAGGCATCCAGCACCTCGAATGCCGACAGCTTCGCCCCGTTCTCGACTTCCCAGACCGCTTCGGGCTTGAGCAAGGCGCGCCTGGCCGGATCATTGTAGTGGACGCGGAAGCCGCCGCCGCTTTGCCATTGGCGGATCTTGATGAAGGCCTGCCACACCGGCTCGAAGGGATGGTTGGGCACCGCCTCTTCCACCACGCAGCCGAGGGACTCAAAGCTCTTGAGCGCGGCGCGGCAGGTGTCCAGCACGCCCGGCTCATAAGGAGCAAAGCCCTTCAGGTCGCCCAGCCAGGCGATGCGCTTGCCTTTGACGCTGCTTTCCAGCGCCGCCGCAAACCGCTTGCCGCTGCCGGTATCCGACAAGGGCGCGCGCTGGTCATGACCGGCCTGCACCGACAGCAGCAGGGCAAGGTCATCCACGGTGCGGGCCATCGGCCCGGCCACGCTTTGCCCCGCAAGCCAGACTTCGTCACCTGTGGCCGGCACCACCCCGAAGCTGGTGCGGAAGCCGAAGACATTGTTCCACCCCGCCGGGTTGCGCAGCGACCCGCCATAATCGGTGCCGTCCGCCACCGGCAGCATGCGCAGCGCCAGCGCCACTGCGGCGCCGCCGCTGCTGCCGCCGGCCGACTTGGTCAGGTTGTAGGGATTAAGCGTGGGGCCATAGACCGGATTGATGGTGTGCGAGCCCAATCCGAACTCCGGCACATTGGTCTTGCCGATGAAGATGGCGCCCGCGGCGCGCATGCGTTCGGCCACCAGCGCGTCCTGGGTGGGCACGAAATCCTTCATGATGGGCGAACCGGAGGTGAACTTGATCCCCTTCACCGCGATCAGGTCCTTCACCGCATGGGGAAAGCCGTGCAGCGGTCCCATAACCTGGCCGCGCGCCAGTTGCGCATCGCGTTCGCGCGCCTGGGCCATCAGCCCGTCACGATCCTGCAGCGCGACGATTGCGTTGACCTTGGGATTGAATTTGCCGATGTGATCCAGGTAAGCGGCCATCACCTCGACGCAGGACAGTTTTTTCGCCGCGATGGCGGCGGCCAGGCTGCGCGCATCCATGCGCACGATTTCAGGGATGGCCGCCTGGGCGGCCTGCGATGAGGCTAGCAAGGCGGCACCTGTGGCAATCTCCAGCATGGTGCGACGGTCAATTCCGCTCACTTTTTGGCGTTGATCGTGACAGTCTGGAACACGATCTTGCCGCCGCGGGTCACGAAGACGTCATAGCCGGAAATTTCCTTGGGTGTGCCCTTGAACTGCACCCACTGCATGATCGAGGTGTCGGCCCCGGCATTCTGGTACTTGGTCTGCATGGTCTTGTTGCCGGGCAGGCTGTCCTTGGCGGTCAGCATGGTGAACAGCTTGCGGATGTCCGAACCCGTGAACACGCCGTCGGGCGAAAAGACGCCGGCGGGGGTTACGACCACGACATCGGGCGAATAGTCGGAAAGGACCGCGTTCAGGTCGCCGGTCTTCATGTTGGCGACGTGATGGTCCAGCACCTTGGTGTCGGCGCCGGCCCAGGCGCCGCCCGTCATGGCCAGAAGGATTGCAGCGGATAGGAATTCCAGCATAGCGTCCCCCATCTTGTTGTTGAGATAAGGCTAGACGAGGCCGGTAAGGCCCGCAACCGGGGGAATCAGATGAATCGCCGCTGGACCATGCTGCTGCCGGTCATCTTCGTCAGCTACAGCCTGTCCTATCTGGACCGCGCCAATTTCAGCTTCGGCGCCGCGGCCGGCATGGCGGACGACCTGCACATCACCGCCGCGCAATCCTCGCTGCTGGGCTCGCTGTTCTTCCTGGGCTATTTCTGCTTCCAGATCCCCGGCGCCATTTATGCCCAGCGCTACAGCGTCAAGAAGCTGATCTTCGTCGGCCTGATCGGCTGGGGCGCACTGGCCAGCGCCACCGGTCTGATCTCCGACATCCGCCTGCTGTATCTCGACCGCTTCCTGCTGGGCATCGTGGAAAGCGCGGTGCTGCCCGCCATGCTGGTGCTGCAGGCGCGCTGGTACACCAGGAGCGAACGGGCCCGCGCCAATGCCTTCCTGGTGCTGGGCAATCCCGCCACCATGCTGTGGATGTCGCTGCTGTCGGGCTATCTGGCGGCTGGGTTCGGCTGGCGCTGGATGTTCATCATCGAGGGCCTGCCGCCGATCATTTGGGCCTTTGTGTGGTGGCGGCTGGTGGCCGACCGTCCGCGCGAAGCGGCCTGGCTTCCCGAGGCTGACCGCATCACGCTGGAAAACAAGCTGGCGGAAGAGCAGCGCGACATCGCGCCCATCGCCAACTATGCCGCCGCCTTCAAGAGCCCGCGCGTGATCCTGCTGTCGGCGCAATATTTCCTCTGGAGCATCGGCGTTTATGGTTTCGTGATCTGGCTGCCCTCCATGCTCAAGACCTCGGACATGGGCATGGCCGAGGTGGGGCTGCTGTCGTCGGTGCCTTATCTGGCGGCGGTGATCGCGGAAATCTCGGTCGCCACCTGGTCGGACATCAGCGGCAAGCGCATGGGCCTGGTCTGGCCCTGTTTCGTGCTGGCGGCGCTGGCCTTTTACGGTTCCTATCTTCTGGGAACCACCCATTTCTGGGCCAGCTTCGCGCTGCTGACCATCGCCGGCGCCATGATGTATGCGCCCTATGGCCCCTTCTTTGCCTATCTGTCCGAAGTGCTGCCCACCAATGTCGCGGGCGGCGCCATCGCCATGATCAACAGCATGGGCGCGCTGGGTTCTTTTGTCGGCGCTTACGGCGTGGGCTTGCTGAACGGCTATACTGGTTCGTCGGGCATGTCGTTCCTGATGATGGCGGCGGCGCTGATCGTTTCCGCCCTGCTCACCTATCTTGCGCCCGCACCGGCGAAGCAGGTGCCCAGGATCGTTACTTCTTGACCTCGGTGCTCGTCGCGTCCAGCGGGCATTCCATGAAGATGGCGATGGTGGCGTCGCCGGTCTCGGGCTTGGCGCCGTCATAATGCGTGCCCTTGACCAGGTCGGTCAGCACCGAGCCCTTGGGGAAGGGCAGGGTGAGATTGGCGGGGTCATAGGTCGTGCTGGTGGAAACCCACCAGGTGCCTTCCATCACCACCGCATAGCGCGCACGGCTGTGATAATGCGGGCGGCTGAAATGGCCGGCGTGCCACTTGATCAGCTCCAGGCAGGGACCGGCTTTGTCCCGGGCGCCGATCGGCCAGGCCTGGTCGCTGGCTTCGCCCTTGGTCCATTGAATCTGGTCCGGCGTCAGGGCGATGGCGTTGTTGGGATCGATGGTGGCGGCGGCGAAGGCCGGCGTGATGGCGCCCAGGAATGCCGATGCCAAAAGCAGCGTCTTGACCATGAATGTCCCCCGGTGGTTTGGCGGCAAGCCTAGTCCCGGCCCGCGCCGCTTTCCATATTGCGTCTGCGTAAACTGGCGCTATTTCAACTCCAGCATGATGCCCGACTGGGCGCCCTTGACCACCTGCTCGGAATGGCTGCGGTTGGCGAGGTTGTAGGTGATGTCGCCGGGATTGCGGTGATTGACGCTGGTCTTGCCGTCGGGCGTGGTGGAGGACATGTCGCCGTCCTGCAGGTAGGTCACCACCACCTCGGTGTCGTGGAAATGCATGGCGGTGGGCTTGCCCGGCACCCAGGCATAGTTCCACACCCGCACCTTGCCGTTCTCGAAAACTTTTTTGGAGCCGGGACGCGGGAAGGCCGGTGGCAATCCGGTGGTATTGGCCACGGTGTTGGACGGCGCGTCCTTCAGCTCGACGATGATTTCATGCGCCGGCGCACCCACCGCCGTATCGCTGGTGACGCCGCCATGTCCCCAGAGGGCGCTGCCATCGGCGTGGCGCATGATCTTGCCGTCCGCGCTGCGGATGCGGCCGCCCTTGCGGTAGAGAATGATGTAATCGCCGGCATGTTCAATCGCGGGCGCGGGCTTGCCCGGCTCCAGCGCCACGTCGCGCACCGTCACCCGCGCATTGTCGATCACCGGGGCTTGTATCTGGGCCCAAGCATTCAAAGGGAGCGCGGCCAGCGGCAGGGCCGTCAGCATTACCGCGCCAAGCAGGATTCGGGTCATGGGCGTTTCCCTGTTTTTTCCGGCGAAACTCTAGCAGAACGGGGCATTTAGGCCAGTTTTGGGGGCGGCTTGTTTGGGGTGGCCGCGCCCTGTAGGTTCGCCCGGTTTTCCGATCAAGAGCGCCCGATCATGCCGTTGCTGCGGTTTATTCCTGAAACGACCAACGTCAATTTCGTCAAGTACCGCTTATGGGCCTTCGCCATTGACGGGCTCCTGATGGTCGTCTCGGTAATCTCGATCTTCTGGTACGGCTTCAATCTCGGCATCGATTTCACCGGCGGCGTGCTGATGGAAGTGAAGTCGGCGCAGGTGATCGACATCGGCAAGATGCGGCACGACATCGACAGCCTGGGCTTTCCCGAATCCCAGCTTCAGTATTTCGGCAATGGCGAGTGCGACAAGCCCATCAACAGTTGCGTGATGATCCGCGTCCAACCCAAGGACATCAAGGCCGGCGGCGACCAGAACGACGCCGACCAGGCGGTGGTCAACGCCATCAAGGGCAAGCTGGGATCCAGCTACCAATACCGCCGCACCGAGGTGGTGGGCCCCAAGGTATCGGGCGAGCTTTTGAATGACGGCATCCTGGCCACGATTCTCGCAGTGGCGATGATCTCGATCTATGTCGCGGTGCGCTTTGAATGGCAGTATGGCGTGGGCGCACTTATCGCCACCGGCCATGACGTCTTTGTTACCGCCGGATTCTTTTCGGTGGTGGGACTGGATTTCAACATCAACACCGTGGCCGCGCTGCTGCTGCTGGCGGGCTATTCGATCAACGATACAGTGGTGGTGTTCGACCGCATCCGCGAGAATCGGCGCAAGTACAAGCGCATGTCGCTGATCGACATGATCAACCTCAGCACCAACCAGATCGCCACCCGAACCACCCTGGTGTCGGCCGCCACCGCCATGTCGGTGATCCCGCTGCTGTTCGGCGGGCCGGTGCTTCACAATTTCAGCGTCGCGATCCTGTTCGGCATCGTGGTGGGCACCTTCTCGTCCACCTATGTCGCGGCCATGCTGCTGCTCTACATGCCTGCCGTCGGCGGCGGCAATGTGGAAGGCAAAGCTGAGGAAGCTACGGCTTAGGCCGCCGGATACGGCGCACGACCAGCTCGTCGATTTCCAGGCGCTTGATCACGGCGCGCTTCACGGCCAGGCGCCCGATCGCGACGGCGCCGATCGCCAGCGCGCCGACGGCAAAAGCACCAAGCGCGAAAGCGCCCAGCGCAAGCGCCGGCAGCGCGACCGGGCGCTGCTTCAAAGAGGAAACCAGTCCCGGCGGTCGGAATAGACCTGGTAATGCGCGTTCACGCCGGCGCGCAGGCCCACGCCGGTGCGCATCGGCGCCAGGGTGACGCCGCCGCTGCGCAGGTAATTGATACCCAGTCCCGCCACGACATAGATGCTGCCTTCCACGCCGGGAAAGCGCTGGAACAGGCGCCGGTCGTCGCGCAAATTGTATACCAGGGCAAAGACCTTGGAGGCGTTGGCGCCGGCATCGAACCCGACCGAGGGGCCGCGCCAATAGGTCTGCAGCGGCTCGCGGGTCTTGCGGATCAGCCAGCCCGAGCCATAGCGGAAGCCCACCACAAAGGCGCCGCCGCCTTCATCGCCCTTGATATAGGCGTCCGGCCGGCCAAGGTCCTCGAACACATGCTGCACGCCCTTGGCCATCGCCTCGGTGGTGATGCCAAAGAAGTTGGCGCCGGCTTCGGTGATTTCGTCGGCGGTGTATTCCAGCGTCGAGGCGCGTTCTCTGGCTTCCGGCGTGTTGGCCTGGCCGTCGGCGGCATGGGCCGGCAGCACGGAAAGCAGCGAGCCCGTCGCGGCGGGGACAGCGCCCAGCGCCACCAATCCGGAGATGAATTTCTTGCGGTTCATGGCGCGGCTCCTTCGACTTTACGTTGGGCGCTCTCGCTCGCGCGAACGCGCCGAATCACTCGTCCCAGCGCCGCGAATCTTTACGCAAATTGGGGCTTTTTTACACCCGCAATAGGTCTAGGGTTTGGCCGAACCATGCCGACAAACCCCGACGACAACACCAAATCGCCTCTTTCCGCCGCCGGCTGGATCACCCTGGCCGTCCTGGCGGGCCTGTTCTGCGTCTCGCTCTGGTATGCGGTGAAGGTGTGGACCGCCATGGAAGGCGTCCAGATGAGCGGCTGGGGGTGGACGTTCCTGGGCTTGGGCATCGTGGTCACCATCGCCTTGGGCGCGGGCCTGATGGCCTTGGTGTTCTACTCTGCACGCCACGATATGGATCGTTAGCGCCCGCGGGCGATGAACGGTCCGTTGTGGAATCCCTGCTTGCCATAGATGAAGGCCGCGCCGTCCCACATGGTCATCCGCCCGCCCGCCGCGCGCAGCACCGCATCGCCCGCCGCCGTGTCCCACTCCATGGTGTGCCCAGCGCGGGGATAGATGTCGGCCTCGCCCGCCGCCACCAGGCAGAATTTCAGCGACGAGCCGGCATTGGTTTGGCCCTTGATCTTCAGGGTTTTCAGCAATTCATCGGTCTTGGCATCGGGATGCGAACGGCTGGACACCGCCACCAGCCCGTCGGCCGCGGGCGCGCGCGCCGCGATGGCGCGTGTGACGCCATTTGAAATTTCGAAGGCGCCTTCGCCACCTGCGCCCACGAACAATCGCCCGATGGCCGGCGCGAACACCACGCCCGAGACCGGCACGCCATCCACGATCTCCCCGATGTTCACCGTGAACTCGCCGCCGCGCCGCACGAACTCCTTGGTGCCGTCTACCGGATCCACCAAAAAAAAACGTGACCCCACCGCCGCGATCCGGCCTGCCGCGGCTTCTTCTTCCGCCACCACCGGCACGCCGGGGAAGGCGGTGGACAATTCGGCCAGGATCAGCTTTTCGGCTTCCTCATCGGCGTCCGTCACCGGCGAACGGTCGGCCTTCACCCGCGCCGCCACGCCCGCCTCATAGTGGTGCATGACCACCACGCCGGCCGCTTGGGCGATGCGCACCAGAGTTTGGAGGTGCGGGGAGAGCGTTGCGCTCATGTTAAGGATTCCTTAAGAGCCTCGGACAAATTAACCAATTGCTAACCATTGGGGCCGCATGGAGTCCGTCATGACCGAGATCGAATTCGCCGCCCTGATGGTCAGCCGCGTGTGTCACGACCTTGTCGGGCCTTTGGGCGCCGTGGTCAACGGCATGGAAGTGCTGGAAGACGAGCGCGACCCCGCCATGCGGGCCGACGCCATCAAGCTGGTGACCATGAGCGCCGACCAGGCCCTGGCCCGCATCCAGTTCATGCGCATCGCCTTCGGCGCCGCCGGTTCGGCCGGAGCCGAGCTGGATCTGGGCGAAATCGGCCGGCTGGTGACGGGCCTTTTGGAAGGCGGCAAGGTGCAACTGGTATGGAACGCGCCCCGGGCTTATTGGGGCAAGGACTGGGCCAAGCTGTTGATGAACGCCACGCTTCTGGCCGCCGATTGCCTGCCGCGCGGCGGGATGGTGACGGTGGACGCCAGCGCCGATCCGCAGGCCCCGTCTTTCCATATCCGGGCGCAAGGGTTGAACGCCCGTGTCACCGAGGAAGTGGACCATGCGATCAAGGGCGAGGCGCTGAATGTGGACGCCCGCCACGTGCAGCCCTTCCTGACCTACAAGCTGTCGCGCACCGTCAATGCCGCCTTGACGATTACGCCGCTGGAAGGCGCCGTCGAGATCGTCGCCGGGTAAGGCAATCTTTACTCTGATACCGTACATTTCCGCTCAAAGCCGCCATTTTTGGGGCTTGTCGGGGCGCCTGCCATGAAACATTGCCTGGTCGTGGACGACAGCCGCGTGATCCGCACGGTCGCGCGCCGCATCATGGAAGGCCTGGATTATTCGGTGGAAGAAGCCGAGGACGGCATGACGGGCCTGCGCGCCGTGCGCGAAAAAATGCCCGACCTGATTTTCCTGGACTGGAACCTGCCCACCATGAAGGGCGTGGACTTCGTCAAGAGCGTGCGCGGCCAGCAGGAAGGCGGCCATCCGGTCATCCTGTTCTGCACCACCGAAAGCGACGCGAGTGAAATCGCCAACGCCATGGCGGCCGGGGCCAATGAATATGTCATGAAGCCGTTCGACGGCGACGGCGTTCGCGCCAAGCTCGCCGATATCGGCGTTACCATCTGAGCGCGCCCATGGCGCCTGACGATTTTGCCTTTCTTGCCCGTCTTTTGCGCCGCCGTTCCGGCCTGTCGCTGACTCTCGACAAGAAAGCATTGGCCATGCGCCGGCTGGAGCCGGTGATGCGCCGTTTCGATTTCAAGGACATGGACGGCCTGATCGGCGAGCTGCGGCTGGGGCGCGAAGCGCTGGCGGAAGCGGTGACCGAGGCGATGACGGTCAATGAGAGCAGCTTCTTCCGCGACACCGCCATGTTCCGCACGCTGCGCGAGACGGTGCTGCCGCGCCTGGTGGCGGCGCGGGCGCAAAGCAAGCGCTTGCGCATCTGGTCGGCGGCCTGCGCCGCGGGCCAGGAGCCCTATTCCATCGCCATCTTCCTGTCGCAGATGGGCCTGACCCGCGAGGGCTGGAACATAGACCTGATCGCCACCGACCTGTCCGGCGAAGCCATCGCGCGCGCCGAGGCCGGGCGTTATGCCGCCTGCGAGATCGAGCGCGGGCTGGACCCGCATGCCATGCGCTATTTCCGCCGCGAGCGTTCCGAATGGGTGGTGGATGCTGCCTTGCGCCGCATGGTGACGTTCAAGCGCTTCAACCTGCTGGATTCCTTCGGCTGGCTGGACGACATGGACATCGTCTTTTGCCGCAATGTGCTGATGTATTTCGATACCGCCACAAGGATGGATGTGCTGGACCGGATCGCCGACACCATGGCGCCGGACGGGCTGTTGATCCTGGGCGAGAATGACACACTGGACCGGGCCGGCTTTTCGCCCAGCGCAGATGGGCCGGGTTTCTATGCCAAGTCCCGCGCCACGATCCTGCGCCTAGGCTAGCGCTTTTCCGCTCGACCGCTCCAGCACCTTGATAGGCGCCCTAGCGCGGGCCTTTTGCCCCCTGAGTGCGTCGCTCGTCGCTCATGGACTCAAGTGTCCACTTCGCTCCTCGCTCCTGCTCAGGTGACAAAATTCCTCGCGCTAGCTGAGCGAGCGGCCACTTAGGCGCTCCAAAACTCGGATGGGCGCAAGGTTCGGTTCGGCCATCTGGTCAATATCCAGGTGGAAGGTCTGCTCCAGCGCGAACTCGCCGCCCAGCGCGGCATGCAGCACCATGTCGGTAAACACCAGCCAGCAGCTTTGCGGCGGAAAATCCACTTTCTGATGCGGGCTGTTTGCCTGGAAGGAGTCGTCGCGCTTGGCCGTGTCGTGCAGCGATAGCATCATCTCGTCATACAGGCTGCGCCGCCCGCGCGTGACACCCAGTTTTTCATACAGCCAGGACTTGCCCGGCAGGTCGGGGCCGATCCTGGGAAGGAAGCCGCGCGCGAAATCCTCGAACGGCTGGCCGACATGCCAGTGACGTGGCGAGGCGGGTGCAACATTGGCGAAGAAACGCAGGATGCGCCGTCCCCGCATGGGACGGGAGGGAAAGGCGTCTATGTGCAGCAGCCGGTCGTCGCTGATCTTGGACTGGCTGCGGCCCTTGACCTGCACCGGGCGAAAGCTGGTGCGCGCGCGCTCCACGTCGCGATAGGGCAGCAGGTCCGTGATCAGTGAGGAGGTGCTGTCGGCAAAGCGCGCCATCATCGCCGCCAGGTCCTTGGCGGGTTTGCCGGTCAGGGCGGTGGATTGCAGCTTGCCGCTGGGGTCGCGGCTGATGTTCTTGGCCTTGCCGTCGGAGACGCGCGCATCCAGGAACTGCTTTTCCTTTTCCGCCAGCGCGAAAGCCAGATTGGGAAAAAACAGCACCGCGCCGCTTTCCAGGCCTGCAAGCGCGCGCGCCTTCATCTCCGGGGCATAGGGTCCGGTCCAGCTCGCAATGGGCAGGGTCTCAAGCATTGCGGTCCGTCATCGCCTCATAGATCAGGGTGCGCAAGTCGCGGCGCAGCTTCACGCGGCGCGCCGTATCGGTGATCACCTGGGTCATGAATATCACGATCATGTCTTCGGCGGGATCGACAAAGAAGGCAGTGGAGGCCATGCCGCCCCAGGCATATTCGCCGCTCCTGCCGGGAATGCCAACCCGCGCCGGGTCCAATGTCACCGCCACCCCCAGGCCGAAGCCGATGCCGCGATAACCGCTTTCATTGAAGGCATCGGCCGATGGCGACAGGTCGGCGATTTCCGCGGCCCTCGGCAATTGGTTGCGGGTCATCAGGGCGATGGTTTCAGGCTTCAGCAGCCGCACCCCGTCCAGTTCGCCCTTGTTCAGCAGCATGCGGCAGAAGCGCAGGTAATCGGCGGCGGTGCCCGCCAGTCCGCCGCCGCCCGATTCCAGCTTGGGTGGCAGAAAATAATTCTCGTTGGGATAGGCGGTGAACAACTCCAGTCCGGTCTTGCCCTGGACATAGCAGGCGGCGAAGCGGTCCTGCTTTTCCCGCGCCACCACGAAGTCGGTATCGCGCATTTGCAGCGGGCCAAGAATGTGTTGGCGCACAAAATCGGCATAACCCTGGCCGGAGACGATCTCGACCAGATAGCCCACCACATCGGTGGCCGCCGAATAGATCCAGTGTTCGCCCGGCGAATATTCCAGCGGCAGGCTTGCCAGTTGGGCGATCATCGCCGGCAGGCCGCCTTCGGTGTCCATCTCGGTGATGCGCGCGGCGCGGTAGGCGGCATCGATCAGCGTGCGGTTGTGAAAGCCATAGGTCAGGCCGGACGTATGGCGCATCAGGTCCAGCACGGTCATGGCGCGGCTTGGTGCACTTCCGTCGGCGAGCTTCAAGTCGGCGAACTGTGGAATATACTGCGCCACCTTGTCGTCCAGCCCGATGCGGCCCTGTTCGACCAGCATCAGAAGCGCCACGCTGGTGACCGGTTTGGTCATGGAATAGAGCCGGAAGATCGCGTCCTCGCGCGCGGGTGTATGGCGTTCGCGGTCGATCTCGCCCACCAGGCTGAGATGCGCGATGGCCCCGTGCCGCCAGATCAGGGTGAGGGCGCCGGGCAGCGCGCCGGCCGCGATCTGGCCTTCCAGCATCTGCGGGATGCGCGCCAGCTTTTGCTCTGAAAAACCCGATGCCGTGGTCATGGCAGCGGTTATACTAAGCCCCATGATGAATGACAGGCCCAAAAACTGGCCCGCAATGACGTTGCAACAGGCGCATGCCCGCCTGACCGCGCCGGGGGCGCCGTTCGAGACGGTGCCCGTAACGGTGCGCGGCGTGGAAATGGAGGTCTGGAAGCATGTCCCCGCCACGGCGGCGCAGGCCTTTGAACGGGCGAGAGGCCATGGCGCGCGGGAATTCCTGGTCTATCAGAACGAGCGCGTCAGCTATGACGGTTTTTCCCGCGCGGCATTGGCGGTGGCGGCGCTGCTGGCTGAACGCGGACTGAAAAAGGGCGACCGGGTGGTGCTGGTCATGCGCAACCTGCCGGAATGGCCGGTGATATTCATGGGCGCGCTGCTGGCCGGCGCCATCGCCGTGCCGCTGAATGCCTGGTGGACCGGCACCGAGCTGGCCTATGCCATCCTGGATTCCGGCGCCCGCTTTGTCTTCACCGATGCCGAGCGGCTGGCCCGGCTGGCCGACCTGCCGCCGGCGCAAATCTTTGTCACCCGCGCCGCCAATCCGCCGCCCGGCGTGACGGTGCTGGAAGATGTCATCGGCGCGCCCGGCCATTGGCAGGATTTGCCGCAAGGACAGATGCCCGCCGTCGCGCTGGAGCCAGAAGACGACGCCACCATCTTTTATACCTCCGGCACCACCGGCGCCCCCAAGGGCGCGCTGGGCACCCATCGTTCGCTGACCACCAACATTTTCGCGGCGGCTTTTTCCGAGGCGCGCAACGCCTTGCGCCGTGGGCAAGAACCGACACCGGCGACGAAGCAGCGCATCACCTTGTTGGCGGTGCCCTTCTTCCATGTCATCGGCAGCCTGTCGGTGTTGCTGCCCAACATGGCGGCGGGCGGCAAGCTGGTGCTGATGCGCAAGTTCGAACCCGCCGAGGCTTTGGACCTGATCGAACAGGAGCGCGTGACGGTGACAGGCGGGGTGCCTGCCGTGCCGCTGGCACTTCTGGAACAGGCTCAGGGCCGCGATCTTTCCTCGTTGGAGTTGATCACCTTCGGCGGGGCGCCGCCGCCGCTTTCCCTGGCGGAGCGCATCCGCGAAACATTGGGCGCCATGCCGGGGCAGGGCTGGGGCATGACCGAAACCTCGGCCACCTGCACCACCCATTCGGCGGAAGACTATCTGAACCGGCCGGGAAGCTGCGGGCCTGCGCTGCCGGTCAGCCGGCTCAAGGTGATGAAGGACGGTGTGGAGCAGCCGCCCGGCATGGCGGGCGAGCTTTGGGCCTTTGGTCCCAATATCGTGAAGGGCTATTGGAATCGCCCGGACGCCACAGCCGCTATTTTCCACGATGGCTGGCTGAAGACGGGCGACCTGGCGGTGCTGGATGAAGAAGGCTTCTGCACCATCCTGGATCGCGGCGAGGACATGCTGATTCGCGGCGGCGAGAACATCTATTGCATCGAAGTGGAGAATGTCCTGGTCCAGCATCCGGCGGTGGCCGATGCGGCGCTGATCGGGTTGCCCCATCCCATATTGGGCGAAGTACCGGCAGCCTTGGTGCAGACGCGCCCGGGCGCCGCGGTCAGCGAAGGCGAGCTCAGGGAATTCGCCGCCGCGCGCCTGGCCGCCTTCAAGGTGCCGGCGCAGGTCCGGATCAGCGGGGAGATGCTGCCGCGCAACGAAGGCGGCAAGCTTCTCCGGCACGTCCTGCGACGGTTGTTCGGCGCATGAGTCTTTTCGTCACCCACCGCATCGTCATTCCTGACAGCGAACTTGAGGAAAGCTTCATCCGCAGTTCGGGGCCGGGCGGCCAGAACGTCAACAAGGTGTCGAGCGCGGTGCAGCTTCGCTTCGATGTGCGCAATTCCCTAAATCTCACCGATGCGGCGCGTGAAGCCCTGCTGCGCGGCGGCAAGCTGACGCGCGACGGCGTGCTGGTGATCACTGCCCAGCGTTTTCGCGAACAGGAGCGCAACCGCGCCGATGCGCGTGTCCGGCTGGTGGAGATCATTCGCAAAGCCGCCACGCCGCCAAAGCCGCGGCGGGCGACCAAGGTGCCGAAGTCGAGCAAGAAAAAACGCCTGGAGGGCAAGAAGCACCGCGCCGAGATCAAGCGCGGCCGCAGCCAGATAGATTAAGGACGCGACAGCATGTCCACCACCAGGTCGCACATCCGGTCGGGATCGAATGGCTTGACCAGGGTGCGGATTTCCCGCGCCCTGAGCGCAGAAGGCGGCGGCCGGTCGGCGGCATAGGCGGTCATCAGCAGCACCTTGAGTTCGGGGCGCAAGGTCAGCGACGCCTCCACCAGTTCATAGCCGTCCATGTTGGGCATCACGATGTCGGACAGAAGCAGGGCCGCGCCGGGATCCTTCTTCACCAGTTCCAGCGCCTCGACCCCGTCAGCGGCCTGGGCGACGGTCACGCCCTTGGCTGTCAGCAGGGACGCGATCAGCCCGCGCAACTGCGCTTCGTCTTCTGCAAGGATCACCTGGCTCATGCTGTCCTCTTCCCGAAACACACGTTCACCGGGTTTGCGCCGTCAACTCCAGCCCGGCAGGCACGGGGACAGGCTTTTGTGGGCCAGGGTGGCACCCTGGAGACACCCCGGTCGCTGCGTGTACGGACGGCCGGCGGGCCGCCGGCCTCGCGTTACCTGATCGTCGCAATCGGGGCTATGATGCCCCGATGGTGAAATTGCTCGCACGCCTTCGCAGCCACGCCTGGCCCCTGGTGATCGGCATGACCGCGGGTGGCGCTGTGGTGGTGTTCGGCGGCCCCGGCCTGTTCTGGGGGCTGGTGGCCCTGGCCCTGGCGGTTCTGCTGATCGTCCAGTTTGTAGGTTTCCAGGAACCGATTCTGCGGCCCGCCGAACAGGACCCCGATGAACCGCTGGCGCTGTTGCCGCCGCTGACCCGGTTGTTGCTCGAGCGGTTGCCCATGCCGGTGATGCTGCTGGACGACGATGAGCGGGTGCTGTTCGTCAATCATTCCATGCGCGAGGTGCTGGGACCGGGGCTGGACCGCAAGCGCGCTTCTTCGGTGCTGCGCAATCCCGAGGTGCTGGCGGCGATCGCCGGCGCCGGGCGCGGCGAATCCTCCGACGTGCCTTTCACGTTGCCGGTGCCGGTGGAGCGGCACTTCCAGGCCTATGCCGCGCGCATCAGCGTGGCGCCGCCGGTGACGGTGCTGCTGCTGCATGACCTCACCACCGTGCGGCGCAGCGAGCAGATGCGCGCCGACTTTGTCGCCAATGCCAGCCATGAGCTGCGCACCCCGCTGGCGGCGGTGACCGGCTTCATCGAGACCTTGCGCGGCCATGCCAAGGACGATGCCGTGGCGCGCGAGCAGTTCCTGGAAATCATGGCGACGGAAACCGCGCGCATGCGCCGCCTGATCAACGACCTGTTGTCGCTGACCCGCATCGAGATGAACGAGCATGTGAAGCCGGAAGGGCGTGTGGGCGTGGAAAGCGTGGTGCGCCAGGCGGCGGCCGCGCTCAAGCCTCTGGCCGCCCAGGACGGCATTACCGTGACGGTGGAGGCCGAGGCCGGTGTTTGCGATGTGATGGGCGACCAGGACGAGTTGGTGCAACTGTTCCAGAACCTGATCCACAACGCCATCAAGTATGGCCGCGAGAATGGCAAGGTGCAGGTCCAGATCGGCCAGGCGGACGGCCAGGTGCTTGCAGCGGTGCGCGACGAAGGCGAAGGCATCGCTCCCAGCGTCATTCCCCGCCTGACCGAGCGATTCTACCGGGTGGACGTCAAACGCTCCCGCGAGCGGGGCGGCACGGGGCTGGGGCTGGCCATCGTCAAGCACATCGTTAACCGCCACCAGGGCCGGCTCAGCATCGAGAGCAAGCTGGGCGAGGGCAGCACATTCACAGTCATTTTGCCGGCCGCGCCCATAGAAACCCCAGCAAAAGCGCCATCTGCCGAGGCCGTCACGGAAATGTTATAAAAGTGTCGCATAGGAGTGGCGTGAACCGCTTAAGCGGACGTCACACCAGATGGAAACCGCGCGATGACCGAGCATACCGTCAAGTCCTTCGGAGAACAGTTGGAGGCCCTGTCCGCGCTGGTCGCCCAGATGGGTGGCCTGGCGGAAGCCCAGCTCGCCTCGGCCATCGAAGCCATTGCCCGGCGCGATTCGACCGCGGCGGAACGCGCCGTGGGCGGCGATGCCCGCATCGACGAAATCCAGATCGAGATCGAGGAACGCGCCTTGAAGCTCCTGGCCCTGCGCCAGCCCATGGCGGTGGACCTGCGCGAGACGCTGGCCGCGATCAAGACGGCGGCGGAGCTGGAACGCATCGGCGACCTGGCCAAGAATATCGCCAAGCGCGCCATGGTGCTGAACCGCGAACCGCCCATCCGCCTGACCCAGTCCCTCGCCCGCATGGGCAAGGCGGCGCAGAACCAGCTCAAGCAGGTGCTGGACGCCTTCTCCAACCGCGACGCCGAGGAAGCCGAAGCGGTGTGGAACCGCGATGGCGAGATTGACGAGATCTACAACAGCCTGTTCCGCGAACTCTTGACCTACATGATGGAAGATCCGCGCACCATCGGGATGGGCACGCATCTGTTGTTCGTCGCCAAGAATATCGAACGCTGCGGCGACCATTGCACCAACATTGCCGAGGTCGTGTACCACATGGTGCGCGCCGGCCACCTGGCCAACAACCGCCCCAAGGCGGACACCACCAGCGAAACCTCTGTCCCCTACGAGACCCACGCATGAGCAAACCCACCGTCCTGATTGCCGAAGATGAAGGCGCGCTGGTCACCCTGCTGCGCTACAATCTGGAGCGCGAGGGCTACCGGGTGCTGGAAGCGCGCGATGGCGAGGAAGCGCTGCTGGTCGCCGCCGAGGAACTGCCCGACCTGGTGGTGCTGGACTGGATGCTGCCCCAGCTTTCCGGCATCGAGGTTTGCCGCCGCCTGCGCGGGCGCCAGGAAACCCGCAATGTGCCGATCATCATGCTGACGGCCCGCGGCGAGGAATCCGACCGCATCCGGGGCCTGGACACCGGCGCCGACGATTACCTGACCAAGCCCTTTTCCATGACCGAGCTTCTGGCGCGCCTGCGCGCCGTGCTGCGCCGCATACGGCCGTCCCTGGCCGAAGACGTGGTCGCGGTGGGCGATATCGAAATGGACCGCGCCGCCCACCGAGTGCGCCGCGCCGGCACCGAAGTGCATCTGGGCCCCACCGAATATCGCTTGCTGGACCACCTGATCCAGCATCCCGGCCGGGTGTTCAGCCGCGAACAGTTGCTGGATGCGGTGTGGGGCAGCGACGTCTATGTCGAGGCCCGCACCGTGGACGTGCATGTGGGACGATTGCGCAAGGCCTTGAACATCGACGGCGCGACCGATCCCATCCGCACCGTGCGCTCAGCCGGCTATTCGCTGGACTCGGCCAGCGCTGCGACCTCGGCGGCCTAAAGCAACCTTCTGATGTGCCCTTCCAGGCTCTCGGGCACGACCTTGGGCGCATAGCGCGCCACGGTCTGGCCTTCGCGGTTCACCAGGAACTTGGTGAAATTCCACTTGATCATGGGCGTGCCCAGAAAGCCGCGCTTCTTTGTCTTGAGATGGCGGAACAGGGGATGGGCCTTGCCGCCATTGACGTTCACCTTCGAGAACATGGGGAAGGTGACACCGAAATTCTCGCGGCAGAAGCGGGTGATCTCGCTCTCGCTGCCGATCTCCTGGGACATGAACTGGTTGCAGGGAAAGCCCAGCACCGTCAGGCCGTCGCGCTCCAGCTTTTCATGCAGCTTCTGCAGTCCGGCATATTGCGGCGTCAGCCCGCAGGCGCTGGCGGTGTTGACGATCAACAGGACGCGACCGCGCCACTTGTCCAGCGACACTCTCTCGCCGTTCAGCAGGGGGGCGGAAAACTCATAGACATTCATGGATGCGACTTTGCCATTACACAGGCGACAGACGCTAGTCCCAGCCTAGCGGAACCGCTGGCCCGGCCGCTCGCCCAAGCTCGCGGCGTTCGGTGCTCAAATCGATCCACTGGATCGATTTGCCCGGCTACGCCGGTCGCGCCTCACCCCGTCATTCTGCCCTTGTTGTCCTTGACGTCGCGGCGGGCCTGTTGCGGCTGATAGGCCTTGCGGGCATGGGCTTCGCAATAGGGCGAGCCGGCCTTGGGGTTGTGGCCGCAAAAGTGGAATTCGGACGCGGCGGGATCGCCGATCGGCCAGCGGCACATGCGGTCGCTGATGGTCAGCACCGTGGCGTGGCTGCCGTCTTCCAGTTGCAGGGGATCTTCCTCCACCACCGGGGCGGGCGGGGTGTGGCTGCGGACGGATGGCACCTTGGGCGCCATGGGCAGGCGGGGGCGTTCCGAGCGGGACGGGCTGGCGCGGCCGGCCAGGCCCAGGCGATGGACCTTGCCGATCACGGCGTTGCGGGTGACCCCGCCCAGGGCGCGGGCGATCTGGCTGGCCGACAGGCCCTCGGTCCACAATGTCTTGAGCTGCTCGACCCGGTCTTCCGACCAATTTGCCTGTGTCATGGCGCTTGCTCCTGGTTGGCCAAGGCAGGCGTTCTGGAGCCCCCCGGTCACTAGATACAGTAGCCTTGGCCTTGCGGCGCACAAGTCTTGCGGATAACCCGCCAGTCCTTGTCCACATGAATCCGGTGGGTCCTACAGGGCCGCATACCGCCCATGCCGGGCCGCCGCGGGGTTGTAGGAGCGTCATGGAAGTCCGATAAACGGGGCTTCCCAGCCTTGATTTGTATTTTTATTTCAACCCGTACCGAGGCGTTAGGCGAGAGCCGGACCGCCCACTAAGAAGGATTCCCATCGTGTTCCCGGCTTTGCTTCCCACCTATAACCGGACGGATGTCGCCTTCGTCCGTGGCGAGGGTTCCTACCTTTTCGCCGAGGATGGCAAGCGATACCTGGACTTCGGGGCGGGCATCGCCGTCAACGCCTTCGGCCATGCCAATGCGCGGCTGGTGGGGGCCCTGACCAAGCAGGCCCAGACGCTGTGGCACACCTCCAACCTCTACCGGGTGCCGGGCCAGGAAAGCCTGTCCCGCAAGCTGGTGGACAACACCTTTGCCGACACGGTGTTCTTCACCAATTCGGGCACCGAGGCGATCGAGCTCGCCATCAAGATGGCGCGGCGCCACCATTTCGCGAACGGCAATCCCGAACGCTTCCACATCGTCAGCTTTGAGGGCGCCTTTCACGGCCGCACCTATGCCGCCATCAATGCCGGCGGCAACGAAAAATACCTCGAAGGCTTCGGCCCGCGCATGCCCGGTTTCGACCAGGTGGCGCTGGGTGACCTGGAGGCGGTAAAGAAGGTCATCGGCCCGCAGACCGCCGCCATCATCATCGAGCCGTTGCAGGGCGAAAGCGGCGTCAAACCTGCCGGCCCCGATTTCCTGCGGAACTTGCGCAAGCTGTGCGACGATAACGGGTTGCTGCTGATCTTTGACGAGATCCAGACGGGCCTGGGCCGCACCGGCAAGTTCTTCGCCTATGAAGACCTGCGCATCGCGCCAGACATCATGACCGTGGCCAAGGCGCTGGGCGGCGGTTTTCCCGTCGGCGCCGTACTGGCCACCGCCGAGGCCGCCAAGGGCATGACCGTGGGCACCCATGGCACGACTTATGGCGGCAATCCGCTGGCCATGGCGGTGGGCAATGAAGCCATCGACATGATCCTGGAGCCGGGCTTCCTGGATCACGTCAACAAGATCGCCAATTACCTGCACCAGCAGCTCGGCGCGCTGACCGCGGCGCATCCGGGCGTGTTCGAGTCTGTGCGCGGCCAGGGACTGATGATCGGGCTGAAGATGAAGACAGACGCGCCTGCCTTCATCGCCGCGGCCCGCGCCAACGGGTTGGTGGTATTGCCGGCCGGCGACAATGTGGTGCGACTTCTCCCGCCCCTGACTCTTTCCGAAGCCGAGGCCCGCGAGGGCCTGGAATTGTTGAACAAGACCGCTTCGCAGGTTGAAGCGCAGAAAGCAGCCGCCCAATGAACGCGCCCCTGAAAGCAAAGCCCAAGCATTTCCTGGACCTGTCCGACCATGACAGCGCCACCCTGAAGGCCATCATCGCCGACGCCAAGGTGCGCAAGCTGGCGCGCGGGCTTGCCCCCAAGGGCATGCCCGACAAGGACCAGCCGCTGAACGGCAAGGTGCTGGCGATGATCTTCGACAAGCAGTCCACCCGCACCCGCATTTCCTTCGACATGGCGGCGCGGCAGTTGGGCGGCAACGCCCTGATGCTGACCGGCAACGAGATGCAGTTGGCGCGCGAGGAAACCATTGCCGACACCGCAAGGGTGATCTCGCGCTATGTGGATGCGGTGATGATCCGCCTGCTGGATCATGAGATGGTGGAGGATCTGGCGGCGCATGCCACCGTTCCCGTCATCAACGGCCTGACCAAGTGGTCGCATCCCTGCCAGATCATGGCGGATATTTTGACATACGAGGAGCACAAGGGTTCCATCGCCGGCGCCAAGGTTTGCTGGAGCGGCGACGGCAACAATGTGCTGACGTCGTGGGTCCATGCGGCGGTGAAGTTCGGCTTCACCCTGAACGTGGCATCGCCGCGCGAGCTGACGGTGGACCAGGAAACCCGTGATTGGTCCGCCTCCAGCGGCCTGGTGCATTTCACCACCGACGCCGAGGCGGCCGCCGAAGGCGCCGATTGCGTGGTCACCGACACCTGGGTGTCGATGGGCGACGACAATGCCACCAAGCGCCAGAACCTGCTCAAGCCGTTCCAGGTCAATGCCGGGCTGATGGCGCGCGCCAAGAAGGACGCCATCTTCATGCATTGCCTGCCGGCCCATCGCGGCGACGAGGTCACCGATGCGGTGATTGACGGGCCGCAATCGGTGGTGTTCGACGAGGCGGAAAACCGCCTCCACGCCCAGAAGGCGATCCTGGCCTGGGCGCTTTCCTGAAGACGCTTTCTTGAAAAGCGGCTGGGGCAGCGCCATATAGCGGTTCATGCCTGACAAGATGGAACCCGCGTCGCCCTATGGCGACTTCATTCTGCCGTTCGATATCGCCAAGGCGGGCGTGCGCGGCCGCCTGGTGCGGTTGGATGCCAGTTCCGCCCGCGCCCTGAGCGCCCATGCCCTGCCGGAACCCGCCGCGCGGGTGGCGGGCGAGGTGGTGGCGCTGGGGGCGCTGCTGGGAACCGCGCTCAAGCTGGACGGACGGCTGACCATCCAGACCAAGGGCGATGGGCCGCTGGACCTGGTCACCGCCGACTATTATGGCGCCGACGAAGTGCGGGCGCGGGGCGTGCGCGGCTATGCCCGGCTGAACAATGAGCGCTTTGCCGGTCTGGCCGACAAGGATTTCGCCGCCCTGGCGGGCAAGGGCGCGCTGGCCATCACCATCGAGCCCCGGGTCGGCGGCAAGACCTATCAGGGCATTGTCGAGCTTTCACCTGCGGGCATCGGCGCTTCGGCGGAAACCTATTTCGCCCAGTCCGAACAACTGCCCACCGTGATCAAGCTGGCGGCCGCGCCGCTCTATGTGGCGGGCGATAAGGCGCCGCACTGGCGTGCCGGCGGCATCATGCTGCAGATGACGCCGGAAACGGCCAAGGCGGGCGTGGAAAGCCGTTCCGACGACTGGGACCGGCTGTCGATCCTGCTCAAGACTGTGGAAGACCTGGAGCTGGTGGATACGTCGTTGGCGCCCGAGACCCTGTTGTGGCGTCTGTTCAACGAAGACGAAGTGCGGGTGCAGCCGCCCGAGCCGGTGGTGTTTCGCTGTGACTGCGACGCGGAGCGCATCACCACGGTACTGAAGTCCTATGCCCCCCAGGATCGCGCCGGACTGGCCGATCCCGACGGCATCATCCGCGCCCGCTGCGAGTTCTGCGGCAAGACGCATGAGATCACACCGGATTCGTTGGCATGATCACGGAACAAAGGCTGCGCGCCCTTCTGGACAAGCCGTTCGCGCGCCTGCTGGTGCAGGGGGTGCTGCTGCGAACCCTGCGCCGCAATCCGATGGGCTTTCTCGCCACCATGCTGGTGCGCCGCGCCCTGGCGGGCGATGGCCGCGTGTTCGGCATGGACCTGGCATCGCGGCGTCAGAAGCGCTGGGCCTGGTTGATGGCGTTGCTGCAGACGCAGCTCGCAAAGAAGGCCGCGAAAAGCGGTCAGGCCGCGATCAGCCGCAAGCTTTTGCGATAACCTTGCGCAGGAAGGCCTCGCAGGCTTCCAGCTCGCTGAGTTCGCAGAACTCGTCCGGCCGGTGCGCCTGGTCGATGGAGCCGGGACCGCAGATCACCGCGGGAATGCCGTAAGCCTGGAAATGCCCCGCCTCGGTACCATAGGCAACCGCCTCTACCTGGTTGGCGCCGGTCAGCTCGCGCGCCAGACGGATGGCGGCGGAGTCTTCGTCCATCACCAGGCCCGGATACTGGGCATGCATTACGGTGTTCAGCGCCGCTTCGGGGGCGCGGGCGCGATATTTGGGCAAGACCTCGGCCTCGGCGCGTTGCTTGATCCGCGCGATGATCTTTGACGGATCGCGGTCGGGCAGGGCGCGATATTCCCAGGTCACTTCGGCTTCGCGCGCCAATATGTTCACCGCCGTGCCGCCATGGATCACATTGGCCTGCACCGTGGAATGGGGCGGATCGAAGCGCGGATCGGCATCGGCGCGCAATTCGTCCCACACGCTGCCCAGAAGGGTGACGAACTCGCCTGCCATCATCACGGCATTGGCGCCTTTTTCCGGGCCGCTGGAATGATGCTCCCGCCCGCAACATGTCGTGATCAGCTTGGCGCCGCCCTTGTGGGCGCCCACGATCTTCATCAGGGTCGGCTCGCCGATGATTGCCAGCGCGGGCTTGAGATTTTGCGCCTTCAGGTCGTCCAGCAGGCCCTTCACCCCGGCGCAGCCCACTTCCTCGTCGTAAGACAATGCAAAATGGATGGGCTTCTTCAGCTTGGCCTTGCCGATGTCGCTCGCCAGCGCCAGGGCGGTGCCGACAAAGCCCTTCATGTCGCAGGCGCCGCGGCCGTAAAGCTTGCTGCCGCGCACGTCCGGCTTGAAGGGATCAGACGACCAGTCCTGGCCGTCCACCGGCACCACATCGGTATGGCCCGACAGCACATAGCCGCCATCGCCGTCCGGCCCGAAGCTGGCGAACAGGTTGGCCTTCTGTCCCGTCTCGTCATAGGTGCGCCGGCAGCGTGCACCGGATTTCTCCAGCAAGGCTTGCGCGTGATCAATCAGCGCCAGGTTGGAATCCCGGCTGGTGGTGTCGAAGCTGATCAGCTCCTTGACGAGATCGAGTGCGCTCATCGGTCTTCGCGGGAAACCGGGTTGCCGATGATGTTGAGGAATTCGCGCCGCGTATCGGAATTGTCGCGGAACGCGCCCAGCATGGAGGAGGTCACCATGGTGACGCCGGTCTTGTGCACGCCGCGGGTGGTCATGCACTGATGCGCCGCCTCGATCACCACCGCCACGCCCTTGGGCTCCAGCACCTTCTGGATGCAATGGGCGATCTGGGCATTCATTTTTTCCTGCACCTGCAACCGGCGGGCAAAGGCTTCCACCACCCGCGCCAGCTTGGAGATACCCACCACCTTGTTGGTGGGCAGGTAGCCGACATGGGCGCGGCCGATGATGGGCGCCAGGTGATGCTCGCAATGGCTCTCGAAGCGGATGTCGCGCAGGATCACCATGTCGTCATAGCCGGCGACTTCCTCGAAGGTGCGCGCCAGATATTCTTCCGGGTCCTGGCCATAGCCGGAGAACCAGTCCTCGAACGCCTTGGCGACACGGGCGGGCGTGTCCACAAGTCCTTCACGCGACGGGTCGTCGCCGGCCCAGCGCAGCAGGGTGTGGACGGCCTTTTCGGCTTCCTCGCGGGTTGGCTTGCTCATGATGGAGTTTTGCAGCGCAACGGCCGCGTTTCAACCACAAGAAAATAGGGACTTAGTGAATCTGCCTACGCTCGTAGGGGCTTTCCAGCAGGAAAGCGGGAATTTCCGCCTCGAAGCTTTCGCCCGACGCGCTCATCATCTGGTAGCGCCCGCTCATCGAGCCGGAGGCAGTCTCCAGCGGACAGCCGGAGATGTACTGGAAGACTTCGCCCGGCGCGATCACCGGCTGGGCTCCGACCACGCCGGGGCCGCATTCTTCCTGCACCCGGCCGGCGCCGTCCATGATGCTCCAGCTCCGGGACAGAAGCTGCACCGGTTCCTTGCCGCGGTTCTCGATGGTGACGGTGTAGGACCAGACATAGCGGTCGTCTTCCGGATCGGACTGGTCGTCCAGATAGGCCGGCTTCACCGCCACGCGGATGGCGCGCGTTTCCTGCTCATATTGCAGGCCCATGTCCAATTCGCTGTTTTCCAGTCCAAACATGGGCGGAGTATCGGGGCGCGGGATGGGCGGCGCAAGCGGCATTTGCGCGCAATGGTTAGCGCGGCTGGAAATGTCAGCGATGCCGCGGTTTAGCGCGGCTCTATAGACACTTCCGTCTTCACGGAACTGGCGATGAAACAGGCGTCATGGGCCAGATGGTGAATCTGGTCGAGCGTCGCGGCATCGGCATCCATCACCACTTTGGGCCTTAAGATCACGCGCGTGATCCATAGCCTGCCATTGTCGTTTTCGAGAAACCCTACGGCATCGTCTTCATAGGATTTCACCGTCAGCTTTTTCTTGGCGGCGATGGCCAGGAAACTCAGCATGTGACAGGAGGACAGCGCCGCCACCAGCAGGTCTTCGGGATCGGCTTTTGAGCCGTCGCCGAGATAGCTGGGCGAGGCGGAAGCGGTGATCTTCTCCTGGCCGTTCTTGAATCCCAGCATGTGGTTGCGGGTATAGGTCTGGTAGGTGAAGGGCGGCTCGCCCTTTTCCCAATTGAGTGTGATGCGATGTTCGCTCATGCCACTTTCAGCGCCTGGTCCAGGTCCTCGCAAAGATCGTCGGCGTCTTCAAGCCCCACCGAAATCCGCATCATGCCCGGCGTGATCCCCAAGGCGGCGCGCTCTTCGGGCGCCACCTTGGAATGGGTGGTGGTTTCGGGATGGGTGAGCAGGCTCTTGGCGTCGCCCAGATTGTTGGAGATGTCGATGATCTTCAGCGCATTGGCCAGCTTGAAGGCCGCGGCCTTGCCGCCCGCCACTTCGAACGCCACCAAGCCGCCGCCGCCATCCATCTGCGCCTTGGCCAGGTTGTGCTGGGGATGGTCGGGCGAGAAGGGATACAGCGCCCGCGTCACTTTCTTGTGGCCGGACAGGAAGTCCGCCACGCGCTGGGCGTTTTCACAATGCTGCTTCATGCGCAGCTCCAGCGTCTCCAGGCTCTTGAGATGCAGCCAGGCATTGAACGGGCTGATGCTGGGACCGGTGTTGCGGATGAACACCTGCAGATGATCGTCCAGGAAATCCTGGTGGCAGAGAATGACCCCGCCCAGGGCGCGGCCCTGGCCGTCAATATATTTGGTCGAGGAATGGATCACGATATGGGCGCCGAACTCCATCGGCCGCTGCAGGGCGGGGCTGGCAAAGGCATTGTCCACCGCCAGGCGCGCGCCGTGCTTGTTGGCGATCTGGGCCACGGCGGCGATGTCCACCAGCGACAGGGTCGGGTTGGACGGGGTTTCCAGGAACAGCATCCTGGTGTTGGGCTTCATCGCCGCTTCCCAGGCGCTGGTATCGGCGCCGTCCACCAGGGTGAAGCCGATGCCGAAGCGCGGCAGGATCTGCTCCACCACATGCAGGCAGGAGCCGAACATGGCCCGCGCCGCCACGACATGGTCGCCGGTGCGAAGGGCGGACAGGAACACGGCCGTCACCGCCGCCATGCCGGTGGCGGTGGCGCGGCCGACGGGGGCGCCTTCCAGCAGCGCCATGCGCTCCTCGAACATCGAGACGGTGGGATTGCCGAAGCGGGAATATTGATAGCCGCCGATCTCGCCCTTGAAGCGGGCCTCGGCCTCCTCGGCATTCTCATAGGCATAGCCGGAGGTCATGAACAGGGCTTCTGACGTCTCCTGGAAGGGCGTGCGCATTTCCCCGCCGCGCACCGCCAGCGTGCGTTTGCGCCATTTTCCGCATTTCTTGTTGGTCGCCATAAGCTCTTGTCCCTGTTGGTCTGTTTTGTCGCGCGGTTGCCCCTAAAGGGTCAAGAACATAAGCTTTATGCAGGATTCGCAGGGGTCCGGGACCAGGGTAAAATGCGGGTATTTGCGACATGAAACGCCTGTTTCTGCTGCGTCACGCCAAGGCCCAGCCGCAGGATGGCGGTATCGAGGATTTCGACCGCACCCTGATGCTGACCGGCATGCAGGATGCCGGCGCCATGGCGCGCTATATGCGCAAGAGCGATTACAAAGCGGATTTGATCCTGTGTTCCTCCGCGGTCCGCACCACCCAGACGGCGGAGCTGGTGCTGCACGAACTGGAAAGCGAGATCGAGTATCGAGAGGCGCTGTACCTGGCCGATGCCGCCAAGATCGTGGCGGCGGTGCGCGGCGCCCCCGTCTCGGTATCGGCGCTGATGATCGTGGGCCACAATCCCGGCCTGGAAGCCACCGCCACCCAGTTGGCGCGCGAGCCGGTGCGCCGCAAGGAGCGGGCGCGGCATGAGGCGCTGGAGGAAAAATTCCCCACCTGCGCCCTGGCGGTGCTGGATTTCGATGTCGGGCGCTGGCGCGATGTGGCGCAGGGGTCCGGCAAACTGGCCGAATTCGTCAGACCGAAAGATCTCTAATGCTAGAATTAAGATCCAGCGCCGTCCACGACTAGTCGGACTGGATAGTCCGCGCCTGCTTCTTGGTGGCCAGCCGCTTCCAGCCAAAGCCGATCTCGGGCGTCAATTCGCCCATCAGCCGCGTGGTGCGGGTGGCGACACGCTGGCCACCCATCGCCTCGTAGAAGAAGCAGGCATTGTTGCGCGCATGCGCCCAGATCAGGCAGGAGCGCAGCTTGCGCTCCTTGAACACATCAAAGGCGCCGTCCAGCAAGGTGCGCCCGGTGCCGCGCCCCAGAAAGGCCGGATCGACATAGAGGGTATAGATTTCGCCTTCAAAGCCGGCGCCGCCGTCGCGCGCCGGGCCCAGGCTGCACAAGCCGATGGGCCCGAAATGCGCGTCTTCCGCCACCAGCACCGTGCCCGGCCCCTTGATGGTGTTCTGCCAGCGCGCGGTATGGCTCTTGTGCGACATGGCGGCGAGCAGGGCGTGGGAAATCACGCCTGCATAAGTGTCCTGCCAGGATTCGATATAGATGCGCGCCAGGTCTGCGGCGTCTTCAGGCCGCGCGGTACGAACACTCAGCGCGAGGTCGTTCATGACCACAAGCGTGAGGCAAAGCATCCGACCTCGCAAGAGTCATTTCGCCGCAAGTCGAAAAATTTATGACTTGATGTTTCAACGAAGCAGCCGCTACCCGAGCAGCGGCTTGTCCTGGACACGCGCGAGGAATTTCGCGTTCTGCTCGCCGCCCTGTCCATAAGGCCTGGCGGTGGTCCAGTCGGCGATCTGCCCAAAATGCGCCGCAATGTCGTCGGCGCTGGCGTTGCGGCCCAGATTGATCCCGTCCGTCTCCATGATCTGGGCGGCGGCGAAGGCGCCGGCCGCGGCGGTGAGAATCATGCCGGTGGGCGCGTCCTCAGACGCCAGATACACCACGGCGGGCGAGACGAATTCGGGTTTCAGCATTTCCAGCACCGCCGGCGGCATCAAGGCTTCGGTCATGCGGGTGGCGGCGACCGGGCAGACGGCATTGACCTTGATATTGTCCTTGGCGCCTTCCAGCTTCAGTGAATTCATGAAACCCACCAGCGACAGCTTGGCGGCGCCGTAATTGGTCTGGCCGAAATTGCCGTACAGGCCCGTGGACGAGGTCGTCACCACGATGCGGCCATAACCTTGCGCCTTCATGATGTCCCACACCGCCTTGCACGGCTTGACGGTGCCCAGCAGATGCACGTCCATCACGGCGGTGAAATCCTTCAGCTCCATCTTGCCGAAGCTCTTGTCGCGCAGGATGCCGGCATTGGCGATCAGGACGTCGATGCGGCCCCATTTGTCCATGGTCTGCTTGACCAGATGCGCTACACCGGCGTCATCGCTGACCGAGGCGCCGTTGGCGATGGCTTCGCCGCCGGCCGCGACGATCTCGGCCACGACTTTTTCGGCCGCCGCGGAACTGCCGCCGCTGCCGTCCAGCGACCCGCCCAAATCATTGACCACCACCTTGGCGCCCAGCTTGGCCAGCGCCAGGGCATGCGCCCGGCCCAGCCCGCCGCCGGCGCCCGTGATGATCGCGACCTTGTCCTTGAAGGAAATGGCCATGGGGAACTCCTGTTCTTTTGCCGGCTAGGATGGCGTTGGGATGCTTTGCGGGTCAAGGCGGCGGCCGAACATGCGGCGCAGCTTGGCGGCGGCGGGAAATTCGATCAGCTCCGCCAGCAATGCACCCCACAGCACGCAGATGATGACCAGGCCGAGCGGCTCCAGCCACCAGATCAGGGTTGAAAAGCGCGTGCCCAGCACCATCGCGTCGGGCGCCGGGTACAGCCGCTGCTCGAAAAACCGGATCGCCGTCAGCCAGATGCTCTGTCCGAGATAGATGGCATAGGACCATTCGCCCAGAAGCTGGGGCACCCGTGTCTTCAGCGCCTGGGCCAGGATGCCCTTGTCGAAGGCCAGCGCGAACACCAGCGCCATCAGCGGCAGCACTGTATAAATGTCGTTGCGGGTGTGCGACCAGCCGGTGGAGGTGACGGCATAGGTCAGCAGCAGGAGCAGCAGGACTTGCACCGCCGAATGGATCCAGGCCGGAATGCGCTGGTCCTTCACGCGGTGAAACAGCACCGCCATGCCGACCCCGACGGTGAAATCGCACAGGCCGCGCAGCACGCCATTGTGAAAGGTGATGTCCAGTCCGTGCGGCGAAGCCGCCAGCATCGCCATCAATCCGGCGATGCCTGCCGCGATAAGCGCGGCGCCGCGCCACAGCCTGCCGCTCGACAGATACAGCAGGACCGGAAACAGCAGGCAGAGCGCAAACTCGACACTGACGAACCAGGACAGGCCGTTCCAGGTCAGCCGGTCCATGGTGTTCCAGGCATGCACCAGGAAAATACTCAGGGCGAAGCCCTTAGGGCTGACATCCTGGGCCCAGGGCAGGTCGTAGATGGAGACATAACCGCCAGCGGCCGCCAGGGCGCGCAGGCTCAGCACAATCGCCAGCAGCAGCAGCAGCAGGAACAGGTGCAAGGGATAAAGCCGGATCAGCCGGGCGCGCAGGAAGTCGGCATAGCCCCGCCGCTGCAAAAGGTCTTTCAGCCGGTAGCCATAGGCATAGGTCAGGATGAAGCCCGACAGCGCGAAAAAGAACTCGACCCACAGATAGCCGCGCGCCGCGATGCGGTCGAACCATAACAGACCGGTGTAATGATGACCTTCGCTGAAGTGATAGAGAATGATCATCAGGGGCGGTATCCCCCGCGCGCCCGCCAGCGCGCCGATCGTCCCAGTCTTGAGAGTTTTGCCGGTCACGTTCCCATCCCGCTGGCGCGACACTAGCCCTGGGGCGGCCGCCTGTCATGGGACGCGGGAGCGGAATCGTGTAGCGTGACGGCGGGATTTTTGGCGGGGGCCGTGGGTGGCGCATCTGCAATCGGCGCTGGGGATTTGCGTCATACTCGCGCTGGGCTGGGCGCTGTCGGAGGATCGGCGGGAGTTTCGCTGGCGCGCCGTGACCGGCACGCTGTTGCTGCAGGCGGCGCTGGCGCTGGCGTTGCTCAAGCTGCCGGTGCTGCGCGATGGATTGTTTCAGCTCAACGGCGTGGTCACGGCCTTGTCCACCGCCACGGGCGCGGGCACCAGTTTCATCTTCGGCTATCTGGGCGGCGGGCCGGCGCCGTTCGCGGTTACCCAGCCGGGTAACCTGATCAACCTGGCCTTTGGCATCCTGCCGCTGCTGATGGTGATCAGCGCCCTGTCAGCCATCCTGTGGCACTGGCGCATTCTGCCCGCCATCGTGCATGGCCTGGCGCTGGTGCTGAAGCGCAGCCTGGGCCTGGGCGGCGCGGTGGGGTTGGGCGCGGCGGCCACCGTGTTCCTGGGCAATATCGAGGGCCAATTGGTGATCCGGCCCTATCTGGCGCGGCTGACGCGCACTGAGCTCTTCATCCTGATGACGGTGGGCCTGTCGGTGATCGCCGGCACGGTGTTCGTGCTCTATGCCACCATCCTGAAGGACGTGCTGCCCGGCGCGCTGGGACATCTCTTGGTCGCGTCGCTGATGTCGCTGCCGGCTGGTGTGCTGATGGCGCGGATCATGGTGCCGGGCCCGGCCCAGACCGATCTGACCGAAAAGCAGGAAGCGGTGCATTACCGCTCCACCATGGATGCTATGGCGCAGGGCACCGAGGACGGGCTGAAGATCTATCTCCAGGTCCTGGCCATGCTGATCGTGACCACCTCGCTGATGGCGCTGGCGAATGTGATCTTGGGCCATCTGCCGGGGGTGGGCGGCGCGCCGCTGACGCTTGAGCGCATGCTGGGCTGGCTGTTCGCGCCTTTTGTCTGGCTGCTGGGCGTACCGTGGAGCCAGGCGGGCGCGGCAGGCGGGCTGCTCGGCATCAAGATCATCCTGACCGAGCTGGTGGCCTATTTAAGACTGGCGGCGCTGCCGGCCGGGAGCCTGGATCCACGCAGCACCATGATCATGGTCTATGCCATGTGCGGCTTCGCCAATTTCGCCAGTGTCGGCATTTTGATTGCCGGCATGAGCGCCCTGATCCCGGAGCGGCGCGACGAAGTGGTGTCGCTGGCGCTCAAGGCGCTGGTGGCGGGCACCCTGGCCAGCGGCCTGTCGGGCGCCATGATCGGGTTGCTGCCGTTCTGACGGCGGCTTACATTTCCAACATGGCAAAACCTTGCGGCGACCTTGGGGTGTGACGTGCGCCGCTGGCTGTTGCTTTTCCCCTTCCTGCTGGCCGGATGCGCGCCCGATTTCGCGCCCGCCGGTGATGCGCGCATGACGCCGGTGATCGGTGACGAGATGCTGGTGGCGCGCGATGGCGCGCAATTGCCCCTGCGCCGCTGGGAAGCGGCCGGTGCGCCGCGCGCCGTGATCGTCGGCCTGCATGGCATGAGCGATTATTCCAACGCCTTCGATACGCCCGGAAAATTCTGGGCGACACGGGGCATCACCACCATCGCCTATGACCAGCGCGGTTTTGGCCGCAACATCCCGTCCGGCGTCTGGGCGGGGGCTGACACCATGCGCGCCGATCTCGCCGATGCGGTGGCGGCGGCGCGGGTGCGCTACCCGAATGTGCCGGTCTTTGCCCTGGGCGAAAGCATGGGCGGGGCTGTGGTGCTGACGTCACTCGCATCGCCCAATCCGCCCGCCGCGGACGGCGCCATTCTGGTGGGGCCGGCGGTGTGGTCGCGCGCTGATATGCCGATCCTCTATCGCAGCGCCCTGTATCTGGCGGCGCATCTGGTGCCCGGCATGATCCTGTCCAACAATGCCGCCAAGTCGGTGGTCAAGATCATGCCTTCCGACAATATTCCCATGCTGATCGCGCTGGGTAAGGATCCGCTGTTCCAGAAGAGGACCCGCACCGACACTTTGTTTGGCCTGGTGAACCTGATGGACGAGGCGCGCACCGTCCCGCAGCATCTCACCACCGCGCCGCCGATCCTGTTTCTTTATGGCGCCAACGACCAGGTCATTCCCGCCAAGCCGACCGAGGCGGTGATCGCCGGCCTGGGAACCCGGGCGGCCGTGAAGAAGTACCCGCAAGGCTGGCATATGCTGCTGCGCGACCTGCAAGGGCAAAAGGTGCAGCAGGATGTGGCCGATTGGGTCTTTTCTCACGGCAACAAATAGGCGCGCCGGCCGTTATCGTTCCGGAACCTTTTTTCGGAGCATCTGATGGCCAATCCCCAGAACGACCTGCGCAACGGCCGCCCCGGCGCCGATGCCAACACCAACGCCAAGCTGGCCGGTCATACCGATCAGACCATGCCGACCGCCCCCAAGAACGAACATGACGTCAATCCCGGCGTGGGCAGCAAGGCCGGCGTGGCCGAGGGCCAGGTTACCAAGTCCAATTAGTCCCGGTTTGTGGGCCCAAATTAGCGGCTAAGTCCGCCCTTTGCGGGCGGCACGGGGATGGCGATATGCTTTCCAGGCGGGAAGCATTTCGCCTCCCCGTTTTCGTTGGCTGGGGAAATGCCGAAAATCTGGCCTGAATTTGACTGGGCCGATCCACTTCTGCTGGAAGCCTCGCTGCGCGAGGAGGAAAAGCTGGTGCGCGATACCGCGCGCGGCTTCGCCCAATCGCGGCTGATGCCGCGGGTGCAGGAGATGCACCGCAATGAGAGCTTCGATCCGGGCATCCTGAAAGAAATGGGTGCGCTGGGCCTGTTGGGCGCAACGCAAGCGGAATTCGGCGGCGTCTCGCCGGTAGCTTACGGGTTGATCGCGCGGGAAGTGGAGCGGGTGGATTCGGCGTTCCGCTCCTCCCTGTCGGTGCAATCCAGCCTGGTGATGCATCCCATCCATGCCTTTGGCAGCGAGGCGCAGAAGAAAAAATATCTGCCCAAGCTGGGAGCGGGCGAATGGATCGGCTGTTTCGGCCTGACCGAACCGGAAGCCGGCTCCGATCCCGGCGCCATGCAATCCAAGGCGGTCAAGACAGCGGATGGCTTTGTGCTGAACGGCACCAAGACATGGATCACCCATGCGCCGATTGCCGATGTGCTGGTGGTGTGGGCCAAGCTGGATGCCAAGCCGGATGGGCGTGTGCGCGGCTTTATTTTGGAGCGCGGCGACAAGGGTCTCACCACGCCCAAGATCGAGGGCAAGTTTTCCCTGCGCGCCAGCGTCACCGGCCAGATCGCCATGAATGACATGGCGATCCCGGCGGATCGCATGCTGCCGGGCGTGGAAGGACTGAAGGGACCGTTCGACTGCCTGAACAATGCGCGCCAGGGCATTGCCTGGGGCGCGTTGGGAGCGGCGGAGTTCTGCTGGCATGCGGCGCGCAGTTACGGGCTGGAGCGCAAGCAGTTCGGCCGGCCGCTGGCCGCCAACCAGCTTTACCAGAAGAAGCTGGCCGACATGCAGACCGAAATCACCCTGGGCCTGATCGCCTGCCTGCAGGCGGGACGGCTGATGGAACAGGGAAAGTTGGCGCCCGAAGCCATCAGCCTGCTCAAGCGCAACAATGCCGGCAAGGCGCTGGACATCGCGCGCGCCGCCCGCGACATGCATGGCGGCAATGGCGTGGCCGACGATTATCACGTCATGCGCCATGTCATGAACCTGGAATCCGTCAACACCTATGAAGGCACCCACGACATCCATGCCCTGGTGCTGGGCCGGGCCCAGACAGGCATTTCCGCCTTTTAAGATGGCGGGTTTGCGGGCATAAACCAATCATGACCCTGGCTTCTCCGCGCGTCGTCAACATCAAGGATCTGCGCCGGCTGGCGCGCGCCCGCCTGCCGGACGGCGTGTTCGATTACCTGGACGGCGGGGCGGATGATGAAGGCACGCTCAAGGATAGCGAGCTTGCCTTCCGGGAAGTGTTGTTCAAGCCGCGCTTTGCCGTGGCCAATCCGTCCTGTGATCTTGGCGTGACGGTGCTGGGGCAGAAGCTGGACCTGCCGTTCCTGCTGGCGCCGATCGGCTATTCGCGTTTGATGCATCCGCGCGGCGAGCTGGCGGCGTCGAAAGCGGCGGGCAACAACGGCACCGCCTATATCCTTTCCACCATGTCCGGCCACACCATCGAAAATGTGCGGGCGGAATCGAAGGGCCCCACATTCTATCAACTCTATCTCGCCGGCGGGCGCGGCGCGGCGGAAGCCGCCATCGCCCGCGCCAAGGCGGCCGGCTACTCCGCGCTGTTCGTCACCATCGACACGCCGGTGGCCGGCAACCGCGAGCGCGACTTCCGCAACGGCATGAAGGAGCTGATGGGGCGCAGCCTGCTGGCCAAGGCCAAGTATGTGCCCAACATCCTGGCGCATCCGCGCTGGCTGGCGTCGTTCCTTGCCGACGGCATGACGCGGCCTTTCCCCAATATCGTGGTGCCCGGTTCCGGTCCGCTGGCGGCCACCGACGTGGCGGCGGCGCTGGAGTCGGCGCAAGTGTCCTGGACGGATCTCAAATGGATCCGCGAGGTGTGGAACGGTCCTATCGTCATGAAAGGCGTGATGACGGTGGAAGATGCCAAGCGCTCGGTGGATTACGGCGCGCAGGGCATCGTGGTTTCCACCCATGCCGGCCGCCAGTTGGACGGCGTGGCGGGAAGCCTGCGCGTGCTGCCGGGGATCCTGGAAGCGGTGGGCAGCCAGACCGAAGTGTTGTTCGATGGCGGCATCCGCCGCGGCAGCGACATGGTCAAGGCGATGGCGATGGGCGCCAAGGCGTGCCTCTTGGGACGCGGCTATGCCTATGGCATGGCGGCGGCCGGCGATGCCGGGATCGAGCGCGCCATCGCGATTTTCCGCGCCGACATCATCCGCACACTCAAGCTGCTGGGTTGCCCCAGCATCGCGGCTTTGGATCAGTCTTATATCGCGCTGCGTCCCGGCTTCCGCGTCGACTAGATTCTAAAGCGGGCCATCCAGCCCATATCGTCGCAGAAATACATGTCGTCGCCCACCATCTTGGCGCAGTGGATTACCGGCGAGGTGTCCGGCAACTGCACCCGCTCATGGATGGCGCCGGTTTTGGCGTCGTGGCGGAAGAAGCAGTTGAGATTGGAATCCGACGACCAGATGGTGTCGCGCGTCTTGCCCCAGCTCATGCCATGGGTGCGGTTGCCCGGCACCGGCCAGGTGGATTTCACCTTCCAGGTCTTCTTGTTGATGGTGAAGATCGCCCGCGCCGGCGGCACGGCGGTGATCAGGTAATCGCCGTCCAGGATGATGGCGTGGGCGCCGGTGCCGCCCGAACCTTCCTGGGCATTCAGCGGCAATTGTCCCGGCGGCAATCCCTGGCCGGTGTTGTTGCCGACATTGCCGGTCGGCGCCGGGCCGATGCCGCGCGGCATGTCGGGCCAGGCGGGCTTCAGCGGCGAGGAGCGCCCCTTGGGATCGTCCTCGCGCTCATAGATGCGCCCCGCACCCGGCGTCACATACTTGGCGATGGTCTTGCCGTTCAGATCGCAATGCACGATCAGCGAATTGTGGGTCGAGGTGATCCACATCGTCTCGCCGTCCTGCACCAGTCCGCTGGGGCCGACCACATCGGCCTGGAACTCGCGCACCGTCGAGCCGTCCTTGATGTTGGTCAGGGTGATCCAGTGGCCGGCGCCCTGGTCCAGCACCCACATTTGTCCCGGTGTCGAGGCAATGGCCAAGCCGTTGGGCTGGCCATGCTTGGTCTTGTACAGCACGTCGATCTTGCTGGCGGCTCGGGTTGGAATCTTCGACCAGTCTGGCACGCAGGTGGAATGCGCCGGCTGGGCCAAAGCCGGAATGGCGGCGGCGGGCGAAACCGCGGCGGCGGCGAGGAAATTTCTGCGCTTCATCATCGTTCGCGTCCTTATGCCGGTTCGATCTTGAAGATCCAGCCCGCATGGGGGCTATCGCCATTGGGCCAGCCGGGGTGGATGCCGGCATCGCAACTGATCAAGCTGCCGTTGTGGAATTCCAGTCCATGCGGATCGCAGGAGCCGGGCAGGAAATCATAGGTGGCTGCAATCTGGCCGGTCTTGCCGTCATACTTTACCAGTCCCGGCTTTCCTTCCTTGTAGTTCTTGCTGTCGTTGCCGAGAACCACCCAGATATCGCCCTTGTCATCGATGGTCAGGTCATGGGTGCGCGGCTTGTCCGGCGAGGTGTAGGTCGAGATCGCCACTTCCGGCGCCCAGGTCTTGGGATCGACGCGCAAAATGAGCTTCGGCCGCAGCGCCGCGATCCACAATTTGCCATTGTGCCATTGCGCGCCATGGCTGCCGCCGCCGTCCTGTCCGGGCAGGCCCAGCGGAATCTGGCGATGGCTGATCTGCTTGCCATTCATGTCCACCTGGAAACAGCCCTGCGGCGGCTGGTTGGCCATCATCCAGACAAAACCATCGCCATAAGCCATGCCGGAACAGTTGCGGCAGTTGGTCATCACCGTCTTGAGCAGCTTGCCGTTCCAGTCCACCAGCCAGGCGGCTTCGCGCAGGTCCGCAGGTTCCGCCATGCCATAGCGTTTGGCGCTGTCGCCCGACAATTTCTGTTGCGCGATCCACAAGCCTTCCGGCGCCACCGCCAGGCCGTTGCCATAGCCCTTGGGGTATTTGAACATCCGGGTGGTTTTCATCATGCCGTGCGGAATCTTGCGCGGCGGATTGAGGCCGTTGGCCGCCGGCGCTTGCGCCAGCGCCGCGGAGGCCGCAGCCGTCGCCATGCCGGCCGCCAGCGTTCCTGTCATGAAGTTGCGTTTGTTGAGCATCGTCTTCTCCCCAGCCAGCGCTTTGGCGCTTTTTCTGGTGGGGATGCTGGTCCAAAAAATCGGGGATGCAAAGGGCCTAAACGTGCTGCAATAGCGAGAGCTACCAGCCGTTGTCCCCGAAATGAGACTGATACAGCGGCCCGGCTTCGGCTTTGATTTCGGCTCCCAGCTTCAGCCCCAGTGCGCGTGCCGTTTCGATCGGCTCGCCGCCCAGCGCCACGCTGCCGCGCCGCCGCCAGCAATGCCGGCCGTCGGGTGTCAGCACTTCGCCCAGGAAGGACAGGGTGCCGTCATTAATCGCCGCCAGCGCGGCAATCGGCGTGCGGCAGGAGCCATCCAGCGCCTGGAGGAAAGCGCGCTCTGCCGTGGTGGTGATGGTGTGCTCGAGGATGTTGATCGGCGCGAGCCGCGCGAGAATCTTTGCGTCGTCGGCGCGGGCTGTGATGGCCAGTGCGCCCTGTCCCGGCGCCGGCGGCATCACTTCGCTGTCCAAGATGGAGGCGGCATGGCGCTCCAGGCCGAGCCGCTTCAATCCGGCCAGCGCCAGATACGTCGCGTCGAACGCGCCGCTTTCGATCTTGGCCAGCCGTGTTTCCACCCGGCCGCGCAGCAATTCCACTTTCAGGTCGGGCCGCGTGTGCAGGGTCTGGGCCTGGCGGCGCAAACTGGCGGTGCCCACGGTGGCGCCGGCCGGCAAGTCCATCAGCGTCTTGGCGCGCGTGGCGATGAAGGCATCGCGCTGGTCCTCGCGCGACGGCACACAGGCCAGCACGATGCCGTCCGGCATGCGGGTGGGCAGGTCCTTCATGGAATGAATCGCGGCGTCGATGCGCCCATCCAGCAGGGCTTCGTCCAGTTCCTTGGTGAACAGGCCCTTGCCGCCCTGGTCCTGCAAGCGGCTCTGGATGCGGTCGCCGCTAGTCATGAAACTCTGGATGGCGCCTTCCTGCACGCCCAGCATCCCGGCCACCAGCCGCGACTGGGCCAGCGCCAGCGGCGAGCCGCGCGAGCCCAGCTTCATGTCCATTCCGCCACCGGCGGCATGGAGGAGAGGATGCTTTCGACATTGCCGCCGGTCTTCAGGCCGAAATGGGTGCCGCGATCATAAAGAAGATTGAACTCGACATAGCGACCGCGCCACTTGGCTTGTTCGTGGCGCTCTTCTTCGGTCCAGCTTTCCGCCATGCGGCGGCGGATGATCTGGGGCTGGATGTCGAGAAAGGCTTCGCCCACCGATTTGGTGAAGGCCAAGTCGCGCGCCCAGTCGCCGCTGTCGTGATGGTCATAGAAGATGCCGCCCACGCCGCGCGGCTCTGCGCGGTGCGGCAGCCAGAAATAGGTGTCGGCCCATTTCTTGTACTGGGGAAACCAGTCGGTGTTGAAACCGTCGCAGGCCTTTTTCAGGCGGGCATGGAAATCCACCGTGTCGGGATGGCGCGGGGTGCGCGCTGCATCCAGGGTGGGATTGAGGTCAGCGCCGCCGCCGAACCAGCTTTCGGTGGTCACGATCATGCGGGTGTTCATGTGCACCGCCGGCACACGGGGATTCTTCATATGGGCGATCAGGCTGATGCCGCTGGCCCAGAAGCGCGGATCTTCACTGGCGCCCTTCACCTGCTTGGCGAATTCCGGCGAGAAGGCGCCGAACACGGTGGAGGTATGGACGCCGACCTTTTCGAACAGCCGTCCGCGCATCATCCCCATCACCCCGCCGCCTTCGGCCTCTCCGCGGCTCCAAGGTGTTTTTATGAAGCGTCCGGGCGCGCCGGGATAGAGATTGGCGGGCGCTTCATCCTCCAGCGTCTCGAACACGGTCATGATGCGGTCGCGCAAGGCTTCGAACCAGGCGCGCGCCTCGGTCTTGCGGGTTTCGGGCACGGTCATGGCGGCGCTTTTAGCCGGTCCGCGCCTCCCGCACCATTGTTTTTGCGGCCATGCCCGGCCATTCTCGCCGCCACAAAAAGCCGCCGAACGCGGCGCGTGGAGGGGACATGACACTTCGAGCCGTGACGATTTTGTTGCTGTTGTCCGGTGCCGCCTGGGCGGTGGACCAGCCCGGCCAGCATTTCCTGCTCAAGCCCTCGGATTTGCCCAAGCCCTATGCCACGCCGGCCGTGGCCAACAACAATGAGGCGATCCCGCGTCCCGCCGGCGTGATGCCGAAGGCGCCAAAGGGTTTTACCGTCTCGATTTACGCGGACAAGCTGACTTTTCCGCGCTTCATGGGAATCGCGCCCAATGGCGATGTGTTCCTGTCGGAGCGCAAGGCCAACAAGATCACTCTGCTGCGCGATACCAAGGGCAGCGGCGCGGCCGACCAGCGTTTTACTTTCGCGGAAGGCTTGCACAATCCGTCCGGCGTCGCGGTGCATGACGGTTTTGTGTATATCAGCGACCAGATCGCCATCTGGCGCACGCCGTATGTCGACGGCGCCACCAAGGCCGGCAAGCTGGAACAGGTGACCAAGACGCCGGACCTGCGCAATTCGGGCATGCACGGCACCCGCAACTTCGCCATCGCGCCGGACGGGGCGATGTTCGTGGAGATGGGCAGCCACGACAATGTTTCCGAACATCAGCCGGGCGCCAAGATCTTCCAGATCAAGGACGGCCAGTTGGTGGAATATGCCAGCGGCATCCGCAATCCGGTGGGCGTGGCCTTCGCGCCCGGCACTCATGATCTGTTTGTCGCCACCAATGAGCGTGACGGGCTGGGCGACAACCTGCCGCCGGATTTTTTCACTTACGTGAAGCCGGGCGGTTTCTACGGCTATCCCTGGAGCTATGCCGGCCAGATTCCCGATCCCGACCTGGGCGCCAAGCGGCCCGACATGGTGGCCAAGGCGATCGCGCCCGACGTTCTGTTCCCGGCGCACAGCGCGCCCACCGGTTTGGCTTTCTATACCGGCAACAGTTTTCCGGCCGCCTACAAGGGCGACGCTTTCGTCTCGCTGCACGGGTCGTGGAACACCGCTGAGCCGCATGGCTACAAGGTCGTGCGCATCCGCATGAAGAATGGGCGGCCGGTGGGCGGCTATGACAATTTCCTGGTGGGCTTCTGGGATGGGGTGTCGAAGAATCCGCCCAAGGCCTGGGGCCGCCCCGTCGGGCTGGCGGTGGCGAAAGACGGCAGCCTGCTGGTGGCCGACGACCAGGGCCAGACCATCTGGAAAGTCACTTACACGGGAGCAAAATAATGCAGAACCGCCGCACCATGATCGGCGCTGGGTTGGCCCTCGCGGCCACGCCGGCCTTTGCCAGGGATCCCAAGGTGAGTTTCGCGGTGCCGGACGGCGCCTGCGACAGCCATCACCATATTTACGATCCGCGCTTTCCCTTCAATCCCAAGGCGGTGCTGACGCCGCCTTACGCCACGGTTACCGATTACAAGGCGCTGCAGAAGAGGCTGGGCACCAGCCGTAATGTGATGGTGCAGCCGAGCACCTATGGCACCGATAATCGCTGCCTGCTGGATGTGCTGGCGCAGATGGGCGAGAACGCCCGCGCCGTCTGCGTGGTCAACAGCACGGTCAGTGACGCGGAATTGAAGAAGCTGCACGCCGCCGGCACCCGCGGGGTGCGGGTGCAGTTCGGCCTGGGCAATCCCGTAAGCGCCGATGAAGTGATGCCGCTGGCCCGCCGCATCGCAGCCCTGGGCTGGCACATGCAATGCAACATGCCGCCCGAGCAATTGGTGCAGATGGAATCGTTGCTGCTGGGCCTGCCGGTGCCGGTGATCATCGATCACCTGGGCCGCGCCGTGGACGTCAAGGGGCCGCAATATGCCACCGTGCGCAAGCTGTTGGACAGCGGCCATGGCTGGGTGAAGGTGTCCGGCGCGTATCTGTATGGCGGCGGCGCGGCGCCGGATTACGCCGGCGCCAGCGCGGCGGCGATGGGTTACATCAGGAGCGCGCCCGAGCGCTGCGTGTGGGGCAGCGACTGGCCGCATCCCGACGCCACCAAGAAACTCAATCCGGTGGCGATGCCTGACGATGTCACTCTGCTGAACCTGATGGCCAAGTGGGCGCCGGATGCCAAGTTGCGCCATCGGATCCTGGTAGAAAATCCGGAACGCTTTTACGGCTTCGACCCGGCGAAGCGCCCCAAGGCGCTCTAAGCCAGCATCGCCTCATAAGCAGCTTCGATGCCTTTGCGGAAACGCTCGCTGTCGAACAGCGGTGTGGTGGTGCGGTTGCGGGCCAATTTGTCCCTGGTGGCTTTCAGCAATGCCGGATTCGTCGCCAGGTCCAGCGCCAGCTCCTCATATTTTTGCGGCGACAGCGTCACCAGCTCCATCAGGTCCACGGCCTTGAGCAGGCTGGCGGCGACGCGGCCGGTAAAGGACTTGCCGTAGCAGGTCACCACCGGCAGCCCCGCCCACAGCGCGTCGCTGCAGGTGGTATGGGCGTTGTAGGGCAAGGTATCCAGGAACAGGCCGGCCAGTTGATGCCGCGCCAGATGCTGGTCCGGCGGCAGCCTGGCCGCGAATACCAGCCGGTCCGGGTCTATGCCGCGCGCCTTGGCATGCGCGCGCAGATTGCCGGCATGGGGTCCGTCCAGCAGCCAGAGCAGGCTGCCATCCACCTGTTCCAGCAGCCGCATCCAGATGTCGAACACCGGCTGGGTGATCTTCCAACTGTTATTGAAGCAGCAGAAAACAAAACCGCTCTCGGGCAGTCCCGCCTCGGCGCGTGTGGGCGCGGGCGGCACGGCGCGGGTGGCGTCATTGGCCTGGTAGCAATCGGGCAGGTGGACGATCTTCTCGCTGAAGAAAGGCTGCTGGTCCACGGGCAGCACGATGCGGTCGGCCAACACCACATCCATGAAGCGGGCGCCGGTGGTGCCGGGATAGACCAGGTAGTTCACCTGAACCGGGCAGGGGTGATGGCTGAAGATGGCGGGACGGGCGTCCAGGGTGTGGCCGTTCAGATCCACAGCGATGTCGATCTCGCGGGCGCGCAGCATTTGCGCGACCTCCAGGTCGCTTTTGCCGCGCACATCCTCGAAATGGTCGAAGGCTTTTTTCAGCCGGGCGCGCAGGGCGCTGCCGTCATCCGGCCCGAAGGCGATGGCGGTGATTTCAAAACGCGCGTGGTCATGGCGCTCGAACAGTTCGGCCAGCAATTGGGCGGTGGGATGCTGGTGGAAATCGGCCGAGAGATAAGCCACGCGGATGCGGTCATGGCTGTAGCGCTTGCCGTCCCACAGGGAGGGGTGGGCCGGGGCCATGCGATGCACATAATTCTCGGCGCAGCGCCGCAGCAGCGCGGCATCATCGCTGTAGCCCATCAGCACAAAGGGCTGGATCAGGGCGCGGCCGCCCGGCGCATTTTCCAGCACTTGCGGCGCCAGCGCGCCGGCGCGCGGGAAGTCGCACAGGATGCGCGCCACCTGCGCCGCGCCGTTCAGGGCATGGGGATGGGCGGGCTGGAGTTTCAGAACCTGCTCGTAAGCGGCCAGCGACTCATCCGGGCGTGCCAGGTCGCGCAAGGTGTTGGCTTTGACATAGAGCGCCTCGGCGAAATCGCCTTGCGCCGCCAGCGCCGTGTCGGCTGCTTTCAAGGCGAGATCCAATCGCCGTAGTTCGAACAGCGCCATGGCGCGGTTGGTCAAGGCGTTGACATGAGTGGGCGCCAGCGCTGCCGCCTGTTCGTAACTCGCCAGCGCTTCTTCCAGCCGCCGCAGCCGGCGCAAAGCGGTTCCGCGATTGTTCCACACCGCCGGTATGTCGCGGCGGATCGCTACCGCGCGCTCGAAATCCGCCAGCGCTTCGGGGGCGCGCCCGATCTCCAGCAGCATGTTGGCGCGGTTGAAGACCGCCTCGAACAGGCCGGGCTTCAGCTTCACCGCCTGGTCGAACTGGGTCAGCGCCTCGGCGCGGTTGCCCAACTGGCCCAGCACATTGCCGTAATTGACCATGATCTCGGGCACCGGCATGGACGCCAGGATTTGGCGGTACAGCCGCGCGGCCTCGGCCAGATTGCCGCCGCGTTGCGCTTCGCGCGCCTGGTCGAACAATTGTTGCATCAGCGGGCCGTCACGCGGCGGACATAGAACTGGGCGAAGGCCTCGGCGTCGGAACGCAGGCACACTTCGGCATTGGGCGCGCCGGGTGTCTCGATGGTGTTGCCGGCATCGTCCACGCTGATGTGCAGCGGTGTCAGCGGGCACAGCGAGGGCTGGAGCAGTGCGGCCAGTGTCATGGGATCGTACATGATGGGCGTGGGCGCGCGGGTGGCGGCGCTCCATTCATAATAAAGTCCCGCCAGGATGTTGGTCAGCATGCTGCCATGGGCCAGCAAGGCGTTGCGCGCCACCTCATGGAATTTCAAATTGGCGGTGGAATCCAGCGGCATCACTTTCAGCTTTACGCCCGAGGCGAAGAGCTTCTTGGCCGAAGCAATGTCGTTCTTGATGTTCCATTCCGGATGCGGCGCGATGGGCGCGGCCGCGCCATAGGGGTCGTGCATGGTGCGGATGGAGCCGCCCATGATCACCACCTGTTTCAACATGCGGAACGCAGCCGGATCCTTGTCGATCATCGCCCCGACATTGGGCAGCGGCCCGACCGCCACCAGCGTCACCTGGCCTGGATATTTGCGCGCCTGTTCCAGCACGAAGTCCACCGCATCGGGATGGGAACGCGGCGCCACGCTGCCGCCTTCGGCATAGCGGCGCTGGGTAAAGGCATTCAGGTTGACGGCAGCGGGCGCGCCCATCGCCACGGGAATGTCGCTACGGCCCAGCTCGCCCAGCATGCGATCGAACATCCGGGCGCGGGTGACGGTGTCGCCGAAGCTGGCCGAGACGCCCAATATTTCAAACTCCGGGCTGGACAGGGCCAGTCCCAGGGCAAAGGCGTCGTCGATGTCATCGCCGATATCGGCGTCGATAATGATCTTCTCGCGCGCCCTCTCGCTTATTTGGCCTTGTGCCGTGCCGCCAGCAAGCAAAAAAGCGGCCATGGCGATGCCGAGGATCTTGTGCATGTTCCACCCCTGTTATGGGCGGCATGATGCCGGGTTTCGGGCAAAAAGGTCAAAGCCTTGGCCAGGCTTCTTGACCGGATGGGCGCAAAAACGCATCCATGCCGCCATGACCAGGACGCTTGCCGCCTTAACGCTGCTGCTGGCGCTGTGCGCGCCGGTTGCCGCCGAGGATTCGCCCGCCGCCACCAGCGGCTTCCTGGCCGCCAATGCCAAGAAGCCCGGCACCATCACCCGGCCCAGCGGGTTGCAATATCGCGTGCTGCGCAGCGGCACCGGCAAGCGGCCGCGCGGCAATGACGTGGTGCGCGTCGCCTATGCCATGCGTCTGATCAACGGCACTGTGGTGGACAGCACCACCCCGGTGCTGCCGGCGTCGCTGCTGGTCAGCACGGTTTCCCTCGGGGGGTTGGCCGAAGCCTTGCCGCTTATGCATGAGGGCGACCGCTGGCAGCTCGTTATTCCGCCCAACCTGGCCTTCGGGTCCAAGGGCGCCATGAACGGCACGATCGGTCCGGATCAGGCGCTGGTGATGGATGTGACCCTGATTTCCACCTCGCCGCCGCAGGCAGGACAGACGGTGACCCAGAGTCCCTTCTCGCTCTGGGGCAACGGGCGCGAGAACGGCGCCTCCTTCACACTGCGCAACTAGGAAACCGGTTTCAGCCGGTAATGGTTGACGCCCCAGGCGTCGCCATCCTTGAAGCCGAAGCTTTCGGCGGTGGCCAGGAAGAACATGCGCCAGCGCCGCCGCCACAGCGCGGCATCCGCGCCATAGACGTCGCGCAGGATGGGATCGATCCTGGCGCGGTTGGCATCGAACAGCTCCAGCCATTGCAGGGCGGTGCGCTTGTAATGGCTGCCGCTCCAGCGCCATTCCTCTTCCACCGTGAACAGGTCGGGAAACTGTCGGATCAAGCCCACGGTCGGCATGATGCCGCCGGTGAAGAAATGCTGGCCCATCCAGTCTTCCGGATCGCGCCAGTCATAGCGCGCCGGCCGGTGGCGATGGGTGAAGATATGAATGAACAGCCGCCCATCCGGTTTGAGCCAGGTCTTCACCCGCGACAACAGCGCCTGCCAGTTGGCCATATGCTCGAACATCTCCACCGACACCACGCGGTCGAAGGCGTTGGCGGTGGTGAAGTCGTTCATGTCGGCGGTGATAATCGTAAGGTTGGTCAAGCCGCGGGCCCGCGCCTGGGCCTCGATGTAACCGCGCTGCGGCGCGGAGTTGGACACCGAGGTGATGCGCGCGCCGGGAAATTTCTCGGCCATGTACAGCGACAGCGAACCCCAGCCGCAGCCCAGCTCCAATATCTCTTGCCCGTTGGCCAAGCCGGCATGCGCCACCGTCTCGGCCAGGGCAATGGCTTCGGCCTCGCCCAGTGTCTCGTTGCCTTTGGGATAGAGGCAACTGGAATATTTGCGATGCGGCCCCAGGAACAAGGCGAAGAATTCGGGCGGCAATTCATAATGCTGGCGGTTGGCGGCGTCGGCATGTTCGGCGATGGCGTGATCGGACATGGCGCGGGCAAACGCCGCATCGGTGCCGGGCAGGGGCACATGGGCGTCATTGGCCGCGATCACCCGGCGCATCCCGGCGCGGATCACGAAATCGGGCAGGGGCGCGCGTTCGGCAAGGCTGGCGGCGGCGGTGGCGAAGGTCATGCAAAATCCTGTTGCAGCTGCTTACGAAATGGCTGCGGCGGCGGATCAGTTTGGCGGAAAAAACCCTTGGCAAACAAGCCCACGCAGGGTTGCGCCGCCCCCGCACCCATGTAACGCTTGACCGATAAGGGAGAGGCTGAACCAACCGCCCTCCCAATTGGGGGTATGGTCATGACGCGCTTCTCCTTTTCCAGGAAATTTCTGCTTGCCGCCGGCGCCGCGACACTTGTCGTAGGCCTTGGCGCCGGTCCGTCCGCGTTTCGCGGCGCCAACGCGCAAGAGCCGGCCGCCGATGTGATGGTCCCCAAGTTTGAAGTGGACCCCTTCTGGCCCAAGCCGCTGCCCAATCACTGGCGCATGGCGATGGTCATCGGCCTGTCGATGGACGCCAAGGACAATGTGTGGATCGTCCACCGCCCCCAGACCCTGGAGCAGAAGGAATCCTACGCCACGCGCGGCGAGGCCGACTGCTGCACCGCCGCGCCGGACGTGCTGGCTTTCGATCCCGCCGGCAAACTGATCAAGCATTGGGGCCGCGACCAGGTCAAAGGCAACGGCCATGACTGGCCCAGCTCCAACCACGGCATCACCGTCGGTCCGGACGGCAATATCTGGCTGGGCGGCAACGGCGCCTATCAGCCGATGGCGGCGCCGGGCAGCGCGGCGCAGTTTGCCGCGGCCCCGAACGTGGTGCCGCCGCTCTATGCAGGCGGCACGGTCGGCCAGTATCACGACAGCTTCATCCTGAAGTTCACGCCCGATGGCAAATACCTGGCCCAGATCGGCAAGGCCAATGCCAGCAAGGGCAGTCTGGACACCGAGAATGTGCGCGGCGTCGCCCAAATCCGTTTTGCCGGCAACGAGATGATCCTGGCCGATGGTTACGGCAACAAGCGCGTGTCGGTGTGGGACGCCGCCACCTTGAAGTTCAAGCGCATGTGGGGCGCTTACGGCAACAAGCCCGATGACACGCCGATCCCGCACTACGACGTGAACTCGCCGCAGTTCGGCAATCCCATGCATTGCGCCCAGCCGTCCAATGACGGGCTGATCTATACCTGCGACCGCACCAACAACCGCATCCAGGTGTTCAAGATGGACGGCACCTATCTGCGCCAGCATGCGCTGAAGCCCGAAACCCGCGGCGACGGCTCGGCCTGGGAAATGGCCTTCAGCCGCGATCCGCAGCAGAAGTTCGCCTATGTCTCGGACGGCGCCAACGAGAACATCCATGTGTTCGACCGCAAGACCATGAAGGAGCTGTACTGGTTCGGCGGCGGCGGCCGCGGTCCGGGCCAGTTCTATGCGGTGCACTCGATCGTCACGGACTCCAAGGGCAACATCTACACCACCGAGACCTATCGCGGTCAGCGGGTGCAGAAGTTCGTCTATAAGGGCATGGTGCCGCTGAGCTCGCTGCTGAAGCAGAAGGTGGTTGGGGGCAGCGTCATCAATCCGTAAGGACGGAGACTGATGTTCGGAAAAATCGCAATCGGCGCCGGGCTTGTCGCGGTGCTTGCCGCATCCGGTGCCTTGCTGGTGGCCAAAGCCATGCCCGGGCCGGCGCCCAAAGCGTCCCAAGCCGGCGTCAATGCGTCCCGGCTGGCCGCGGGCAAATCCTTCGCGCCCATCTGCAATACGGGCGAGGTGGTGGACAGCCGCCCCCAGCCGGCCTGGGTGGGCCAGAGCTTTGCCCGTGACAATTGCACCGCGCCCCAGATGCCCGAACCTATCAACGGGCGGGCCGCCAGCCGGGAAGAGATCGTGGCCGGCATGGCGGCCATCAAGCGCTATGCCGCCGCCTCCAATGTCTATCAGCGCTGCATCCGCGATTTCGTCACCTTGCGCCAATCCCGCGCCGAGGCGAGCGGAAAGCCTGTCGCGGTGCCGTTGCTGTTAATCCAGAACCATCGCATCCTGGCCGCCGAGAACAACAAGAAGAAGGCCTCCCGCCAGATGGACCTGGCGATCCATGCCTTCAATGAATATGGCAGCGGCTGCCCGGACCAGTGATGCGATTGCGTTTTACAGCCTTGTCCGCCTTGCTGCTGCTGTCTTGCGCCGCGCGGGCCGACCTCATGATCTCGGCCAATGACGGCAAGCAGATCGTCAAGGGCGATCCCACTGGGCGCACCCCCGACAGCGTCACCGTGCTGGATACCAAGTCTTATCCGCCGCGCGTGATCGGCAGCGTGGAGGTTCCCGCCGCCATGATCGGTTCCCCCAATGCGGTGGCGGTGGGTCCGGGCGCGAAATTCGTCATCGTCACCGCCGCCCAGAAATTCGTGCCCGCCGATCCGGAAAATGCTGTGCCCGACGACACGGTGTCGGTAATCGATCTGGCCGATCCCGCCCATCCCAAATGGCTGCAGACGGCGCATGCCGGCCTGACCCCCGGCGGCGTCACCATCAACCGCGCCGGGACCCTGGTTCTGGTCGCCAACAAGAGCTACGACACGATCTCGGTCTTCACCCTGCGCGGCAAGCGCCTGGCGCCGGCCGGCACGGTGGCTCTGGACAAGGGTGCGGCGCCGACCGATGTGGTGTTCGCACCCGATGGCCGCAAGGCCTATGTCGCGGCCTGGGGTGTCAACAAGATCATCGAACTTGGCATCGAAGGCGTGCGCGTCACCCGCACCGGCAAGGACGTCGAGACCGGCATCAATCCGTATGGCGCGATGATCACGCCGGACGGCGCCTGGCTGATCAACACCAATGTCGGCGGCGCGCTGGACCATAAAACCGCTGGCACCCTGAGCATGATTGACCTGAAGACCGGCAAGCTGGCGCTGTCGCTGGAAGTGGGCAAGACGCCGGAGCACGTCGCCCTGTCGCCCGATGGCCGTCATGCCGCTTTGGTGCTGGCCAATGGCGCCGCCACGGTGAAGAGCGATCCCAAATATGACGGGCTGGTCGGCATCATCCGCATCTATGCGGTGGGGCCGGGTACTTTGACCCCGGTAGCCGAGGCCGCTTCCTGTCATTGGGCGCAAGGCCTGGCGTGGAGCGAGGACGGCAAGCTGGTGATGCAGCAATGCGCCGCCGAGCGCGTCATCCAGGTGTTCGGTTTCGACGGCACTTCGCTCAAGCGCGACGATGCCGCGACGTTGAGCTTTGTATCGCGGCCCGGCTCGCTCTCCACCCGGCGCAGCCGCTAGATGAAAGCCGCCACCCTGGCCCTTCTGGCCATGACCACAATCGCTTTCGCCGCCGACGCGCCCAAGGCGCCCGAACCCGCCAAGCCGGTGGACGCCGCCAGCTTCTATGCCGGGCGCTGGTATGAGATCGGCCGCACGCCCAAGAGCTTCAATGCCGGCTGCGTGGCGGGCTTCACCGACTACACCAACAGAGATGGTGCGCTGTCCGAGCGCGATGGCTGTCACGCCAAGACTCCGGACGGCAAGGAAGAAAGCCTGACCGGGCAGATGAAGATCATGAACCCCGGGCAGAATACCAAGGTGCATGCCACCTATCGCGCCATGTTCGGCCTGGTGCCGATCAGCCGCGATTACTGGGTGCTGGATCACACGGAAAGCTGGGCGATCATGGCCAGCCCCGACATGACCGATGTCAGCCTTTACACCCGCGAGCCCCGGCCCGCGCCCGCGCTGGTGGAGAAGATGACCAGGCAGATCAAGGCGCTGGGCTATGCCGGACAACTGGAATTTCCCGCCCAATCGGCGGCCAAACCGTAAAGGTTCCGTCAGCCCGCATCATTCCCGCCGCCTGTGCTTGATGTTGCAGCCCAAGGTCACTTAGGCTTGGCTGCGGCCTTCGGGTGAAATCGGCATGAAGCGCAAATCGCTTTACAGCCGTGCAGGACGGCGGCGTGGTTCCGCCGATGGCATCGCCCCCCAGCGGCCGCAATCCGCGCACTGGGAGGACGAGGGCCCGCGCCTTGGCGCGCAACTTTGGACCTGGAGCAAGAAATTCGCCGCGCGGCATGAGCGCGTCTTGCCGGCGGTGGCATCGGCGCTGGTCGTGCTGGCGTTGATCGGCGGCTGGCAGCTTTTTCATCCAGCCCCGCGCGCCCTCAGCCAATGGGACATCGACAATGCTGTGAAATACACCCTGTCGCACACCGACGCGCCGCCCGCCGACACCGCCATCGCCGCCGCCATGGTGGGCCCCGCCGTGGTGCGGGTGGAAGGCTTCCTGTCGCCCGAGCGCGCCGCGCAGCAGGCCAAGGTGGAAGCCGCCGCGGCGAAGAAAGCGAAAAAGGAAAAAGCCGGCGGCCAGCATGTCCTGCCGCCGCGCACGCCTGACGACAAGAAGGAAAAGCCCGATTCCATGGGCACTGGCGTGGTGATCACCGAAAAGGGTGACATCCTCACCAACCTGCATGTCATCCGCTCCACCGACCGCTGGGTGGTGACCTTCTGGGACGGCAGCAAGTCCGACGCGATGCTGGTGAACATTCAGCCGGAAAACGACCTGGCGGTGATCCGCGCCAAGAAGCCACCGGATGAGCTCAAGCCCGCCACGCTGGCGTCCACCGGCGGCATCAATCCCGGCGATCCGGTGGTGGCGGTGGGTTTTCCGTTTGGGCTGGGGCCATCGGTCTCTGCCGGCGTGGTTGCCGGCCTGAAGCGCGAATTTGTGGACACCGACCGCAAGGACGGCGAAGCGCGCCTGACCAACCTGATCCAGTTCGACGCCGCGGTGAACCCCGGCAATTCCGGCGGCCCGCTGGTCAACCGCGAGGGCGAGGTGGTCGGCATCGTCACCGCCATCTTCAATCCCACCGGTCAGCACGTCTTTGCAGGCATGGCCTTCGCCGTGCCCATCGAGAATGCGGCCAAGGCCGTTGGAAACAGCCCGCTTTAAAAGGACAGGCCATGAGCAACGCGCATCCGGGTTTGGAACATCTTCTCTATGAAGTGAAGAAGGTGGTGGTGGGCCAGGACCATTTTCTGGAACGGGTGCTGGTGGCGCTGTTGGCGGGCGGGCATCTGCTGGTGGAAGGCGTGCCGGGCCTGGCCAAGACCTTGACGGTGGCGACCCTGGCCCAAGCGATGCAGGGCAACTTCAAGCGCATCCAGTTCACCCCCGATCTAGTGCCCGCCGACCTCACCGGCACCCGCATCTTCAACCAGAAGAACGGCGAGTTCGTCACCATGTTGGGGCCGGTGTTCGCCAATCTGGTGCTGGCCGATGAAATCAACCGCGCCCCCGCCAAGGTGCAGAGCGCGCTGCTGGAAGTGATGCAGGAGCGCCAGGTCACCATCGCCGGCCAGTCCTATGCCGTGCCGCGCCCCTTTGTGGTGATGGCAACCCAGAACCCGATCGAGACCGAAGGCACCTATGCCCTGCCCGAAGCGCAGGTGGACCGCTTCATGATGAAGGTGCTGATCGGCTATCCCAGCGAGGAAGAGGAATTCGTCATCGTCCAGCGCGTCACCGGCGAGCCGGTGGCGGTGACGCCGGTGACGTCCACCGACCAGTTGCTGGAAATGCAGGCGGCGGCGCGCAAGCTGTATGTCGATCCGTCGCTGATGATCTATGCGGTGAAAGTTGTTGCCGCCACCCGCGCCCCGGTGAAATGCGGGATGCCGCAATTTTCGCGCTTCATTCAGTATGGCGCGTCCCCCCGCGCTTCCATCGCCATGATCCAGGCGGGCCGGGCGCTGGCCTTCATCCGCGGCCGCGATTATGTGCTGCCCGCCGATGTGATGGACGTGGCGGCCGATGTGCTGCGCCACCGGCTGGTGCCTTCCTACGAGGCGCTGTCCGAAGGCATGACGGCGGACGACATTCTCAGCCAGATTCTGCGCGCCGTACCCCCGCCCATCCTGGAGACGACGCGTGCCGCCAGTCTCTGACAGCGTTCTTCGCCGCCTGGAATTGCCGGTGATGCGCCGGCTGGAGGGCTTGTTGCAGGGCGACCACCGAAGCCCGTCGCGCGGGCAGGGTCTGGATTTGGCGGATCTGCGCGAATACCAGTTTCACGACGATGTGCGGCGCATGGACTGGAACGCCACCGCGCGCCTCGATGCGCCCTATGTGCGCGACTATCTGGAAGACCGGGAAGTTCCGGTCTGGTTCCTGCTGGATATGAGCCCTTCGATGATGTTCGAGGGCGTCAGCGTCTCCAAGCATGCCGTGCTGATGGAGTTCACGCTTCTGATGTGCCGGCTGATGCTGAGCCGCGGCAACCGCGCCGGCGCGATGATCTTTTCCGGCAAGGTGGACCGCACCATTCCGGCCTGTGGCGGGCGCCGCCAGTTGCTGCATATCCTCAATGCCGTTGGCGGCCACCGGCCCAGCCACAGCGCCACCGACCTGAAAGCCGTGCTGGCCGAGGCCGCCGGCGTCATCCGCCGCCGCTCGCTGGTCTTCGTGGTGTCCGATTTCATCAGCAGCCCGGGCTGGGAGGAGGCGCTGACCCGCCTGGGCCAGCGCCATGACGTGGTGGCGGTGCGCCTGACCGATCCTTTGGATACGCGGATGCCGGATCTGGGCTTTCTCACCTTCCAGGACGCCGAAACAGGCGAGCAGCTTTTCGTGGACACCGACAATCGGGGATTTCAGGAACGTTTTGCTGATGCCGCCGATGCGCGCGAACAGGCGTTGCGCGCCGCCTTCGAAAAATCCGGCGTGGATGTGGTGGAGCTGGCCACCGAGGATGAAGTGCTGGACGCGCTGGCGCGTTTTGCCGCGATGCGCAAACACAGTGCGAGGTCCGCATGAAGGACTTCTTCGGCATTCCCTGGTCGCGGTTGGGCGGGTTTATTCCCAGCATCTCCTTCTCATGGCCCAGCTTCCTGTGGCTGTTGCTGCTGGTGCCGGTGATCGTCGCCGTCTATGTCCTTTTGCTGCGCCGCCGCCGCAAAGGCGCCTTCCGCTATCCCAACCTGGCGCTGGTGCGCGAAGCCAGCCACGGCCCCGGCTGGCGCCGCCATGTCCCGCCGGCGCTGATGTTGGCGGCATTCGCCATGCTGCTCTTGGCGATGGCGCGGCCTTCCGCCGAAGTTGCGCTGCCCAGCCGCGTCGCCACCGTCATTCTGGCCATGGATGTGTCGGGCAGCATGCGCGCCACGGATGTAAACCCGTCGCGCATCATCGCGGCGGAGACGGCGGCCAAGGCCTATATCAAGGACCAGCCGCGCGACGTGCGTATCGGCATTGTCGCCTTCGCCGCCACCGCGCTTCTGGTGCAGGCGCCGACCACCGACCATCCGGCGCTGACCGCCGCGATAGACCGCTTCGAGCTGCAGCGCGGCACCGCGGTGGGCAGCGGCATCCTGGTGTCGCTCTCCACCCTGTTTCCGGACGGCAATTTCCCCATCAACCAGTTCAATTCCGACAGCGCCGGGCGCTGGGGCAATTACGATTTCCGCGAACGCTTCGGCGGCACCGCGCTGGGTGAGCGCGCCAAGGCGCCGCCCAAGAAGCATGTGCCGGTGGAGCCGGGCTCCTACAAGAATGCGGTGGTGATCCTGCTCACCGACGGCCAGACCAATGCCGGATACGATCCGGTCGAGGCAGCGCGCATGGCATCCGAATATGGCGTGCGCGTCTATACCGTGGGCTTCGGCACCGCCAAGGGCAACATTGTCGGCTTCGGTGGCTGGTCGATGCGCGCCCAACTGGACGAAGTGGCGCTGAAGAAGATCGCCGATATGACAAAGGCGCGCTATTTCCACGCCACCAGCGCCGAGGACTTGAAAGCTGTTTACGATGTGCTGTCGCGCCAGTTGGTGGTGGAGACGCGAGAAATGGAAATCACCGCTTTCTTCGCCGCGCTGGCGGCACTTTTGATGCTGGCAGCGGCCGGGCTTTCCCTGACCTGGTTTCACCGCATCCTCTAGCGCGGCCAAAGGCACGTTTTGCTGCACAATTGCGCCATTGCCAGCCCTGCCGGGATATGCCTGAATCCAAAAAAGAGTCTGGGGTATTTGTCATGGTCAATCTCACGCGCCGCACGTCCATCTTGATGATGGGGGTGGTCTCGGCCTTCACCGCCATGGCCAAGCTTCCCGCCATGGCGTTGACCAGCCTGACGCAGCGCCCGCGCCGCCCGGTGACGGACGCCGACAAGGGCCATGCCCTGACTTTGGCCAAATCCAACAAGACCGTTGTCGGTTACAGCGACCAGATCACGGTGCGGCCGGGCGAGGCCATCACCTTCCATGTCAGCACCTATGCGCCGGGCGATTACAAAGCCTCGCTGGTGCGGGTGATCAATGGCGACAGCCTGTCGGGCGCCGGGCGTTTCCGGGTGGACCCGGTGTCCGCCGATTTCACCAAAAGCTATGCGGGCGGCGAACAGAAAGTCTGGGCCGGCTCTTATGTGACCTTCGATACGCCCTCGGCCTCGGCCATCACCAGCAGCAAACAGGATTTCTCGGTGGTGGCGCTGATCAAGCCCACCTTGCCCGGCAAGGGCCCGCAATTCATCGCCTCGCAATGGGACGAGACCAAAAAGACCGGCTGGGCCATCGGCATTGACGAGCGCGGCGAAGGCGCGCTGTGGGTGGGCGAGGGCGGCGGCAGATATTTCAAGCTGCGCACTTCGCGCTTCATCCAGCCCAATCACTGGACCATGCTGGGCGCCTCCTTCGATGCCGCTTCGGGGGAGTGGCGCGTCTATGACGTGCTGCTGACCGACCCCAATTTCACCCTCGCGTCCAACAGCGACCCTTGGCACTACATTTTCGGCACACGTCGTTTGGCGCGGGACTGGACCGTGGCTGCCGGCACGCCGATGCGCTTTGCCGCCGGCTGCGGCGAGACCATGGCCAATGGCCAGCCGGCGCCCTTCGCGCTTTTCAACGGCCGCATCGATGGCGTGCGCATCGCCGGCAAGGTGCTGCATCCCACCGACATGATCCGCGTGGCTTCCGCCACACGGCTGGACCAGGTGGCCGGCGACGCCATTCGCGGCTTCTGGGATTTCGGGCGCGGCATCGGCACCCTGACCGTGCATGACACGACAGCGGCGGGCTGGAACGGGCGCGGCGTCAACTGGCCGCAGCGCGCCATGAAAGGCTATCACTGGACCTCCAGCAAAGATTGGCGCCAGCAGCCGAACGAATTTTCCGCCATCTATTTCCGCGAGGACGATCTTCTGGATGCGGAATGGAAGCCCAGCTTTACCTATGCGGTGCCGGCGGGCTTGAAGAGCGGCATCTATGCCGTGCATCTGCAGCACGGCAAGTCCGAGCATTATGTGCCCTTCTTTGTGGCGCCGCCCAAGGGCACCACCACCGCACCCACCGCTTTCCTGATCCCCACCACCACCTATCTGGCCTACGTCAACTGGACGCGCAATTTCGCCCAGCTCGAGCGTTATCCCGCCTTCCATTTCAACGCTGACGACATTGATTTCCTGATGCAGCACCCCGAATTCGGCCGTGGTCTTTACGACCAGCATATTGACGGCACACTGGTGACCCGTTCGACCTGGCGCCGGCCGCTGCTGACGGTGACGCTCAAGACCTGGCTGCACCTGATCAATTCCGACACCCAGATCGTGGACTGGCTGGAACATGAGGATATGCCTTACGACATCATCACCGACGACTTGGTGCACAAGGAGGGCAAGGCGCTGCTGTCGCGCTATCGCACGGTGATCACAGGCCAGCATCCGGAATACCAGTCGCCCGAAATCTTCACCGCCGTGAAGGATTATCTGGGGAGTGGCGGCCGCTTTATGTACATGGGCGGCAACGGCTTCCAGAATCCGGCGGCCTGGCGCGATGACGGCATTCCGGCCATCGAGCTGCGGCGCCTCAATGAAATCTACTGGACGCCGCAGAATTTCGAAGGCGAGCGGCGCTTCGAGCTCAATGGCGTGGACAATCTGGAATGGGACCATACCTGGCTGGCCCACACCTTGGGCGTGCGCTATGTGGGCACCACCTTCGGGTCGGGCAACACCTATTACAAGGTGCTGCCCGATTCCAAGAACCCGCGCGCCGCCTTCATCTTCGCCGGGGTGCATAACGAGATCATCGGCGATTACGGCACCCATTTCGGCGGCGCCGCGGGCGATGAGTTCGACCGGGTGGATTATGACGCCGGCACGCCGCGCCATGCGCTGCACCTGGCCAAGTCCGAAGGCACGCCGATCCCGGCCTGGGCCAACGCCCAGCAGGCGGCGCAGATGCGCGACGATTACGACAACAAAAGCTACGCCTCGCTCACCTTCTTCGAGACGCCCTCGGGCGGCGCGGTGTTTTCCGTCGGCTCGATGGCCTATATCGGCGCGCTGAACCACAAGAACTTCGACAACGACATTGCCCGCATCACCACCAATGTCCTGAAGCGTTTTTCCGATCCGCAGCCGTTCAAAGCGCCGATCTAGTGAGTGCTCCCGGGGCGCCGTCCCTCAAAGGCAATATCGGCCGCTTCCAGCTTTTTGCCTTCGGCTTCGGCTCGATCATCGGCTCGGCTTGGTGCGTGCTGGTGGGAAGCTGGCTGGAATCGTCCGGCCCGGGCGGCGCGCTGATCGGCTTTATCGCGGGCGGCATCGTGGTCGCCTGCATCGGCGCCTGTTATGCCGAACTGACTGCTCGGGTGCCCGTCACGGGCGGGGAGTTCAGCTTCGTGCTGGCCGTATTCGGCCGCAACCTGGCCTTCTATGTCGGCTGGTTCATTGCGCTGGCCTGGATCTGCGTCACGGTGTTCGAGGGGCTCGCCATCGCCTGGCTTTTTGAAAGGCTGGGGACGGGGATAAAGGACGTGGTGCTGTATAATGCCTTCGGCACCGGCGTCACCCGCAACCAGCTCATCATCGGCTGCATCGGCGCCCCGCTGATCGCGCTGGTCAATTACACCGGCGGACAGGCGCTGGCGCGGTTTCACAGCCTGTTGACCTACACTTTCATCGGCGTGGCGCTGGCCATCGTGGCGCTGATGCTGGCGCAGGGCAATCCCGCCAATCTTGCGCCGCTGCTGCCGGCGCACGCGCCGGTATGGTGGCAGGGCGCCGCCGCCATCTTCGCCAATTGCGCCTTCCTGCTGTGCGGCTTCCAGGCCATTAGCCAAGTGGTGGAGGAAAAATCCGAGCACCTGGCGTTCAAGACCCTGTTCCGCATCCTGGTGCTGGCGATCGCCGCCGCCGCCGGCTTCTATTGCCTGGTGGTGATCGGCACGGCGATCACGATGCCCTGGCAGTCCTTGCCGCCGCACAGCCTGGCCTTTGTCGAGGCGGCGCGGCTGCTGCCCTTTGGACAGGTGCTGGTACCGCTGGTGCTGCTGATCGCCATGCTGTCGCTGGTCAAGACCTGGAACGGCGTCTTCCTGATGGCGTCGCGCACTTTGATCGCGCTGGGCCGTGAGGGTTTCCTGCCGGCCTGGATGAACAAGGGGCGAGGCCGCTCCGGCGTGCCGGCGCCCATCATCCTGGCCATCTTCGCCATGAACATTGCCGGGCTGACCCTGGGCCGGGGCGCCATCGGCATCCTGGTGGACACCATCACCATCAGCCTGGTGCTGGGCTATGCCATCTGCTGCATCGCGCTGCTGGTTTTGCGGCGCCAGGCGGCAGCGCCCGCCGGCACTGCTGCGCCGCCCGCCGTGGTGGCGGTGGGCGTGGCCGGCGCGTTGGTGATGGCCTGCATGGCGGTCATCATGCCGCCCATCCAGGCGGGCGGATTTCCCACCGTCTATCTGATCTTCCCGGCCTGGGCGCTGATCGGCGCGGTCACCACCCTGGTCCTGCGGCGCGCCCCCTCATGACAGGAAAGGCCTGATCCATGCTGACCCTTCTGGCATTGGCCGCTGCGGCCCATATGGGCATCCCTTATGATCCACCCACCACGCCGATAGACAATGCAGTGGCGCGGGTGGCGCTCAGCGCAGGCGCACCGGGCGTGCTCACCAAGCCCCATGTCCATCTCACCAGCCGGGTGATGATCTATTTTCAGGCGGGGACCAACACCATCCGCTATCCGGACGGCAAAGTTGCGCCGGAACATTTCCGCCCCGGCGAGGTGCAGTGGAACGACGCCATGGGCACGCACACTGCGGAGATTACCGCCGCAGGCCCGGTGGACATTGTGCATGTCGAGTTGAAATCGCCGCCCGGCATGGTGCCCACCGTCAAAACGCCCGCACCCGATCCCGACCATTTCAAGGTGGAACTGGACAACAACCAGGTCCGGGTACTGCGGCTGAATCTGGCCAAAGGTGAGAAGACGCGCAGCTATGACGCGCGGCTGGAACGGTTGCTGGTGCCTCTGACACAAGCGCGGCTGAAGATGGCGGGCGCGGCCATGCAGCTAAAGCCGGGCGAAGTCCGCTGGCTGACACCGGGCACGGGCGGCGATGAAAATGCTGGCGATACGCCGCTGGAAGCGATCCTGGTGGAGTTCAAGAAATAGAAGGCCGTCACTGGAAAGAGGGGGCTTGGGCGCGACAGGGATTGAACCTGTGACCCCTCCCGTGTGAAAGCCAGCACACCAGTGGCCCTCTCTCAGCGCACAAAGTTGATTTGGCTAGGGTTTTTATCCCGGTCGGGTCCATCATTGGCTACGGTGTGCACATGCTGCACAGGCGTTTGAACACGTTCCGTCACCGCTAGTGCCTACGTCGCTGCCGCGTGGCTCCGGACTGCTAGACGACCTTTCCGGCCAGCAGGCCGACCCCGGCAGTGATGGCCATGGCCAGCGCACCCCAGAGTGTGACCCTAGCTGCCGCCCGGAGCGGGCGGGCGCCCCCCATTCTCGCGCCGATGGCACCGAGGATGGCCAGGAAGGCAAGTGAGCAGGCCGATACGGCGATGACAACAGTGTGGGCCGGGACCACAAGCGCGGTCAGCAGGGGCATGGCCGCCCCTGCCGTGAAGGTGGCAGCCGATGTCAGGGCCGCCTGTATCGGTCTTGCGGTGGTGAGGTCGGAAATCCCCAGTTCGTCGCGGGCATGAGCGACAAGCGCGTCCTTAGCCATGAGCTGCCGGGCAACTATCAGCGCGGTGTCTCGGTCCAGTCCCCTGAGGGCATAGATACCCGCAAGCTCTTCACGTTCGGCCTCGGGATCGGACGCAAGCTCCTGCCTTTCACGCGCCAGATCGGCGGTCTCGGTATCGGACTGAGAACTGACCGAGACATACTCGCCTGCCGCCATGGACATTGCCCCGGCGACAAGCGCTGCAACTCCCGAAAGCAGAACATCGTCCTTGGTGGCCGATGCGGCCGCCACGCCCAGGATCAGGCTGGCCGTGGAAACAATACCGTCATTGGCGCCCAAGACGGCCGCTCGCAACCAGCCGATGCGCGCGACCAGATGGCGCTCCCGGTGTCTTTGTAAATGGCGCATCAGGATGGCTCCCCCTGTCTCAAGGCGAACGCGACCGCGTCATGCGCAGAAGCAGACGATCCTTGAGGATGACGTGATGATAGATCGCGGCCATGGCGTGCCCGGCGGCCAGCAGGACCAGTGCATAGGCGGCAAGTTCATGGTTGTCCGTCAGCGGGCGGAAGATTTGCGGATCGCGCGCGAAGGGCGAGGAAATTTGGAACAGGCCGAAATTAATCCCGCGGCCCCGGTACAGCAAGGTGGGAATGCCGATCAGCGGCACGACAAACATCATGACATACAGAAGTATATGCCCGACCAGAGAAAGCCGATTTGTCAGCGCCGAGGTTCCTGACGGCAGTGCTGGCGGGCGATGGGTTAGTCTCCACCAGACCCGCGCGCCGGACAGCACTAAGACTCCCAGGCCCAGCAGCACGTGAAGATTAACGATTGCGCCATCCCAGCTTTTGGGGAACGCATCCACTGTTAGGCCGAGAAGGAAGGCGCAGACAATCAGCAGTGCGATCATCCAGTGCAGCCATATGGCGGGTGTGCTGTAGCGTTCAACGGGCATGAGAAGCCTTCCAATAACTGTATCAGACTATGGGCAGCGCCCAACGCACGGCATGACACGGATCAACCGGTCATGGTGCGGCTGCGACTTGTTAGCGGCCCTTGGGAATCGTGCTGTGTGGTGGCTCTGGCTGCGAAGAAAAAATGGTGGGCGCGACAGGGATTGAACCTGTGACCCCTCCCGTGTGAAGGGAGTGCTCTCCCGCTGAGCTACGCGCCCGCCTATTGGCAGGGTCGCAGGCTATAAGGGTGAGGTTTGGGGCCGTCAAGCCGCCGCTTTGGCGGCCAAAGGCAGGTCAATCCAGAACCGGGTCTGGCGGCCTGGTTCGCTCTCAAAATCAATCCGCCCGCCTTGCGCCTCGACCAGCAGCTTGGCGATCGAAAGCCCCAGCCCAGCCCCCGGCACCGAGCGGCCCACCAGTTGCGAGCGGCGGAACGGCAGGAACACGGCCCTCCGCTCGGCCACGGGAATGCCCGGTCCGGTATTGGCAATCTCGATGCGGCCAAAGCCGTCGGCGCGGGCATGGGCGCTGACCCGGATGGGCGAAAAATTGTCGCCATACTTGAAGGCATTGGCGATCAGGTTGTTGAGGATCTGGGCCAGCCGCACCGGATCGGCCCGCACTGCCAGCGCGTCCTCAATGCGGTCCATCAGCACTTCCTTGCCGCCCAGGGTGGCGTCCAGCCGGATGCCCTTGATGCAGGCGATGAGCGTGGTGCCCACTGCCACCCTCTCGGCCTGGATAGTCAAGGCGCCGGCTTCGGCGCGGGACAGGTCCAGCAAGTCGTCATGCAGCCGCTGCAGCAGCTCGCCGTTATGGGCGATGATGGCGGCGAATTCCGGCGCCCGCTCCGGCGACAGCGATCCGGACTCCAGCATCGAAGAAAAGCCGATGATCGCTGACAGCGGGCTGCGCACCTCATGGCTGACATGGCCGAGCAACTGGCTCTTGAAGCGGCTGGCGCGTACGGCGCGGCGATGCCGCCGCTCGATGATCGCCTGGTGCAGGTCGCGCTGGTTCAGAAGGCCTGCTGCGCGTACGCAGACCAGGCTGCACACCGCCACGAACAACTGCAGATACTGGATGCGCACGACCGGATCGAGCGATTTGGGCGGCATGGGATCGGCCAGGATCACGGCGGTGATGATGATCATGGCTGTACCGGCGCCCAGTATGCGAAACCGCGCGGTGAGGAGCAGGGCGGCGGGCAGGATCAGGAACTGCAGGGAATAGAAACGCAGCGGGTAGACCAGTACGGTAACCCCGAGCATCAATATCACCGCTCCCACCGCCAGCGGCAGGCGCTGGGGCAACCGCAGTTTCTGGATCTGCCGCCAGGAAATGGTCATGCCGATGGGAAAGATGATGCAAAAGCCCAGCACGTCGGCGAAGAGCCAGTTGCGTCCCGCCGCGAAGGCGTCGTGCCCCCCACCTGCCCAAGTCACCAGCATGGCGGCCGTCGCGCCCAGCAGCGGCGGCACCAGCCCCGCCTTGAAGCCGAAGGCGATGGCCGCGCGGACATTGGCGAAGCGCAGCGCGCGCACCTTGCCGACCAGCGCCATGCACACGCCGATCTCGAGCGTATTGGCCAGGCTGTAGCCGAGTGTCAGCACCATCGAAGAACCGGCGCCCAGCCCATTGCCGAACAGATCGCCGACGAAGGTCCCCGCCAGCATGAGCCCATAGTCGCGCCAGTTGCGGCCGTAGCGCAGCATCAGACACAGCGCGAAGGCATTGGCCGGCCAGATGATCGCAATTGGGCTGCCCTGCGGTGTCAGCCGGATAGCGCCGAAGCCGAGCAGGAAGAAACCGACCGCCGCCAGAAGCGTGGCGAGCAGGAGATCGGTTCGCAGGAATGGGCGCGCGGTGTCTGCTGGCAACTTGATCCCCTTTGGGATGCGCAACTGGCACCGATTCTGGCTGAAATGTCACGGAAAACCGCGAAACTCCGCAGAAAATCGACAAAAACTGAAATTTCAGGAAGGAGTTCTTAAGTTCCCCAACGGCAAGGTCCGCCGGACGAACTGGGGTCTTTTTCATGCAGCGTTGTGTCGTGATCGCCGATGACGATCCCACCATCATCAGTCTGGTGAAACTGCGGTTGGGCATGGCCCGCTACAACGTCATCGCCGCCAATGACGCGGTGGCCGCGCTCGTCATGGTGCGGGCCCAGGAGCCGGTGGCGGTGATCCTGGATGTGCAGATGCCGGGCGGTGGCGGCTTATCGGCGCTAGCCAAGATCAAGTCCGATCCCCGGATGGCCAAGTTGCCGGTGATGATGCTGACCGGCGAACGCAATCCCGAAACGGTGATGGAGGCCATGAATGGTGGCGCCAGCGACTATATGGTCAAGCCATTCAATCCCGACACCTTGCTGGAACGGCTTTCGCGGCTGGTCAAGTCCAGCGCCATGGTATGGGTCGCTCCGCCCGTGACTGTCGTGCCCAACGGCGCGACCTGGGAACTCTAAAGCAGATTCATTTCGCGCAACGCATCGGGAAGCTGGGCAAAATTGTCCAGCACGAGATCCGCGCCAAGCTCCCGGGCCGGTACCGGGGTGAAGCCATAGGACATCAGGATGCAGGGTGCGCCGGCGGCGCGCGCGGTGTTCAGGTCGGTGATGGAATCCCCGATCATCACCGCCTGGCCGCCCCCGCAATCCTCCACCACGTCATGAAAGATGCGCGGGTCCGGCTTGGTATAGGCTTTGCGCCCCGCGCCATACACGGCAGAAAAAATGCCGTCCAGCGCCAGTTCCGGCAGCAACAGGTCGGTCAGGCCTTGCGGCTTGTTGGTCAACACGGCCAGCCGCGCCCCGCCGGCTTTCAGCCTGGCCAGGGTCTCGGCCACGCCGGGGAACAGGCGGCTGTTGTCGGCGATATGGGCGGTGTAATGGGCGATGAAAATGTCCACCAAAGGCGGCATCTGGCTTTCGGTCACCGGGGCGCCGCTGGCTTCCATCGCCTGGGCGATCAGCGCCTTGGCGCCGAACCCCACCATGTGGCGCAGATGGCCAAGATCCAGCAAAGCCCGCCCCTGGGCCGCCAGCACGGCATTGGTCGCCCCCAAAAGGTCGGGGGCGGTATCGGCCAAAGTGCCGTCCAGGTCGAAAATCAGGGCAGGTGTGGGGGGCATGAATTAACGGATCGTCCCTAGAATCAAGGCAATATACAGTCGCAATTCGTCACTTCATCTTTTTCTCACAGGGCACTACCCAAACGCCATGTCGAAGGCTGCCGTGATCCTTGCCGCTGGGCAGGGCACCCGTATGAAATCGGCACTTCCCAAGGTCCTCCACAAGGTGGCCGGGCTGCCGCTGCTCGGCCATGTCATCGGCGCGCTGAGGGCGGCCGGGGTGGAGCGCATTGTGGTGGTGACGTCGCCCGCCGGCGATGCGGTGCGCGACTATGCCAAGGCGCTGGGCTGCGAAAGCGCCATCCAGGACCAGCAACTGGGCACCGGCCATGCCGCGGCCTGCGCCAAGGACGCGCTGGCGGATTTTTCCGGCACCTTGCTGGTCGTCAATGGCGACTTGCCCCTGGTCACCGGCGAGATCATTGCCGAGTGCTTGCGGACACAGGCCCGCACCGGGCTTGCCATGCTGGCCTTCGAGCCGGCCGATCCGGCCTCCTATGGCCGGGTTCTGATGACTCCGGACGGATTTCTGAACCGCATCGTCGAGTTCAAGGACGCCACGGCCGCCGAGCGTGGGATCGGCTTGTGCAATGCCGGCTGCTATGCCGCCGATGCGCAGAAGTTTTTCCACTGGACGTCCGCGCTCAAGAACGACAATGCCCAGAAGGAATATTACCTCACCGACGTGCCCAGCATTGCGCGCACCGATGGGGTCAAATGCGCCATCGCGGTGGCCGACGAAGTCTCGGTCACCGGGGTCAACAGCCGCGCCGAACTGGCCGAGGCGGAAGCCAAGTTCCAGAACAGAGTCCGCGCCCGCCTGCTGGCCGACGGCGTCACCATGGCGGCGCCCGAGACGGTGTTCTTCGCCCATGACACGGTGGTGGAGAACGATGTGGAGATCGAACCGTTCGTGGTGTTCGCCCAGGGTGTGACGGTGAAGAGCGGCGCGCGCATCCGCAGTCATAGCCACTTGGAAGGCGCCTCGGTGGCGTCCGGCGCCATTATCGGGCCGTTCGCCCGCCTGCGTCCCGGCGCGGTGATCGGCGAGAACGCCCATATCGGCAATTTCGTGGAAGTGAAGAATACGGTGATCGGCAAGGGCGCCAAGGCCAATCATCTCACCTATCTGGGCGATGCCAGCGTGGGGGCGGGCGCCAATATCGGGGCCGGCACCATCACCTGCAACTATGACGGCTTCACCAAGGCGATCACCGAAATCGGCGCCGGCGCCTTTATCGGCTCGGACACCGCTTTGGTGGCGCCGGTCAAGGTCGGCGACGGCGCCATCACCGCGGCCGGTTCGGTGATCACCGAAGATGTGCAAGCCGACGCGCTCGCTATCGCGCGCGGCGCCCAGACTCAAAAGCCCGGTTGGGCCAAGGCGTTCCGCGACAAGAAGAGGTCCAAATAATGTGCGGCATTGTCGGCATTGCAGGCACGCGCGACGTGGCGCCCGTCATCCTGGAAGCGCTCAAGCGCCTGGAATATCGCGGCTATGACAGTGCCGGCATCGCCACCCTGGATCACGGCAAGATCGAGCGCCGCCGTGCCCCGGGCAAGCTCAACATGCTGGGCGCGGTGCTGGCGACCGCGCCGCTGCACGGTTTCACCGGCATCGGTCATACCCGCTGGGCCACCCATGGCGCGCCCACCGAGAGCAATGCCCATCCCCATGCCACGGCCACCGTCGCCATCGTCCATAACGGCATCATCGAGAATTTCCGCGAGCTGAAGGCCGAGCTGACCGCCAAGGGCCACACTTTTGAATCCGAAACCGACAGCGAAACCGCCGCTCACCTGGTCACCCAGTTGATGCGCGAGGGCCTGGCCCCCGACGAAGCCGCCAAGCAGGCGGTGGCGCGGCTGACCGGCGCCTATTCCATCGCCATGATCTTCAAGGACCATGAAGGCCTCTTGGTCGGCGCGCGCCGCGGCGCGCCGCTGGCGGTGGGCTATGCCGAGACGGAAGCCTATATCGGCTCGGACGCCTTTGCCCTGGCGCCGTTCACCAATCGCGTTTCCTATCTGGAAGAGGGCGATGTGGTGGTGATCCGCGGCGCCGAAGTGGCCATCTTCGATGGCGAAGGCCGCCCCGCCAACCGCGAGATCAAGACCACCTCGGCCAGCGCCGCGTTGGTGGACAAGGCCGGCCACAGCCATTTCATGGCCAAGGAAATTCATGAGCAGCCCGAAGTGGTGGGCCACACCCTGGCGCATTATCTCGATCCCGCCGGCCCCGATGTGCGCCGCCAGGGCAAGGGCTTGCGCGATGCGCTGGTCAAGGCCTCGCGCCTGACCATCTCGGCCTGCGGCACATCCTATTACGCCGGCATGGTCGGCAAATACTGGTTCGAAAAGCTGGCGCGCATGGCGGTGGAAACCGATGTGGCGTCGGAATTGCGCTATCGCGATCCGGTTTATCCGGAAAGCGGCGCGGCTTTGTTCATCTCCCAGTCGGGCGAAACCGCCGACACCTTGGCGGCGCTGCGCGACGCCAAGGCCAAGGGCCAGACCACCATCGCGGTGGTCAATGTCACCGAATCCAGCATGGCGCGCGAAGCCGATATCGTGCTGCCAACCTATGCGGGGCCGGAAATCGGTGTGGCCTCGACCAAGGCCTTTACCTGCCAGTTGGCGGCGCTGGCCTGTTTTGCCATCGCCGCGGCGGAAGCCCGCCGCACCATCTCCAAAGGTGAGGAGAAGGTGTTGTGCGCCTCGCTGCTGGAAGCGCCGCGCCATATCGCCGAATTCCTGAAGCAGGAGCCGGCCATCAAGATCCTGGGCGAGGAAATCGCCAAGGCGCGTGACGTACTCTATATGGGCCGCGGCGCCAGCTATCCCCTGGCGCTGGAAGGCGCCCTGAAGCTGAAGGAAATTTCCTACATCCATGCCGAAGGCTATGCCGCCGGCGAGATGAAGCACGGCCCCATCGCCCTGATTGACGATGCGGTGCCGATCATCGTCATCGCCCCGCACGATGCCCATTTCGAAAAGACCATTTCCAACATGCAGGAAGTGATGGCCCGTGGCGGCAAGGTGCTGCTGATTTCGGACAAGGACGGCATCGCCAAGGCCGGCAAGGTGTGGGCGAGCATCGAGGTGCCCGCCAGCAACAGCTTCATCACCCCTCTGATCTATGCCATTCCGGTGCAGTTGCTGGCCTACTACGCGGCCATCGCCAAGGGCACGGATGTGGATCAACCCCGCAATCTGGCGAAATCCGTCACCGTCGAATAGCGATTTGCGCCGTCACAGAAGCCCGGTATGGTCCCGCCCATGACCGACCAGAACGCCCTCAAACGCGCCGTCGCCGCCAAGGCCCTGGAATATGTCCAGGACGGCATGAAGCTGGGCCTGGGCTCCGGCTCCACCGCCGAAATCTTTGTCGAGATGCTGGCGCCCCGGGTACGCGGCGGTGAAAAGCTGCTTTGCGTGCCGACCAGCGAAAAGACCGCCACCCTGGCGCGCAAGTTGGGCCTGACCTTGGCGTCGCTGGACGACCTGGCGCCGCTGGACCTGACCATTGATGGCGCCGATGAGGCCGACCGCAACCTGGACCTGATCAAGGGTGGTGGCGGCATGCTGCTGCGCGAAAAGATCGTCGCCTCGGCCTCGCGCAAGATGATCGTGATCGCCGATGAAACGAAGCTGGTGCCGCGGCTGGGAAAATATCCCCTGCCGGTTGAGGTGGTGGAGTTCGGCCACAAATCCATCGCCGCGCGGCTGAACGCAGGCTTAGCGGCGGCCGGTTACGCCAACACCCAAATGACCCTGCGCCAGCGCGATGGCGGCACGTTCAAAACCGATGGCGGCAATGTGATTTATGATTGCGCCTTTGGCGTGATCCAGAGCGCCCCCAAACTGGCATCGGCGATCTCGGCGGTGCCGGGCGTGGTGGAGCATGGATTGTTCATCGGCATCGCCACCACATTGTTGATCGCGGCGGATGGCGAAATCGAAGTGATCGAAAAACCCGCGTGACCCAGTACGATTATGATCTGTTCGTGATCGGCGGGGGCTCGGGCGGGGTGCGCGCCGGGCGCATGGCGGCGCTGGCCGGCGCGCGCGTGGCGCTGGCCGAGGAATGGCGCATGGGCGGCACCTGCGTCATTCGCGGCTGCATTCCCAAAAAGCTGCTGGTCTATGCCAGCCAGTTTTCCGAGAACGTGATGGATGCCGCCGGCTATGGCTGGGATTTCGGCGCGGCCAGGTTCGACTGGCCGACTTTGATTGCCAACAAGGACAAGGAAATCGCAAGGCTGGAAAGCCTTTACACCGCCAATGTCGGCAAGGCCGGGGTCACCATCATTCAAGACCGGGCGGTGTTCGAGGATGAGCATACCTTGCTGCTGGTCAATTCCGGCAAGCGTGTCACCGCCGAGAAAATCCTGATCGCCACCGGCAACCGGCCGACCCGCGAGATGGGCACCAGCCATATCGTTCCGGGCGCCGAACTTTGCATCACCTCGGACGAAGCCTTTCATCTCAAGGAATTGCCCAAGCGCATCCTGATCGCCGGCGGCGGCTATATCGCCCTGGAGTTCGCCCATATCTTCCACGGGTTGGGCTCCAAAGTGTCGGTCCTGTATCGCGGGGAAAAACCGCTGCGCGGTTTCGACGATGACATGCGCGATGCCCTGTGCGCCTCGATGCAGGAACGCGGGCTGGAAGTCTTGCTGGGCTGCGAATTCACCAAGGTCGAGAAGCGTGGGCCTTGCCTGCATGTCGAGACCAACAAGGGTGGGGTGATCGAATGCGACCAGATCCTGCTGGCGATCGGGCGCATGCCCAACACCCTGGCGCTGCATGTCGAGAAGGCCGGGGTGGAACTGGGCGCCAAGGGCGAGGTCAAGGTGGACGGCTATTCGCGCACCTCCGCGCCGCACATCTATGCGGTGGGCGACGTCACCGACCGGGTGCAGCTCACCCCGGTGGCCATCCATGAAGCCATGTGTTTTGTCGAAACCGCCTTCAAGAACAACCCAACCCGGCCCGACCATGCGCATGTGCCCAGCGCCGTCTTCACCACCCCGGAACTGGCCTGTGTGGGCCTCAGTGAAAGCACGGCGCTGCTGAAGGGTCATGCCATTGACGTCTACAAATCCACCTTCAAGCCGCTGTTGCACACCTTGGGCGGCCGGCCGGTGCGCACCCTCATCAAGCTGATCGTGGATTCCAAGACCGACAAGGTATTGGGCTGCCACATCTTCGGCGACCATGCCTCGGAGATCATCCAGATCGTCGCGGTGTGTCTGAAGATGGGCGCGACCAAGAAGGATTTCGACGGCACCATGGCGCTGCATCCCACCGCGGCGGAAGAGCTGGTGACAATGCGCACAAAAAGCTACAGCAAGGCGCCGTAAAGTATCGGCGTCAACATCGCTTAACCAACGCGCCGGATTTTACACCACCGTCATTTGTTCTGATTTACATCTGCCGCCATGAAGGGCGGAGTTATAACAGCGGCAACTTTGGCGGTCGCGCTGGCGCATCCGGCGACGGCGCAAAGCGTTTGCCCGCCCATGTATGCGCCCACTTTCGCCACCCACACCCGTCCGCCCACTGGCGACGAGCTGCTGCATCAGGGCGAGCATCGCACCGTACTGCTGAAGGCGGTGATCCGCCCGGACGGCACCGCCGAGATCGGCGTATTGCGCAGCAGCGGCCTTACCGCCCTGAACGAGCGGGCCGTCAGCTGGGTGCGCGATAACTGGCGCTGGCCCAAGGGCTGCGTGCCCGGCACCACCCGCCGCATATCCATCGGCTTCCGCGGCTGGTAGCGGCTTAAACCTTTAACTTTGCTGGACTTTGTCCAGGCTGACGCTGGTCGCCCCTGCGGCCGCTGCGTCTGGTAAAATGGCCCCCAATCTCCTATATCCACGCCCCTATTGGTGGAGTTTATGACCGTGGCCCAGAGCTGGACCCCGCAGAGTTGGCAGGAAAAGACCGCCCGTCAGATGCCGGATTATCCGGACAAGGCGGCGCTGGACCGCGTCTTGGGCCAGCTCAGGACCCATCCGCCGCTGGTGTTCGCCGGCGAGGCGCGCAACCTGATGGCCGCGTTGGGCCAGGCGGCAGAGGGCAAGGCGTTCCTGCTGCAGGGCGGGGACTGCGCCGAAAGCTTCGCCGAATTCCATCCCGACAATATCCGCGACACCTTCCGTGTGCTCTTGCAGATGGCGGTGGTGCTGACCTTCGCCGCCGGCGTGCCGGTGGTGAAAGTGGGCCGCATCGCCGGCCAGTTCGCCAAGCCTCGCTCCGACGATTTCGAGACCCAGAACGGCGTCAAGCTGCCTTCCTATCGCGGCGACAACATCAATGGCGGCGAGTTCACGCCGGAGTCCCGCATTCCCGATCCGCAGCGCCTGTTGCAGGCCAATGCCCAGTCGGCGGCGACGCTCAATCTTCTGCGCGCCTTCGCGCAAGGCGGCTATGCCGACCTGCACAATGTCCATCGTTGGATGTTGGGCTTCATCGCGGACTCGCCGGCCGGCGAACAATATAAAGGTCTCGCACAGCGTATTTCCGAAACGCTCGAATTCATGGACGCGATCGGCATTACGTCCACGTCGGTGCCGCAGTTGCGTGGTACCGATTTCTATACGTCGCACGAAGCCTTGCTGCTGCCGTATGAGCAGGCGATGACCCGCGTCGATTCCACCAGCGGCGACTGGTACGACACCTCCGCCCACATGCTGTGGATCGGCGACCGCACCCGCCAGCTCGACGGCGCCCATGTCGAGTTCATGCGCGGCATCAAGAACCCCATCGGCCTGAAATGCGGCCCGTCGCTGGAGCCGGATGACCTGCTGCGCCTGATCGCGGCGCTCAATCCGCAGAACATTCCGGGCCGGTTGACGCTGATCGCGCGCTTCGGCGCCGACAAGATTGCCGACAAGCTGCCCACCCTGGTGCGCGCGGTGAAGCGCGAAGGCGCAAGCGTTGTATGGTCGTCCGATCCCATGCACGGCAACACCATCAAGCTGCAGTCCGGCTACAAGACCCGTCCCGTCGAGCGGGTGCTGGAAGAAGTGCGCAGCTTCTTCGCCATCCATCGCGCCGAAGGCACCCATGCCGGCGGCGTCCATTTCGAGATGACCGGCCAGAACGTCACCGAGTGCCTGGGCGGCGCCCAGGGCCTGAAGGAAATCGATCTTGCCGATCGCTATCAGACCGCCTGCGATCCGCGGCTCAATGCCAGCCAGGCGCTGGAACTGGCCTTCCTGATCGCCGAGGGCATTCGCGACGAGCGGATGAAGCAGACGGGGCTGGCGGCGTCCGCCTGAGCATTGCCCCCTCATGCTTCGACAGGCTCAGCATGAGGATATTCGCCAAGTCCTCACCCTGAGCTTGCCGAAGGGTGAGTGGGCTGAGATGGTTGTGTAATGGGTATCGCTCGTCTTCTCGCCAAAGGCTGGATCATTTTCTGCCTGTTCGCCGGCGCCCATGCCGTGCGCCTGGCCCTGCTGCAGGGCCTGCCGCTGAATTCCTCGCTGCCGGGCATCGCCATCTGCGCCCTGTTGTTCGCCGCCATGGGCCTGCTGTTCGTGGGCGGCTTCGGAGTTTCTGCCGCCCATGCCGGCGGCGCGCCCTGGCGCGGGCGCTTCCAGCTCCATCACCTGATCCCCGGCTTCAATGAATCGGTTTTCCTGCTGTTCGTCGCTTTAAGTTTTATGAACCAGGCCTTTGTCGCGCCCGCCAATATCGATCTGGGCGTCGCGGGCAAGCTGGAGAATGCGATTTACTTCGTGGTGCCTGGCCAGCGGGCGCTGGTCTATTCGCTGGAGGCCTGCACCATGGATGGCGGGCGGATCTTCGGTGCCGCTTTCGCCTGGCTTTTGGCCATCATCTACCTGGCCAGCACCGCCTCGCGGCTGAAGCTGCAGGCCGGGCTGATCCGGCTGGAAGCGGGCGACCGGCCGCAAGCCCTGGGGCCGACCCTGCGCGCCTTCCTGTTCGGAATCGTGGCAGTGGTGGGCATCCAGTTCCTGTTCGTGGGCTCGGCCTATCCCTGGCTGAACTGCAGCGCCTTCGCCGATATCACCGGGGCGCTTTTGATCGGGCTGGCCCCCCTGATGCTGGCCTATCTGATTGTCGCTGCCCTGGCGTCGTTGATGGCTTCGGCACCCGAAAAATAGCGAAATATTTCAATGGCTTGTATGGTAACAAGCCGAAACATTTGTTTGCTGGCGCCTGCCATGGGCGAAAGGCCCTAATCGCCGCCTGACTTCGTTCGGGGAATCCAAAACCTTGTTTCTGCGCCGCCGCGTGCCGGAAAGTGGACCGCTGAAAGCCGCCGTGATCGGCGCCGGCGTGTTCGGGCACCACCATGCCACCAAGTACAAAACCCTGGCCCAGGCGGGCAAGGGCGTGGAGCTGTTCGCCATCGCCGATCCCAATGCCGAGATGCTGGCCAAGGCCCGGGCCCATCATGGCTGCCTGGTGGTCACCGACTGGCGCGAGCTTCTGGGCAAGGTGGACCTGGTGAGCATCTGCTCGCCCGCCGTGACCCATGCCGAGATCGTGCGCGACTTCCTCAAGGCCGGCGCCCATGTGCTGGTGGAAAAGCCCATCGCCACCACCATGGAAGAGGCGGCCGAACTGGTGAGCCTGTCGCGCCAGATGGACCGCATTCTTTCGGTCGGCCATCAGGAACGCTTCGTCTTTGCCCGCACCGGCTTGTTGGATGTTTCGCAAGTGCCGCAGGAAATCACTTGCTGGCGCCAGGGTCCCTGGACCGGCCGCGGCGACGATGTCTCGGTGGTTCTGGACCTGATGATCCATGACCTGGACCTGGTGCATGCCCTGGTGCCCGGCGCGGTGGCCGATGTGCGCGCCGAAGGCCTGGTTGAATACGGCCCCCATGCCGATGAAGTCTTCGCGCTGCTGCGCTTTGCCTGCGGCACCATCGCCAAGCTGGAAACCAGCCGCGTCGCCAATGAGCGTAAGCGGGGCCTGCGCGCCGTCTATGCCGATGGCGTGGTGGAAATCGATTTCCTGTCCCGCACCGTGACCAACACCACGCCGCGTCCCCTGGGCGCGCTGGAGCTGGGCGATCCGTTGGGCGAATCCGTGGCCGGCTTTGTCGCCGCCGCCCATGCCGGGGTGGATGCCCTGGTGACGCCGGAACAGGCTGCCCAGGCGCTGCAAACCGCGTTGTGGATCGAGGACGCCTCTGGCGTTGCCGTGCGCCCGGTCGCGCGCCGCATCGCGGGCCGCTAGTACCAATTCTCTTTTTTGGCAAAGCCGCACTTATTTGAAGGGCGCCGTCCGGCGCCGGGGCGCTCTCGCTGCTTGAGTGCGGCTTTGCGTAACTTGTCCCCAACACGCTAGAACACGGTTATGACGGACCGTTATCGCATTGCCCTGGCGCAGCTGAACCCGGTGATGGGCGACATCGCCGGCAATCTGGCGCGCGCCCGCGTCGCCCGCGCCAAGGCGATGGACGCCGACGTCATCCTGTTTCCCGAACTCTTCATTGTCGGCTATTCGCCCGAGGACCTGGTGCTGAAGCCGGCGCTGCAAGCCGACGCCCGCGCCGCGGTGGAAGAACTGGCGCGCGATACCGCCGATGGCGGCCCGGCGATCCTGATCGGCACGCCCTGGGTCGAACATGCCGAACTCTACAATGCCGTGGCGCTGCTGGACGGCGGCAAGGTGGCCGGGCTCACCTACAAGTATGAGCTGCCCAATTATGGCGTGTTCGATGAGAAGCGCGTCTTCGCCCGCGGCCCCACGCCTGAGCCGATGACGGTGCGCGGCGTCAAGCTGGGCGTTCCCATCTGCGAGGATATCTGGAAGCAGGATGTCACCATCTGGCTGGCGGATGCGGGGGCGGAGATTTTCTGCGTGCCCAACGGCTCGCCCTTCGAGGCCGGCAAGGAAGATGTGCGGCTGAAGCTGGCGGCGGCCCGCATCCACGAGACCGGTGTGCCGCTGATCTATCTCAACCAGCTCGGCGGACAGGACGAGGTGGTCTATGACGGCGCCAGCTTTGTGCTGAATGCCGATGGCACAATCGCCGCGGCGCTGCCCAGTTGGGAAGAATGCGTCACCATCACCGAATGGCAGCGTGACGGCAGCGGCAAGTGGGTTTGCGCCCCCGGTGACAAATTCGTGGCGGAGGATCGGTCCTCCCAAGTTTATCACGCCATGATGCTGGCGCTGCGCGACTATGTGAACAAGAACCGCTTTCCCGGCGTGGTGCTGGGCCTGTCGGGGGGCATTGATTCCGCCATTTCGGCGGCAGTCGCGGTGGATGCGCTGGGGCCTACCCGCGTGCGCTGTGTGATGCTGCCGTCACGCTACACCAGCCGCGAAAGCCTGGAAGACGCCGATGCCTGTGCCCGCATGCTGGGCGTGACCTACGAGACCATCGAGATCGAGCGCGCCGTCGAAGCGATGGGAGAAACCCTGGCCGCACCGTTCGCCGGCACCAAGTCCGACACCACCGAAGAAAATCTTCAGTCGCGCCTGCGCGGCGTGATCCTGATGGCGCTGTCCAACAAGTTCGGCCCCATGGTGCTGACCACCGGCAACAAGAGCGAGATGAGCGTGGGTTATGCCACCCTCTATGGCGACATGTGCGGCGGCTATAATGTGCTGAAGGATATCTACAAGACCGAAGTGTTCCGGCTGTGCCACTGGCGCAACCAGAATTCCCCGGCCGGCGCGCTGGGGCCGCGCGGCCGCGTGATCCCCGAACGCATCATCGAAAAGCCGCCCAGCGCCGAACTCAAGCCGGACCAGACCGACCAGGACAGCTTGCCGCCTTACGATGTCCTGGACGGCATCCTGGAATGTTTGGTGGAGCAGGAATGCAGCTTCGAAGAAACGGTGGCGAAGGGTTATGATCCGGCCACGGTCAAGCGGGTGGAACATCTTCTGTATATCTCCGAATATAAGCGCCGCCAGGCGCCGCCGGGGGTGAAGATTTCCAGCCGTAATTTCGGCCGCGACCGCCGCTATCCCATCACCAATGCTTTTAGAGACGCGCGATGACCATCACCGTCCGCTTCGCGCCGTCGCCCACCGGGTTGCTGCATGCCGGCAATGCCCGCACCGCGCTGCTGAACTGGCTGTTCGCCAAGAAGCTGGGCGGGCGTTTCCTGCTGCGCATCGACGATACCGATGCGGCGCGTTCCACCAAGGCATTTGAAGAGGCGATCTATCGCGACCTGGGTTGGCTGGGCCTGACCCATGACGGCACCGACCGCCAGATCAACCGGCTGGCCAAATACAGCGCCGCTTTCTACCAGTTGCAGGCGGCCGGCCGCGTCTATCCCTGTTTCGAAACCGAAAGCGAGCTGGAGCGCCAGCGTTCGCTGCAGGCGGCGCGCAAGCTGCCGCCCATCTACAATCGCGCCTCCTTGGAGCCGGCCAACAAGGCCAAGTGGGAAGCCGAAGGCCGCCGGCCACATTGGCGCTTCAAGCTGTCGCGAGCCGCGGTAAGCTGGACCGATCTGGTGCGCGGCCCGGTGGAGATCGACACCGCCACCATGTCCGATCCGGTGCTGGTGCGCGAGGACGGTGCGTTTCTTTATACCTTGCCGTCGGTGGCCGATGACATCGACATGGCGATCAGCCATGTGGTGCGCGGCGAAGACCATGTCACCAACACCGCCGCCCAGATCGAGATTTTCCAGGCGCTGGGTGCCGCCATTCCGAAGTTCGCGCATTTTCCGCTGCTGGTCGGCGCGGGCGGCGAGGCGCTGAGCAAGCGGCTGGGCTCGCTGTCGCTGGAGAGCATGCGCGAGGCGGGCGTTGAACCGCTGGCGGTGGCGTCATATCTGGCCAAGATCGGCACCAGTGATCCCGTCGAACCGCGCCAGTCGCTGGGCGAACTGGCGGCGGAATTTGATTTCGCCAAGATCGGCCGGGCGCCGGCGCACTTTGTCCCAGAAGAACTGGACGCGCTGAATGCCAAGCTGCTGCACCTGTTGCCTTACAGCGCCGTGGCCGCGCGTGTGCCGCAGGGCGAAGCTTTCTGGGAAGCGGTCAAGGCCAACCTCACCAAGCTGGGCGACATCGGGGAGATGGCCCGGCTGATCAATGGCCCCGTCACCCCGATGATCGAGGATGCCGGCCTGGCCGATGCCGCCGCCGCCCTGCTGCCGCCCGAGCCCTGGGACGAAAATACCTGGAGCGCCTGGACCAAGGCGGTCTCGGCCCAGACCGGCGCCAAGGGCAGGGGGTTGTTTCACCCGTTAAGGCTGGCGCTGACCGGGCTGGAGCATGGACCCGAACTCAAAAAACTGTTACCCCTGATCGGGCGCGACAAGTCCGTGGCGCGGCTCAAAGGGCAAACGGCGTGATCGTTTGGTGTCAGACCGGAATTCGAATTAGCGGCTAAGTTCGCCGCCGCTTCCGTTTGCCTGACCTGTCCATCCCTTTTTCGAGCCCTGCCAATGTCCCTGCGCCTCTTCAACACCCTGACCAAGACCAAGGACGATTTTTCGCCGATCGATGCGAAGAATGTCCGCATGTATGTCTGCGGCCCCACGGTCTATGACTTCGCCCATATCGGCAATGCGCGGCCGGTCATCGTATTCGATGTGCTGTTCCGGCTGCTGCGCCACGTCTATGGCGACGCCCATGTCTCTTACGTCCGCAACATCACCGACGTGGACGACAAGATTAACGAACGGGCGGCTGAGCGTGGCATCTCCATCCGCGAACTGACCGAGGACACGGCGCGCATCTATGAAGAAGACGTGGTGGCGCTGGGCAATCTGCCGCCAACCGTCACGCCGCGCGCCACCGAGCATGTCGCCGAGATGATCGCCATGATCGGGCAATTGATCGCGGCGGGGCACGCTTATGCCGCCGAAGGCCATGTGCTGTTCAACGTTTCGTCCAAGGCTGACTACGGCAAGCTGTCGCGCCGCAGCCTGGACGAGATGCTGGCCGGCGCGCGGGTCGAGGTGGCGCCCTACAAACAGAACGCCATGGACTTTGTGCTGTGGAAGCCGTCGGAAGCGAATGTGCCCGGCTGGGAGTCACCCTGGGGCCGCGGCCGTCCCGGCTGGCATATCGAATGTTCCGCCATGGCGGGGAAGTATCTGGGCGAGACGTTCGATATCCATGGCGGTGGCATAGACCTGCAATTTCCCCATCACGAAAACGAAATCGCCCAGAGCGAAGGCGCCAACCACGACCATCCGCTGGCCAAGGTGTGGATGCACAACGGCTTCCTGCAAGTGGAAGGCGAGAAAATGTCCAAGAGCGCGGGCAACTTCTTCACCATCCGCGACCTGCTGGCCGACTGGCCGGGCGAGGTGCTGCGTTTCAACATGCTGCGCACGCACTATCGCCAGCCGATCGACTTCACCATCGCGGGGCTGAAGGAAAGCTGGAAGGCCCTGGAGCGCTGGTACGAAGTGACCGAGCCGCTGGTGGATCCCGCGCCCAACGCCGCCTTCTTCGACGCCCTGTCTGACGACCTCAACACCCCCGCCGCTATCGCATCGCTGCACCAGGCCGACGAGATGGCGTTGGCCGGAGGCCTCGGGTTCCTGGGCTTCTCCAATGTTCAGCTCAAGATCGCCAGCAAGGCCAAGGTAGACACCGCGGCCATCGAAACCGCCATCGCCGCCCGCAACGCGGCGCGCAAGGCCAAGGATTTCAAGGAGTCAGACCGCATCCGCGACGAATGGCTGGCCAAGGGCGTTGTCTTCAAGGACGGCCCGCAAGGCACGACGTGGGAGGTCAAGAAGTGACCACGCGCGAACGCCTCTACATATTCGACACCACCCTGCGTGACGGGGCGCAAACCCAAGGCGTGGATTTCTCGGTCGAGGACAAGCGCCAGATCGCGCTGGCGCTCGACAAGTTGGGCGTGGATTACATCGAGGGCGGCTGGCCCGGCGCCAATCCCACCGACACCGCCTTTTTCGCCGAACGCCCGCCGCTGAAACGCGCCCGCTTTACGGCCTTTGGCATGACCAAGCGGGCGGGACGCAGCGCCGCCAACGATCCCTCGCTGGCCCAGGTGCTGGATGCCGCCGTGGATTCCATCTGCCTGGTGGGCAAGACCAGCGCCTATCAGGTGCAGGTGGCGCTGGAAATTTCGCTGGACGAAAACCTGGACAATATCGCCCGCTCGATGGAAGCCATCGCGGCCAGGAAGCGTGAACCTTTGTTCGACGCCGAACATTTCTTCGACGGCTACAAGGAAAATCCGGACTACGCCTTGTCGTGCCTGAAAGCCGCCCATGACGCCGGCGCCAAATGGCTGGTGCTGTGCGACACCAATGGCGGCTCCATGCCGGACGATGTCTATCGCATCGTCGCAGCGGTGAAAGCCGCGCTGCCCGATGCGGCGTTGGGCATCCATGCCCATAACGACACCGAACAGGCGGTGGCGGTGTCGCTGGCCGCGATTCGCGCCGGTGTGCGCCAGATCCAGGGCACCTTGAACGGGCTGGGCGAACGCTGCGGCAACGCCAATCTCTGCACCTTGCTGCCCAACCTGATGCTGAAGGAGCCGTTCGCTTCGCAGTTTGAGACCGGCGTGACCAAGGAAGGCCTGGCCCAGCTCACCCATGTCTCGCGGCTGCTCGACGAAATCCTCAACCGCGCGCCCAACCGCTATGCGGCTTACGTCGGTGCCTCGGCCTTCACCCACAAGGGCGGGCTTCACGTCTCCGCCGTGGTCAAGGACCCCCACACCTATGAGCATGTGGCGCCCGAGTCGGTGGGCAACAAGCGCACCATGCCGGTTTCGGCCCAGTCGGGCCGCGCCAATGTGGCGGCCAGTGTCGCGGCCGAAGGCGGCGATCTTTCGCGGCTGCTGCAGGACGTCAAGCGCCGCGAATTCGAAGGCTACAGCTATGACGATGCCGCCGCGTCGTTCGAATTGCTGGCGCTGCGCCAGCAGAACAAGCTGCCGCGTTATTTCACAGTGGAACAATTCAGCGTCACGGTGGAAAGCCTGAAGGGTTCCGATGGCCAGCTTGCCTCCCGCTCCAAGGCGGCGGTGGAGCTGATGGTGGCGGGCGAGAAGATCCGCAATGCCGGCACCGGCAACGGTCCGGTCAATGCGCTGGACGCAGCGCTGCGCAAGGATCTGGGCAAATATTCGCCGTTCCTGTCGGACTTGCGGCTGGTGGACTATAAAGTGCGCATCCTCACCAGCGGCACCGAGGCGGTGACCCGCGTCATGGTGGAATCGGCCGACGGCAAGGGCAATCGCTGGTCCACGGTGGGCGTGTCGGAAAATATCGTGGACGCCTCGTTCGAGGCGCTGACCGACTCCATCATCTACAAGCTCTATACGGACAAAGCGCCGGTTTAACGCAGCGCTTCGGCCATCATCGCCAACGCGGCACCTGCGTCCGGCGCGATCCGGTAAAGCGCAAGATTTTCCTGCCGCACAAAACCGCTTTTCACCGAAGCCTGCAGCATCGCCTCCAGCGGCGCGAAATAGCCGTTCACATTGACCAGGATGATGGGCTTGACGCTCACCCGAAGCTGCGCGCTGGTCAGAACCTCAAAGAATTCGTCATAGGTGCCGAGGCCACCCGGCAGCACGAAGAAACCGGCCGCGCGATCCATCATTTTCTGCTTGCGCACAAACAGGTCGGGCACGATCTCGGTGGTCTCGCCATCGGTCAAGGGCGGTTCCACGTCGCGCAGGAAACCCGGCAGGATGCCTTCGACAGGGGTTCCCGCTTCCCGCGCGGCGCGCGCGACATCGCCCATCAGGCCGGGGCTGCCGCCGCCGAACACCAGGGCATGACCCATTTTGGCGATTCCGGCCCCAATCGCACGGGCGGCGTCACGGAAAGCAGGGTCGGTGCCGAAGGATGAGCCGCAGAAAACGCAGATCGCGGGTTTGGACTTTTCCATGTTGCCAACGGGGTTGCGCTAGCGCGCGCATCTTCTTAAACCGGTAACTTCCTAGACGGGTTCGCCGTCCACGCCAATGGAGAAATGATGCCGCGCTGGTTGTTGATTTTGGCAGCCGTTGCCCTGGTCGCCATGATCGCCGGATTCGTCACCTTCGGCGGCGGGAACATGGGCCAATAGCGTGGCCCATCCCGTAGAAGAAGGCAGCAGCGCCCCGTCTTTCCGCCCCCTGTGGCGGCTGATGCCCTATCTGTGGCCGCAAGGCCGACCCGACCTGCGCGCCAGGGTGGTTTGGAGCATCGTCTTCCTGATGCTTGGCATCATCACCACCACCATATCGCAGCAGTTTCTCGGCGCGGCGGTGGATGCCTTCGGCACCACGCCCCAGACGGCGGTGCTGTGGGTGGTGATCGCGCTGGTGGCGGCTTACGCCATGTCGCGCGTGTTGATGCAGGCTTTCGCCCAGTTGCGCGACGGGGTGTTCGCCAAGGTCCAGTATCACGCCATGCGCGAAGTGGCGGTGGAAACCTTCGCCCATGTCCATACCCTGTCCATGCGCTTTCACCTGGAGCGCAAGACCGGCGGGCTGTCGCGCATCATCGAACGCGGCACCCGCGGCATCGACAATATCCTGTCCTTCGCGCTGTTCTCGGTATTCCCGATCATCTTCCAGGTGCTGATCTATGCCGGGCTGCTGCTGTGGACCTTCAACATCTGGGTGGCGCTGACCGCAATCGGCATGGTGGCGGCCTATAGCTGGTTCACGGTGGCGGTCACCCGCTGGCGCATCGCCTTCCGCCGCGAGATGAACGAGTCGGACACCGACGCCAACACCAAGGCGGTGGACAGCCTGCTGAATTTCGAGACCGTCAAGTATTTCAACAACGAGAAGCATGAGACGCGGCGCTACGACGTCTCGATGGAGAAGTATTCCAACGCCTCCATCCAGTCCCAGACCTCGCTGTCCATCCTCAACACCGGCCAGGCCGCGATCATCGCCATCGGGCAGGGCATCGTGCTGGCGCTGGCGGCGGTGATGGTCCAGTCGGGCGAAGTGAAGCTGGGCCAGTTCGTCGCCGCCAACCTGATCGTGATCCAGCTCTACCAGCCGTTGAACCTGCTGGGCACGGTCTATCGCGAGATCACGCAAGGCCTGGTGGACATGGAAGCCATGTTCCGCCTGCTCAATCAGCCGCGCGAAGTCCAGGACCGGCCGGGCGCCAAACCCCTGGCGGTGTCGGGCGGCGAGATCCGTTTCGACAATGTGGTGTTCGCCTATGACCCGGAACGGGTGGTCCTGAAAGGCATCAGCTTCACGGTGCCGGCGGGGCGCACGGTGGCGATCGTGGGGCCGTCAGGCGCCGGCAAGTCCACCATCAGCCGCATCCTGTACCGCTTCTATGACATCAAGAGCGGGACGGTGACCATTGACGGCCATGACATTCGCGACGTGACGCAGGAATCCTTGCGCAGCGTGATCGGCATCGTCCCCCAGGACACGGTGCTGTTCAACGACACGGTCAAGTACAACATCGCCTATGGCCGCATCGGCGCCAATGAAGCCGACATCAAGGAGGCGGCGCGCCTGGCCCAGATCGACAAGTTCATCAGCCTGCTGCCGCTGGGCTATGACGCCATGGTGGGCGAGCGCGGGCTGAAACTGTCGGGCGGCGAAAAGCAGCGCGTCGCCATCGCCCGCACCATCCTCAAGAATCCGCCCATCCTGCTGTTGGACGAAGCCACCAGCGCGCTGGACACCGGCACCGAGCGCGAGATCCAGAGCGCCCTGAATGTGGTGTCGCGCGATCGCACCTCCCTGGTGATCGCCCATCGTCTTTCCACCGTGGTGGATGCCGACGAAATCCTCGTGCTGGATCACGGCCAGATCATCGAGCGTGGCCGCCATTCCGAATTGCTGGCGCAGAACGGCCATTATGCCTCGATGTGGAGCAAGCAGCGCGAAGCCGCCGCGGCGCGCGAAAAGCTGAAGGAAGTCGAGAACGATCCCGACGTGGCGCCGGGTGTGGCGAAGGCAGAGCCCGCCTAGGCGGCGCAGTCCGGCTTCAATACGCGCTTGGTGGAAGGCGGATTCTTCGCCAGCTTGCCTTCCGGGCGGATCGGGCGGGCACAGAAATTGCCGCCGCAATTGGGGCAGGCGCCGCCAAGCCTTGTCTCCACGCAATCACGGCAGAAGGTGCATTCGAAGGTGCAGATCATGGCATCCGTCGCACTGGGCGCCAGATCCTTGTCGCAGCATTCGCAATTGGGGCGCAGTTCGAGCAAGGCTAGATGATCTCGACCTTGTCGACTTCGACGCCCTTGTTGCCCTGGCGTGTCGAATAGCGGATGCGCTGGTCGGGCTCCACCGCCTGGACACCGGAACGCCGCAGCGCGCTGGCATGCAGATAGATGTCGCCGCTGCCATTGTCCGGCATCACAAAGCCAAAGCCCTTCTGGTCGTTGAAGAACTTGACCTTGCCTTCGACCATCGGGCCGGAAGGGGCATTGTTATCGCGATAACCACCGCCGCCACCACCATAGCCACCGCCGCCGCCGTAACCGCCGCCACCGCCGAAACGGTCGCCGCCGCCGCCGAAGCGGTCGCCGCGGGGGCTGCGGGCCGGCGCTTCCGCGGTGGAGGGATCCACGCTGTGAACCGTCACCACCTGCAAGCCGCGCTGGCTGTCGGCCAGGTCGCAGACGATCGTGGTGCCGGGCTGCACATCGGCGTGCCCGGTCGCCTGCAACGCGCTGGCGTGACAGAAGGCGTCACCGCCATTGTCCAGTGTGATGAAACCGTATCCCTTGGTGGCGTTGAACCACTTTACCTTGCCCTTCGCGGATGCCTGCGAAATGGGCTTAGGCCCGTCATTACCGTATGCCATGAGAACCGACGCACTGCCCCAATGCCGGTCGAAACTCCAAAGCCAACCCCGCGCCCCGGCTGCGTGGGGGAGGCTGTCGGCAATGATGACTACAGAAGGCCACACCCCGCAACGGGGTTAAGGGTACAATTGTTATGGTCTCATTTGCTGCGATGCAGCAAAAACGGGTTGACTTCAGGGCCGAACACCCCCATACAGCCGCCATCCCGCGACCGCACAAGGTGCTTTTCAGCGCTGCCACCGCCGGATCTCAGCTTTGACCTCCGTTCCCTCCAGTGTGCGTGGAAGACGGCAACAGCCGTAAATCCGCGCCTATTGGCGCGTCCCCACGGTTTTAAGGACTTTTGTGACTGACGTGACTTTTGAAGGGCTTGGCGTTGCCGAGCCGATCCTGCGCGCTTTGGCGGCAGAGAATTACACCACACCGACCCCCATCCAGACCCGCGCCATCCCGGCGCTGCTGGGCGGCCGCGATTTGCTGGGCATCGCCCAGACCGGCACCGGCAAGACGGCCGCTTTCGGCATTCCGCTGCTGCAGCGGCTGTCCGTCGGCCATTTTCCGCCGGGCCCCAAGCAGGCCAAGGCGCTGATCCTGGCCCCCACCCGCGAACTGGCGGTGCAGATCGAACAATCCTTGCGCACCTATGGCCGCTTCCTGAATTTGAAGATGACCGTGATCCTGGGCGGCGTGAACCAGAACACCCAGATCCGCAACATGTCCAAGGGCGTGGACATTCTGGTGGCGACACCGGGCCGCCTGTTGGACCTGGTGCAGCAGAAGCAGGTTCAGCTCAACGCGGTGAACACCTTCATCGTCGACGAAGCCGACCGCATGCTGGACATGGGCTTCATCCGCGATGTGCGCAAGCTGGTGGCGCTGCTGCCGCGCGAGCGCCAGTCGATGCTGTTCTCGGCCACCATGCCGGACGACATCGTCAAGCTGACCCATGACATGCTGCGTTCGCCCGAGCGCATCGAGGTCACCCCCCAGAGCAAGACCGCCGACCGCATCGAACAGAAGCTTTATTTCGTGCCGGCGCCGCAGAAGCGCCAGCTTCTGGGTGAGCTGCTGAAGGATGTGGCGATGAACCGGGTGATCGTGTTTACCCGCACCAAGCATGGCGCCAACAAGGTGGCCGAATTTCTCACCCGCTCCGGCGTGGTGTCAGATGCCATTCACGGCAACAAGTCCCAGAATGCCCGTCAGCGGGCGCTGGACATGTTCAAGAGCGGCAAGGCCCGCGTGCTGGTGGCCACCGACATCGCCGCCCGCGGCATTGACGTGGACAATATCAGCCATGTGGTGAACTTCGAATTGCCCAACGAGCCTGAAAGCTATGTCCATCGCATCGGCCGCACCGCGCGCGCCGGCGGCGAGGGCATCGCCATCAGCTTCTGCGACGCGTCGGAGCGTGGCTATCTGCGCGACATCGAGCGCCTGATCCGCATGAAGATCGAGCCGGTGGCGCACGATTTGCCGGAGCTGACGGAAGAACAGCGCCGCAACCAGGAAGAGCCGCGCCGCGCCCATGGTCATCGCCATGGCAAGCCGCATGGTCACAACAAGGGCGGCCACAAGCCCGGCGGCGGACGCGGCGAAGCTTTGCCGCATGGCGATCCCCATGCCCCGGCCAAGCGCAACGGCTCGCGGCCGCATTGGCATCGCGGCAACGATAAAAAGCGGACCAGCGCTGCTTGATTGCACTGTTTGTTGACGGCGACGCCTGCCCGGTAAAGGCAGAGGTCGAAAAGGTGGCGGGCCGGCACGGCTTGTCCGTCACCATCGTCAGCAACGGGGGCTTGCGTCCCTCGGCCAATCCGCTCCTGCGCCATGTCACCGTGGCGGAGGGCGCGGATGCCGCCGATGACTGGATCGTCGAGCATATCGCCGCCGGCGACATCTGCATCACCGCCGACATTCCTTTGGCGTCACGCTGCCTGGAAAAAGGTGCGCGCGTGATCGGCCCCAACGGCAAACCGTTTACCCAAGACGGCATCGGCATGGCGCTGGGGATGCGGGACCTCAGCCGGCATCTGCGTGAGCTCACGCCGGGCGGCCAGACCCATCATGCCGGCTTTTCCAAACAGGACCGTTCGCGGTTCCTGGGCGTATTGGAAAATTGCATTGTTAAGGCGCGACGGGCGTAGCCCGGCAAATCGGTCCAGTGGACCGATTTGAGCGCCGTACGCCGCGAGCCAAAGCGAGCGGCAGGCGTTATAGTGAGTCATGCACCAGTTCGGTCTGAAGCTTGAAAGCCATTACGCCCGCTTGCCGGGCGAGTTCTACACCCTGATGCCGGCGGAAAAGGTCGGGGTGCAGCCCAAACTGCTGCACGCCAACCCAAAAGCCGCCGCGCTGATCGGCATGGATGCGGGCGCTTTCTCCGATCCCGCCTTCACCCAGGTTTTTTCCGGCCATGCGCCGCTGGGCGATTTTACGCCGCTGGCGATGGTCTATTCCGGCCACCAGTTTGGCGTCTGGGCCGGACAGTTGGGCGACGGGCGCGCGTTGTTGATCGGGCAGGCGCGCAACGCCGCGGGTGAACTGTGGGACATCCAGCTCAAGGGCGCGGGCCAGACGCCCTATTCGCGCTTCGCCGACGGCCGCGCCGTGATGCGCTCCACCATCCGCGAATATCTGTGCAGCGAGGCGCTGGCCGCGCTGGGTATTCCCACCACAAGGGCGCTGGCGATCATCGCCACCAACGAACAGGTCCTGCGCGAGGCGGCGGAACCGGGCGCGGTGCTGACCCGGCTGGCGCGCAGCCATATCCGCTTTGGCCATTTCGAGCATTTCTTCCACAAGGGCCAGCACGAGCAGGTGCGCCAACTGGCCGATCATGTCATCGCGGAATATTTCCCGGACCTGGTGGGCGATCACGCCGCATGGTTCAGCGAAGTGGTCAAGCGCACCGCCGAGCTGATGGCCGGCTGGCAGTCGGTGGGCTTCGCCCATGGGGTGATGAACACCGACAATATGTCCATCCTGGGTCTTACATTGGACTTTGGTCCGTTCGGATTCATGGAAGCCTATGATCCGGGCTTTGTCTGCAATCACACCGACAGCCAAGGCCGCTATGCCTTCGACATGCAGCCGGCCATCGCCCACTGGAATCTGCGGGCGCTCGCCTTCGCCTTGTCTGGGCTGATCGAGAAGGACGCGCTGATCAGCGCGCTGGATACTTATGAGGGCCTGTATCGCGCCCGCTATCGCACCTTGATGCGCGCCAAGCTGGGGTTGGCGCGCAAGGCGCCGGGCGACGACCAGTTGATCGGCGACCTGTTGAACCTGATGGTCAAGGCGCGCGCCGATTACACATTGAGCTTCCGCAATCTCAGCGGCGAGGACGCAGACTGGCTGTCGCTGTTCGGCGCGGCGGGCGCGGAGGCGGAAGCCTGGCTGTCACGCTATCGCGTGCGCACCGAGCGCGAGCACGTGCTGGATCTGGACAAGGTCAATCCCAAATATGTGTTACGCAACTGGGTGGCGGAAACCGCCATTCGCGCCGTGGAAGACCAGGGCGACATCGCCACCCTGGATCGCATCTTCAAGCTGGTTCAGTCACCGTTCCAAAGCCATGACGGCGACGAGGCTTTCGCCGCGCCGCCGCCACCGGAGCTGTGCAATCTTGAAGTAAGCTGCTCTTCGTAGCTACCAGTTCGTCGCGATATACTTGATCTCGCAGAATTCGATCAGGCCGTGGTGTGAGCCTTCGCGGCCCAGGCCCGACTGCTTGACGCCGCCGAAGGGCGCCGCCGGGTCCGACATCAGGCCGCGATTGAGGCCCAGCATGCCGGCCTCCAGCTTCTCGCAGATCTTGAGGCCCCGCTTGAGATCCTGGGTATAGACATAGGCCGCCAGGCCATATTCGGTGTCATTGGCTTTGCGGATGGCCTCTTCCTCATCGTCGAAGGATTGCAGCGACACCACCGGCCCGAAGATTTCTTCCTTCATCATGTCGGCATTGTCCGGCACATCGGCCAGCACGGTGGGCGGATAGTAATAGCCCGGCCGGTTGAGGCGCTGGCCGCCCAGCAGCAGCTTGGCGCCCTTGGCCACGGCATCGTCCACCAGCTCGGCGATCTTGGCGACGGCCTTCTCGTTCACCATCGGCCCCAGGGTGGATTCCGGATCGGTGGCTTCGCCCAGCTTGATCGCCGACATGCGCGCCACCATGCCATCGGTGAAGGGCTTGTAGATGTCCTTGTGGACATAGAAGCGGTTGGCGGCGGTGCAGGCTTCGCCGCTGTTGCGCATCTTGGCCAGCATGGCGCCGTCCAGCGCGTCGTTTAAATTGGCGTCCTTGCAGACGATGAAGGGGGCGTTGCCGCCCAGCTCCATGGCGCAGGAAATCACCTGGTCGGCGGCTTCGTGCAGCAGGGCGCGGCCCACCGGAGTGGAGCCGGTGAAGGAAATCTTGCGCACCCGCGGGTCGTGTAGCACCGCTTTGGACAGCGGGCTGGCTTTCGACGTGGTGACGACATTGACCACGCCGGCCGGCACGCCGCAGTCATGCATGATCTGGGCGACCGCCAGGGCGGTGAGCGGGGTTTCGGTGGCGGGCTTCAGCACCACGGTGCAGCCGGCCGCCAGGGCCGGCGCGATCTTGCGGGTGGCCATCGCCGCGGGATAATTCCACGGCGTGATCAACAGCGCGATGCCGATGGGCTGGTATTGCACCATGATGCGCGCGCCGCTGGCCGGCGCCATCGCCAATTCGCCCAGCACATGGCAGCATTCCTCGGCATACCAGCGGTAGAATTCAGCGGAATACAGCACTTCGGCGCGCGCATCGGGCAGCGCCTTGCCGTTCTCCAGGCTGATCAGGTAGGCCAGCCATTCGATATTGGCGACGATCTGTTCATAGCATTTGCGCAGGATCTCGGCGCGCTGGCGCGGCGTGGTCGCGGCCCAGGCGGCGGCGGCCGCATCGGCGGCGTCCACCGCGGCGAGCGCATCGGACGCGTCGCAGTCGGCCACATCGGTGATCTTCTTGCCGGTGGAAGGATCAAACACGTCCACGCGCTTCTTGGTGGCGCTTTCCACCCACTTGCCGCCGATCCACAGGTCGGTAGGGATGGGGAAGGGCGCGGGGCCGGTCTTGGGTGTTGGGATGGTGACGGTATTGGTCATCGCTCTCTCGTTTGAATGTCAGGAAGCAAGCGTGGCGCGGTCGCCGGAGAAGGCGGCGCGGGTGATCGCCTTCATGGCGTCCACATCCAGCTTGCGGGGGTTGTTGTTGACCAGGCGGGCGGCGCCGATGGCGCTTTCCGCCGTCCAGTCCTGCTTGTCTTCCGGCAGGCCCAACTCGCGCAAGGTCACCGGGATGCCGATGTCCTTCAACAAGCTGGCGACCTCATCAATCACTTTGCGCGACAGCTCTTCATCCGTGCCGCTCAGGCCGATAGCGCGGCCGATCTCGGCAAAGCAGCCGACACAGGTGGGGCGGTTGAACTCCATCACATAGGGCATCAACAGCGCCACGCCCATGCCATGGGGGGTGTGGGTTTCATTGCCGACCGGATACTGGATGGCATGGGCCGCCGCGGTGCCTGCCGCGCCAAAGGCGCAGCCGGCCGCCAGCGAGGCCAGCATCATCTGCTCGCGCGCCTGAATATTCTTGCCGTCCTTCACCGCGATGCGCAGCGCCTGGAAGATGTTCTTGAGCGCCAAGAGGCCGAAGGTGTCGCTGAGCACATTCTTGCCCACGAACACGTTCTTTACGGTGAGATCCGGCGTCACCTCTCGGGCGGCGGCGGTGAAGCTTTCGATGGCATGGGTCAGCGCGTCGGCGCCGCTGATGGCGGTCAAGCCCGGCGGGCAGGTGAGGGTGAGTTCGGGATCGCACACCGCCACGCGCGGGATCAGGTAGGGGCTGGAAATGCCCACCTTGGTGCCGCGCTCGGTATCGGCGATCACCGCCACGGGGGTGACTTCCGAGCCGGTGCCGGCGGTGGTGGGCACGGCGATCACCGGCGCCACTGGGCCTGGGATTTTGTTCTCGCCGTAATAGTCGCGCAACGAACCGCCATGCTTGAGCAGCACCGCCACGCACTTGGCCATGTCCATGCAGGAGCCGCCGCCGATGCCCAGCACCACATCAGGCTTGAAGCCGGCACATTCGGTGACGCAGGCTGAAATGCCATCAATGGGCAGGTCGGCCTCGGTGCGGTCATAGACCATCACCTCCACGCCATTGGCTTTCAGGTCCGCGACAATGGCCTTGAACTGCGCGTCGCCCGCCATGCGCGCATCGGTGCAGACCAGGGCGCGGCTGCCGATCTGCGCCGTCATCATGCCCAGCGCGGCGCGCTGGCCGGAGCCGAAGATCACCGAGGCGGGCAGGCGCAGGGCGCCGAACAATGAACTCATGACTTGTCCTTCCTGGAATCTTGCGAAAGCTTTTGCAGGTCCGCCCACAGCCCGTCGTCGATGAACATGCCGCGCTTTTCCGATTGGGCGCGCACCGCATGGGCGCGGTCGCCCGGCGCCAGCACCGGATGGGCCGGATCGGACGGGGCGGCGGCGCGGATGCCGTCCAGATATTCGGTGACCAGGGCGCGGGCGCCGTCCGCATGGGGCGGGGCGATGACGATGAAGATGTCGCCCTTGTTGGAGACATTGGTGGAATCCAGGGTGCCTTTCACGTCGGTGCCGATGGCCGACGCAGCCAGGCTGGCCACCAGCACTTCAAAGGCGATGCCCAGGGCGTAACCCTTGGGACCGCCGAACGGCGCGATGGCGCCTTTCTTGGCGGCGGAAGCGTCGGTGGTGGGATCGCCATTTTCGTCCAGCGCCCAGCCCAGCGGAATCGGCGCGCCGCGATTGGCGTGGTCATGGATCTTGCCCATGGAGACAAGGCCGGTCGCCATGTCCAGCACCATGGGGGTGGGATCGGCGGGCACGCCGATGGCGATGGGATTGGTGCCGATCATCGCCTTGCGTCCGCCCCAGGGATGCACCAGCGCTTCGGAGATGGTGAGCGCGATGCAGGTCAGTCCCTGATTGGCGACATGTTCGGCATAGTAGGCCAGCGCGCCCAGGTGATTGGTGTTGCGGATGGCGGCGATGGCGATGCCGTCTTCACGCGCGCGCGGCACGATCGCATCCAGCGCCGCCATGGCAACGACGGGACCAAGGCCGCGCTGGCCGTCCACGGAAAGAAAGCTGCGTGCCGTCCAGTTCTGCGCGCCGGTGGCGCCGGGCACCGACAGGCCGGCATGGATGCGCTCGATCACCCGGCGCAGGCGAAGCAGCCCGTGCGAAGGAATGGCGCGCATTTCCGCTTCGATGAAGAGGCCCGCCTGAATCGCGGCATGGGACGCCGGCACGCCATTGGCGAGCAGGATGGCCTCGGCCAGCTTGCGGACTTCCTCGACGGCGACCAGCACGGATCAAATATCCTATAGGATTTATCAACCGTATGGGCTATGCTCCGCCCGGTCAATGACAAAAGCCAGTCTTCCTGTGGGAAAGTTCCTTTGACGTCAGTACTGAATGAAACGGCGGACCGTCCGATCCTGCGCCCCTCCGGGCTGGCGGAAGAGGTCTATCGCCGCATCCGGGCCGACATCATGTCCCTCAAGATTCCCCCCGATACCCGGGTGTCGGTGGACAGCCTGGCCCGCGAGTTGGGGGTATCGCAGACCCCGATCCGCGAGGCCCTGTCCATGCTGGAAGCCAACGGGTTGGTCTCCAAGCGCCACTTCGCCGGTTACGCCACCAGCCCGCGCATGGACCGCGCCCAGTTGGATGAGCTGTTCGAATTCCGCCTGCTGATCGAGCCCCATGCCGCGCGCAAGGCGGCCGAGGCGATGGCGGATGATGAGATGCGCCAGCTTGCCAGCGGCGAGACGGCGCCGTCACACGACGCCTTTGCCGACATGGATACCGAATTTCACCGCCTGATCGCGCGGGGCGCCGGCAATCACCTGATCGCGGATTCTTTGGCGCGGCTGCACATCCATGTCCACATCTTCCGCTCGTGTTTTCGCAGCGAGATCGCCGAAGAAGCGGTGCATGAACATGACGACATCATCGCCGCCATCCGCGCGCGTGACGGCACCAAGGCGGAAGCCGTCATGCGCCGGCATATCGAGCGCAGCTATGCGCGCCTGCGGGACTTTATAAACGACTAGCTTTTCTGGCTTTTGCGCCAGGCGGCGTATTTGGCCTTGTTCTCGTCATTGGGCGGATAAAGGCCGGGCAGCGGTACGCCTTTTTCCACTTCGCCCATGATCCAGGATTCCATCGCTTCCTGCTCGGCGGCCGCTTCGGTGATTTCCGCCAGCATGGCTTGCGGGATCAACACCGCGCCATCGCCATCCGCCACGATCGTGTCGCCGGGAAATACCGCGACGCCGCCGCAGCCGATCGGTTCCTGCCAGTTGATGAAGGTTAGGCCGGCAACGCTCGCCGGTGCCGCGGCGCCGGCGCACCAGATCGGCAATCCGGTCGCCAGCACGCCTTCCATGTCGCGCATCACCCCGTCGGTGATCAGCGCGCCCACTTTGCGCTTGGCCATGCGGGCGCAGAGAATGTCGCCGAAAATGCCGGCATCGGTCACGCCATTGGCGTCGGCCACGCAGATCACGCCTTCTTCCATCGCTTCGATGGCGGCGCGGGTGGAAATGGGCGAGGCCCAGCTTGCCGGCGTCGCCAGGTCCTCGCGCGCCGGGACGAAGCGCAAGGTGAAGGCGGTGCCTACCACCCGCTTCTGGCCGGGCTGCTTGGGGAAGGCGCCGCGCAGCCAGACGTTGCGCAGGCCTTTCTTCAACAGCACCGTGGTCAGGGTTGCGGTGGAAATGCCCGAAAGAATTTCCCTGGTCTTGCTGTCCATGCGGTGTCCTTCAAATCAGTTTGGCAGGGCGAAGATGGCGAAGACGTTGCCGAAGATTCCCTTGCCTTCATTCTGCATGAAAATCTCGCCGCCGTGGCAGCCGCCGGCGCCGACCGCGATATATTGCACGCCCTTGACCTTGTAGGTGATGGGCGGGGTGCAGACGCCGGCGCCCAGCGGAAAGGTCCAGACCTTCTTGCCGGTCTTGGCGTCGAACGCCATGAAGTCGCCGTCCATCTCGCCGGTGAAGACCAGGCCGCCGGCGGTGGCGACCACGCCGCTGAACAGCGGGCGGCTGGACTTGTATTGCCAGGCGATGGCGCCGGTGGCCATGTCGATGGCGCTGAAGGTGCCGTTGGGAATGAAGACCTTGGTGTTGAGCGGCATGTCGCCGCCGCTGTACTGGCCGCGGATCGGTGTGCCGGGCTTGTAGACCTCCGGCAGCGGCTTGTTGACGATATAGTCGTGCGCCTCGTTGATGCCCAACTGGTACAGATATTTTGTCTGGGGCGAATAGGCCGGCGGTTGCCACATCGCGCCGCCGTGATTGGCCGGCCACATGGTCTTGGGTTCGGGTCCCAGCGGCGTCATGAAGTTATCGCTGATATCCACGAAAGGCGCCGATTTGCGGATCAGCTTTCCGGTCAGCCGGTTGACGATATAGACGATACCGGTCTTGCCGGCATGGGCGGCGGCCTGCACCGGCTTGCCGCGTTCGTCCACCGTGTCGAACAACACCACCGGCGCGCAGGCATCCAGGTCCCAGATGTCGTGCGCCACTTCCTGGTACCACCAGCGCAGCTTGCCGGTACGGCTGTCGATGGCGACGACGGAGTCGGTATAGGCGTTGTCGCCCTTGCGGCTTGAGCCATCCAGGTCGGGATTGGGATTGCCGGTGGCGAACAGGATCAGGTTGTTCTTCACGTCGATCGCGGGCGTGTTCCACACCGAGCCGCCGCCATATTTCCAGCTATCGCCGCTCCAGGTTTTTCCGCCGGGCTGGTCGGGCGCCGCCGTGGTGTTGAAGCGCCACACCAGCTTGCCGGTATTGGCATCCAGCGCCTGCAGGAAGCCCCGCGTCGGCCATTCGGCGCCGGCATTGCCCAGCAGGATCATGCCGTTTAAGGCGATGGGCGCCATGGTGAAGGAATAAAACACCGCCGGCTGGGGTAGGATGTCGGCATTTTCGGTCTTCCAGAGCAGCTTGCCGGTGCGCGCATCCAGCGCCACGACACGGCCGTCGAGCTGCGCGGAAAACACCTTGCCATAGGCCACCGCGACGCCGCGCGAGATCTGGCCGCAGCACAGATTGGAATAGGCCAGGGTGGGAATATAGGACCAGAGCTGTTTGCCGGTGACGGCATCATAGGCCATCACCTTGTTGTCGGCGGTGCTCAGATACAGCACGCCATCCACGGCGATCGCGGTGTTCTCGAAATTCTTCTGCACCCCGGTCTGCAGGATCGCGGTGGGCTTGAGCTTGCTGACATTCGACAGGTTGATGTCGGTGAAGGGGGAGAAGCGCTGGTTGTCGTAGGTGCGTCCGTGCAGGATCCAGCCGTCGGACTTGTCGGCGTCCAGCATCATCGCATCGCTGACATCGACGTTCTGGGTTGCCGCCCGGTTCAGGAAGCTTTCGGGGCGCGGCGCGGTGCTCGCGCCCACTGCCGGCGCCGCTTCACCGGCGCTGCCTGCCACGCCTGGTGTCGGTTGCGGCTGTGGCGCCTGGCCCAATGCGCTGCCGCACAGGCCCAGGCACGCCGCCGCCAGCAAAGCGATTGCGGATTTCTTCATGATGAGCTCCGGGTGCCGGTTCAGGGCGTGATCTTGGCGTCTTTCGTGCCCGCCGCGCCGGCGGCCAGCGCCGCGGTGCCGGCGGGATAGCCGTTCTGCTGCAGGATATAGGCGGTGACCGCGGCATATTCCTCCGGCTTCAGCGAGCCCGGCTCGGATTGCGGCATGGTATTGACGATCACCTCCAGCAAGGTCGCGACCGTCAGGCTTTGCGCCGCGGCCATCTCGCCGAACGCGGCGCCCTTCAGGGCGGGAGCGGCGACGCCTTCAAGCTGCGTGCCGTGACAGGCGGCGCAGGAGGACGCATAGACCTGCGCGCCGGCGGTGGTCTGGGCATCGGTATAGAGAGCGGGCTTGGCGCTTTGCGCATTGGCAATGGGCGCGATGGCCAGTCCGGTGACGCACAGGGCGGCGGAAAGAAGCAGAAGCGGGCGCATGGGATGTCCTTGGAGCGGATCTTTCTGAAGTTTATACGATAACGGCAGGCCCCCGGATTGACCAGCAAAGTTGCGCCATTGCGCGCGATGCCGGAAATGGCGTCATGGATATGCGCGCCCGAATAAAGCGCCGTTCTGTACGATCGCACCGTTCAGCCGCGCACGCCGATCTGTTGAGCGTGCGCAAACTTTGCTGCCTGCGAAGGCTTGCAAGAATCGCGGATGAGCGGATGTGGGTGCAGGCCGCATTGCGCGGCATCCGGCTTTCTTAACGGTCGTTAAGAGAAAGAATCAGCGCTTACGAGCTCACTTTGTTGGGCGGTGAACACGGCCGGTGCGAACTCGGGCCTCTTTGTGCGGTTCTGGCTTATATTATTGCGGAACGGGACCGGCGCGCACTCGACATCCTTTCAGGTAATAAAAAAGGCCACGGAAACCGGGCCTTTTTCTCGCGCTCGCCGCGTCCAGCCCCAAGCTGGCCACCGGATTTTGTGCGGCGCACAATACTAAGGAGAGGTTTCACGGCGTTGCAATAATGTGACGTTCCGCCCTTTCCGAACGTCTAGAGCCCTGTTCTGCCGAATATTCTCTCGCTTGGCAGCGCGCGCCTCTGCTATCCAACCGCCAGAAATCCGGTAATCGCCGGTAGAACAACCGTCCAGGGGGACTATACCTATGAACTATGGTTTGACGAAGACTCGCGTTCGTCTTGCAGGCGGCGCAGCCATTTTGGCGCTTAGCGCCGGCGGCGCGCTTGCGCAGGAAGGCGTTGAACAAGTCGTCGTTTCGTCGACGCGCCTTCAGGCGGCGGGCTTTGACGCTCCGACCCCCACGACGGT
>CANJJD010000002.1 GCA_947474645.1 Alphaproteobacteria bacterium | reverse complement strand
CGATCATGATTTGCCGATCGCGCGATCTGACTCTGCCACTGGAAAAAGGGCCTCCGGAGAAAAACCGGGGTGCTCGCCCCAAAGTGGTCTCTCGTTGGCCAAAACAGTGGCGCAAAACGCCTTTGTCCGCAGACAAGGGTTTGAAACTACGCGGATATTTCTGGGATCTGGAGAATGCCACTTGGAGAGAAAACTGGGTGGCTGGGGGACTAGGATTCGAACCTAGACAGGCAGAGTCAGAGTCTGCAGTCCTACCGTTAGACGATCCCCCACCAGGCGGCGGGATGCCCGTTTAGACCAGCCGCCAACCCCTTGCAAGGACGGCTTTTCACCCCTGTTTTGGCCCGGCAGACCCCGCCCGATCGTGCTAGCCTTGGGCAGGCGCGGCTGCTTCGCCGCGGGGGCAAATGCACGGAAATCAGCAGAAATCGCAGGAAGACGAGGGCAAGACCGGCCCATTGCTGGCGGTGCTGGACCTCGGCACCAACAATTGCCGGCTGCTGATCGCGGCCGCCTCCGCCCGGGGCGGGTTCCGGGTGATGGATTCCTTTTCCCGCATCGTGCGGCTGGGCGAGGGGGTGGGGCAGAGCGGCCTTCTGTCCGACGCCGCGCTGGACCGCACCATCGCCGCCCTGAAAATCTGTTCCGACCGTATCTCCAAGCACAAGGTCCGTCATGTCCGCGCCATCGCCACCCAGGCCGCAAGGCTGGCGCGCAACGCCGATGTGCTGGTGGCGCGTGCCCGCGACGAAGCCGGGCTGGACCTCAAGGTGATCTCGGCGGAAGAAGAAGCCGACCTGGCGGCGGAGGGCTGCGCTCCCCTGATCGGGCGCAAATACAAGGGCGCGCTGGTGTTCGACATCGGCGGCGGCTCGACCGAGGTCATCTGGCTGCAGAAAAGCGAAAGCGGGCCGCGGACCAAGCTGGCCACCTCGGTGCCGCTGGGGGTGGTGAGCCTGGCGGAGAGTTACGGCGCCGCCTCCACCAGCCGCATCGGCTTTGAACGGATGCGCGACGACTTCAAGTCGCGGCTGGAGTCCTTCGCCCAGCAAATGAGCGGCTTCGATGTGCGCAAACACCATCTGCTCGGCACCTCGGGCACCGTGACGACATTGGCCGCCATTGCGCTCAAGCTGCCGCGCTACAACCGCACAAGGGTGGACGGAAGCTGGCACGAAACCAGCCATATGCTGCGGATGGTGGACCGGCTGGTGGGCCAGGATGTCGCCGCCCTGGCCGGCATCGGCAGCATCGGGACCGAGCGCGCCGACCTGATGCTGCCCGGCTGCGCCATCTTCACCGCCATCTGCGCGCTGTGGCCGTCGCCGGTGCTGCGGGTTGCCGATCGGGGCCTGCGCGAAGGCATGCTGCGCCAGTTGAGCCGGGAATTGTCATGAAGAGCGGCGGCGATGCCTCGGGGCGCGGGCGCGTGCCTGTGAAAGTCAAAAAGGATCGCACCCGTACGCAATCCTCGCGCACCTGGTTGCAGCGCCAGCTCAATGACCCTTACGTCGCCGCCGCCCGTTCCAAGGGGTTTCGCAGCCGCGCGGCTTTCAAGCTGGTGGAGCTGAATGAGAAATTTCGTTTTTTGAAAAAGGGCGCCAAGGTTCTGGATTTGGGCGCGGCGCCCGGCGGCTGGAGCCAGGTGGCGGCGAAAGCCGGCGCCGTAGTGGTGGCGGCCGATGTGCTGCAGATGGAAGAAATCCCCGGTGTCACGTTTTTCAAGTGCGACCTTACCGATGCCGATGTGCCAGCCATGCTCAAACAGGCGCTGGACGGTCCCGCTGACATTGTGCTGACCGACATGGCGGCCCCCACCACCGGCCATCGCGCCACCGACCATATCCGCACCATCGCGTTGGTGGAGATCGCGCTGGACGTTGTGGACGATGTGCTGAGGCCCGGCGGCACCTTTGTCGGCAAGGTGTTCCAGGGCGGATCGTCCAACGAGCTCCTGGTGCGGCTGAAAAAATCCTTCCGCGAGGTCAAGCACGTCAAGCCGCCGGCTAGCCGCGCGGAATCGGTGGAGCTGTACGTCGTGGGCCTGGGGTTCAAAGAAAAAAGCGCCGGCGGATAACCGCCGGCGCTTTCACCACGATAGAGAAGTTCAGTCTTAGCGAACGTGCTTCAGGCTGATGGAGCCGATGCCGCCCGCCACGTTCAGGCCGGTATTGCCCGAGATGCTGAGAGGCTGCAGGGCGATGGACTTGTCCAAACCGCCGACCAGCGCATTGGCGCCAAGGCCGACGCCGACAGTCGCCTGCGCGCTCGCGCCGACATATTCGCCTTCCAGCGAGCCGGGACGAACGTCGGAGGTGGGGGCGAACACCGCCCAGACCAACCTGGCCTTGCTGGTGTAGCCGATATCCACGCCCCACTTGGAGATGGAGCCGGCATAATGCTCGACCGATGCCTTGGTCGGCTCATAGGAGCAGCGCAGGTCCTTGCTGGACCCGAACACAAAGCCCATGCCGCTGGCGACGTTGCAGGTCAGGGTGCCGACCTTGATGCCGGCGGGAGCGGCGTTGGCGGCGGAAATGGCAAGCCCGGTCACAGCAATGGCGGCGCCAAGCATCAAACGAAATGTCTTCATGATTTAAACTCCTGGGGACAATAGGGGGGACTCGGCCCATCGCCGGTCACACCCGCTACAACGCCGACGGCCGTAACGGGTTCCCGATTATTGGTGAAAGCCATATTTTACAGGGATTTAACCCGGCGCTTGAGGGGGCTCTTGCACGGGCCCCGGGGCGCTGCTACAGGCTCGGCGCTCCAGTTGGAGCGCCCAATATGACCGGCCCAGACATCCGCGAAGCCCTGACCTTCGACGATGTCCTCTTGGTGCCCGGCGCCTCCGAAATCCTTCCCGGCCAAGTGGATACCAGGACCAGGCTGACCAAGACGGTCGAGCTGGGCATCCCGCTGATTTCCGCTGCCATGGACACCGTTACCGAGGCGGGCCTGGCCATCGCCATGGCCCAGGCCGGCGGCATGGGCGTGATCCACAAGAACCTGGGGATCGAGGAACAGGCCGAGCATGTCCGCCGGGTCAAGCGCTATGAAAGCGGCATGGTGGTCAATCCCGTGACCATCGGGCCGCAGGCGACCCTGGCGGAAGCCAAGCAGCTAATGGAACGCCACCATATCTCCGGCGTGCCGGTGGTGGAGAATGTGGACGCCAAGGGCGCCGGCAAGCTGGTCGGCATCCTCACCAACCGCGATGTGCGCTTTGCCGCCGATCCGCAGCAAAGGATTTCGGAGCTGATGACCAAGACCGTCATCACCGCAAAGGAAGGCGTAAAGCCTGACGAAGCGCGCCGGCTGCTGCACCAGCACCGCATCGAAAAGATCGTTGTGGTGGACGACGCCTATCGCTGCGTCGGGCTGGTGACCGTCAAGGACATCGAGAAGGCGCAGATGTATCCCAACGCCTGCAAGGACGATCGCGGCCGCCTTCGGGTCGCCGCGGCGACCGGCGTTGGTGAAGACGGCTATGCCCGCGCCATGGGCCTGATCGAGGCGGAATGCGATGTGATCGTGGTGGACACCGCCCATGGCCATTCCAAGGGCGTGATCGACGCCATCCGGCGCATCAAGAAGCAGAGCAACTATGTCCAGGTGGCGGGCGGCAATATCGCCACCGCCGACGCCGCCAGGGCGCTGATTGACGCCGGCGCCGACGCGCTGAAGGTCGGCATCGGCCCCGGCTCCATCTGCACCACCCGCATCGTCGCCGGTGTGGGCGTGCCGCAACTGACCGCGATCATGGATGCGGTCAGCGTGGCGCGCGACGCCGGCGTGCCGGTGATCGGCGATGGCGGCATCAAATATTCCGGCGATCTGGCCAAGGCGCTGGCGGCAGGCGCCAGCGTGGCGATGGTGGGCTCGCTGCTGGCGGGCACCGATGAATCGCCGGGCGAGGTGTTTCTGTATCAGGGCCGCTCCTACAAGGGCTATCGCGGCATGGGCAGCGTGGGCGCCATGGCGCGCGGCAGCGCCGACCGCTATTTCCAGGCCGAAGTGCGCGATGCGCTCAAGCTGGTGCCCGAAGGCGTCGAAGGCCAGGTCGCTTACAAGGGCCCGGTCAGCGCGGTGGTGCACCAGATCATCGGCGGCCTGCGCGCTGCCATGGGTTACACCGGCTGCCGCACCATCGAGGAATTCCACGCCAAGGCCCAGTTCGTGCGCATCACCGGCGCAGGGCTTCGCGAGAGCCATGTGCATGACGTGACGGTGACGCGCGAAGCGCCGAATTATCATCCCGGCGGGCAATAGCCTGGCGCGCGGCATGTGGAAAGCAGCCGCCCTTTCGCTGACATTCGTGGCGCTGACCGTGTTGCCCGTGCCCGCCCAGCCCGCGTCCTCTCCCGAACCCGAATGGACGGAAATCGAAAGCGTCACCGTGCATGGCGTGCCGGGACCGGCGGTGTGGCGCCTGACGCGCGGCGAATCCGAAGTCTGGATCCTGGGCACGGTGGGCCTGCTGCCGCGCGGCATGGAATGGAACAAGGACTCCATCGCCGGACTGCTGGAAGGCGCCCGCACCGTGTTGCTGCCGCCGCGCGCCGATGTTGGGCTGGTGGATATCGGCTGGTTCCTGCTCTGGCATGGCGGCGAGCTCAGCCTGCCGCGCGGCCAGGTGCTTGAAGACACATTGCCGCCCGAGCTGCGGGCCCGTTTCATTGCGGCACGGACGGCGGTGGGCAATGCGGGCGACTATCGCACCGACATTCCCATCCGCGCCGCGGTACGGCTGGGGCAGGATTTCCTCAAAAAGGCCGAACTCGAATACCGCGAACCGCGCCGGACGGTGGAAAGCCAGGCGTCACGACTGCGCATCCCGATCAAGCCGGTGATCCGCTTCGATGTGATGGACGCGGTGCGCGATCTTTTGAAACTGACGCAAGCCCAGCAGCAGGTCTGCCTCGCGCAGGCGGTGGAGGACGTCAATTGGGGCTTTGACCATGCGGCGCGCGCCGCGCGGGCCTGGGCGGTGGGCGACCTGGCCAACGTGAAGGCCAATTACAGCGAGTCCCGGCTGTTCGGCTGCGTCATCGCCGCGGTGGAGCGGGTGGGCGACATCAATGCCCGCAATACCGCTGAAACCGTGGCGGCGCTGGATGCCGCCCTGAACCAGCCGGGCAAGGCCGTGGCGCTGGTGGCGATGGGGCCTTTGTTGCGCAAGGACGGCGTGCTGGCGCGGCTGAAGGCGAAGGGCGTCACCATCGAGGCGCCAACCGAGTAGCTATTCCAGCTTCGCCGCCTGCAGCAGGGCGATGGTCTTCAAATCCACGATCTCACCGCTGGCGATCATGCCGAGCGCTTCCTCCAGGCGCATTTCCATCACGAGGATGTCTTCGCCCTCATGTTCATGGCCTCCGCCTTTGGCGCGGGGCGCCGTGGAATCATAATCGGCCAGGAACAGCGACACCCGTTCCTTCACCGCGCCCGGGCTGGCGAAGCAATAGCTGACAAGCCGCGCGTTGGTGATGGTGACACCAGCTTCCTCCATCGCTTCCTTGACGATGCAGTCGGTGGCGGTGTCGCCGTCCAGCTTGCCGGCGATGGCTTCCACCATCAATTGGCGGTAGCCCCATTCGAACATCGGCCAGCGGAATTGCTGGATCAGGATCACCCGGTCACGGGCCTTGTCGTAAGGCAGCACCGTGGCGGCATCGCCGATATCATAGCTTTCGCGGGTCTGGGTCTGCCAGTTGCCGTCGCCGCGCCGGAACTCGAACGTCGCGCGGCGCAGCACATAATAGTCGTCGGAAAGGATCCTGGTTTCCTGGAGCCGGACCCGGCCGGAGATATCGTCGTCTTTTGCCATGAACAAAAGGCTAGTCGCGGACGTGCACCACCGCAAGCTTGTCGGCATAAAGGCGGCGCCAGCCGGGGGTGGCATCCAGCAGCTTCACCACCGGCGCTTCCCTGGCAAAGATGGTCCAGCGCACATGATAGAAGGTGAGGGCGGCGGCCAGCGCATCCTTGTCCGGCGCAGTCATGGCGGCATAATTCTGCAGGAAGATGTCGCCATAAAGGTCGGCGCGGCTGTCAATGAAGGGCTTGTCGCCGTTCCAGATCAGGTAGCCGCCAAAGGCGTAATCGTTCAGCACCGGCGTCTCGCGCACGAAGCGCGGCACGTGCGCCAGCGCCGTGACCGGCGAGATGGGATCATCACCGCGCACCACCGGCAGCGCCAGCCGCACCAGGATCAGCGCAGCGAAGCCGCCAGCCGCCAGCGCCGCCAGCAGCGGCTTGAAAGATTCATTCCTGGCGGGCCAGGCCTTGGCCAATGACGGCGCCAGCAGGATCGGCGCCACCACTCCCAGCAGCATCTGGTGGCGGCCGTGGCTCAAGGCCAGCCACACCAGGCCCAGCAGGATCAGCAGCCGGATGGCCGGCACCTTCAGCTTGCCGCTGCCCATCACAAACAGGGCGGTGAGCAGCGCAATGGCGAAGGGTGAGACTTGGCTGAAATCACTGGCCTGCCATTCGCCGATATGGCCAAGCCCCTGCATGGCCGACAACTTGAAGGGAAACAGCAGCCCCGAAATTCCGAACGGCGTCGCCAGGCATGACAGGGTGGCGCCGGCAAGGAAGATGCCCCAGCCAAGCGCCGCCTTGCGATCCGCGATCACAGCTTCGATCGCCAGCGCACCGGCCAGCGCCAGGCCGAAGGCAAAGCTGCCATGCAGGTTGGCCCAGAGCGGCATCACCGCGATCAGCCAACAGGACGGTGCTTGGTTTTTCTCACGTGCTCCCGCCAGCCCCGCCGTCCAGATCGCCAGCAGCGGCAAGGTCAGCATGTGCGGCCGCGCCAACAGACTGCCGGTGACGCAAGCCAGGCCCAGCACCACCGCCAGCAGCGCAGGGACAAAATCCACGCGGGCCCGCACAAACCAGGCGGTCACGCCGGCGGTCACCGCGGCGGCGGCGGCAAACAACAGATGGATGCCGGCCCAGCCGCCGCGCCATCCCAGCGCCATGGCGATCTCGGACAACCACTCCTGGGTGTGCCAGGGCGCGCCGGCCGCGGTATAGGAGAACACATCGGCGCGCAGCACCGCGCCGTGCGCGACCATCCATTCCCCGGCGCGGATGTGCCAATAGGTGTCGCTGTCGTTCAGCAGGCCCGGCGACAGGGCGGCCAGCGCGAAACCGGCCAGCGCGGCGGCCAAGGCGAAGTTCAGGGCAGGGGTGCGCAGCATGGGCTCGCACTCTATAAGAGCAATCCTCACTTTTGGGTTTAAGGAAGTGGGGCGTATTTCCGGCTTAACACCTTGGTTGATCTCAAAAAATGACCCCCGCCGCCCGCCTGCAGATGGCCATCGAGATCCTGGAGGGGCTGGAAAAGACCAGCCAGCCCACCGACCGCTTTCTCAAAAGCTGGTTCCGCATCCGGCGCTTCGCCGGCTCCAAGGACCGCCGCGCCATCGCCGAGCAGGTGTTTTCGGTGCAGCGCGCCCATGCCCGCCTGGCACACCGGATGGGAGAGGGCACACCCCGCGCCCGCATGATCGCGGCGCTGCTGGACAGCGGCGAAGACGTCGCTGCGCTGTTTGCCGGCGGCTATGGCCCGGCGCCGCTCAGCGATGCGGAGCAAGCCGCCATCGCCGCCACGCCGCCGCCCGCGCCCGATTGGGTGCGCGGCGAATATCCCGCCTGGCTGGAAGACGAACTCAGGCGTGCTTTCGGCGAACGCCTGGCGGAAGAAATGGCCGCATTCATTCCGCGCGCGCCCACCGACATCCGGGTCAACACCTTGAAGACATCGCGGGAAGATTTGCTGGCGGCGCTCGAAATCCCTGCCGCGCCCACGCCCTATGCGCCGCACGGCATCCGCATCACCGGCGATGCAGGCAACCTGTCCCAATCACCCTTGTTTGAATCCGGCGTTTTCGAATTCCAGGACGAGGCGGCGCAAATCGCTTCTGCTCTCTGTGGCGCGCAGCCCGGAATGCGCGTGCTGGACCTGGCGGCCGGCGCCGGCGGCAAGAGTCTTGCCCTGGCGGCGGCGATGCAGAACCAGGGCGAGATCATCGCCTGTGATGTGCGCGGCGAGGCGCTGTTCGAACTGGAAAAGCGCGCCACCCGCGCCGGCGCCACCATCATCAAGACCTTGCCGCTGGACCATGGCCAGCCATCGGGCACCTTCGACCTGGTGCTGGTGGATGCGCCGTGCAGCGGCACCGGCACCTGGCGGCGCCAGCCGGAGCTGCGCTGGCGCATGACTCCGGGCTGGCTGGCGGCCCTGACGGAAACCCAGGACAAGCTGCTGGACCAGGCCGCCGGCCTTGTCGGAGCGGGCGGCCGGCTGGTCTATGCCACCTGTTCGGTCCTGCCTGCCGAGAACCAGGACCGGGTGGCCGCCCTGCAGGCCCGCCGGCCCGGCTTTGTTCCCATCGATCTGGCGAAAGGCTGGGGTTCCAGCCCGCCGCCCGGTCTGGCCGGGGATTTCCGGGCCAGCCCGGCCAAAACCGGCACAGACGGCTTTTATTGTGCGGGGCTCCGCCGCGAATGACGCATGGTTACACCCCGCCAAAATGGCTTATGGTCGGCCCCATGACCCGCCGCGCGATTCCTCTCCTGGCCGCCCTTGTTTTGGCCACCGCTCCCTCTTTGGCCGCCCCCAAGCCGGCCAAGCCCATCAAGCCCGCCGCCAAAGTGGTGGCGCCGGTGACGGTGGAATCTCTCCTGGTCCAGGCTCATGCCGCCGCCACCAAGGGCGAAACCGAACTGGCGGTGCGCCTGGCGCAATCGGCCATCGTCGCCGATCCGGCGCGGCCCACATCCTATGTCGCGCTGGCCGACATCTATGCCGAAACCGGCCAGCCCGATTACGCCCGCAATTTCTATGACGCTGCCCTGGGCATCGACCCGGCGGAGCCCACCGCGCTGAAAGGCATCTCGGCGCTGGACAAGAACCACTCTTCGACGACGGCGAACGCCGCCCGATGAGCGTGCTGGTTCTGGATTTCGGCAGCCAGGTCACGCAGCTGATCGCGCGGCGCGTGCGCGAAGCCGGGGTCTATTGCGAGATCGTGCCCTTCAACAAGGCGGAAGACGCGCTGGCCAAGAAGCCGCGCGCCATCATCCTCTCCGGCGGTCCGCGCTCGGTCTATGAAGAGAACGCCCCGCGCGCCCCGCAGAGCGTGTTCGAGGCCGGCGTGCCGGTGCTGGGCATCTGCTATGGCGAGATGACCATGAGCGCCCAGTTGGGCGGCAAGGTCGAAGCCGGCCACAACCAGGAATTCGGCCGCGCCGACATCCATGTGAAAACCAAGTCGCCCCTGCTGGAAGGCCTGGCGGAATCGGGCAGCGAGCCGGTCTGGATGAGCCATGGCGACAAGATCACCGCCATCCCGCCCGGCTTCGCCGTTGTGGCGACGAGCGAGTCCTCACCCTATGCCGTAATCGCCGACGAGAAGCGCCGCTTCTATGGCGTGCAGTTCCACCCGGAGGTGGTGCACACCCCGCGCGGCGCGACCTTGCTGTCCAATTTCGTGCGCACCATCGCCGGCATCGAGCCGGAATGGAACATGCACGCCTTCCGCGCCGCCATGGTGGACAAGATTCGCAAGCAGGTCGGCACAGGCAAGGTGATCTGCGGCTTGTCGGGTGGCGTGGATTCCAGCGTCGCCGCCGTGCTGATCCACGAAGCGATCGGCGAGCAACTGACCTGCATTTTCGTCGACACCGGCATGATGCGGTCCGGCGAATCCGAGGAAGTGGTCACGCTGTTCCGCAATCATTACAACATCCCGCTGATCCATGCCGATGCGCGCGAGATGTTCCTGGGCCGCCTGAAAGGCATCAGCGATCCGGAACAGAAGCGAAAGATCATCGGCGCCGCCTTCATCGATGTGTTCGACAAGGAAAGCCACAAGGTCGGCGGCGCGGAATTCCTCGCCCAGGGCACGCTCTATCCCGATGTGATCGAAAGCGTCTCGGCCACCGGCGGGCCGTCGGTGACCATCAAGAGCCATCACAATGTCGGCGGCCTGCCCGACTTCATGAAATTGAAGCTGGTGGAACCGCTGCGCGACCTGTTCAAGGACGAAGTGCGCGCCCTCGGCCGCGAACTGGGCCTGCCGCCCGCTTTCGTCGGACGTCATCCCTTTCCCGGCCCGGGCCTGGCCATCCGCATCCCCGGCGAGATCACCGACGAGAAACTGGAGATCCTGCGCAAGGCCGACGTCATCTATCTCGACGAAATCCGCAAGGCCGGCCTCTACGACAAGATCTGGCAGGCCTTTGCCGTGCTGCTGCCGGTCAAGACCGTCGGCGTGATGGGCGATGCCCGCACCTATGACCATGTCTGCGCCCTGCGTGCCGTGACCAGCAGCGACGGCATGACCGCGGACTATTATCCCTTTGAGCACAGTTTCCTGGCCCGCACCGCCACCCGCATCGTCAACGAAGTGCGCGGCATCAACCGGGTGGTCTACGACATCACGTCGAAGCCTCCTGGGACCATAGAGTGGGAGTGAGCCAGGTTCTGGCCTAGGGGCGACGATCAATCCGCAAGGTTTTGATCGCCCCAGCTTCGACCTGCACGATTTATGATCCGCCTCGACAACATCTCCAAACAGAACGGCCACCAGCTCCTCTTCATCGATGCCGCGATGGGCGTCCAGAAGGGCGAGAAGGTGGGATTGGTCGGGCCCAACGGCGCGGGCAAATCCACCCTGTTCCGGATGATCGCCGGCCAGGACAAGCCGGACGATGGCCAGGTGACGATCGATCCCGGCATGACCATCGGTTATTTCAGCCAGGATGTCGGCGAAATGTCGGGCCAGAGCGCCGTGATGGCGGTGATGGACGGGGTGGGCCCCGCCAGCGCGCTGGCCGCCGAAATGGCGCAGCTCGAAGCGGCGATGGTCGACCCCGATCAGATCGACAACATGGATGCGCTGGTGACGCGATACGGCGAAGTGCAGGCCCGCTTCGAAGAGCTGGACGGCTACGCGCTGGATGCGCGCGCCCGCGAGGTGTTGGCGGGCCTGAGTTTCAGCCAGGAACGGATGGACGGCGATGTCGGCCTGCTCTCCGGCGGGTGGAAGATGCGCGTGGCGCTTGCCCGCATCCTGGTGATGCGGCCCGACGGCATGCTGCTGGACGAGCCGAGCAACCATCTCGACCTGGAAAGCCTGATCTGGCTGGAGGATTTCCTCAAGAATTACGACGGCGCATTGCTGATGACCTCGCACGACCGCGAATTCTTGAACCGCATCATCGGCAAGGTGGTGGAAATCGACGGCGGATCGCTCACCACCTATTCGGGCAATTACGATTTCTACGAGCAGCAGCGGGCGTTGAGCGAAAAGCAGCGCCAGGCGCAATTCGAGCGTCAGCAGGCCATGCTGGCCAAGGAGATAAAGTTCATCGAGCGCTTCAAGGCGCGCGCCTCGCACGCCGCCCAGGTCCAGAGCCGCGTCAAGAAGCTGGACAAGATCGAACGGGTGGAGATGCCCCGGCGCCGCGAAAACGTTCGCTTCGAATTCCGCACGCCGCCGCGTTCGGGCGATGACGTGGCCGGCTTCAAGAATGTTCACAAGGCTTATGGCAGCCAGTCGATCTATGTGGGGCTGGATTTCCTTGTTCGCCGCAAGGAGCGCTGGTGCGTGCTGGGCGCCAACGGTGCGGGCAAATCCACCCTGCTCAAGCTGGTGGCCGGCACGGCCACGCCCGATCAGGGCATCGTCAATCTCGGCAGCAGCGTGAAGATGGGCTATTTCGCCCAACACTCCATGGATCTGCTGGACGGCGAAGACACGGTGTTCGAGTCGCTGGACAAATCCTTTCCGCAGGCAGGCCAAGGCGCGCTGCGCTCTCTGGCCGGTTGCTTCGGCTTTTCGGGCGATGATATCGAAAAGACTTGCCGTGTTCTGTCCGGCGGCGAGAAGGCGCGTCTGGTCATGGCCAAGATGCTGTTCGATCCGCCGAACTTCCTGGTCCTGGACGAACCCACCAACCACCTGGACATGGCGACCAAGGAGATGCTGATCGCGTCCCTGGCGGATTTTGAAGGGACCATGCTGTTTGTTTCGCATGACCGCCATTTCCTGGCCGCGCTTTCAAACCGGGTGCTGGAAGTGACGCCGGAGGGTATCCATCAATACACCGGCGGCTACACCGAATATGTGGCACGCACGGGCCACGAAGCGCCGGGTCTTCATCCGGGCCATTTGTAAGCGGAGGGCTACCGATGAAACCCACCATCACCGCCTTCGCCAACTCGCCCGACCAGGGCCAAGGACTGGCGCGGGACATGCAGGTGCGCTGGGCGCTGGAGGAAGTCGGCCAGCCCTATGACGTTCGTCTGGTTTCGTTTGAAGAATTGAAAAAGCCTGCGCATCTGGCGCGCCAGCCCTATGGGCAGATCCCGACCTATGAGGACGGCGATTTTGTCTTGTTCGAGTCCGGCGCCATCGTGCTGCATATCGCGCAGACCCATGCCGGCCTGCTGCCCACCGATGCCAATGCGCGGTCGCGCGCCATTGTCTGGATGTTTGACGCCCACAGCACCATCGAGCCGCCGATCGTCAATCTCGATATCGCTGAACTGCTGGAGGGCGACAAGTCCTGGAACGCGGAGCGCCTGCCGCTGGTCAAAGACCGCATCCGCGACCGGCTGAGGCCGCTGTCCAACCGGCTTGGCAATTCCGACTGGCTGGACGGCGCGTTCAGCGCCGGCGACCTGTTGATGATCGGGGTGCTGCGCCGGCTGGCCGGCTCCGGCATCCTGGAGGACTTTCCCAACCTCGCCGCCTATGTCGCCCGCGGCGAAGCGCGGCCTGCCTTTCAGCGCGCATTCGCCGCGCAACTGGCGGTTTTCAAGGCCGCATCGAAATAGCCGCGCGGCAGGCTTTGCGGTATTGAGGTCGGCTATGACAGGTCACGGCATTTCCCGCGCCTCGATGACGATCGCCGCCATCTCGACCATCGTCGAATGGTACGATTTCACCCTCTATCTGTATTTCGCCACCGTGCTGTCGCGGGTGTTCTTCGGCGGCGGCCAGGATTCGCTGGCCATCGCGCTGGCGGGCTTTGCCGTCGCCTATCTGCTGCGGCCGCTGGGCGCCATCGTGTTCGGCCATATCGGCGACCGCTTCGGCCGGCGGGTGATGATGCTGTCATCCATGGCGGTGATGACCGTCACCATGCTGGCCACTGCCGCGCTGCCCACCCATGCCGCGATCGGGCCGGCGGCGGGATGGCTGCTGCTGCTGTCGCGCTGCGTGATCAGCTTTTCGGTGGGCGGCGAATATACCGGGGTGGTGGCCTATCTGCTGGAAGGCGCCGCGCCCCACCGGCGCGGGCTGATCACCTCCTGCGCCTCCGCCGCCAGCGAGATCGGCGCCCTTGTGGCGGTGGGCATTTGCGCCCTGACTGTGCACATGCTCTCGCCCGCCGCACTGGATGGCTGGGGTTGGCGCATTCCCTTCCTGTTCGGCGCAGTGCTGGCCTTCGCGGTGTGGATCGCCCGCTCGGCGATGCAGGAATCGCCCGACTATGAGCGCCAGCGCGCCGCCGGCACCGCGCCGGCAAAACCGCTGCGCTACACCCTCACCCATCACCGTGCCGGCATCGGCCGCGCCTTCGCCATCTCGGCGCTGGGTTCGATCACCTATTATGTCGGCATCACGCACGTCCCAGCGTTTCTCGCCTCCGCCGGTGCGCAAACAGAAAAGATGGCGCTGGGTCTTTCCACCCTGGCGGCCGTGGTGGTGATCGGCGTGACGCCGCTGGTGGGCGCCTTGTCGGATCGGCTGGGCCGCAAGCCGGTGCTGGTCGCCCTCGGTCTGCTCAGCGCCGTGCTGCCCATCACCCTGTTCTGGTTGATGGCCAGCGGCTCAACCGCGCGAGCCCTGCTGGGCGCCGTGATCCTGGCGGGGCTGGCCGGCGCGGTCAGCGCGGTGGGCGCCGTGGCCACCGCCGAGCAGTTTCCCGGCGAAGGCCGGCTCAGCGGCCTGGCGCTGGGCGCCACCGGCGCCACCGCTTTGTTCGGCGGGATAACACCTTGGGCGGCGCAAGCACTGGTGGAGCGCACGGGGCTGGCCATCATGCCCGGCGTGATGATCGCGCTGGTGGGGCTGTGCGTGCTGCCGGTACTGTTGGGCATGCGCGAGACTCGCCACATATGACGACCAAATCTGCTTGGCCCTATGCGCTTGGCGCGGCGGCGCTGGTCGCGGTCCAGATCGGGGTGCTGCACAGCCTCGGCCAGCCATTGATCGCCGCCAGCGGGCGCATCCTGTTATGGGCCGGCGATCCCTTCAGCCCCGACACCTCGCAGCACCTCACCGACTGGTACAGTTTTTCCCACATCATCCACGGCTTCATTTTCTTCTGGCTGCTGAAGCTGGTGGCGCCGCGCCTGCCGTTGCCCGCGCGGCTATTGATCGCCATGGGTATCGAGATCGCCTGGGAGATGACCGAGAATTCCCCCGCCGTGATCCAGCATTACCGCCAGCAGGCCATCGCCGCCGGCTATGTCGGCGACAGCGTCCTCAATTCGCTGTCCGACACGGTGATGATGTCGAGCGGTTTTATCTTTGCCTCGCGGGTGCGGGCGCGCATCGTCATCGGGCTGGCATTGGTGCTGGAAATCTTCACTGCCTGCATGATCCGGGACAATCTGACCCTGAACGTGATCGGCCTGATCGCGCCGCCAATCCCGGCGATCCATGACTGGCAGGCCGGGGCGCGCCATTAATGTGCGGCAAGTTCACCCAGATGATGACATGGCGGGCGTTGCACGGCCTCTATTCTATCAACGACGAGTTCACCGCATCGATTCCATCCAAATCCGCGCCTGAGGAGGTTGAGACGGTCACGCCCGTCCGCGATGCCTCGGTGCTGGTGTGGGAGGATGGCGTCTACAACATGAAGCGCATGCGCTGGGGCTTCGCCAAAAGGAGCGCCAAGGCGCCCGGCGCCAGGCCCGACCACATCCATGCGCGGGCCGAAACGATCGACACCTTGCCGACCTTCGCGGAAGCCTTCGCGCACCGGCGCGGGCTTTTGATCGTCAAGACCTTCAACGAAGGCGAGGAGGTCGGCAAAAAGACCGTCCAGCACACCATCACCCCCAACGACGGCAAGCCCATGGCAATTGCCGTGATCTTCGAACGCTGGCAGCATGATGATGGCGGCGAGCTGTTGACCTTCGTGATGGTGACGACCCCGCCCAATCCCTTGATCGCCAGGATCACCGACCGGATGCCTGCCGTCATCCAACCCGGAGACTGGGCGCTGTGGCTGGGCGAAAAGCCGGGGAGCCTTGCGGACATCAAAGCGCTGCTGATCACCCAGGACGGCGATTGGTCCATGGCGCCGGAGAAAAGGGTCGACCAGCCGACCCTGTTTTGAGCGGCTGCGCCGGCCCACTCACTTGGTAAGAGCGCCCGTCGCCAGATAGGCGATGTGGGTGCGGTAGCGCCCGGCGTCCCAGCCGCGGCCCGGCACCAGCTCGGCCCATACGGATAGCGAGGTCAGGGTGAACAGCAAGTCGGCGGCGGTGGCCGGGGACAGATGCGGGCTGAGCGCGCCTTCGGCCTTGAAGCGCTCAGCCAGGGCGCGGCAGGCGGTCAGCCGGGCCGTGTCGCCGGGATTGGCGCCCAGGCTCCGGGCCAGCGGCCAGGCCCGGGGATGTTCCTCCGCCAGCCGCGCCACCAGGGCGGTGAGGGCGGCACGGGCGCTGGGAGCCGGCGCCTGGGAAGGCGGGGCGGCGGCTTCCAGCCGTTGCGCCAGTGCCGCCAGCAGGGCGGCCCGGTCGGGGAAATGGAGATAGACCGCCTGGCGCGACAGGCCCGCTCCAGCCGCCACTTCAGCCATGGTGAAGGCTTGGCTGTGCTGGGCGCAGGCCAGGGCGGCATCCAAAATCCGGTCCGAAGTTGACATGATGTAAAGTACTCGGAATCGCTGCATTTACATTATGTAAAGTCAGCAGAAAAAGCAAGGAATCAGCGACTCCCTCGGGTTCCCGGCGTACCGTCCGCCCCAGACTCAAAGGGGAGGGACGCATGATCCGCAAACTGGCGGCAGAATTCATCGGTACGGCCTGGCTGGTGCTGGGGGGATGCGGATCGGCCGTGCTGGCCGCCGCTTATCCCGAACTGGGGATCGGCTTTGTCGGGGTGTCGCTGGCCTTCGGCCTGACCGTCCTGACCATGGCCTTCGCCATCGGCCATGTCTCGGGCTGCCATCTCAATCCCGCCGTCTCGGTCGGCCTGTGGGCGGGCGGCCGGTTCCCGGCCAAGGACCTGCCCGGCTATATCGGCGCCCAGGTGCTGGGCGGCGTGGCGGGGGCGGGGCTGCTCTACCTGATCGCCAGCGGCGCGGCCGGCTTCGACGTCCATGCCGGGTTCGCCAGCAACGGCTTTGGCGATCATTCCCCCGGCGGCTATGGCCTGACCGCGGCGCTCACCTGCGAAGTGGTGATGACGTTCGCCTTCCTGTTCGTGATCCTGGGTTCAACCCATGGTCGCGCGCCGGCGGGCTTCGCCCCCATCGCCATCGGCCTGTGCCTGGTGCTGATCCACCTGATCTCCATTCCGGTGACCAACACCTCGGTCAATCCGGCGCGCTCCACCGCCCCGGCCTTGTTCGCGGGCGGCTGGGCGCTGCAGCAGCTCTGGCTGTTCTGGGTGGCGCCGATCACCGGCGCGGCGATCGCAGGCTTTGTCTATCGCTGGCTTTCGCCCGACGATCCCACGCCGCTCGATGTCACGGGCAACCACTAGCCCGGTTACGCCGCGTCGTGGAAGATGAGCCCTAAGGTGCGGCGTTGGCCGGTGAGAAGCCGGCTGACGCCATGGCGCATCTTCACCTGGTAATCGCCGCGAGCGCCTTTCACGGGGCGGCTGTTGACGGCAAACACCGCCCCATCGCCCTTGGCCAGCGGCACCACCATGGCGCGGGACTGCTGGCGGGGCCGCTGCTCGGTCAGCACGAACTCGCCGCCGGTGAAATCGCCGCCCGGCTCGGCCAGCAGCACCGCCACCTGCAAAGGGAAAACCTCGTCGCCATAAAGATCCTGGTGCAGGCAATTATAGTCGCCGGGGCCGTAGCGCAGCAGTAGCGGGGTGGGCCGCGCCTGTCCGGCGGCATGGCAACGCGCGATGTAATCGGCATGGGTGTCCGGGAATTGGACCGTCTTCCCCAGCCGGTCCTGCCAGCCATTGGCGATGGCGGCGAGGTGCGGATAGAGGCCGGTGCGCAACTTCTCGACCGGACCGGGCAGGGGATAGGAGAAGTAGCGATACTCCCCGCGCCCGAAGCCGTGCCGGGCCATCACCACCCGGCTGCGAAAGCCGTCCTCGCGGTCATACAGTTTGGCCAGCGCCTCGCAGCCCGCACCGCTGACCAGGCCGGGCAGGATCGCCCAGCCCTGTTCATCCAGTTCGGCGGCGATGCGCGTCCAGTCCTGTTTGGTCATGGAACGATGTTAGCCGCTTTGCGCAGGCGCACGCCTCCCATATCCTGCGTTTGAACTGGAGATGACATGGCGACGATCTACGGCATCAAGAATTGCGACACGATGAAAAAGGCCCGCACCTGGCTGGAGGCACACAAGGTCAAGACCGACTTCCATGACTACAAGGCGTCGGGGATCGACAAGCCGACCGTGGAAGGCTGGGCCAAGAAGGTCGGCTGGGAGGTGCTGCTCAACCGCGCCGGCACCACGTTCAAGAAATTGCCCGACGCCGACAAGGACGGCCTGACCGAGAAAAAAGCCATCGCCCTGATGCTGGCCCAGCCGTCCATGATCAAGCGGCCGGTGCTGGACGCCAAGGGCAAGCTGACCGTCGGCTTCAAGCCGGACGAGTACAAGAAGTTGTTCGCCTAGCGGCGTACGGGCCGGTAGATGTTGGCGACCGCGCCACTGGGAAAGCTCTTGCTCTCCACCAGTTCCAGCTCGCGCATGGGCCCGATGCCGGAAAAGATCGCCAGCCCGCGCCCCAGCGCCACCGGATGCGTCACCAGGTGATATTCGTCCACCAGCCCCCCGGCGATCAGCGAGCGGGCAAAGCCCGCGCCGCCATGGGCATAGATGTCCTTGCCGCCGCGCGCCTTGAGGTGCGCGATGCCGGCGCCGAGGTCGCCGCGAATGATCTCAGCCGGTCCCCAGGGCGCTTCCTGCAGCGTGTCGGAGAACACAGCCTTGGGAATGGCGTTCATCGGCGCCGCGAAGGGCTCGGTGGAAGTGGGCCACCAGCGCGCCATGTCGCCATAGGTCCTGGCGCCCATGATGTGGATGCCGGCCTTCCAGATGTCCTGCACGATCCAATAGGTCAGGGCGTCGTCAAAACTGGAGAAGATGAAGCCGACATCGCCGTCCAGCCGGCCGGCAAAGCCGTCCAGCGACAGATGTTGCTTCAGCACCAGCTTGGTCATTCAGATGGTTTTCGCCAAGGCTTCAAGCTGGTCGGCGCAAATGCTCCAGCCCTGATGAAAGCCCATCGCTTCGTGCTTCTGCTTGTCTTCCGCGCTCCAGTGACGGGCGGTGGCGATGTAGCGCGTCTTGTCGCCTTCCGGCTCGAAGGTCACGGTCCCCACCATGAAGGGCGCGCCATCCTTGGGCGACCAGTCGCCGGTGAAGGCATCGGTGAAAACCAGCTTCCGGTTGGGCACCACTTCCAGATACTGGCCGGGGCAGGGCATGTCCTGCCCGTCCGGGCTGCGCATCGTCACATTGCTGGCGCCGCCGGGCCGGACATCGGTTTCCACCACCGGGGTGGTGTAGGGCTTGGGCGCAAACCACTGCTTCATCAGTACCGGCGTGGTCCAGCAGCGGAACAGCTTGTCGGCCGGCGCGTCCAGCAGGCGGGTCAGGGTCAATGTCTTCCTGTTCGTGATTTCAGGGGCCAAGGAAAAGAATCCGGCGGCGGCGCAGGCCATCATTGCCGCGCTCTGAACAGCATCTGCCGCAAACCGGTGGAACATGTGGATATCGCGGTGTGACGCCGGATATTAGTGGGCGCCAACGCATGCGCCACTAGGTCTAGAGTTGGGTGTAGACTCGGGTCCGCGCGCGCGAGTCGTGCCTGTGAGCGGATATTCAAGTCGCTTGAACCGGTCCACCGCGAACTGTTGATTGCACGGCCCATGGAACAAGAAGCCTATCGCCACGTCCCCTACGATATCGACATCGAGCAGGCGCTGCTCGGTGCGATCCTGGCGGACAACCGGGCGATAGAGCGTGCCAGTGCGCTGATCAAGCCCGAGCATTTCTACGATCCCCTGCATGGCCGCATTTTCGAGACCATGGTGCAGATGATCGAGCGCGGCGGCGTGGTGGTCACGCCGCTCACCCTCCATGCCACCATGAAATCCGATCCCGGCGTGATCGAGACCGGCGGCCAGGCCTATTTCGACGCCCTGCGCGCCGCCGCTCCGGCGATCCCCAATATCCGCGATTTCGCCAATATCCTGAACGACCTCTATATGCGGCGAAGCCTGATCCGCATCGGCGAGGATATCGTCAACACCGCCTATGACGCGCCCACCGAAAAGACCTCCAAGGACCAGATCGCCGAGGCCGAAAAGGCGCTGTATGCGGTGGCCGAGACCAACAAATATGGCGAAGGCGCCATGGACTTCCACGAGGCGCTGCGCCTCGCCGTGGAATCGGCGGAAAAGGCCCATGCCCGCGGCGGGCGCATCTCCGGCGTCACCTCCGGCTTTACCGACATCGACAATCTGCTGGGCGGCTTGCAGCCTTCCGACCTTCTGATCCTGGCGGGACGGCCGGGCATGGGCAAGACGGCGCTGGGCACCAACATGGCCTTCCATTGCGCCAAGCAGTACATGCGCGACCTGGAAAACAGCGCCGAGTATCCCAGCGGCGCGCCGGTGCTGTTCTTCAGCCTGGAAATGGCGGCGCAGCAGCTCTCGGCGCGTATCCTGTCCGAGCAGGCCGAGCTGGAAATGTGGAAGATCCGCAACGGCAAGTTCAGCGAAAGCGAATGGGAGAAGTTCGTCCTCACCATGCAGGACCTCTCCAGCTTGCCGCTTTACATCGATGATTCCGGCGGCATCTCCATCGCCCAGATCGCGGCCCGGGCCCGCCGCCTGAAGCGTGAAAAGAATGTTGGCCTGATTATCATCGATTACCTGCAACTGGTTGAACCTGCGCGCCGCCACGAAAACCGGGTCCAGGAAATCACCGAAGTCACCAAGGGCCTCAAGACCCTGGCCAAGGAACTGAATGTGCCGGTGCTGGCGCTGTCGCAGTTGTCGCGCGGCGTGGATGCGCGAGACGACAAGCGGCCGGTGCTGTCGGACTTGCGCGAATCCGGCTCCATCGAGCAGGACGCCGACGTGGTGATGTTCGTCTATCGCGAGGAATATTACCTCAAGTCGCGCGAACCCGAGCCGGGCAGCGCCGAACATGCCAAGTGGATGGAAAAGCTGGAGCGGGCGACCAACCGCGCCGAAGTGCTGGTGGAAAAACATCGCCATGGCGCCACCCGCGCCATCGATCTGGTGTTCGAGGGCATGTATACCCGCTTCAGCAACATGGCGAGCGACGGCTATACGCCGCCCGGCTGATCAGCCGGCCGTCTTGACGGCCACGAAGCGCGCCCCGCCCAGCAGCGCTGCGATCTGGCGCGGGATCAGCTTCAGGTCATAAACAAAGCGCACCAGCTCGCGGCGCACATAGCCGGGGCTGAAGGCGCGCAGGCCCTTGCGCGTATCCTCGATGTCGGACTTTTCGCCCACGAATTGTTCCTGCCGCGCGATGGCGGGCAAAAGCTGCCAGGGCGACAGCGCGGCGAACAGGTCCGAATTGTTGGGATTGAACAACAGGTGATCCACCGGCAGGTCAAAGCGCGTCTGGGCCAGCAGCAATTGCGCCGCCTCGCGATTCAATATGTAGGCCGCAGCCCCGGTATGGCGCGAGAGCATCCGGCCCATCTGAAAATCCTCTCCCATCGCGTGCAGATCGGTCAGCAGCACGCGCTGGCCGGGCGGGCCGTAATGTTCCAGCTTGACCACCTTCACGCCTTCCGGGATCCAGATATCGGAGGCCAGCATCGGCGCCGCCATCTGCGACAGCCGCACATCGTCTTCCAGGAACACGGCATGAGCATCGGCGCCGTTCAGGAACAATTCCCACGCGGCGCGGTGCGAAATGAGACACGCCTTGTCGCCGCGCGGGATTTCTCCCAATGGGCCGCTGCCTGCGAACCAGCGATCCAGGCCGGCGGAGGGTGTGCTGGCGGCGTCCACGGCCTCCACCCGCTCCAGGCCAAGGCCCAGCGCCTGGGCTTGCGCACTCATCGCCGCCAGCCGGTCGGGCCGCCGTCCCAGGTTGATCAGGTAACACCGCATGACATGGCGTTAGCATTTTTGGCGCTTTTCCGCCATTAACCCGCTGACTTCACGTGGTTTTGGGCCTGTTTTTCCCGCCCCCACGCTTCTATATGGTGGGGACGCGGGAAGCGTTTGACGGATACCAGCTTTTGGCCAGCGATTTAGCCCTGACGCACCCGTTCCTGCGTCCTGGAATCAGCCCCTTGGGGGCGGAAGAACAGCGCCGCAAGGCCAAGTCCAAGGCCGTCTCCACGGTCCTGGCGGGCCTGCTGCATGTGCTGTTCTTTTTCTTCTTCGTGCTGGCGGTGCATCCCTTCGACATGAAGTCCCGGCCGCTGATGGAAACCATCCTCACTTTGACCTTGCCGGGCAACAACCGCCCGCTGCCGGAGCGCCCCATCAATCCGGAAATTCTCACCGACGCGCCGCCGCGCATGCTGGCCGCGCCCATTATCGTGCCCAGGCCGCCGCCGATCGTCACCGACGAGGACAACAAGGCTCCCGGCCAGCAAGGCGACATATTGGGCGCAGTAGGCCGGGCGCTGGCCTGCGACGCCGGAAGCTGGGAGCATCTGACCAGCGTGGAGCGCGAGCGCTGCGGCTTTTATCCCTGGCGCGGCGCCAGGCTGCCCAACGGTACCCTGGTGATGGTGCCGCGCAGTGTGCTGCCGCGCCTGCGCGAGGCGCCCCCCGATACCCAGTTCAGCGTCAACACCGGTTCTGACCGCATCGGCGCCGATATCCGCAGCGGCATCACCCCGGGCATGGGCGGCTGTCCCATCCTGCAGAACACGCCCTGCCTGCATCCCTCGCCGGGCATGCAGTCGGCCACCGGCAATAATTGAGGGACAGGATGGACGCCGCCCACCGCCCCCGCCATCCTGCCCCCATGACTGAGGCCCCCTTGAGTGCGGGAAGTGATTTCCAAGCGGCGCGCCTGACGGTGCGGCTGCCGGCCATTGTCGCCAACTACCGCACCTATCGCCGCATGGCGGGCCCCACCGCGGTGGCGGCGGTGGTGAAGGCGGATGGCTATGGCCTGGGTGCTGCGCGCGTGGCGCCCGCCTTGGCCCAGGCCGGCTGCGATTCCTTTTTCGTGGCGCGGCTGGAAGAAGCCGTCGCCTTGCGCAAATCCGTGCCCCAGGCGCGCATCTTTGTGCTGGACGGCGCGGCACCCGATGCGGTGCCGGCGCTGATCTCCCACCGTCTTACCCCGGTGCTCAACAGCCTGGCCCAGATCGCCGCCTGGTCGGCAGCGGCCGGCGTCGGCACGTCAAAGCTGGATGCGGTGCTGCATGTCGATACCGGCATGAACCGGCTGGGACTGCCGGGCGATGAACTGGCGATCCTTTCGGGCGAACATGCCAGGCGCCTTGCCGGCATCAACCCGGTGCTGGTGATGAGCCATCTGGCCTGCAGCGACGAACCGGCCAACTCGCTGAATGCCGAGCAACTGTCGCGCTTCAAGCAGGCGCTGGCCATGCTGCCGCCGGCGCCCGCCAGCCTGGCCGCCAGCCATGGCGCGATGCTGGGCATGGAATATCACTTCGACCTGGTGCGGCCCGGCGTGGCGCTGTACGGCGCCAATCCGCAGGCGCAGGAAGGTACCGGCAAAGGTGCTCCCAATTTGATGCAGACCGCCGCGGTGCTGACCGCCCGGGTGCTGCAGGTCCGCCGAATTGACTCAGGATCAAGCGTTGGCTACGCAGCCACGTTCCGCGCAAAAAGGCCCAGCATGATCGCCACCGTGGCGCTCGGATATGCCGACGGCGTTCCCCGCGCCCTCTCCAACAAGGGCTTTGCCGCGCTTGGCGGCCATCGCGTGCCCGTCGCGGGGCGCGTCTCCATGGACCTGATCACCCTGGATGTGAGCGATTTGCCCGAAGCGCCGCACATCGGCGATGAGGTGGAGCTGCTGGGCGATACCATGACTTTGGGCGAGGTGGCGGCCATGGCCGGCACCAATGAATATGAAATACTGACCCGGCTGCGCCGGGTGCCGAGAGTTTACGAGGGGCAATGAACATTTTTGCACGCATAGGCTACGCCGTGATGACGGTGCTGGCGCAACTCGGCCGGCTGGCTTTGTTCACCGGCAAGGCGCTGGCCGCCATTGTCAGCCCGCCGATCTATTTCCGCCTGATCCTCACCCAGATGATGCGCATCGGCTATTTCTCCCTGCCGGTGGTGGGGCTCACCGCCTTCTTCATGGGCGGCGTGTTGGCGCTGCAGATCTATCTGGGCGGCAACCGTTTCGGCGCCGAGGCCATCGTGCCGCAAGTGGTGGTGCTGGGCATCACCCGCGAGCTGGGGCCGGTGATCGCGGGCCTGATGATTGCCGGCCGCGTCGCCGCCGCCATCGCCGCCGAGATCGGCACCATGAAGGTGACCGAGCAGATCGACGCCCTGACCACCCTGGCCACCAATCCCATCAAGTATCTGGTGGCGCCGCGCATCGTGGCGGCGGTGATCTCCATGCCCATCCTCACCCTGATCGGTGACAGCATCGGCGTGCTGGGCGGTTACATCGTCTCGGTTTACAGCCTGGATTTCAATGGCTCGGCCTATCTGAAGAACACAGCGGACTTTCTGCATAGCGACGACGTTACCAGCGGCCTGATCAAGGCGGCGGTGTTCGGCTTCATCGTGGCGCTGATGGGCTGCTACAACGGCTTTCATTCCAAGGGCGGGGCGCAGGGCGTGGGCAATGCCACCACCTATGCGGTGGTGTCGTCCTCGATCCTCATTCTCGCCGCTGACTATGTCCTGACCGCGCTGCTGTTCCACAAATGAGCACACCCAAAATCCAGTTGATCGGCGTCAAGAAGCGGTTCGGCTCGAAGGTCGTGCTGGACGGCGTGGACCTCACCATCGAGCCCAGTTCTTCGCTGGTGATCATCGGCGGCTCGGGCACCGGCAAGTCGGTCACCATCAAGTCCATCCTGGGCATCATCCGCCCGGACGAGGGCACCATCCTGGTGGATGGCGAGGACATCACCCACATCAACGGCGCCGCGCGCGACCGGGTGATGCGCAAGTTCGGCATGCTGTTCCAGGGCGCCGCCTTGTTCGACAGTTTGCCGGTGTGGGAGAATGTCGCCTTCGGTCTGATCCAGGGGCGCGGCATGAACCGCGCCAAGGCGCGCGACATCGCCATCCAGAAGCTGGCCAAGGTCGGGCTGACGGAAGACGTGGCGTTCCTCTCGCCGTCGGAACTGTCCGGCGGCATGCAGAAGCGCGTGGGACTGGCCCGCGCCATCGCCGCCGATCCGGAAATCATCTTCTTCGACGAGCCGACCACCGGCCTGGACCCGATCATGGCCGACATCATCAACGACCTGATCGTCTCCACGGTGAAGGATGTCGGCGCCACGGCGCTGTCCATCACCCATGACATGACTTCGGCCCGCAAGATCTCGGACAAGATCGCCATGCTCTATGGCGGCAAGATCATCTGGCAGGGCCCCACGGCCGCGATCGACAGCAGCGGCAATCCCTATGTCGACCAGTTCATCCACGGCAAGGCCGAAGGCCCGATCAAGATGGCCGTGAAGGCGTAACGTGGCGTTCATCGAACCCGTCACGCTCAAGGGCCGCCATGCGCGGCTGGTGCCGCTGTCCCACGACCATCACGATGCACTGTGTAACGCGGTGCGCGACGGCGAGTTGTGGAAGCTTTGGTACACCACCATTCCGACGCCGGAGGGCATGAAAGCGGAAATTGACCGCCGCCTGGGCCTGCAGGAAAAGGGCTCCATGCTGCCCTTCACCGTGCTGGATGCCGACAAGAAGCCGGTGGGCATGACCACCTACATGAACATTGACGCGCCCAACCGGCGGCTGGAAATCGGCTCGACCTGTTACGCCAAATCGGTACAGCGCACGGCGCTGAACACCGAATGCAAGCTGATGCTGCTGACCCACGCCTTCGAGGATTTGGACTGCATCGCGGTGGAATTTCGCACCCATGTGCAGAACCTGCAGAGCCGGGCCGCCATCGAGCGGCTGGGCGCCAAATTCGACGGTACCCTGCGCAACCATGCCATCATGCCCAACGGCAGCCTGCGCGACACAGTGGTCTACTCCATCACCGCCCCGGAATGGCCGGCGGTGCAGACCCATCTCAATGAACAGCTTCAAAAACCGCGGTCCTGACGCGTCTTGACGGCTGTGCTAAACTAGAATCATGGCCAAAACCGCTTCCTTTGTCTGCCAGTCCTGCGGCGCCACCCATGCCAAATGGTCGGGCAAGTGCGAGGCGTGCGGCGGCTGGAACACCATCACCGAGGAAGGCGTCGCCCCGCCGCTCGGATCGGGTGCCGCGCGCCGGGTGAAGGGCCGCAAGATCACCCTGGAAGACCTCAAGACCGAGGACGCGCCGCCCCAGCGCCGCCCCACCGGTATCAACGAATTCGACCGCGTCACCGGCGGCGGGCTGGTTCCGGGCTCGGCGCTGCTGGTCGGCGGCGATCCGGGCATCGGCAAGTCCACCATCATCCTGCAGGCGCTGGGCAAGTTCGCCCAGAATGGCGGCCATGCCATTTACATCTCCGGCGAAGAAGCGATGGCCCAAGTGCGCATGCGCGCCGCCCGCATGGGCCTGGCCGATGCACCCTTGATGCTGGGCGCCGCCACCAACGTGGAAGACATTCTAGCGACGTTGGAAGCGGGCAAGCCGCCGGCCATCGTCGCCATCGATTCCATCCAGACCTTGTGGACCGGGGCGCTGGATGCGGCGCCCGGCACCATCGCCCAGGTGCGCACCGCCAGCTTCGATCTTGTCCGTTACGCCAAGGCGTCGGGCGCGGCGCTGCTGCTGGTCGGGCATGTCACCAAGGACGGACAGATCGCCGGCCCCAAGGCGGTGGAGCATCTGGTGGATGCGGTGCTCTATTTCGAAGGCGAGCGCGGCCATCATTTCCGCGTGCTGCGCGCCACCAAGAACCGCTTCGGCGCCACCGACGAGATCGGCGTGTTCGAAATGACCGGCAAAGGCTTGGCGGAAGTCGCCAATCCGTCGGCGCTGTTTTTGGGCGACCGAAAGTCGGCTTCGCCGGGCACGGCGGTGTTCGCCGGGCTGGAAGGCACCCGGCCGCTGCTGTGCGAAATCCAGGCGCTGGTGTCGCCTACCTCTTACGGCAATCCGCGCCGCGCCGTGGTGGGCTGGGACACCGGCCGCCTGGCCATGATCCTGGCGGTGTTGGACGCCCGTGCCGGGGTTGGAATCGGCGCCTCCGATGTCTATCTGAACGTCGCCGGGGGCCTGAAAATCAGCGAGCCCGCGGCGGATCTCGCGGCTGCCGCCGCGCTGGTCTCATCCTTTGGCGGAGAGCCCTTGCCACGCGACTGTGTGTTCTTTGGGGAGATTTCCCTGTCCGGCGACATCCGCCCGGTGCCCCAGGCCGATGCCCGGCTGAAGGAAGCCGCCAAGCTGGGCTTCAAGACTGCTTTTGTCCCTGCCGGAACCTCAAAAGTTCATGGGGCCGGGGCGGCGGGCATGGCGTTAACCGAGATTACCAGCGTCGCCGACCTGCTACGATTCGCTCCTGAGCCCCAGCCGCGCCGTGGTAAAGTCGAATCATGAGCTTGTCGGTCACTGTCCTGGACTGCCTGATCGTGCTGATCGTCCTTGTGTCGGCCGGCTATGCCGCCTGGCGCGGCTTTCTGTGGGAAACCCTGACCATCTTCGCCTGGGTGGCGGCCGCTTTTGCCTGCCTCTGTTTTGGGCCCTACGTCATTCCGCTGACCCGCGGCATGGTGGACCAGCTTTGGCTGGCCTCGCTCCTGGCCTATGGCGCGGTGTTCCTGGCGGTGTTCATTCCCTTCGCCTTCATGAGCCACCGTTTCAGCGAAAGCGTGAAACATTCGCCCATTGGCCCGCTGGACCGGGCCGCGGGCATCGCCTTCGGCGTGGTGCGGGGGATGGTGCTGATCGGGCTGGCGTACCTGGCCTTCACCTATTTCGTGCCGATCCGCCAGCATCCCCATTGGGTGACCGAGGCGCGGCTGCTGCCGGTGGTGCAATCGACCGCCGATGTGCTGCTCAGCGTGGTCCCCGATCATCCCCGCGACTATGGCTATGAGCGCCGCGAAGTGGTGCGCCAGGCGCCGCCGCAGGTGGAACAAAAAGCCGCGATCCAGCCAGACATGTCACCCCGCCAGGACCCCATGGCAGACCTGATCCGCGAAAACGGGAAGGCCAACAGTGTCCCCAAAACCACGCGGGAACCGGTGCAGCAGAAGAGCGCAGCCAGACCTGCGAAATCCTATGGCGCCAATGACCGCCAGGCGCTAGACAAGCTCATAGAGACCGGCGGAAGCGGCAACCGATGACCGGCCATAGCGATCATATCTGGGACCAGGATACCCTGCACGAGGAGTGCGGCGTGTTCGGCATTTTCGATCATGCCGATGCGGGCGCGCTGTCGGTGCTGGGCCTGCACGCCCTGCAGCATCGCGGCCAGGAAGCGGCCGGCATCGTCACCTATGACGAAGGCCATTTCATCGCCGAGCGTCACCAGGGCCTGGTGGGCGACGCTTTCGGGCGCGGTTCGAATGCGGCCAAGAATTTGAAAGGCCGCTTCGCCATCGGCCATAACCGCTATTCCACTGCCGGCGGCTCCCGCGCCAGCAACATCCAGCCCATTTTCGCCGACCTGGCGGGCGGCGGCCTGGCCATCGCCCATAACGGCAACCTGACCAACGCCCATACCCTGCGCCAGGAACTGGTGGCCCAGGGCGCCATTTTTCAGTCCACCTCCGACACCGAGACCATCGTCCATCTGACGGCGCGCAGCCCCAAGCAGCGCATTGTCGAAAAGCTGATCGACGCTTTGTGCCAGGTGGAAGGCGCCTATTCGCTGGTGGCGCTGACCAGCAAGAAGCTGATCGGGGTGCGCGATCCCAATGGCGTGCGACCGCTGGTAATGGGCAATCTGGACGGCGCGACCATTTTCGCCAGCGAGACCTGCGCCCTGGACATTATCGGCGCCGAGTATATGCGCGACGTCAAGCCGGGCGAGATGGTGGTGGTGGACAAGGACGGCATCCACAGCCACTTCCCCTTCAAGCCCCAGCAGCACCGCTTCTGCGTCTTCGAATACATCTATTTTGCGCGTCCCGATTCCACCCTGGAAGGGCGCAATGTCTATCAGGCGCGCAAGAATATCGGCGCGGTGCTGGCGCAGGAAGCCCCGGTGATTGCCGACATCGTGATCCCGGTGCCGGACTCCGGCGTGCCGGCGGCGCTGGGCTTTGCCAATGAAGCCAGGATTTCCTTCGAGCTGGGCATCATCCGCAACCATTATGTCGGCCGCACTTTTATCGAGCCGTCCGATTCCATCCGCCATCTGGGCGTGCGCCTGAAGCACAATCCCAACCGCGCCATGCTCAAGGGCAAGAAGGTCGTGCTGGTGGACGATTCCATCGTGCGCGGCACCACCTCCAAGAAGATCGTGGCCATGGTGCGCGATGCCGGCGCCGCGGAAGTGCATTTCCGTGTTTCTTCGCCGCCCACCACCCATAGCTGTTTCTATGGCGTGGACACGCCCAACACCGACGACCTCTTGGCCCACAAGATGGACGTGGAACAGATGCGCCGCTTCATCGGCGCCGACAGTCTGGCCTTCATCTCCATGAACGGTCTCTACCGCGCCATGGGCCAGGCCGACCGCAACGCCGCGGCGCCCAAATTCTGCGACGCCTGCTTCACCGGCGATTATCCCATCGCGCTGACCGATATCAGCGGCGGCACAAGGCAGCTTTCGCTGCTGGCGGACGTCGCTTAACGCGGCTGTCATGGCCCGCCGGAGTGCGGGCCACCCAGGTGAAGTTTCCCAAGAGCCCGAGGCCTTAACGCTGGCCTTTCTTTCCGTCTTTCAATAATGGTGCAGACCGCAACTGGATGGCCCGCATTTGCGGGCCATGACAATTAGGCTTGGCAGACATGACGCCCGATCTCGCTGGACGTATCGCCTTGGTCACCGGCGCCTCGCGCGGCATTGGTCGGGCTTCGGCCATCGCGCTGGCCCAGGCCGGCGCCCATGTCATCCTGGTGGCGCGCACCGTGGGCGGGCTGGAAGAAACCGACGACGAGATCCGCAAGGTGGGCGGCAGCGCCACCCTGGTGCCGATGAACCTGCGCGACTTTGAGGCCATTGACCGGCTGGGCGGCTCCATTCATGAGCGCTGGGGCAAGCTGGACGCCTTTCTGGGCAATGCCGGGGTGCTGGGGCAACTCACGCCGCTGGCGCATCTGGAGCCCAAGACCTTCCAGGAAATCATCGAGGTCAATGTGACCGCCAACTGGCGGCTGATCCGTTCGCTGGACCCGCTGCTGCGCCTGTCGGATGCCGGCCGCGTGCTGTTCGTCACCAGCGGGGCTGCGAAGAAGCACACCGCCTTTTGGGGTGGCTATGCCGTGTCCAAATCGGCGCTGGAAATGCTGGCCCTGACCTATGCGGTGGAATGTGAGCCCACCGCCATCAAGGTCAACCTGATCAATCCGGGCCCGATGCGCACCCAGATGCGCAAGAAGGCGATGCCGGGCGAGGACCCGGACGTTCTGGTCAAGCCGGAAGCGATGGCCGCCAAGGTGGTCGAGATGCTGTCGCCCGGCTATGCGCTGAACGAGACGATCGTCAATTTTCAGAAGTGACACTCGCGCCAAAGCGCGATGTCATCCCCGGCGAGCGGCGACCAGCCGCGAGGGAAGGGGATCCAGGCTTTCGACACCTGACCTGATTTTTACCGCCTGGATTCCCTTCCCCTCGCGCTACGCGCTCGGCCGGCAATGACAGTTATTTCTTCGGCGCGTACGGGTTCTTTGAATTCCGCACACTGAAGCGCAGCGGCGTGCCCGTGAGTTTGAAGGCGTCGCGCAGGCCGTTGGCCAGGTAGCGCAAATAGGCCTCGGGCAGGGCGTCGAGCTGGTTGCCGAACAAGGTGAAGCTGGGCGGCCGGGCCTTGCGCTGGGTCATGTAGCGGATGCGCACGCGCCGCCCGCTGATCGCCGGGGTGGCATGGCGCTGCAGCGCTTCGCCCAGGAAACGGTTGAGCGTGGCGGTGGAGATGCGGGTGTTCCAGGCGGTGTCGGCTTCGGCAATCGCTGCTTCCAGCCGGTCCAGGCCTTCACCGGTGCGCGCGCTGGTGGCGATCAGCGGCGCGCCTGCCACTTGCGGCAGCAACCGGTCCAGCTTCTCGCGCATCCGGGAAATGGCGCCGGCCTTGTTTTCCAGAAGGTCCCATTTGTTGATGGCAAAGACGATGGCGCGGCCCTCGCGCGCGATCAGATCGGCGATGGTCAGGTCCTGTTTTTCGAAGGGCGCAGTGGCGTCGATCATCACAATCACGCAATCGGCGAAACGAATGGCTTCCAGGGTGGAGGCCACCGACATCTCTTCCAGCGTCTCGCCCGCCACCCGCGCCTTTTTGCGCAGGCCCGCCGTGTCGTGCAGCAGCACGTCGCGCATCCCGGCTTTCCAGGGCGCGGTGATGGAGTCGCGCGTCAACCCCGCTTCCGGGCCGGTGAGGGAGCGGTCCTCGCCCAGCAGATTGTTGAACAGCGATGACTTGCCGACATTGGGACGGCCCACCAGCGCCAGGCGCAGCGGCCGGTCGAGATAATTGACGACGATGTCTTCCTCCGGCTCATCGTCTTCGCTGAACTCGTCTTCCTCGTCCTCGCCTTCAAAATCGTCATCGTCCGCATCGCCGGGCAATACGCCTGCCAGGGGTTCCAGTGCGGCGACCAGGTCTTCCATGCCCAGATTGTGCTCGGCGGAAATGGCCAGCGCCTCGCCCAGGCCCAGGCCCCAGGCTTCAGCCGGCGGTGTAACCTGGCCCTCGCATTTGTTGGCGGCCAGGATCACCGGCTTGCCGCTCTTGCGCAGGGCCTCGGCGATGATTTCATCGCCCGTGGTCACCCCGGCGCGGGCGTCAATCAGGAACAGCAGCGCCTCGGCCTCGGCAATGGCCGTCAGGGTCTGTTTGGTCATGCGGTTGGGAATCGAACCGGTAACGCCTTCTTCAAAGCCGGCCGTGTCGATCAGGGTCAGCGACAGGCCTTCGTATGTCGCCTCGACCGCCTGGCGGTCGCGGGTCACCCCCGGCGTGTCATGCACGATGGCGGCGGTGCGCCCGGCCAGCCGGTTAAAGAGGCGGGATTTGCCCACATTGGGGCGTCCGACGATCGCGAGTTTCAGCGCCATGACACATCTTACCGCATGGCCACGAGTTCGGCTTCGGAGGTGTAGAGATACAGGATCCCGTTCGCCACCACCGGCGAGATGATGGTGCCGTCGGGAATTTCCACCCGGCCCGTCAGCTTGCCGTCATAGGGCGAGATCGCCTCGGCATAGCCGTTGGACGAGGTCATCACCAGCCGGTCGGACACCAGCACCGGGCCGGCCCAGATGATGGGATCTTCCTTGTCCTTGGGATTTTCATACTGGGGCAGTTGGTGGATCCAGCGCACTTTGCCTTCCTTGCGGGTCAGGCAGATCAGCCGGGCATTGTTGTCCAGCACATAGACATAGTCGCCCGCCGCCCAGGGGGTCTGGATGCCGCCGATGTCGCGCGACCAGAGCCGCTCGCCGTTATTGACGCTGAAGGCTGCCATCAGGCCGGACTGGCTGATGGCATAGACCACGCCGCGGTCGATCACCGGGCGCCCGGCAATGTCGTCGAGCTGGGACAAGGCGGTGACATGGCCGCTGCGCGACAGCACATCGCTCCAGCCCACCTGGCCGTTCTGGACGCGCAGGGCGAAGATTTCGCCGGAGGTATAGGGCGCGATCACGGTCTCGCCCGAAACGGCCGCGTTGGTGGAAGCCAGGATGCCGGCGGATTCGGCAATGCCCTGATTGTCCCAGAGCTGGCGGCCGTCGGACTGGGCCAGGGCGTAGAAATGATTGTCGTGGGTGGAGACGAAGATGCGCCCGCCATTGACGACGGGAGCATTGATGATCGGCATGCCCAGGTCCTTGCGCCACAGGTCGCGCCCGGTCTTGGCGTCCAGGCAGATCAGCACGCCGAAGCCGCTGGTGACGTAAAGCTTGCCGTCGTCATAGGCGACGCCGCCGCCCATGCCTTGCGGTGGCTTGATGGTGTTGGGCTTGCCCAAAAGGCCCCAGAAGGTGGGCCAGTCGGTGCCGTTGCGGGGCGCCAATGCACGGTCCCAGGCGGCGCGGCCGTCGGCGGCGCGGAAGGCGAAGACATGGGCTTCCGCATCCTGCGCATAGATCAGCCCGCCCGCCACCACCGGGGCGGAGGTGATGTGGGAATCGGCGTCATTGCCCTTGCCGGCGCTCGCGCGCCACAGCTCGCGCAGGCGGCCCGGGGCAGCCAGGTGATACATGGCGTTGGAGGCATAGCCGCCGGGCTGGGGCCAGTCGGGATTGCGGAAGGGCGCCGGCAGCAGCACCGGCGTGCCCGCCAAAGCGGGGTCGGGCTTGAGGTCGGTATCCAGCGACATCACCGGAATGCGCACGCCGCGCAGGTTGGATTTCTTGCCGGAACTGTCGAACCAGCTTTCCACTTGGTCGATCACCGAGCAGCCGCCGAGCAGCAGCGACACGGCCAGGGTCACCAGCAGGAAACGGCGGGGCGATTTCATCTAGTTCGCCGGCGCCGCGGGCGTTGCGGGCGCAGCGGCAGGAGGCACCGGCACCGGAGCAACCGGCACGCTGCCATAGCTGATGGCGCCGCCATTCTTGAGGAACGCCGCCATCGCCTTGGCGCGGGCGCGCAGGGCGTCGGGCGCCTCGTTGTTGGTCGACAAAGCGGTGTATTTGGCCAGCGCCGACTTGGTGTCCATGGCGCGGTAATCGGCATAGGCCAGGATTTCCTGGGCATTCTCGCGCCAGGCATTGCCGCTCTTGTCCAGCGGCGCCAGAAGTTCGGTCAGATCCTTGCGCGACGCGGTGTCGGCCAGCGCCCAGCCGGCGCGCACCCGCGCCACCGATCCGATCGGGCCGTTGTCGCCGGCGGCGATTTCCTTGTACAGCGCGATGGCGTTGCCTTGCTGGCCGGAAGCGAACATGGCGCCGGCTTGCGCCAGACGCGCCACATTGGCGTAACCCTTGGGGGCGGTGCGGGCCAGGTCCACCATGGCGCTGGCCTGGGCCTGGGGATTGGTGATGCGCTGGGCGGCCAGGAATTGATCGGAAACCTTGGCGCGCTCTTGCCTGTCATAGCGTGCCCACACCTGCCAGCCGGCAATACCCACGAACAGCAGCACCAGGGCGGCGATGGCGTAGTTGCCATAGTTCTTCCACAGCTTTTCGAACCGTTCGCGGCGAACGTCTTCCTCGACTTCGCGGAAAATATCACTCAAGGCGGCAGTCCTTCAGGGAAGTCTTTGACGGGACGCGTTAATTAGCCCGCGCGGCCTTCGCGCGCAATGCGCCCGCCGGTAAGAATTGGCCTCGAAAAGGGGCTTTTACTGGGCTTTTTTCATGGGGTAGACATTTTCCACCCCCGGGAAGGACCGGCTGCGCACGTCTTTGGCATAAGCCTCGACCGCCGCCGCGATGGCCGGGCCTAATTGGGCATACTGGCGCACGAATTTGGGCGGGTTGGGGTTCAAGCCCAGCATGTCCTCCATCACCAGCACCTGGCCGTCGCAGACCGGGCTGGCGCCGATGCCGATGGTGGGAATGGCGATCTCACGCGTGATCCGGGCGGCCAGGGGTTCGGCCATGCCTTCCAGCACCACGGCAAAGGCGCCGGCGTCCGACACGGCATGGGCATCGGCCAGCAGCGCCGGCCATTCGCTTTCCTCGCGGCCCACGGTGCGAAAGCCGCCCTTCACATGCACCATCTGCGGCGTCAGGCCGATATGGCCCATCACCGGAATGCCGCGCTGGGTCAGGTAGGCGATGGTTTCCGCCATGCGGACGCCGCCTTCCAGCTTCACCGCGGTGGCGCCGGTTTCCTGCATGATGCGGGCGGCATTGCGGAACGCCACTGCCGGGCTTTCCTCATAGGAACCGAACGGCATGTCCACCGTGACAAGCGCGCGCTTGGAGCCGCGCATCACCGCCTTGGCGTGGGTGATCATCATGTCCAGGGTGACGCCCACGGTGTTTTCCAGCCCGTGCATCACCATGCCCAGGCTGTCGCCCACCAGCATCAGGTCGACATGTTGATCGAGCAGCTTGGCGGTATGGGCGTGGTAGCAGGTCAGGCAGACGATGGGCTCACCGCCCTTGTGGGCGCGGATCTGCGGCACCGTGATGCGCGGAGACTGGGTCTGGACGGACATCGCGTCCTCCTGTTGGGCAGGAGGACCATACCCCAGTTAGGCCAGCAGAAATAATCGCGGCAGGCTTGCTTGGGGGGCGGGGCTGGTGGAATACTTAAGTACATGCTTAACAATAAACTGGACAAGGCTTTCGCCGCGCTGGCCGATCCCGCCCGCCGCGCCATGGTCGAACGGCTGGTCATCGGCCCCGCCACGGTCAGCGAACTGGCCGTGCCCCTGCCCATGTCGCTGCCGGCGGTGATGCTGCACCTGAAGGTGCTGGAAGATGCCGGGCTGGTGACCAGCCGCAAGGAGGGCCGGGTGCGCACCTGCCGTATCGATCCGGAAAAGCTCAGCCTGGCTGAGCGCTGGGTCAGCGCGCGGCGCGTCATGTGGGAACACAGCCTGGATGGACTGAACGCCTATCTCGACCAGACAAAAGCGGAGGACGAAAAGTGAGAAAGCTGATTTCCCTGATGCATGTGTCGCTGGACGGCTATTGCGGCGGGCCCAAGGGCGAGATGGACTGGATTTCGTTCAACGAGGCGATCTTCGCCGACGCCACCAGCCTGATCGAAACCGCCGGCGCGGCGGTCTATAGCCGCGTCACCCATGACATGATGCGCGGCTATTGGCCGACCATGCTGGGCAAGCCTGACTCGCCCGAAGTGCGCCATGCCCGCTGGGTGGAGCAGATTCCCAAGCTTACCTTCTCGCGCACCATGCCCGGCAGCGACTGGAACAACGTCCAGATGCGGCGCGAGGCGAAGGATATTCTTGCCGACAAGCAGGGCGAGGGCAAAAACCTGCTGATCTTCGGCAGCCCCGGCCTGGTGCATTCCTTCCTGGAACTGGATGCCATTGATGAGTTCTGGATATTCCAGAATCCGATCCTGCTGGGCGCCGGCATTCCCTATTTCCAGGGCGCGGTCAGAAGCAAACTGAAGCTGGCGGGCCACAAGCCCTTCGACAACGGCGTCAGCCGCCTTCACTACGTCAAGGAGAGCGCCTGATGCCGTCGGTCAGCCATGCCAGTTTCACCATCACCCGTCATTGGAAACATGCGCCCGCCCGCGTGTTCCAGGCCTTTGCCGACGATGCGGCCAAGCGCAAATGGTTCACCGGCCCGTCGGGCTTCGAGAGCCACGAAAAGAGCTTCGACTTCCGCGAAGGCGGCCGCGAAAGCCTGAGCGGCAAGCATGCCAATGGCATGATGACGGCGTTCGACTGCGTCTATCGCGACATCGTGCCCAATGAACGGATCATCTACAGCTATGTCATGCACCTGGACGGCAGGAAGATCTCTGTCTCCCAGGCCTGTATTGAACTGACTGCCGAGGGTGGCGGCACGAAGCTGGTCCTGACCGAATATGGCGATTACCTGGACGGTTATGACGATGCCGGCTCGCGGGAGCATGGCACCAACTTTCTGATGGATGCGTTGGGCAAGTCGCTGGATTGATGGAGATTGCGATGGACCTCAGGGAACAGGCCAAGGCTTACTACCGCGCCTTTGAGCGGCACGACCGCGCCTTCATGGAAGAGCATCTGCGGGCCGATTTCACCTTCACCAGCCCGTTCGACGATCACATTAACCGCGATGCCTGGTTCAAGCGCTGCTGGCCCAGGGAGCCGTTGCACCAGAAGTTCGACTTTGTGACGGTGATGCAGGACGGCGCATCCGTGTTCGTGGCTTACGAATGCACGATGCATTTTCCCAACACCACCCATCCCGATGCCCATTTCCGCAACGCCGAATTGATGACGTTTCAGGATGGGAAGCTGAAAAGCGTGGAAGTGTTCTTCGGCGATCCGCCGGCCGGTCTCACGCGCCACCAATTCGCCGTCCAGTCCGGCGCCGCCTAAAGAAAAAGGCCGGTCTTGCGACCGGCCTTTTCATTTCGTCTGTCGAAGAAATCAGGCTTCCTCGGCTTCTTCTTCGCCTTCGGCCTTGGGTGCGGCGCCGGCTTCAAACAGTTCCTCGGCGGCCATAGCGGCTTCCTCGGCTTCGGTCTTGGCGGCCAGCACGTCCTCACCGCGCGCCAGGGCGGCGGCTTCGTCTTCGCTGCGGGCGACGTTGATGGTGATGTTCACCTTCACTTCGGGATGCAGCACCACCGGAATGGTGAACAGGCCGATGGACTTGATCGCCACGCTGATCGAGACCTGGTGGCGGTCCACCTTGAAGCCGCCCTTTTCCATGACATCGGCGATGTCGCGGGGGCTGACCGAGCCATAAAGCTGGCCGCGATCGCCAGCCTGGCGGATCAGGACGAACTTCTGGCCGTCGAGCTTGTTGCCGATCTTCTCGGCCTCGCCCTTCAGCTTGAGGTTGTTGGCTTCCAGCTGGGCCTTCTGGCCCTGGAAGTATTCGCGGTTCGCCTTGGTGGCGCGCAACGCCTTCTTCTTGGGCAACAGGAAGTTGCGGGCGAAGCCGTCCTTCACCTTCACTTCATCGCCCATCTGGCCGAGCTTTTCGACGCGTTCGAGCAGGATCACTTGCATGGTGGTTCTCCTACTTCACGACATAGGGCAGCAGCGCCATGAAGCGGGCGCGCTTGATGGCGTTGGCCAAAATGCGCTGCTTCTTGTTGCTGACCGCGGTAATGCGCGACGGCACGATCTTGCCGCGCTCGGAAATGAAGCGCTGCAGGAGCTTGACGTCCTTGTAGTCGATCTTGGGGGCGTTATCGCCCGAGAAGGGGCAGGTCTTCTTGCGGCGGAAGAAGGGACGGCGGGCGCCGTCCTCGCGTCCGCCGCGGCCGCCTTCGCGGTCGCCGCCACGGCCGCCTTCGCGGTCGCCACCACGGCCGCCTTCGCGGCCACCGTCACGATTTCCACCGTAGCTCATACCAGGATCTCCTCGGCTTCGCCTTCGGGCTTGGCGCCTTCGGGCTTGTCGTCGCGGCGGGCCTTGCTCGACGAAGTGTCGAACTGGTCCACCTTGACGGTGATGTAGCGCAGCACGTCTTCGTTGATCTTGAGCTGGCGTTCCAGCTCGACCACGGCGTTGGACGGCGCGTTGATGTTCAGCAGGACGTAATGGCCCTTGCGGTTCTTCTTGATGCGATAGGCAAGTCCGCGCAGGCCCCAATATTCCTGCTTCTCGATCTTGCCGCCTTCGCCTTCGACGATGGTCTTGAGATGGGTGGCCAGTGCGTCCACCTGTTGCGCGCTGATATCCTGGCGCGCGATCAGAAGATGCTCATAAAGAGCCATCTTGCTTCCCTTTCCTTTGACTGCGGAACGAGGCGCGGGGAGGGTCCCGCCGCTTCGCCTTGGCTCGCCGGGACCGCGCACCATGCGCTACCTCCACAAGGAGGCTCCTGACGACCGCAGCCGTGAAGGGCGGGTCTATAGAGAAAAGGCCGCACCAGGGCAAGGACCAGGAAAAACCCAGGCCGGGCAGGCTCTTAAGCCTGGCCCGGACGGGCATTCCGGGGTACTGGACCGCCCGCAAAGACGATGCGACGGTGGCCAAAAGCGTTGGGGCGCAAGGGGCAATGACAGCGATACAGCATGAGGCGGACGCGATCCTGCGCCGCGCCGCCTGGCGTTTGGTGCCGCTGATCCTGGCGATGTACGTCGCCGCCTTCCTCAACCGGGTGAATGTCGGTTTCGCCGCCCTGACCATGAATCAGGACCTGGGCTTTTCGCCCGAAGTGTTCGGCTGGGGCACGGGCGTCTTCTTCCTGGGCTATCTGGTGTTCGAAGTGCCTTCCAACCTGATCATGGAACGGGTGGGCGCGCGCATCTGGATGGCGCGCATCATGATCACCTGGGCGCTGGTCTCGATGGCGTTTGCCTTTGTGCAGGGCCCGGTGATGTTCTTCCTGCTGCGCTTCGTGCTGGGCGTGGCGGAAGCCGGCTTCTATCCCGGCATCCTGCTTTATTTCACCTATTGGTTTCCGTCGGCGACGCGGGCGCGCATCCTGGCGCTCTTCTGCATGGGCATTCCGGTGTCCAACATCATCGGCGCGCCTCTGTCGGGCTGGCTGATGGGACTGGCGGGTTACGGCCTGAAGGGCTGGCAGTGGATGTACCTGCTGGAAGGCATTCCCACCATCGCGCTGGGTTTCCTGGCCTGGTGGGGCCTGCCCGACAATCCGCGCAAGGCCGGCTTCCTGACGGAGGCGGAGAAAGACATCGTGATGGCGCGGCTGGCCGCCGAGCCCCGCGCGCAGGTGCACGGCTTTGGCGACATGCTGAAGGACTGGCGGGTCTGGGCGCTGATCATTCCGGACTTCTGCATCGTGTTCGGCATCTATGCCCTGGGCTTCTGGATGCCGCAGATGGTCCATGCCATGGGCTACACTATCAAGCAGACCGGCTACATCCTGGTGATCCCCTATACCGCCTCGCTGGCGGTGTTGTGGGTGATCGGCTTGTCCAGCGACCGTACCGGCAAGCGGGCGGCGCATTTCGTCATCTCCGCCCTGGTGGCGGTGGTGGGTTTTGGCATCGCCGCCATCGGCGGCAATGACGCCATCGTGATCCTGGGCTTCTGCCTGGCGTCGGGCGGCGTCTATTCGGGGTTGGCCACCTTCTGGTCGGTGCCGCCTCTGTTCCTGGGCGGCTCGGCGGTGGCCGGCGCCTTCGCGCTGATCAATTCGGTGGCCAACCTGTCGGGCTTTGTTGGGCCCGGCCTGATGGGCTGGCTGCTGCAGACCACCGGCAGCTACACCATCGGCATGTATATGTGCATGGGCGTCGCGCTGGCGGCGGCGCTCTCCATGGCCGTGCTGGCCCGCCATTGCCGCGCGCCGTGATGAACGCAAGCGAACTTGCCCGCTCCGACAAGATCCTGGCGCGCGCCGCCTGGCGGCTGATTCCGTTCATGGCGCTGATGTATGTCGTCGCCTTCCTGGACCGCTCCAACATCTCGTTCGCAGCCCTGCAGATGAACCGCGAGCTGGGCTTCTCGCCGCAGGTCTATGGCAATGCCGCGGGCATCTTCTTCCTGGGCTATTTCCTGTTCGAGGTGCCGTCCAACCTGATGCTGCAAAAGGTAGGCGCGCGCATCTGGATGTGCCGCATCTGCGTCAGTTGGGGCATCCTGTCCATGCTGACCGCCTTCTGCCGCGAGCCCATCAGCTTCTTTATCGTGCGCTTCCTGCTGGGCGCGGCGGAAGCCGGGCTCTATCCCGGCATGATCCTCTACATGACCTACTGGTTCCCACAGTCCACACGAGCGCGCTTCATTGCCTTGTTCCTGGGCGGGGTGCCGCTGTCGGCGGTGATCGGCGGACCTCTTTCCGGCTGGTTGCTGGGTATCGAGGGGCATGGGCTGTCCGGCTGGCAGTGGATGATGATCCTGGAAGGCATCCCGTCGCTGTTATGCGGCGCGGCAACCTTGTGGATGCTGCCCGACGGTCCGGCCAAGGCGAAATGGCTCAGCCCGGAGGAGAAGCAGATCATCGCCGCGCGCCTGGCCGCCGAGCCGCCGGGCCAGCTCCACGGCCTGAAGGAGATGCTGCTGGATAAGCGCATCTGGCTTTTGATGATCCCGGATTTTTCCATCGTCATCGCGCTGTATGGCATGGGCCTGTGGCTGCCCCAGATGATCAAGGCGATGGGCTATTCCAACCTGCAGACGGGCTTCATCAGCGCGCTGCCCTATCTTCTGGCGATGGGCGCCATGGTGGCGCTGGGCGCATCCAGCGATCGCAGCGGCGAGCGCGCCGGCCATGTCGCCTTCGGCGCGCTGGCGGGCGCCGCCGGGCTGGTGGGGGCGGTGTGGTTCGCCCATCACGGCCTGATCATCCTGTCGCTGTGCGTCGCGGCCAGCGGCATCTATGCGGCGCTGGCGGTATTCTGGACCTTGCCGTCCGCGATGCTGCGTGGCACCGCCGCGGCGGGCGGGCTGGCGCTGCTGAACAGCTTTTCCAACCTGGGCGGCTATTTCGGCCCCTCGCTGATGGGCTGGGCCCGACAGACGACCGGCAACTTCACCCTCGGCATGGCGTTGTTGTCGGGGATGCTGGTGTTGGCCGCTGTGTCGGTGGTGGTGATCGGGCGGGTATTCTTCCCGCGAAACTTGACTCAACCTTGACTCCTTGGGGCCCTCTTGATTTGTCTGGCCGCATGACTCGCATCTTTATTTTTCCCGGACAGGGCAGCCAGAAGATCGGCATGGGCAAGGATCTGGCCGATGCCTTCGCGGCCGCGCGCGAAATCTTCCAGGAAGTGGATGACGCGCTGTCCCAGAAGCTTTCCAAAATCATGTGGGAAGGTCCTGGGTCCGATCTGCTACTCACCGAGAACGCCCAACCCGCCATCATGGCCGCTTCCATCGCGGTGGTGCGCATTCTCGAAAAAGACATGGGGCTGGATGTCGGCAAGCACGCCAAGATGGTGGCCGGTCACAGCCTGGGCGAATATTCCGCGCTCTGTGCCGCCGGGGCTTTTTCGCTGTCCGACACGGCGCGCCTTTTGAAGACGCGCGGCCAGGCGATGCAGTCCGCCGTGCCTGTGGGCGAAGGCGGCATGACCGCCCTGATCGGCGCCGAGATCGAGCAGGCCGAACAGGTCGCCCGGGAAGCCGCCGCTGCCGGCGGCACCTGCGTCGTCGCCAACGACAATGCGCCGGGCCAGGTGGTGATTTCCGGTACCCTCGACGCCCTGGCGCGCGTGCCCGACATCGCCAAGGCGCATGGCATCAAGCGCGCCCTGCCGCTGGCGGTGTCCGCGCCGTTCCATTGTCCCTTGATGCAGCCCGCCGCCGACAAGATGGCGCAGGCGCTGGCCGCTGTTACCATCCGTCCGCTGGCCGCGCCGGTGCTGGCCAATGTCACCGCGCAGCAAGCCAGCGATCCCGATGCCGTCCGCAAGCTGCTGGTCGAGCAGGTCACCGGCCGGGTGCGCTGGCGCGAATCCATTCTCGCCCTCAAAAGCCTTGGCATCGACACCACGGTGGAGTTCGGCGGCAACAAGGTTCTGTCCGGCATGGTCAAGCGCATTGATCCGTCGCTGCAGATGATCACACTGGATACGCCCGCCGACCTCGAAGCTTTCGGAAAGGCTCTCTGATGTTCGACCTGACAGGCAAGACCGCACTCGTTACCGGCGCCTCCGGCGGCATCGGCGGCGCGATTGCGAAAGCGCTGCATGGCCAGGGCGCCACGGTAATTTTGTCCGGCACCCGTGCCGAAGCGCTGGAAGCCGTGCGTGCCGAGTTGGGCGCGCGTGCCTTCATCGCCCCGGCCAATCTGTCCGACATCGCGTCCGTCGAGGCCCTGCCCAAGGCGGCGGAAGAAGCGGCGGGCGGCGGCATCGACATCCTGGTCAACAATGCCGGCATCACCAAAGACAATCTCTTCATGCGCATGAAGGATGACGAGTGGGACCAGGTGATCGCCGTCAATCTCACCGCCGCCTTCCGCCTGAGCCGCGCCGTGCTGCGCGGCATGATGAAAAAGCGCTGGGGCCGCATCATCCAGATCACCAGCGTGGTCGGCGCCACCGGCAATCCGGGCCAGGGCAATTATGCCGCCGCCAAGGCGGGCCTTGTCGGCATGACCAAATCCCTGGCGGCCGAGGTCGCCTCCCGCAACATCACCGTCAATGCCGTGGCCCCCGGCTTCATCCAGACCGCCATGACCGATGTGCTGACCGACCAGCAAAAAGAGATGATCAGCCAGCGAATCCCGGCCGGCCGCATGGGCTTGCCGGGCGAAATTGCCGCCGCCGTGGCCTGGCTGGCGTCGGAGGAAGCGGCCTATGTGACCGGGGAAACCATCCATATCAATGGCGGGATGGCGATGATATAATAGCAATTACAATAGCTTAAGCTTCAGATTGGCGGGACTAGAGGGTTTATGTTACCTAACCGGCCACCTCACGAAGCACCCAATTGTGTGGTCCCGGCGTTTCCGCAATTAGCCGGTTTTAAATTCTAGGAGAGGCTTACAAGTCCATGAGCGATACTGCCGAGCGCGTGAAGAAGATCGTCGTCGAACATCTCAATGTCGATGCCGAAAAAGTCACGGATACCGCGTCCTTCATTGAAGATCTGGGCGCCGACAGCCTCGACACCGTCGAGCTGGTCATGGCGTTCGAAGAAGAATTCGGCATCGAGATTCCCGATGACGCGGCCGAGTCCATCGTGACCGTCGGCGACGCCGTCAAGTACATCGACAAAGCCAACGCCTCCTGATCCGGCGTAAAAGGTCTTAACCCTATGCGCAGGGTCGTTGTCACCGGCCTGGGTCTTGTCACGCCGCTGGCCTGCGGGGTGGAGGAGACTTGGGCACGCCTGCTCGCCGGGCAGTCGGGCGCCAGCGCCATCACCAAGTTCAAGACCGACGACCTGGCGACGCGCATCGCCTGCCAGGTGCCGCGCGGCGATGGCACGGACGGGACGTTCAATCCCGACCAGTGGGTGGATGCCAAGGAACAAAGGCGCATGGATGATTTCATCATCTATGGGCTGGCGGCGGCCAAGCAGGCCGTCACCGATTCCGGCTGGGTGGCACAAAGCGACGAGGACAAGTACCGCACCGGCGTGTTGATCGGTTCGGGCATCGGCGGGCTGGACGGGATTGAGCAGGCTTCGATACTGGTGCATGAAAAGGGCCCCCGCCGCCTGTCGCCCTTCTTCATTCCGGGCCGACTGATCAATCTTGTGTCGGGCTATGTCTCCATCGAGCATGGCTTCAAGGGTCCCAACCATGCGGTGGTCACCGCCTGCGCCACCGGCGCGCATGCCATTGGCGATGCCGCCCGGCTGATCGCGTTCGACGATGCCGACGTGATGATTGCCGGCGGCGCCGAAAGCGCCGTCTGCCGCATCGGTATCGCCGGCTTCAATGCCTGCCGCGCCCTCTCCACCGCCTATAACGACACCCCGACCAAGGCTTCGCGCCCCTATGACAAGGACCGCGACGGCTTTGTGATGGGCGAGGGCGCCGGCATCGTGGTGCTGGAAGAATACGAACATGCCAAGGCGCGCGGCGCCAGAATCTATGGCGAAGTGAAGGGCTATGGCTTGTCGGGCGACGCCTATCACATCACCGCGCCGTCGGAAGACGGCGATGGCGGCTACCGCGCCATGCAGATGGCGATGAAGCGCGCCGGGATTTCGCCGTCCGACATCGACTACGTCAACGCCCACGGCACCTCGACCATGGCCGACGGCATCGAACTGGGCGCGGTGGAACGCATCCTGGGCAATGCCGCCGCCAAGATCGCCATGTCCTCCACCAAGTCGTCCATCGGGCATCTGCTGGGCGCGGCCGGTTCGGTGGAAGCGATCTTCTGCCTGCTGGCCATGCGCGACGGCATCGTGCCGCCCACCATCAATCTGGACAATCCCGACGTCACCACCGCGATGGACCTGGTGCCGCACAAGGCACAGAAGCGCGACGTCAAGGTCGCCATGTCCAACAGCTTCGGCTTCGGCGGCACCAATGCCGCGCTGATCCTCTCCAAAATTTGATGCGCTTTCTGTTTCTACTGGTTGTGCTGGGCGTCATGGCTGCAGGGGCGGCCCTGTGGGCTCAGGCCAACTGGGATGCGCCGGGCCCGCAAGCGCCCTGGGGCGAGGAGACGGTGATCCTGGTGGCGCCCCACTCCCGCGCCCATGACATCGCCCAGCTTCTGGAACAGAAGGGCGTGATCCGCAGCGGGTTGTTGTTCGAAGCCGATCTGCGGCTGCGCGGCCTGGCCAGCAAGATGAAGGCCGGCGAATTTGCCATTCCCAGCCGCGCCTCGTTGAGCGCGATCGCCACCATCCTGGTGGAAGGCCGCTCCATCCAGCACAAGCTGACCGCCGCCGAAGGCCTGACCAGCGACATGATCTGGAAACTGGTGCAGAAGCATCCCGTGCTGACCGGCGATGCCGGGCCGGTGCCGGAGGAAGGCAGCCTGCTGCCGGAGACCTATCTGTTCACTCGCGGCGAGACCCGCGCCCATCTGCTGGCCAAGATGGCGCGGGCGCGCGACGCCTTCCTGGCGGAGAAATGGGCAAGCCGCGCGCCCGGCCTGCCGCTGGCGTCCCAGCGCGAAGCGTTGATCCTGGCCTCGATTGTGGAGAAGGAAACTTCCCTGCCGCGCGAGCGCCGCCATATCGCCGCGATCTTCGTCAACCGGCTGAAGATTGGCATGCGGCTGCAGACCGATCCCACCATCATCTATGACCTTACCAAAGGCTATCCGCTGGGCCGCGGCATCCGCGCCAGCGAGCTGGCCGCCGCCACGCCCTACAACACCTATGTGATCGCGGGGCTGCCGCCCGGCCCGATCTGCAATCCGGGCAAGGATTCCATCGCCGCGGTACTCAATCCGGAAGCCAATGGCGACCTGTATTTTGTCGCCACCGGCCATGGCGGCCATGCCTTCGCCGCCACCATCGCCGAGCAGGCGCGCAATGTCGCCGCCTATCGCGCCTTCGAGCGCCGGAACCAGGCCAGTGAAATTCAGCCGGAGAGCCGCCAGGTCGAGGTCAACGACCGGCTGGAAAATCCGCCCATCTCGATCCCCGATGCGATGGCGCCCAAGCTGCCTGCACTCCCCAAGAAACGCGTGCGCCGCCACAGGTGACAGCGCCCGCGCCCGCGCGCTAGGTTCTGGACCATGACATTCGCCAGCATGACGGGATTTGCCGACAATACGGGCAGCCATGAAGGCTTGCGCTGGCGCTGGGAAGCCAAGAGCGTCAATGGCCGCGGCCTGGACCTGCGGCTGCGCACCCCGCCGGGCTATGACGGGCTGGAGGCACCGGCGCGGCGGCTGGCGGGCGAACGCTTCCTGCGGGGCGCCTTCCAGATTTCCCTGTCCGTCGAACAGCCCGAAACCGCGCGCGGCCTCAGCATCGATGCAGTCGCCCTGGCCAGTGCGGTGAGGATTGCGCGCGAGGTCGCCGCCGAAACGGGGCTGGCACCGGCGCGGGTGGATGGCTTGATGGCGCTCAAGGGCGTGATCGTGGCCGATGACGCGGCCGAGCCCATGGATGCGGTGACCCGCGGCCATCGCGACGCCGCGATCCTGGAAAGCCTGGCCGCGGCCTTCGACCGGCTGACCAAGGAACGCGGCAGCGAAGGCGCCAAGCTGGCGGCGCTGATGACCGCGCAGATGGACGAGATCGAAAGACTGGTGGGCGAGGCGGGGCGGCTGGCGGCGGCCCAGCCCGCGGCGCTGAAGGCGCGGCTCGCCGCACAGGTGAAGGAATTGCTGGAGGCGGGCTCGGTTTCCGACGACCGCATGGCGCAGGAAGTGGCGCTGCTGGCGGTCAAGGCCGATATCCGCGAGGAACTGGACCGGCTCACCGCCCATGTCCAGGACGCTCGCGCGCTCATCCGTGAGGGCAAGGGCGTGGGCCGCAAGCTGGATTTCCTGTCCCAGGAATTCAACCGCGAGGCCAACACGCTGTGCTCCAAGTCCAGCGACATCGCATTGACCCGCACCGGCCTCGCCCTTAAGGCGATGATCGACCAGTTCCGCGAGCAGGCCCAGAATGTCGAATGACCAGATCGCGCGCCGGGGCCTGATGCTGGTCCTGTCCTCGCCGTCCGGCGCGGGAAAAACCACCCTGTCGCGCCGCCTGCTGGAGAGTGATGGCAATATCCAGCTTTCGGTGTCCGCCACGACGCGGCCGATGCGTCCGGGCGAAAAGCACGGCACGGATTATCACTTCCTCAAGCCCGAAGAGTTCGACGCCTGGCAGGCGCAGGGCAAGTTCCTGGAGCATGCCACGGTGTTCGGCAATCGCTACGGCACGCCCTCGCATCTTGTGAATGACGTCTTGTCGGCGGGCCGCGACGTGCTGTTCGACATTGACTGGCAGGGCACCCAGCAGCTCAAGGAAAAAAAGCGCGACGACCTGGTCAGCATCTTCATCCTGCCGCCCAGCCATGACGAGCTGGAACGGCGCCTGAAAACCAGAGCCCAGGACAGCGATGAAACCGTGGCGGGGCGCATGGCCAAGGCGGCGGACGAGATCAGCCATTGGCCGGAATATGACTATGTCGTGGTCAACAGCGATGTGGAAAAGGCGCTGGCCGATATCCAGGCGATCCTCAATGCCGAGCGGCTGAAGCGCAGCCGCCAGACCGGTATCTCCGGGTTCGTCGGCAAGCTGGTATGACCCCGGTTGTCATCCTGGGCAGCCTGGCCGCCATCGCCTCCACCGTCAGCTTCGCGCCCCAGGCGGTCAAGATCATCCGCACCCGCCAGACCAAGGACATCTCGCTGGGCATGTATGCCATCACCGTCACCGCCTTTGCGCTGTGGTGCGCCTATGGGGTGATGCTGCGCCAATGGCCGCTGATCGCGTCCAACAGCATCTGCCTGGTCCTGTCGGGCTTTATCCTGGTGATGAAGCTGCTTTCGCCCAGCGCCAAGAAAAAGGTCGCCGACGCGGTGACGCCCAAAGGCTAGGTTTCCGCGCGCGGAATTTGTGCCATACTGCACGGATTGAAATGGCGGGGGCCAAATGTCCGATACCGAAAATTCGCGGCGCGCAATTATTGGCGCCCTGCTCACGCTGCTGCCCTTGAAGGCCGCGGCCCAGATCCAGCTTCCGGGCGCGGTCAGCGATTTTTTCAAGCGCACCCCATCGTCGGCGGCCACGCCTGCCGGTTCATCCGTCGGGGCGCCCGCGGGCGCGGCGCTCAGCCAGAACCAGATCGGCGCGGGCCTGAAAGACGCCATGAAGGTGGCGTCGCGCAAGGTGATCGGCCAGGTCGGCAAGCCCAATGGCTATTTCGGCGATCCCGCCATCCGCATTCCCCTGCCGGGCGGGCTGGAGCGCGTTGCCCAGCCGCTGCGGGCGGTGGGCGCCGCCGGCCTGCTGGACGATCTGACCCTTCGGATGAACCGGGGCGCCGAACAGGCCGCGCCCAAGGCGCTCAATATCTTCGTCGATGCGGCGTCCAGCATGAGCTTTGACGATGCGCGCGGCATCCTGACGGGCCCGCAGGATTCGGTGACCCAGTATTTCCAGCGCACCACATCGGGCACCCTGACCACCGAGTTTCATCCCATCGTCAGCACGGCGCTGACCGGCGCGGGCGCCATGCGGGCGCTGAAGTCGGTGCAGGACCGGGCGAGCGCCATCCCCTTCGTCAGCCAGAGCATGGGCCGCTTCGACCTGGTGGATTTTACCGTGGGCAAGGCGCTGGACGGGCTGTTTCACTATCTGGCGGTGGAGGAAGCGGCGATCCGCACCAATCCCCTGGCGCGCTCCACCAACCTGCTGCGCAGCGTATTCGGCTGATCAGGTTTTTTTAATGTTGGCTACGCCAAGGCACGGGCGAGCGCGGCGAACTGTTCGATGGTGAGGTCTTCCGGCCGCTGCGTCGGATCGATGCCCGCCTTGGCCAGCAGCACCTCGCCGCCCAGGGCTTTAAGCGACTGGCGCAGCATCTTGCGGCGCTGGCCGAAGGATGCGGCGGTGATTTTTTCCAAATCCGGCAGCCGGCAGGGCGCCAGCGGCTTTTCGCGCGGCTCCAGCCGCACGATGGACGAGGTCACCGAGGGCGGCGGCACGAAGGCGTTCGGGTTGACGTCGAACAATATCTTGGCCGTGCAGCGCCACTGCGCCAGCACCGACAGCCGGCCATAATGTTCCCCGCTGGGCTTGGCGGTGATGCGTTGGGCCACTTCCTTCTGGAACATCAGGGTCAGGCTGGCCCAGACCGGCGGCCAGGTTTGCGCGGTCAGCCATTTGATCAGGATGGCGGTGCCGACATTGTAGGGCAGGTTGGCGGCGATGCGCACGCCTTGCGGCAGGATGGACGCTTCATCCAGTTCCAACGCGTCATCCGAGATGACGCGCAGTTTTCCCGGCCAGGCAGCGGCGATTTCTTCGAGCGCGGGCAGGCAGCGCACGTCGCGCTCCACCGCGATCACTTTATCCGCGCCTTCGCCCAGCAGCGCCCGCGTCAGCCCGCCGGGGCCGGGACCGACTTCATAGAAGGTGCCGCCGTCCTGCGCGCCCGCAGCGCGGGCGATCTTGGCGGTCAGGTTGAGGTCGAACAGGAAGTTCTGGCCCAGCGACTTCTTGGGCGCCAACCCGTGTGCGGCGATCACTTCGCGCAGAGGCGGTAATTTATCGGCTGCGGGCATCGGCCATGTCCGCCGCCATCCGGATCGCGGCGATCATGCTGCGGACATCGGCCTTGCCCTGTCCGGCGATGTCCAGCGCGGTGCCGTGGTCGGGCGAGGTGCGCACGATGGGCAGGCCCAAGGTGACATTCACCCCGTCCCAGAAGCTCAGGGTCTTGATCGGGATCAGCGCCTGGTCGTGATACATGCACAGCGCCGCGTCGTAACCCTTGCGCGCCTCTTCGTGGAACAGCGTGTCGGCGGACAGCGGACCTTTCACGGCAAAACCGCGCGCCTTGAGCGCCGCGATGGCGGGAGCAATGATGGCTTCATCCTCGCTGCCCAACACGCCGTCTTCGCCGGCATGGGGATTGAGGCCCGCCACCGCCAGGCGCGGGTTGAGAATCCCGAAATCCCGCCGCAGCGCGGTCAGGATGATCTCGCCGGTCTCGAACACCGATTGCTTGTCGATCGCGCGGGGAACATCAGCCACCGGCATGTGGATGGTCAGCGGCACCACCCGCAATGCGTCGCTGGCCAGCATCATCACTGCCCGGCGCGCGCCGGTGAGGTGGGCCAGGAATTCGGTATGGCCGGGAAAGGCGAACCCGGCCGCATTCAGCACCGATTTGTGGATGGGCGCGGTGACCAGGGCGGCGGCCGCGCCGTCCAGGCATTGCTTCACCGCGATTTCGATGGCCTCGGTGACGGCGGCCGCATTGGCGGGATCGGGCTTGCCCGGCACCGCTGCAACCTTCGAATTGGTGGGGATCAGCGCATTGCTGACGCTTGCGAACAGCTGCGCATCGCCCACCAGCTTCAGGGGATGGCTGCCCACCTTGCCGCCGAAATGCGCGAAGGCGGCCAGCGCGACTTCGGGCCCTATGCCCGACGGCTCGCCCATAGTGATGAGGATCGGTGCGTCAGCCTTACCGGGCTTATTCAATGATCCGCTTTCAGCGGATAAGGGCATCGGGCTTGCTGTCATCGCGCACCTGGATGTTGGCGTCGCGCTTCAGGTCGCGCAGATAGCGCCGCGCCAGGGCGGCGATCTGGTTCTGGAACAGCTGGTCTTCTATCGCCTGCCGGGTGGGCATGACATAGGCGGTCTTGATTTCGACGCGCTTGTCGCAGCGCCCGATCAGCTCGATGCCGGCTTCGTCCTGGAATGGCGCGGCAGCTTCACCCGGCTTGGTGCTCTTCATCGCTTCCTGGATCTGCGGGCTGAGGTCGGACAGCTTGGCATCGCCCAAATCCATATAGACGGTGCCGGTCATCTTGGTGTGCAACTCGTCCAGCTGCTTGCAGCCCTGGTAGCGTTGCTGGATCGTCACCGCCACGCGCATGATCTCTTCGAGCTGGGCCTTGGGCGTGCGCGGGTCGACGGGGAACAGCAGCCGCGCCAGCGGCAGGGTGCCGGTGGGGCCGGCGCCCGCCGTCGGCGCATCGGCGATCTTGGTGCCCAGGGGCTCCTGGCGTTCGCGCAGGCCCAGCACATAATAGCCGCCGGTCGAACGGATGGGGGCGCTCATGTCGCCCACCTCCAACTTCTTCAGGGCCGCGTCCAGTTCCGGCGCAAGCTGGCCTTCATTAATCCATCCCATGTCGCCGCCGGTGGCCGCGGTGGGATGCTGGCTGAACTGGCGGGCCACCACCGCGAAGGGCGCGCCTTGGTGCAACTGCCGTTCGACTTCTTCGGCGTCTTTTTTGACCTTGGCGTCCTGCTCGGGATTGTCCACGGGAAGGAAAATTTCCATTACGCGGTAATGCGCCTTGTTGGCGCCTTCGGCATAACGGGCCATTTCCGTGGCCACCATTTCGGGAGTGACATTCACCCGGTCGCCATACTCGTCCTGCACCGCCTTCTGCCAGGCCACCGATGCGGTGATCTGGGCGCGCAGCGCTTCCTCGCTGGCCCCGGCGGCCGTCAGGTTCTGGCGCAACTGATCCATGGTGAAGCGGTTTTCCTGCATCATGTTGTTGATGCGCTTGTCCACCTCGACCGGACTGACGGTAATCTTCTTCTTCACCGCTTCCTGAAGCTGCACCTTCTCGGCTTCCAGCTGTTCCAGGATCTGGGTACGCATGCGGACCTTCTGCTCGGCCGTCAGCTGCTGCATGGTGAAGCCGTTCAACGCCATGTAGAGCGACATGCGCTGGCGCAGTTCGAAGGCGGAAATGGATTCGTCATTGACCGTGGCGATGATGGAATCGGTATCGCCCGCGTCCTGTTCGCTGGCGGCGTCCAGCACTGCCGCGCTGTTGTTCTTGGCTTCCTGGACGACCGGATCGCCGTTGGCATCGCGGGGACCATCGGACGCGATGGGTGGGTCATCCGCGGTGGGCGGCGCGTCGGCGGTCGGCGGCGCGTCGGCGCTGGGCGGAACGTCCATCGCCGGCCTGACGGCGGGCCCCACGGCGGGCGGCGTGACGGCGGCCTGTTTGATGGCGGCCTTGGGTTCGGCTTTGGGTTCGGCCTTGGACGGCAGCGGCGCCACCGCTGGAACCGGCTTGAACCCGTCTTGGGCCAGCGATGCGGCCGATGCGCCAGCCAGTACGGCAGCGCCCAGCAAAAGGGTGGTGGCAATTCGCATCATCAATCTGATCGTTGGCCGTAAAAAAGGGTCATCAAGGCGCTCCGCGTCTCTATATGGACGCTACCGGACCCCCTAACCTGCGGACAAAATACGGAAAATCCCGCCGCAATCAAGGAAAACTGGGCACCTGCGAAAAACCCTAGGGCGGGGGCGGGTTTAGGGGTGGGTCAGGGCGAAAACATCGCGGGGGAACAAGGAGAAGGGCTGGATCGGGGTGTCCCCGGTCTTGAGGCTGAAGCGCAGAATGACCGAGGTCGAGGGGGGTACGCCCAGGATCAGGTCGGAGGTGTATCTGCGCCGGTAGGCTAGGGACAAGGCCAAACATTCATCCTCATAGCCCAGGCCATATTCGGTGTTGAGGAACTGGTTGTTGGAAAGATCGCGTTGGCCGGCGACGAACACCTGCCAGTTGCGCCACAGATTGATGTCGGCCTGGGCGTTGACCTCCTCGCGGCTGGGCAGGCCCAGGGTGAGGACCGACGGGGGGAGCTGGACATAGCTGACCTGCAGCGACGAGCGGTTGTAGCTGCCCGTGGCATAGATTTCATGCCGCCGGACCGTGCCGTTGCCGCGGTCCACGTCCCAGCGGTCGGTGATGTCCAGGTGCGGGAACTTGACCGAGAAGCTGCCCACCAGGTCCGAGGAGGTGCCGCTATTGCCGGAAAAGGCGGCGAACAGGGGATCGCGCTTCAGCCGGTAGGTCTGTCCGACCTGGGCCTCGACCTTGCCGCCGGGAAACAGCGCTTCGGCCATGGCGCCGACATTGGCGCGCGGGCCGCTCTCGATCAGGTCGTAGCCGGGCACCTGGTTGAAGCTGAAGATATTGTTGTCGTCGAATTCGAAGGCCTGGGAGTCTTCGATGCGAAGGCCGGTGGGATTGCCGCCATAGGGCTGGGCGATGAACTGGGCGATGGGCTGCACGATATAGGAATGGCCCGGCCGGCTGCCTTCGGCGACGAAGGGCCAGCGCCAGTCCAGCGCGACATAGGCGGTGCCACGTTCCAATGTGGCGTCGCTGGTGCGGGGCGGGCCGCCGCGCGGCGTGTCGAAGTGATAGGCATCGCCGCGCGCGTCGGTCACCAGGGTCCAGAGCTGGCCATTCTCCAGCACGAAGGGCTTCTTCCAGTTCAGCTCGGCGGTGATGCGCTGGTCGTTGCGCTGGTTGTCGCGGCCGATGGAGACGGCGTTGACGTCGAAGCGGAAGGTGCCCCCCCCCACTTTCTGGACGGGGATGTAGGAAAATTCCACCTTGGGCAGGACGAAGGGAATGCGCGAGGTGACGTCGGTGGAACGCAGGCCCTGGAAATAATAGCTGGTCAGGGCGAAGCGCGAGCGGCCGGGCGTGGCCTCCAGGAAGATGTCGTTGACCAGCCGGTCCAGGAACGAGATGTCGTAGAAGCGCATATAGGCGCTGTTGCTGGTGGCCTGCACGTCGAAGCCGGTGCGCCAGTTTTCGCTGAGCGCGAAACGGCCGGAGCCGAAGATATGGCCATAGGTCTGCGCGCCGGGCGACCCCGCCAGCCCGCCATCGGGATTGTAGGCGCCGCTGCCCTGGAACCACAGCCCGCTATTGTTCCAGCGGGCGCGGTATTCCATCTCCAGCACGTCGCCGCCGGAGGTGGAGAACATCGGCGCCATCGTCAGGTCCTGGCTGGGCGAGATCGCGACATAGACCGGCAAACGAATGAAGTAGCCGATCTTGGTGGAGTTGCCGGCTTCCGGCGTCAAAAGCCCGCTGGCATAGCGCACCGTGGGATCGGACACCGAAAAGGCCGGCACCCAGGCCACGGGCACGCCCTGCACGGAAATGGTGGCGCTCTTGAAGCGCACCTTGTGCTTGGTCTGGTCATAGACCACGCGCTCGGCCTTGACCTGCCACAAAGGCGTGCGCTGGCCGGGCTTGTTGCAGATCTTGCACGGGGTGTAGGCGGTGCGATGGGCGATCACCGTGGTGCCGTTGACGCGCTGGGCGCGGCGGGCGGCCAGCCGCCCGGTCTTGCCGATCAGGGCGCCGAAGCCCGACAGCGCGCCGTCGCGCAGATGGTCGGTCAGCACCACATGGTCGGCGAAGGCGACATTCCCGCGCGCATCGGTGATGCTGACATGGCCGCGCGCCGTTACCTTGTCGTTGATCTGGTCATAATCCACCCGCTCGGCCAGCAGGGTGCGGCCGTCATCCACGATCTCGACATGGCCGACGGCCGACACCGTCTTGCCCTCGCTGTCATAGATGATCTCATCGGCCTGCAGCAGCATGGGCGCGTTCTTGGCAGGCGGTTTGATGGCGGGCGCGCGAATCTGCGCCGCCTGGGCGATCAGCGGAATCAGGGCGCAGGCGCCCAGCAGGCCAAGACGCAAGACACTGGCGCGCATCAGCCGGCTTCCCCGCGCGGATGCGTCAGCAGACGCGCCTTTGAATTAAGGCAGGAGGAGGGCATCAGCCATCCTCCTGCGAGAAGACGAGTGTCATGCCGATCAGGATAGAGGCCAAGGCGGGCGCCGTCGCCGCCAGCAGGGTCGGCACCGCGCCGGAGCGGCCAAGCACGGTGGTCAGGTCCTGGAAGAAGAAGACGCCGAAGCCGCAGGCCGCGCTGAGCAGGATGACCCGGGCCACGGCATTTTCGCGCCCCAGCCGGAGCGAGAAGCTGGCCGCCATGAACACCATGGCCGCGAACAAGGCGGGCAGGGCGTAGAGGGTATAGAGGTAGAGCTGATAGCGGGTGGCCGAGAAACCGGCGGCCTGGGCGGCGCGGATATAGCCGGGCAGGTCCCAGAAGGACAGCGCATCGGGCGCGGTGGAACTTTCCACGATCTGTTCCGGCGTCAGGGTGGTGGGCAGGTTGTAGGTATCATGATGCACCGGATTGCCGGCGGGGCCTGACACCCAGGCATCGTTCAGGGTCCAGAAATTTTCGCGCAACTGCGCCGAGCGGGCGTCGATGCGGCCCTGGAAATGATCATCGGCGCCATAGAGCAGCACCAGCACGTCTTCCAGATGCTCGCCCTGCTGGGCGACGCGCAGGGCATGGATCACCGATTGCTGCTTGGCATCGCCCTGGCGCAGCCACAGCCCGTTCATCGACACCGACAACTGGCTTTCCTGTCCCTTGACGTAGCGCGCCTCCAGGCCGGCGAATTCGGAAAACATCCGCGCCGAGATGGGCGTGAACAGGGTGACGGTGGCCACCCCGATCAGCACCGCCACGGTCAGCGGCGGCAACAGGAAATCCCAGGCCGAGACGCCGGCGGCGCGTGTCGCCACCAGCTCGCGGCTGCGCGACAGGCGCACAAAGGTGAACACGCCGCCCAGCAGGATGGCGAAGGGCAGCATCTTCTGGCCCAGATCGGGGAGTTGCAGCACCGCCATGCCGATCGCCACCGAGGTGGACACATTGTGTCCTGCGGTGCGGTTGAGCAGGTCCACCACGTCAATAGAGAAGGCCAGCGCCAGGAACAGGGCATAGACCACGGTGACGCCCAGCAGGAACTGCACCGCCAGGTACCGGTAAAGCGTCCAGGACCAGCTCATGCCGTCTGCACCCGCAGGCGCGCGCGCAAGGCGGTGGGCGAATATCCCGCCAGCACGGCGATGGCGGCGGCCGCACCCAGTAGCGGCAAAAGATAGAAGACGATGACCAGGGGCGGGCTGTGCTGCGCCACGCCCATCACGCCGTAACCGGCGATGCGCAGGCCCGCCGCCGCCATGCTGGCCATGGTCAGGCGCAAGGCGACGCTGCCGCGCTGGCGCCGTCCGCGCATCACCGCCGCCAGCGCGATCAGGGCGAAGGTGATGCAATAGAGCGGCTGGGCGATGCGATCATGCGCCTGGGCAAAGAACTGGTCGCGAATGCGTGGAGTCAGGCCCTGTTTCTCCTGCGGCCACAGCAATTCGTCCAGGTAACGCTCGTTCATCTTGCGCAAGGTGTTGCGCGTCGGCCCGGCGAACTGGTCCAGGCTCAGCGTGTAGCTTTCGAAACGCAGAACCTGGAGCTGCTTGCCGTTCTCCGCGCCGGTTTCGACCGTGCCGTCCAGCATGATCAGGCGCGTGCCCGCCGGCGTCTGGGCGAGAATTCCCTTCTCGGCGATGTAGGTGATGGGCCGCTTCCGGTCCTGGTTGTTGTGCACCAGGATGCCCTTGATCTCGCCATTGTTGCCAAGCTGGCGCAGGAACACGGTCAGGCCCGGCGCGGCGGCGTTGAACTCGCCTTCATTGAGCAGCGCGCCGGCCACGTCGGCGCGAATATCCATCACCTTGTCGCGCAGCGCCCGCTGGCCCGCCGGCATCAGGTAGAGGACGCAGGCATAGGTCAGCACCATCGTGATGGCGGCGCAGGCCAGCACCGGGGCGGCGAGCTGGCGCAGCGAATAGCCGGCCGACGCCATCACCACCAGCTCGCTGTCGCCCTGCAGCCGGTGCAGGGTGAAGAGGGCTGCGAAGAAGAAGGCGATGGGCATGATCACAACCAGAGGCGTCGGCAGGATCAGCAGGATCAGATAGAGGAAGGTAGGCGCCGACTGGCCGCGATTGATCACCAGGTCGAGCAGCGGCAGGATCGAGACCAGCCAGATCACGCTGGTCAGGAGCAGGGTCAGCACCGCCACCGGGGCCAGAAGCTGGACCAGGATATAGACGGACAGGCGCGGCGGTCGCAGCCACCCCGTTTTTCCGGCCTTCTGCGTTGGCGGGCGCGCTGGCGCCGCCGGGGACGCCTCTGGGCGCGGGTCTGACATGACCTTCATTGGCCTTGGGGCACCCTTGTTGGAGGTCGGCGCGGATTCGACCTAAACTAGCATCAGAACTAGGATTTTCGCCAAAATACCCCGTCCTTGCCCGGAGATATAGCATGCAGATTTCCTTTGTTGCGCCCGATGACGCCGCGGCCCGAGACGGGGGCGCCTGGGTGGTGGGGGCCGCCGAAGGCAGCGCCCTGCTGCCGGCGGCGGTCCGCCTGGACAAGGCCAGCGGCGGCGCCGTCACCCGCGCCCTGAAATTTTCCCGCTTCAGCGGCAAGGCCGGGCAGATCCTGGAAGTCCTGGCGCCGGCCGGTATGGCGGCGTCGCGGCTGGTGCTGGCCGGGCTGGGCAAGCCCGAGCTGGTGGACGAGAAGGGGTTGGAGACGCTGGGGGCGCAGATCGTGGCCCGCCTGCATGCGGTGGGCGAAAGCGCGGCGCGGATCGAGATTGACGTGCCCAAGGGCGCGAAAGTGAAAAAAGCGGAACTGGCGGCGCATCTGGCCTTTGGCGCGCGGCTGAAAAGTTACGCCTTCGACAAGTACCGCACCCGCAACCTGGATGAGTATGAGAAGAAACTGAAGACGCTGCGCATCGCCACGCCGGATGCGGCGGCGGCCAGGAAGGCGCATGCCGGCCTCGCGGCGGTGGCCGACGGAATCTTTCTGGCGCGCGACCTGGTGAACGAGCCGCCCAATATCCTCTATCCGGCCGAGTTCGCGCGCCGCGCCAAGGCGCAGCTTGGCAAGCTGGGCGTGAAAATCGAAATCCTGGGCGAAGCGGAAATGAAGAAGCAGGGCTTTGGCGCCCTGCTGGGCGTGGGGCAGGGCAGTGAGAAAGAAAGCCAGCTTGTCGTCATGCAATGGAACGGCGGCAAGAAAAACGCGCGCCCCTTCGCCCTGGTGGGCAAGGGCGTGTGTTTCGACTCCGGCGGGCTTTCCATCAAGGTCGGCGCCGGCATGCAGGGCATGAAGGGCGACATGGCGGGCGCCGCCACCGTTACCGGCACCATGCTGGCGCTGGCGACGCGCAAGGCCAAGGTCAATGTGGTGGGCGTGATCGGGCTGGTGGAGAACATGCCGGACGGCACCTCGTTCCGTCCCGATGATGTGCTGACATCCCTGTCGGGCCAGACCATCGAGGTCTTGAACACCGATGCCGAAGGCCGGCTGGTGCTGGCCGATGCGCTGACCTATACGCAGCGCCGCTTCAAGCCCAGGGCGGTGATCGACCTCGCCACGCTGACAGGCGCCATCGTGCAGACCCTGGGCTATGAACATGCCGGCATCTTCTCCAACGACGACCAACTGGTGAGCCGCGTGCAGGCGGTGGGCCGTTACACCGGCGAGCGTGTGTGGCAACTGCCGCTGGATCCCTTCTATGACAAGATGATCCGCTCCAAGATCGCCGACATGAAGAATATCGGCGGCGCCAATTCCGGCGCCATCACCGCCGCCCAGTTCCTGCTGCGCTTCATCGAGAAGCACACGGTGTGGGCGCATCTGGATATCGCGGGCGTCGCCTGGCAGGACGGCGAGCAGAAGCCGACCATTCCCAGTTGGGGCACCGGCTGGGGCGTGCGGCTGCTCAACCGGCTGATGAAGGAACATTACGAGGCATGACCGAGACGCTGTTCTATCATCTGGAGCGCCGCTCGCTGGAAGACGTGCTGCCGGGACTGGTTGAGAAATCGCTCCAGCGCGGCTGGCGAGCGATGATCCGCACGGATTCTTCGGAACGCTCCGATGCGCTGGACAGTTTGCTGTGGACCTATGACGACCAGAGCTTCCTGCCCCATGCCCAGGCCGGCGACGGCGATGCGGCGGGCCAGCCGGTGTTGATTTCGGTGGAAGAGGGCAATCCCAATTCCGCCCAGATCGTCTTTTATGTCGGGGGCGCTGAGCCCAGCGACTGGAACACGCTTTCCGATCTGGCGCGCGTGGTCCTGCTGTTCGATGGCCGGGACGAAGCGGCGCTTGGAAAAGCCCGCGCGGCATGGAAAGACGCCAAGGCCGTGGGGCATGATGTGACCTACTGGAAGGAAACGCCTTCCGGGAAATTCGAAAAACAGAACTGACCGGAAAATCCCTTGGGCTATTTCTCCTCTTTCAATATCGCCATCCTGCTGATTGACCTGGCCTTGGCCTGGCATGTCATCCGCAGTGGCCGCACGCCGATGTGGATCATGGGCATGGGCCTGGCGTCCTTTATCAGTGTACTGGCGCTGGCGGCGCTGTGGCTGGCCTATCTGGTGATGGCGGTGATTCCCGATTTGCTGAACAGCCATGGCATGCGCCGTTTCCGGGGCAGCGTGGCCCAGGCCGCCGATCCGGGACGCGGCTATCGCGAAAAGAAACGTCAGGTGGAACTGGTCGGCTCGGTGGACGCCAAGCGGGCGCTGGCGGATGAAAGCGTCAAGCGCGGCTTTTTTGCCGAAGCGATCGAACTGTATGAAAGCGCCATGCAGGGACCGTTGGGTGCCAATGATCCCACCCTGCTGAAGGGGCTGGGCCGCGCCCGCATGCTGGCGGGCCAGGGCGCCGAAGCCGAAAGCCTTTTTGTTCAACTGAAGGCGGTTGATCCGGCGGCGTTCGATGCCGATGCCGAGCTGGATTATGCCCGGGCGCTGGCGCTGCAGAACAAGAATGCCGAAGCGGTGGCGCAGTTTGAAAAAGTCGTTGCCCGCTATCCCGGCGAGGAAGCCCGCGCCCGCTTCGGACTGTTGCTGGAAAGCCTGGGACAGAACGACCGCGCCCGGGCGCTGTTCGCCGAAATTCTCCAATCGGTGAAGGGTGCGCCGGGTTATTACCGCTCGCGCCAGCGCGAATGGGTTTCTATCGCCAAGTCACACTTGCGCTGAACGGCGCGGCGCCACCGCGTAGCAGCACGCCCCGATCATGCAGGCCGCGCCCAATCCCAACAGGCCGGCGCTGTGGTTGGCGAAAGCTGCATCCAGCCAGGCGCGCAAATTCGGTGCGGCGAAGCCCCCGAGATTACCGATCGAGTTGATCAGGGCGATGCCGCCGGCCGCCGCCGCGCCGCCCAAGAGCCCGGTCGGCAAGGACCAGAACAAGGCCGGCGCAACGATCAGGCCGGCCGCCGCCACGCACAGCGCCATCAGCGCCACCAGCGGCGAGGGCGCCAGCGCCGATACCGCCAGCGCGATGCCAGCGATGCCGGCGCTCAGGGCGCCGATGCCGCGGGCGTTACCTTTGCGGTCGCACCATGGCGGCACAACGGTTACCGCGATCAGGGCGCAGATCCAGGGCAGGGATGTCACCAGCCCCACTTGCAGCCCGATGCTGGTGCCGAGCAACCGCGCAACCTGCGTCGGCAGGTAGAAAGTGAGGCCGTAAAAGCCCATCTGCACCAGGAAATAGACCAGTGCCAGATACAGCACGCGGCCGTCGCGCAGGGCGTTGAGCACGCTCGGATGCTCGCGCGCGCCGTCATCCTCCGCCAGCGCCGCGCCCAGCACGGCCTTCTCGTCCGCATTCAGCCAGGGCGCCTGTTCGGGACGGTCATGCAGCAGGAACAGCACCGCGATGCCGCCCAGCGATGCCAGCAGGCCCTCGACCAGGAACATCACTTGCCAGCCATGCAGGCCAAACGCGTCATGCGCCACCAACTGGCCCGAGATCGGGCCGCCGAAGGTCAACGCCAGCGGCGCGCCGTAATAGAACAGGCCGACGGAGCGGGCGCGAGCCGCGGTCGGGTACCAATAGGTCATGTAATAGATTACGCCGGGAAAGAATCCGGCCTCGGCCATGCCCAGAAGAAAGCGCACCGCATAAAAACTGCTGGGGCCGGTGACAAAGGCATTGGCGGCCGAAACGATGCCCCAGGTGATCATGATGCGCGCCATCCAGCGCCGCGCCCCGAACCGGTGCAGCATCAGGTTGGAGGGTATTTCCAGCGTGGCATAGCCGACAAAGAAAAGCCCGGCGCCGAAGGCGAAGGCGGCATCACCGATGCCCACATCCAGGGTCAGGCCGGTCTTGGCGAAGCTGACATTGGCCCGGTCCAGGAATGCCATGACGTACATCATCAACAGGACCGGCATCAGCCGCAGATGCAGCTTGGGCACGATGCTGGAAAGCTGTGCTTGGGCCATGGCGGCTCCTTATTCTTGTTCTTGTTCGCCGTCTTGATCGTTTGGCTTTTTGGGCTTGGCCATCTTGGCCAGCAAGGCCGTTTCGCGGTGCCAGCGCTTCAGGGGACGCGCCGGGTAGCCGCCCACCCGCTCGCCGACGCCGATGTCGCGGGTGACCCCGGAGCGCGCCGCCAGCCGCGCGCCGGCGCCGATGGTGAGATGGTCGCTGATGCCGACCTGGCCGCCGATCAGCACCATGGGTCCCACGGTGGTGGAGCCGCCGATGCCGACCTGCGCCACCAGCAGGCTGTGATGGCCGATGCGCACATTGTGGCCGACATGGATCAGGCTGTCGAAGCGCACGCCGCGCTCGATATGGGTATCGCCGATGGCGCCGCGGTCCGCGGTGCAGTTGGAGCCGAACTCCACTTCATCCTCGACGACGACGCGGCCCAGTTGCGGCACGCGCAACAATCCGTCCTGGCTGGGCACGAAGGAAAAGCCCTGATTGCCGATGGAATTGTTGGGACCCATCACCACCCGGTTGCCGATCATCGCATGGGTGATGACGCAGTTGGCGCCGATGCGGCAATCATTTCCGATCACCACGCCGCGCCCGATCACCACATTGTTGCCGATGTAACAGTTGGTCCCGATCTGTGCGCCGGCGCCGATCTCGCCCGCGGGACCGATTTCGGTGCCTTCGCCCACCGTGGCGGTGGGATGCACCGGATGGGTCACGCGCACGCCGGGCTGCAGCTTGGCGGGCGGATAGAAGATGTGGCCGACCTGGGCGAAGGCCAGGCGCGGATTGGGCACCACCAGCAAACTCACGCCATGGGGCAGCTTGGCCAGCTTGTCGGAGGTGATGACCAGGCTGGCCTTGGTGACGGCGAAGGCGTTGGCATATTTGGCGTCGCTGAACAGCGAGATGTCGCCGGCCTCGGCGCTTTCCAGCGCCGCCACGTCGCGCAGCGTGATCTGGGCTGCGCCCTTTTCCGGCTCGGCGCCGATGCGCGCGGCGATTTCGGCCAGGGTGAACGGACCGGCCCGTTCGTAAAATCTGTTATCGGTCATGGCGGCGCCAGCCTAAAGCATGCCTTAGGGCCTGCAAGCCCCTTCACGCATTGGCATTTTCGTACGCTTCGCTGGCCGCCACCCAGGCTTTTTCCGCCGCTTCCAGCTTGCGCGCGGCGTCGGCGCGCTTCTTGGACACGGCCGCGGCCTTGGCGGGGTCCTTGCTGAACAGCAGGGGGTCGGACAGCGCCTTGTCCAGCTTGGCCATCTCGGCGGTGAGGTCGGCAATCTGGTGCTCGGCGGCCTTCACCTTGTCCTTGAGGGGTTTCAGGTTCTGGCGCTTCTCGGCATTGCTGCGGCGGGCTTCGTCCTTGTTGACCTTGACCTCGGGAATGGGGGCCCGGCGGGTCGGCGCATTGTCGCCGCTGAGCAGGAACTTGCGGTAATCGTCCAGGTCACCCTCGAACGGCGTGACATGGCCGTCCGACACCAGCAGCAGCCGGTCGGCGGTGGCTTCGATCAGGCGGCGGTCATGGCTGACCAGGATCACCGCGCCGTCGAAATCATTCAGCGCGGTGAGCAGCTCGTTGCGGGCGTCAATGTCCAGATGGTTGGTGGGTTCGTCGAGAATAAGAAGATTGGGCTTGTCCAACGTGGCCAGCGCCAGCATCAGCCGCGCCCGCTCGCCGCCCGACAGCTTGCCGACCTGGGTCTGCTGCTTGTCGGCGGAAAAGCCGAAGCCGCCCAACTGGCCGCGCACCTGCTCCAGGGTCAGCTTGGGACGCAGGCGCTGCAGGGTGAGAATGGGCGTGATCGCGGTGTCGAGTTCTTCGGCCTGGTGCTGGGCGAAATAGCCCACCACCAGCTTGCGCGCCGGGGTGAAGTCGCCGCCCATCGCCGTGAGCTTGCCGGCCAAGAGCTTGGCCATGGTGGATTTGCCGTTGCCGTTCTTGCCCAGCAGCGCGACGCGGTCTTCGGGATCGAAGCGGAAGGACATGCCGGTGAGGATCGGCTTGCCCGCCTCATAGCCGACGCTGGCGCGGTCCATGGTGATCAGCGGCGGCGAGGCGGCGGTCGCCTGGGGAATGCGGATGGGCGCGACATGTTCGTCGGGCGGCACTTCCACTATGGCCATCTTGGCCAGCATCTTCATGCGGCTTTGCGCCTGGGCGGCCTTGGCGGCCGACGCCTTGAAGCGGTCCACGAATTTCTGCATGTGGGCGCGGGCGGCGTCCTGCTTTTTCGCAAAGGCCATGTCGTTGGCGCGCGCCGCGGCCCGTGTGGCCATGAAGGTGTCGTAGCCGCCGGTGTAGAGCTTCAGCTTGCCGCGCTCCAGATGCACGATGAATTCGCAAGCCGTGTTGAGCAGGTCGCGGTCATGGCTGACGATCAGGATGGTGCCGCGATATTTCTGGATGAAGTTCTCCAGCCACAACACGCCTTCCAGATCCAGATAGTTGGTGGGTTCGTCCAGCAGCAACAGGTTGGGCGCGCTGAACAGGATCGCGGCAAGGGCCACGCGCATGCGCCAGCCGCCTGAGAATTCGCGGCAGGGGCGCAACTGGTCTTCCGCCGAGAAGCCCAGGCCCGCCAGGATTTCCGCCGCGCGCGCCGGGGCGGTATAGGCGTCGATCGCCTCAAGGCGGTGATAGATATCGCCCAACCGATGTCCGTCGGTTTCGTGTTCCGCTTCCGCCAGCAGCCCCAACCGTTCGGGATCGGCTTCCAGCACGGTGTCGAGCAGGCTGGTTTCGGTGCCGGGGGCTTCCTGCGCCACCGCGCCCACCCGCCAGGCATTGGGCCAACTTATTTCCCCGCCATCCTGGTGCAACTGGCCCAGGATCACCTTGAACAGGGTGGACTTGCCCGCGCCGTTGCGCCCCACCAGCCCGATGCGGCGGCCCGCGGGCAGGTTGGCGGTGGCGCCGGACAGGATTTCCCGCCCGGCGATCCGCACCGTGATGTTGTCAATCGCCAGCATTTATGGGGCCTTATAACGATGCTTGCCCTGAGCGCAAACACATTGCATAACCCGCGCGGTTTTACCCCAATCTGGAGAGTTTCATGGCCGTTCAGCGCACCTTTTCGATCATCAAGCCGGACGCCACGCGCCGCAACCTCACCGGCAAGGTCAATGCCGTGATCGAGGATGCCGGCCTGCGCATCGTGGCGCAGAAGCGCGTTCGCCTGAGCGATGCCCAAGCCAAGAAATTCTATGAAGTGCACAAGGACCGCCCTTTTTATGGCGAGCTGGTCAGCCAGATGACCGCTGAGCCGGTGGTTGTGCAGGTGCTGGAAGGCGAGAATGCCGTTGCCCGCTATCGTGAAGTGATGGGCGCCACCAACCCCAAGGAAGCGGCCGAAGGCACACTTCGCAAGCTGTTCGCATTGTCGATCGGTGAGAATTCGGTGCATGGCTCCGACAGCCCGGAGAATGCCAAGATCGAAATCGCGCAGTTCTTCACGGATGGCGACATTCCCGGCTAAGACGGTACTGTCTTTTTGAGATATAAGGCTCCGTTCCCATGAACGGAGCCTTTTTTCATGCGCGGCAAAACCATCGTCATCACCGGCGCCACCTCGGGCATCGGCGAGATTGCCGCGATCCGCCTGGCGGAGCAGGACGCCCGCATCGTCTTCACCGCCCGTGACAAGGCCCGCGCCGACGACACCATGGCCAAGCTGCGCAAGGCGGGTCCGGGCGCCGATCATGCCGTGCACATGGCCGATCTTTCGACGCTGTCGGAAATGAAGCGGGTGGGTGCGTTGCTGACGGGCGAACCGCAGATCGACGTGCTGGTGAACAATGCCGGCGCCCTGTTCAACAAAAGGCAGGAAACGGCGGATGGGCTGGAGATGACCTTCGCCCTGAACCATATGGGCTATTTTGTCATCACCAACCTGCTTTTGGACAAGTTGAAGCCCGGCGCGCGCATCGTCACCGTGGCGTCAAATGCCCATCGCGGCGCCAAGCTCAAATTCGACGACCTGCAGTCCAGTCGTGGCTATGTCGGCTTTCCGGTCTATTCCAAATCCAAGCTGGCCAACATCCTGTTCAACCGCGAGCTGGCGCGGCGCACGCCGGACGGTGTCACCGCCAACGCCCTGCATCCCGGCTTTGTCGCCACCCGCTTCGGCGACAATTCCGGCGGGCTGATGGGCACGGTGATGAAAGTGGCCAAGCCGATCGGCGCCATCGCGCCGGAAGAGGGCGCCAAGACCATCATCTACCTGGCATCTTCGCCGGATGTCGCCGGCGTGACGGGCGAGTATTTCTTTGAGTGCAAGCCCACCACCCCCACCGCCGAAGCGCGCAACGATGCCGACGCCAAGCGTTTGTGGGAGGCTTCGGCGCAGATCGCGGGTTTCAGCTAAAGACGGCGAGGCCGTTCTGCAGCTTCACCTTGTCCGTCGCCAGCAGTTTCAGGGCTTCGGGATAAAGCTTGAGCTCGACCTCCAGCACCCGGTCGGCCAGTGCTTGCGGCGTGTCGCTCGCATGGACCGGCACGCTGGCTTGCGCGATCACCGGGCCGGCATCCAGTTCCGGCACCACGAAATGCACGGATGCGCCGGACAGCGCTTCTTTTGCCTCGATCACCCGCTCATGCACCCGCGTACCGCGATAGGCCGGCAGCAGGGAGGGGTGGATATTGATCAGCTTTCCCTCCCAGCCGCGCACAAAGCCATCCGACAGGATGCGCATGAAGCCGGCCAGCACCACGATCTGCGCGCCCGCCGCGCGCAAGGCGGCATCCATCTCGGCGTCGAACGCTTCGCGTGTCTTGCCGTTGTGGGGGATGACCAAGGTGGGAATATTTGCGGAGCCCGCCTTGTCCAGCCCGGCGGCGCCTTCGACATTGGAGATCACCAGGATGATCTTGTAGCTGGAATCCTGCGCCGCGATCAGGGCGCCCAGGTTATTGCCGCGCCCGGAGATAAGGACGGCAACACTCTTCTCAACAGAAGAGGGGGTCAAAGCTTCAAAGCCCCGCGCGTGACGACTTTGGCTTCGCCGCTGCCGGCAATCAGCTTACCGATGCGGACAGCGGTGTCGCCATTCTGTTGGAAGGCGGCGATCACGGCGTCCGCGTTTGCCTCATCCGTCACCGCCACCATGCCGATGCCGCAATTGAAGGTGCGCAGCATTTCGCTTTCCGCGATGCCCGCCGTCCTGGCCAGCCATTGGAACACCGGCAGCACAGCGATGGCAGAAAGATCCACTTCGCCGTCCAGCCCATCGGGCAGGCAGCGCGGCAGATTGTCGGTGATGCCGCCGCCGGTGATATGGGCCAGGCCCTTCACCCCGCCGGTCTTCATCGCGGCCAGGGCGGCGCGCACATAAAGCCGGGTGGGTGTCAGCAGCGCTTCGCCCAAACTCTTGCCCGCCGCGAAGGGCGCGGCATCGCTCAGCGCCAGTCCGGATTTCTCCACCACCTTGCGCACCAGCGAATAGCCGTTGGAATGCACGCCGCTGGAGGCGACGCCGATCAGCACATCGCCCGCTTTCATCGTGTTCAGCTTGGGCAGGATGTCACCCCGTTCCACCGCGCCGACCGCAAATCCCGCGAGATCGAAATCACCCTTGGCATAAAGACCCGGCATCTCCGCCGTCTCGCCGCCGATCAGGGCGCAGCCCGATTCCTTGCAGGCCCGCGCGATGCCTTCCACCGTCACGGCGGCGGCTTCCACGTCCAGCTTGCCGGTGGCGTAATAATCCAGAAAGAAAAGCGGCTCGGCGCCCTGCACCACAATGTCGTTGACGCACATGGCAACCAGGTCCTGGCCGATACCGTCAAATCGCCGCGTGTCGATCGCCAGTTTCAGCTTGGTGCCGACCCCGTCGGTTCCCGCCACCAGGATGGGATCGGTGAACCCGGCCGCCTTGAGGTCGAACAGCCCGCCAAAACCACCCAGGTCGGCATCGGCGCCGCGCCGCCGCGTCGCCTTGGCGGCAGGGCCGATGCGCTCCACCAGCGCCTCGCCGGCGTCGATATCCACGCCCGCGTCTTTATAAGTCAGGCCGTTTTCGGGAAAAGGCATGAACCCCGTTTAAATAGAGCTCGGCTGAGGCGCAAGGCGGGTAGGCGGGCTGCTCACAGGACCCTCGAATTTGCCTGTTTTGGCATGACGTTAGCGCCTTCCTCCGGTCATGATCGGCCGGTATAGTCGCGCCGTTCAACACAGGCTTTGCATGACCGTCCGCGCACTCTGCTTTTTTGCCGCCGCCCTGTTCCTGGCGGTCCCCGCAACTTTGTTGATTGGCGCCGTTCCGGCGCGGGCACAAGAATCGCTCTACACGGTTTCCGGCGTGCATGTGGATGCCGGCGCCGCCTCCACCACCGAGGCTTTCAATGCCGCCATCGCCCAGGGGCGCGGGCGGGCATTCCAGATTCTCTATCGCCGTCTTACCCGCCAGGCCGACTGGGCCCGTCAGCCGGCGCTGGACGCCGCAACCCTGGGGCGTCTGGGCCGCGGCTTCACCGTCGCCAATGAGCGGCGCTCCACCACCCGCTATGTCGCCGACGTCACTTACATGTTCAATCCCGATGCGGTGGCGCGCACCCTGCGCGCCGCCCAGATCGCTTATTCCCAGGCGCCGGTGCGCCGCATCCTGGTGATCCCCATGTCGCCGGGTGTCAGCCATGGCCCATGGGCCGCTGCGCTGCAGGCGCCCGCCTTCCGCGATTCGCTGGTGCCATTCACCATCCTGGCGGCCGAAGACGATGCCGCGCTGGCGGCGCTGAATTTCGACGCCGCCACCTGGAACGATGTTTCCGCGGTGGCGGTCAAGAACCGGGTCAGCGAAGTGGGGCTGGTGCAGGCGTCTTACGCCAACGGCAAGATGACGGTGAATATCCGCCGCCTGGGCGCGGGCGAGCAGCCGGCCAAGACCAGCGTGGACGTGCCCATGCTGCAGACGGTGGGCACCACCTATCCGGCGGCGGCGCAAGCCGCGGTGCGGGCCATGGAAGATCTGTGGAAGACGCGCAGCGCCATAGACTTTTCCCAGCGCGGGCGGCTGAGCGCCGATGTGCGCATCGCCGGCCTGGAGCAATGGGGTGAAATTCAGACTGCGCTGGGCGGGATCAGCAATGTCACCGGCGTGACGGTGACGGCGATGAACATCAACTATGCCCGCATCAACCTGGCTTATATGGGCGGCGTGGAGCAACTGCGCGAGGCGATGGGTGCTGCGGGGCTGACCCTGACCAATCGCGGCGGGCAATGGATGCTCGCCAAGCCCCAATGATCCGGCATGTGCCGAACCTGCTTTCGGCATTGCGGCTCGCGGCCGCGCCCCTGGCGGCCTGGCTGATCCACGCCAATCACGACACCGCCGCGTTGCTGGTGTTCGCCGCGGCGGGCGCCAGCGACGGGCTGGACGGCTTCATTGCGCGGCGCTGGGGCGTGACGTCGGATTTCGGCGCCTGGCTGGACCCGGCCGCCGACAAGCTGTTGATGCTGCTGTGCCTGGTCGCATTGTGCACCGTCGGCGTGACGCCGGTCTGGCTGCTGGTGCTGGTGGCGGCACGTGATCTCTCCATCGCCGCCGGCTGGCTTTTGGTCAAGTTCCTCGGCCTGCCTTTGAAGTTCGAACCCCTGTTCCTGGGCAAACTCTCCACCGTGATTCAGGTGCTCTACATTCTTGGCGCGCTGCTGCTGCTGGCCTTCGACCTGCACGCGCCGCGCCTGATGCTGGCGGCCACCTGGATCTGCGCCGGCGCTACATTGTTGTCCGCCATCGCCTATGCCGGGGTATTGCTGCGCGCCGCCGGAAGGCACACGGCCCCATGAGGATCAAGTGACGCAGCTTGTCCTTCCCCTGGAAGTGCGCAGCGCGCAGGGCCGCGCCGACTTCATCGTCGCGCCCGGCAATGCGCGCGCCGTGGCCTTCATCGATTCCTTCCCCAACTGGCCGGCGCCGGCGGCGGCGCTGCATGGCCCACCAGCGTCGGGCAAATCCCATCTGGCGGCGGTTTGGGCTGACAAGGCCGGCGCCACGGTGATGGACGCCGCCGATCTGAACAGCGGCATCCCGGATGGCCCACTGGTGGTGGAGAATGTGGGGGCAGGGGTTGCCGAAGCGCCGCTGTTCGCGCTGCTGGAACGGGGCGCGCCACTGTTGCTGACGTCGCTGATGTCGCCGTCGGAATGGCCGTTCACTTTGCCAGATTTGGTATCGCGCAGCCGCGCCCTGTTGGCCTTTGCGCTATGGGCGCCGGACGACGCCTTGCTGATGGGCCTGGCGGTGAAGCTGTTCGCCGACCGCCAACTGGCTGTTCCCGAAAGCGTGGTGGCTCACATGATCCGCAGCCTGGAGCGGTCCCCGGGCGCGATCCGTGATTTCGTGGCCCGGGCCGACGCCGCCGCACTGCAATCCAAGCGGCCGGTAAATCTTAGCCTTATCAAGGACTTGTTGGACGGCCCGCCGCAGCCCCGGCTGTTTTAACACTCTTTGTCATGACAATTTCACGATAGGGAGACTAGGCTGGGGCATGTCCAATCCCAGCCCGATCCAGCCCCTCGCCGTGGCCAACGAGGATGACGCCGACGCGTCCGTCTCCACCGAAGACGTGATGTCCCTGGCACACCAGGGCGAAAACCATTCCTTCGACCCGGCCTCGCCGCAGCGCTTCGTCAACCGCGAGCTGAGCTGGCTGGCCTTCAACCGCCGCGTCATCGAGGAAGCGCTGAACCGCCGCCATCCTTTGTTCGAGCGGGTGCGCTTCCTGTCCATCTCGGCTTCCAACCTGGACGAGTTCTACATGGTGCGCGTCGCCGGCCTGATGGGCATGGTGCGCGCCGGCGTCGCCACCCCGAGCGCCGACGGTCTGACGCCCGCCGAGCAACTGGCCGAGGTGGACCGCTGCGCCCGCGGCCTGATCACCGACCAGCAGAATATCTGGTCGCAGCTCCATGCGGACCTGCGCAAGGAAGGCATCAGCGTCGTCACCGGCGAGGAGCTCGAGCCTCGCGACCATGGCTATCTGGACAAGCAGTTCGCCGACCAGATTTTCCCCGTGCTGACGCCGCTGGCGATTGATCCGGCGCATCCCTTTCCCTTCATTCCCAATCTGGGCTTCACCATCGCGGTGCAACTGACCAACAAGCACGGCAAGGGCTTCTCGGCCCTGATCCCGGTGCCGCCGCAGCTCAAGCGCTTCATCCGCCTGCCGGACACCAATCCCCGCACCGTGCGCTTCATTCCGCTGGAGCATGTCATCGCGCAGTATTTCGACCGGCTGTTCCCCGGCCATGGCGTCACCGGCTGGGGCATGTTCCGCCTGCTGCGCGACAGCGACGTGGAAGTGGAAGAAGAAGCCGAAGACCTGGTGCTGCTGTTCGAGAGCCTGCTCAAGCGCCGCCGGCGCGGCAGCGTGATTCACATGAAATGCAGCGCCTCCATGCCCGAGGCGCTGCGCCATTTCATCGCCGAGCATCTGGACCTGGACGATTCGGAAATCGTGATCATCGAAAACCTGATGGGCCTGTCGGATCTCGGCAAGCTGATCCTGTCCGAACGGTCCGAACTTTTGTTCAAGCCCTATGTCGCGCGTTTTCCCCAGCGTATCCGCGACCATGGCGGCGACTGTTTTGCCGCCATCCGCGAAAAGGACCTGATCGTCCATCACCCGTTCGAAAGCTTCGACACGGTGGTGCAGTTCATCCGCCAGGCCGCCGCCGATCCGGACGTGGTGGCGATCAAGCAGACGCTCTACCGCACCTCATCCGACAGCCCCATCGTCGGGGCGCTGATCGAGGCGGCGGAAGCCGGCAAGTCGGTCACCGCCCTGGTGGAACTGAAAGCGCGCTTTGACGAGGCCGCCAACATCAAATGGGCCCGCGACCTGGAACGGGCCGGCGTGCAGGTGGTGTACGGCTTCATTGCGCTCAAGACCCACGCCAAGATCAGCCTGGTGGTGCGGCGCGAGGGCGGCCAGCTTGCCACCTATTGCCATTTCGGCACCGGCAACTATCACCCCAACACCGCCAAGATTTACACCGACCTGTCGCTGTTCAGCGCCGATCCGGCGCTGGGGCGCGACGCCGCCCAGCTTTTCAATTTCATCACCGGCTATGCCGAGCCCACCAGCCTGGAAAAACTGGCCATGTCGCCGCTCACCCTGCGCGGAAGGCTGAGCGAATGCATCCAGCAGGAAATCATGCATGCCCGCGCCGGCAAGCCCGCTTTCATCTGGGTCAAGCTGAACAGCCTGGTGGATCCGGGCATGATTGACGGGCTGTACCGCGCCAGCCAGGCGGGGGTGAAGATCGAATTGATCGTGCGCGGCATCTGCTGCCTGCGTCCCGGCGTGCCGGGCCTGTCCGACAATATCCGGGTCAAGTCCATCGTCGGCCGCTTCCTGGAGCATGGCCGCATCATCTGTTTCGGCAACGGCCATGAACTGCCGCACAAGGACGCCAAGGTCTATATCTCCTCGGCCGACTGGATGCCGCGCAACCTGGACCGGCGGGTGGAGACCCTGGTCCCGGTGGACAATCCCACCGTCCATCAACAAGTCCTTGACCAGATCATGGTGGCGCAGCTCAAAGACCAGGCGCAAAGCTGGTATATGGAGGCGGACGGGCGCTATGTCCGTGATTCTCACTCCGAGGACGGCGATGCTTTCTCCGCGCACACCTACTTCATGACCAACCCGTCGCTTTCGGGCCGCGGCCGCGCGCTCAAGATGCAGAATCCGGCGAAGCGCCGGAAATAGCCCATGGCCAAGGGCAGTGGGCCTGTCGCCATTGTCGACATCGGCTCCAACTCGGTGCGCTTGGTGGTCTATGAGACCCAGACGCGGGTGGCCGCCACCCTGCAGAACGAAAAATCCATCTGCGCCATCGGCCGCGACATGGTCACCAGCGGCCGGCTGCATGCGGAGGGCTGCGCCGCGGCGCTGGAAGCCCTGGCGCGCTTTCGCCTGATCGCCGACGGTTTGGAAGTGGAAACCCGCGACGCCGTGGCCACCGCCGCGGCGCGCGATGCCTCCAATGGCGCCGAGTTCATCCGCCGCGCCGAAGCCGCCTGGGGCCGGCCGATCCGCGTGCTGGCGGGCGAGGATGAGGCGCGCATCGCCGCAGAAGGCGTGGTGGCGGGCATTCCGGATGCTGACGGATTGGCGGCGGATCTGGGCGGCGGCTCTCTCGACATGGTTTCGGTGAAAGGCGGCAAGACCGGCGCGGCCACCACCCTGCCGTTCGGGCCCTTGCGGCTGATGGACCAGTCGAAAGGCGATGCCGACAAGGCGCGAGACATTGTCGACAAAGGCTTGAAGAATATTCCCGGTCTGTCGGCGCCGGCGCTCTATGCGGTGGGCGGCATCTGGCGCAGCTTCGCGCGGGTGGACATGGAGGAGCAGAATTATCCGCTCCATGTCCTGCAGCATTACACCATCCCGCGCGGCCGGGCGCTGCGGCTGTGCCGGCTGCTGGCCGGCCTGTCCAAGGACAGCGTGCGCAAGATCAAGGTCGTGTCCAAGCGCCGCGCCGAAAGCCTGCCTTACGGCGCCGTGGTGCTGGAGCGGCTGCTGGAAGCCGGCGACATCAAGGATGTGGTGATCTCAGCTTACGGCCTGCGCGAAGGCCTGCTCTATGCCGGGCTGCCGGCGGACGAGCGCAGCGCGGATCCGTTGGTGGAGTTTGCCCGCGCCGCCAATGCCCGCAATGCGCGCGTGCCGGTGCATGCTGAAGAAATGCTCAAATGGACCGCGCCCTTGTTTGAAGGCCAGGGCGCGGCCGAGGAGCGGGTGCGCGCGGCATCGGCCCTTTTCTCCGACGTGGCTTGGCGGCGTCATCCCGACGACCGCGCCGCCGGCGCCTTCGGCCAGGTGCTGACCGCGCCTTTTGCCGGCGCCACGCACCGCGAGCGCGCGCTGATCGCGGCATCGGTCTTCCACCGTTACTCCGGCGACGAGGATGTCCCGCAAGGCCTGGCGATGGCCGGGCTGCTGGACAAGGACGAAGAGAAATACGCCCTGCTGCTGGGGCTGGCCTGGCGCTTCGCCTTTTCGCTGTCGGCCAGCGCGGCAGGGGAGTTGGCGCATTACCGCCTGCGCATGACCCCGTCCAAGGTGATCCTGGAAGTGCCGACCCGCCGCGAGGCGATTGCCGGCGAGCCGGTCCAAAAACGTCTTGGTGAACTCGCTGACACCTTGGGCCGCAAAGGCGAGATATTGGTGGGGTGAGATGCGGCCGGCGCAGCCGGACAAATCGGTCCGGTGGACCGATTTGAGCATCGAACGCCGCGAGCTTGGGCGAGCGGCCGGGTTTCCGCAGCCTTGCTCGACCCGACGCAAAATAACCCCTTTTCCAGCCGATACTTGCGCCCTGGCCCCCAAGGGGGTTTAAAGGGTCCAAGGCCGGCGCCCCCGAATGGGAGGCGCGGTCAAAGGTTCAGGATTTCAAGCGTTTAGGAGAAGTCTCATGGGTACATTCGGCATCTGGCACTGGCTGATCCTGGGCGCGGTGGCGCTGGTTCTGTTCGGCGGCCGCGGCAAGATTTCCGACATGATGGGCGACTTCGGCAAGGGCATCAACAGCTTCAAAAAGGGGCTGTCGGAAAAGGATGACCCCAAGGTGATCAACGCCGAGGACACCAACAAGGACAAGACCACCGTCTGACGGTGCGAGTCCCATGTTTGATCTGTTCAGCTGGAGTCACATCCTCATTCTCCTGGTCGTCGCGCTCGTCGTGGTGGGGCCGAAGGATCTGCCGCGCCTGATGCACATGGCGGGCAAGTGGGCGGGCAAGGCCCGCGCCATGGCCAATGAGTTCCGCAAGAGCTTCGACGAGATGGCGCGCCAGACCGAACTGGATGAGCTGCGCAAGGAAATCGAGAACCTCAAGAAGAACAACCCGGTCACCGACATGATGGGCGCCATGGACGAGGCCACCCAGTCGGTCAACCAATCCACCGCCGCCGTGACGGACGGCGCCGATCAGGTTCTCGCGGACACCAGCGTGCCGGCCGAAGGCGCCGTCGAACCGCGCAGCGGCGAATTTGAAGTCACTGACACCGCCGCGCCTGTCACGCCCGCTTCCGCCGGAACCGCTGCGCCGTGATCACGCCCACCCCCGAAGACGAAGCCGCACTGGACGCCACCAAGGCGCCGTTGATGGAGCATCTGCTGGAGCTGCGCACCCGGCTGATCTGGTCGGTGCTGTCGTTTCTGGCCTGCGCCGGCCTTTGCTTTGCCTTCGCCAACCAGATTTTCGCCTTCCTGACGCGGCCGCTGCATGCCGCCACCAATCACCTGATCTATACCGCGCTGACCGAAGTGTTCTTCACCAATGTGAAGATCGGTATGTTCGGCGGCATCTGCCTGGGCTTTCCCATTATCGCCTGGCAGATCTGGCTGTTTGTGGCGCCCGGCCTCTACAAGCATGAGAAGAACGCCTTCTGGCCGTTCCTGCTGTGCGTGCCGGTGATGTTTTCGATCGGCGCGGCCTTCGTCTATTACATCATGCTGCCCTTCTCGATCGAATTCTTCGCCGGTTACCAGGTGCCGGCCACCGGCACGGCGATGGGCATCGAGCTCCAGGCCAAGGTCAGCGACTATCTCGATCTGGTGATGACCCTGATCTTCGCCTTCGGCCTGACGTTTCAATTGCCGGTGCTGCTGTCGCTGCTGGCCAAGGTCGGCATCGTCAGCGCCAAGGCGCTGCGCGAAATGCGCCGCTACGCCATCGTTGCTCTGTTCGCGGTGGCGGCGATCTTCACCCCGCCGGACGCCATTTCCATGCTGAGTCTCGCGGTGCCGCTGACCTTGCTCTACGAGATTTCGATCATCAGCGTGGTCCTGATCGAGCGCGGCCGCGCCAAGGAGCAGGCGGCCCGGGCCGCGGACTCCACCGAGGTCACGCAAGCCTAGGCGGCCGCCGCTTTCCGGCCGATGCGGATGCGTTGAGGCGGGAAATTCAGGGTCAGGCAGGTGCCGCGCTCCGGCGCGCTGGTGATATCCAGGCTTCCGCCATGCAGTTCCAGCATCGCCTTGGCCAGCGGCAGGCCCAGGCCGGTGCCGTTATGGGTGGCGGTCATCTTGTTCTCGATCTGGCCGAAGGGCGTCAGCGCCTTGTGGATGTCCTCATCCGTCATGCCGATGCCGGAATCCTGCACCGTCAGGGCATAGCCGCCATCAGCGGTCGGCGCGCCGCCGATGGTGACGCGCCCGCCGGCCGGGGTGAACTTGATGGCGTTGCCCACCAGGTTGATCAGGATCTGGCGGATCATGCGTTCCACCGCCAGCAGTTGCACGTCTTCCGGCGGCAATCGGCTTTCGATGCGCACGCCGAATTTTTCGCCCAGGGTGCGGCAGATGGAAAGCGAGCCTTCCACCGCATGGGCCAGCGGGAATTCCTCGGCGCTGTCCAGCGACATCTTGCCGGCCTCGATCTTGGACAGGTCCAGGATGTCGTTGATGATGCCCAGCAGATATTGGCCGCTGGCATGGATGTCGCCGGCATAGGCGAGGTAGCGGGGATTATCCAAGGGGCCCAGATGCTGGTCCTTCATCACTTCCGAAAAACCCATGATGGCGTTCAGCGGCGTGCGCAGTTCATGGCTCATATTGGCCAGGAAGGCGGACTTGGCGCGGTTGGCTTCCTGCGCCTGCTCGACGGAGACTTTCAGGCGCCGCGACATGCCGTCCATGATGGTGCGGCTGGTCTGGAGCTGGGCGATCACGTCGCGGGCATAAAAGATGATCGGCGCCGCGATGATGGCGATCTCGATGGCGATGTTCACCGCCGAGATGGGCTGGACCGGCAGGCCTTCGACCACCCGGACCAGGAAATGCAGCGGCACCACGGCGCACACCGCCATGGCGGTCAGCGCGGCGGTCGAGCCGAAACGCCCGAACCTGGACATCTGGCCGTCCAGCCGGTCGAACAGCGCCCTAATATGGGCTGTGACTTGTGTCGCGAAATGCCGGCGCACCGGACATCCCCCCAATAATGCCGTGGCATGTTACGCGGGCTCCGGTTGCGGCGTGGTTGCGGGGCCCTGCGCAATTGCAGGGGTGATTTTAGGTTTTTGTTAACCCGGGGGTCGCGGAAAGCGGTGCTTTTGACGGGGGCCGGGGGCCGTGGCATGACCGGGCGCGGGAGATTTGCGATGCACGACATCAAGGCTATTCGGGACGATGCGGCGGCCTTTGTGCGCGGCCTGCAGCGCCGCGGGCTGGGTGATGCGCAAAGCCTTGCCGACAATTTGCTGAAAAAAGACAAGGCATTGCGCGATCTGCTGGTGCGGCTGCAGGGCGAGCAGGCCCGCCGCAACGACGCCTCCAAGCTGATCGGCCAGGCCAAGGCCAAGAAGGACGAAGCGGGCGCCGCCGCCCTGATGGCGGAAGTGGCGGGCTTGAAAGAGAGCATCCAGCAGGGCGAAGCCGAGCAGCGCGAACTGGAAAAAGATTTGCGCGACGCGCTGGCGGTGATTCCCAACATCCCGGCAGCGGACGTGCCGGACGGCGCCGATGAAAGCGCCAATGTGGCGGTGGAAAAGCGCAGCTTCGGTAAGCCGCCGGGCATCAACAATCCCCAACAACATTTCGAGATCGGTGCGTTGCTGGGCCAGATGGATTTTGAGCGCGCTGTCAAAGTGTCAGGCGCGCGGTTTGTGTACCTCAAGAACGATTTGGCGAAGTTGGAGCGCGCGTTGGGAGCCTTCATGCTGGATACGCATACGGTCGCGTTCGGATACACGGAAGTCTCACCGCCCGTGCTGGTGCGAGATCAGGCGATGTTTGGCACTGGCCAACTGCCTAAGTTCAAGGATGATTTGTTTTCGACATCTAATAGTGCAGGTGATTTGGAGCGCCGCCGCTTGGCCGGTACATTAGCCATTAGAGAACTCGAACAGCAGGGAAAGACTTTTTTCAGAGCAGGAACTAATTCTCCCTGGCCCAACGATATTTTTGAGTATGAAAAAGAAGTAGAGCGGCAGTTGGACTCGCTTGAAAACCCCGAGAGGCTTTGGCTCATCCCTACTGCCGAAGTTTCCCTAACGAACTACGTGGCCGACGAAATATTGGGCGAGGCCGAATTACCGCTGCGCTTCACCGCCTTCACGCCCTGTTTCCGCGCCGAGGCCGGGGCGGCGGGCAGGGACACGCGCGGCATGATCCGCATGCATCAATTCTCCAAGGTGGAGCTGGTCTCGATCACCACGCCGGACCAGTCTAACTCCGAGCATGAGCGCATGACCGATGCGGCGCAGGAAATCCTCAAGAAGCTCGATCTGGCGCACCGTGTGGTGACGCTCTGCACCGGTGACATGGGCTTCGGCGCGATCAAGACGTATGACATTGAAGTGTGGCTGCCGGGGCAGAACGCCTATCGCGAGATTTCCTCCTGCTCCAACTGCGGCGATTTCCAGGCCCGGCGCATGAACACCCGCTATCGCAATGCCGAAGGCAAGGTGAAGGGGCCGGTGCACACCTTGAACGGCTCCGGCCTGGCGGTGGGCCGCACCCTGGTTGCCATTCTGGAAAACTACCAGCAGGCGGATGGCAGTGTCGCCATCCCCGATGCGCTGCAGCCTTATATGGGCGGCAAGAAAGTCATCGAGAAAACATAATGAGAATCCTGGTCACCAATGACGACGGCATCCATTCGCCGGGCCTCGTCGTTGCGGAAAACATCGCCCGCAGCCTTTCGGATGACGTCTGGGTGGTGGCGCCGGAAAATGAACAGTCGGGCGCCTCGCACTCCCTCACCCTGACCTCGCCGCTGCGCCTGCGACCGCTGGAGGAACGCCGCTTCGCCGTCAGCGGCACGCCCACCGATTGCGTGATGATGGCCTGCCTACACATCCTGAAAGACCATCTGCCCGACCTGGTGCTGTCGGGCGTCAATTGGGGCTCCAACCTGGCCGATGACGTCACCTATTCGGGTACCATCGCCGGCGCCATGGAAGGCTGTGCCCTCAACATTCCGTCCATCGCCCTGTCGCAATGCTATGACGAAGGCGACCGCCATGCGATCGACTGGTCGGCGGGCGAGGTGCATGGCCCGGCCACCGTGGCGGCGCTGGTCAAGGCGGGCTGGCCCGCCGGCACCCTGATCAATGTGAACTTCCCCGGTTGCCCGGCCGCGTCGGTCAAGGGCGTGAAGGTGGTGCCGCAGGGCAAGTACGACCTGCAATCCACCGAGATCGAGGAGCGCATGGATGCCCGCCAGCGCGCCTACTACTGGATCGGCCTGCGCCGCCGCAAAGCCACGCCACCGGACGATACCGATGTGGGCGCGATCTATGGCAATCACATTGCGGTGACGCCGCTGCACCTGAACCTGACGGAGACGGGTGTGCTGGGGACCTTGCGCACAGCACTGGGAAAATAAAGAAAGTGTTAATCTTTGCGAGGTGTGGGCCGGAAACGCCTGCAAAGCCGCGCCGTTCAGCGTGTTTAAGGTTAAACCCTTCTCAACTTTTTCCCGCCATGATCCTTTTCGAGACAGTGCAAAAGGCACCATCCGATGGATCAGAAGATCATTTTTGCCGTAGCGGCCTTGGCCTGCGCGCCCCTGATGGCGGGCTGCGCTGATACCAGTCCCCGCACCCATCTGGATTGGGGCGTCAACACCACCCAGCACGCCCGCGTCGCCAGCAACAAACCCAGCGGCGGCTCCAAGACCTATACCTATGAAGAAACCGGCGCCCGGCCCACGCCCAATTACGTCACCCGCAATGTGACACCCTATACGCCGGTCACCAGCCAGACTTTGGCGCCCATCGCTTCCGGCAATGCGCCGGCCTTTGCCTGGCCGGTGTCGGGGCGGGTGATTGCCGATTTCGGCTCCACCGCCAGCGGCGCCAAGAATGACGGCATCAATATCGCCACCACCCTGGCGGCACCGATCCATGCATCCGCCTCGGGCACCGTCACCTATGCCGGCGACGAGTTGAAGAATTACGGCAATCTGATTTTGGTGAAACATTCCGGCGGCTATACGACAGCCTATGCCCATGCCGACCGCCTGGTCGTGTCGCGCGGCGACTTTGTCGCCAAGGGCCAGGTGATCGGCTATGCCGGCCAGACCGGCGATGTAATCAGCCCGCAGTTGCACTTCGAGATTCGTTCGGCCACCACGCCGGTCAATCCGCGCAACTACCTGGCTTCGACCACGGTGAGCAACTAAACCAACAGTGTCATGGCCCACCGGAGTGTGGGCCATCCAGTTGGATTGGTGATTCATCCTGAAATTAAAACGCTGGCGTCATCTGGATGGCCCGCATTTGCGGGCCATGACAGTTTGGGACTCAATTATCCAGCTTCTGCCCCAACTCCCCCGCCAAATCTTGAATGAATTGCCACGCAACGCGGCCTGAGCGGCCCCCGCGTCCGATTGCCCAGGCCAAGGCGCGACTGCGCAATTCCTCCGGTGCCAGCTTCAGCTTATAGAAAGCCGCATAGCCTTCGACCATGGACAGGTATTCGTCTTGGCCGCAGTGATGAAAGCCCAGCCACAGGCCGAAGCGGTCCGACAGCGAGACTTTTTCTTCCACCGCTTCGCCGGGATTGATGGCGGTGCCGCGCTCATTGTCCACCGAATCGCGCGGCATCAGGTGCCGCCGGTTGGAGGTGGCGTAGAAAATGGTGTTGGCGGGCCGTCCCTCGATACCGCCTTCCAGCGCCGCCTTCAGCGACTTGTAGCTGGTATCGTCCTTGTCGAAGGAAAGATCGTCGCAGAACAAAACCACGCGGCGCGTGCCCTTGCGCAGTACGCGCAGCAGCAGCGGCAGGCTGTCTATGTCCTCGCGATGGATTTCGATTAGCACCAGGTGGTCCTTGCGCCCGGCATTGATCTGTTCGTGCACCGCCTTGACCAGGCTGGACTTGCCCATGCCGCGCGCGCCCCACAAAAGGGCGTTGTTGGCCGGCAGGCCTTCGGCGAAGCGCCTGGTGTTGGCCAGTAGCGTGTCGCGCTGGCTTTCGATCCCCTTGAGCAGCGACAGATCCACATGGGCGACATGGGGCACCGCCACCAAACCGCCCTGCGCCGGCTCCCAGACAAAGGCGTCGCCCTTGGGCAGCGTCGCGCCCAGGGCAGGCGGGGCCAGCCGCTCCAGCGCCTCGGCGATCCGCTGCTGAAGCGCGGGCTCTGCCAAAGCCTTGCTCTTGCCGCTCTTTGCCATGCTAACCCCTTGAATTCTCACGGTTGCAAAGGAGGGCTGTCCCGCTATAGTCCGCCCGCATTCACCCGCCGCCCACTACGCCGAAAGCCCCACACTATGAATACGAACGATCCGATGTTCCAGACGCTGACCTTGGCGTTGCCGATGATCGCGATCTTCTACTTTCTTCTGTGGCGGCCGCAAAGCCAGCGCCAGAAGCAGTTGCGCAACATGGTGGACAATCTGCGCCGCGGCGACACCGTGGTGACCGCAGGTGGCATCCTGGGCAAGGTGGTCAAGTCCTCGGAGGCCGGCGAGCCGGAAATCCTGATCGAGATCGCCGATAATGTGCAGGTCCGGGTGCTGAAGACCACCCTGTCCGACGTGCGCAGCAAGAGCGCCGACAAGGAATAGGCGCGTGCTGCAAGTCTCGATCTGGACGCGCCTGATCACCCTCTTCATCGTGGCGTGCGGCATCCTGTTCGCGCTGCCCAATGCCCTGTCGCCGGCCATGCGCGCCAAGATTCCCGGATTCCTGCCCAGTTCGGCCGTCAATCTGGGCCTGGATCTGCAAGGCGGTTCCTATCTGCTGCTGGGCGTCGATTTCGACCAGGTGACGCGTGATCGCGTCGAAACCCTGGTGGGCGACATTCGCGCCACGCTCCGCAAGGCCCGTATCCCGCTCACCGATCTCAACGCCCGTGGCGATACCGTGTCGGTGCGGGTGACCGATGCCTCGCGCCTGGATGAAGCGCGCACCCTGATCCAGAGCGTCAATCCGGCCATGACCGGTTCGGTCCTGTCGGTGGGCGGCAAGGAATATGATCTGACCGAGCCGGGCGCCGGCGTCTTCAACCTGCATATGAGCGACGCCTTCAAGACCCTGACCCGCCAGCAGGTGATGGACCAGTCCATCGAAGTTGTGCGCCGCCGCATCGACGAGCTGGGCACGCGCGAGCCTTCCATCGAACGCTCCGGCGACGACCGCATCCTGGTGCAGGTGCCCGGCCTTCAGGATCCCACCCAGCTCAAGAACATCCTGGGCAAGACCGCCAAGATGAGCTTCCAGCTGGTGGACGAACAGGCCAATCCCATGGCCCAGGTGCCGCCGATCGGCGACGAGATCCTGCCGGTGATGAACGACGCCAACAAGAATGCGCCGCCGCGCAAGGTGGTGGTGCAGCGCCGGATCATGGTGTCGGGCGACCGGCTGACCGACGCCAGCCAGGGCTTCGATCCCCAGACCGGCCAGCCGGTGGTGAATTTCCGCCTGGACAGTGTGGGCGCGCGCCAGTTCGGCGACGTCACCAAGGAGCATGTCGGCCACCGCTTCGCCATCGTGCTGGACAAGCAGGTCATCACCGATCCGGTGATCAACAGCGTGATCCTGGGCGGTTCCGGCTTTATCACGGGCCAGTTCACCGCCGCGGGCGCCAACGACATGGCGATCCTGCTGCGCGCCGGCGCGCTGCCCGCGCCGCTCAAGCCGCTGGAGGAACGCAGCGTCGGCGCCGAGCTGGGCGCGGACTCCATCACCGCCGGCCGCTATTCGGCGCTGGCGGGCCTGGTCATGGTCGCGCTGTTCATGATCCTGCGCTACGGCCTGTTCGGCGTGTTCGCCGACATCGCCCTGACCCTCAACGTGGTGCTGCTGCTGGCGACCCTGACGGCCTTCGGCGCCACCCTGACCCTGCCGGGCATTGCCGGCATCGTGCTCACCATGGGCATGGCGGTGGACGCCAACGTGCTGATCTATGAGCGCATCCGCGAGGAACAGCGCAACGGCCGCACCATGCTGGCGGCGATCGATACCGGCTTCCGCCGCGCCATGGCGACCATCGTCGACGCCAACATGACCCATCTGATCGCCTCGCTGATCCTGTTCCAGTTGGGCACCGGCATGATCAAGGGCTTTGCGGTGGCCTTAGGGGTGGGCATCATAACCTCCTTCTTCACCTCGGTGATGGTGACGCGGCTGATCGTGATCACCTGGCTGAACACTGCCCGTCCCCGCACCCTGACCATCTGACCCTTTGCGGCTTCGCGAGAGAGGCGACAAGCGGGCAACCTTGGTCTAGAGTTCCCGCTTCGAATCTAAGGGGAGGGGAACCCATGGCGGCCTTTTTGGGAAATCTGCGCAATGTGGTGATTGCCAGCTTCGTGCTGGCGTTTCTGTTGGTCGGCCTTTACTGCGCCACGCAGGGCTTTGACGGCCCGGCCTTCGAACTGTTCGTGCTGCGCTGGCTGCACATCGCCGCCGGCGTGATGTGGATCGGCCTGCTCTGGTATTTCAATTTCGTGCAGATCCCCACCATGCCCAAGGTGCCGGCCGAGCTGAAAGGCGGCGTCACCGGCTATATCGCGCCGGCCGCCCTGTTCTGGTTCCGCTGGTCGGCGATGGTCACCATCGTGCTGGGCATCATCCTGGCGCTGCGCAATCACTACCTGGTTGAAGCCTATACATTGGACCTCAGCGAAGGCGCCGCGGGCTGGCCGCTGGTACCCAAGTACCTCGCCATCGGCATCGGCATGTGGCTGGGCACCATCATGTGGTTTAATGTCTGGTTCGTGATCTGGCCCAACCAGCAAAAGGCCCTGAACATCGGCGGCAAATATCTCAGCCTGTCGGCGGACGAGAAGGCCGCGGCGGGCAAGACGGCGATGATCTTCAGCCGCATCAACACCCTGTTGTCGGTTCCCATGCTGTTCAGCATGGTGGCTGCTGGTCACCTGTACTGAGAGTGGTTTGACGGGCTAAGAATTAAAGGCCGTCCGCAAGGGCGGCCTTTTTCTTTTGAGGTTCGATGGACGCCGCGTTAGCCAATCGCCTTGCTGCCTCGGTGCGCGCCGCCGATCCCGACCGCTATTTCAGCGCTCTGTTCGCGCCGGCGCACCAGCGGCCCTTCCTGTTTGCACTCTATGCCTTCAATGCCGAAGTCAGCCGCATCGCCGAGACGGTGCGCGAACCCATGCTGGGGGCGATAAAGCTGGAATGGTGGCGCGAAACTGCCGAAGGCGCCGCCAAGGGCAGCCCGCGCAACCATGATGCGGCGCGCGGCCTGGCGGCCTTGTTCGCCGAGCGGGAGGTGGGCCTGGCCGAGCTGGAAGCCATCATCGCCGTGCGCGACTTTGATTCCTCCGCCGAGCAGTTCGCCGATTTCGAAGCCCTGGAAACCTACGTGGATGCCACCAGCGGCGCGGTGATGCGGCTGGCGGCGCGCATCCTGGGCGGCGATCCTGCTGTGGTGCGTGAAGCGGGGCTCGCCTATGGCCTGGCCGGGCTGGTGCGGGCGCTGCCGGTCCACAACAGCCGGCACAAGCTGTATCTGCCGCTGGACATGCTGACGGCGATGCATCTGACGCCGGAAGAATTCTTTCACCTGGAAAAGGATGATCCGCGGCTGGTGGCCGCCAAAAGGCAGATGGGCCTGAGGGCGCGCGATCATTTCTTTGCCGCGCGCGCAGCGCCCAAGCCGCGCGCCGCCCTGGCAGCGATCCTGCCCGCCGCGCTGGTGCCGGTGTACTTGCGCAAGATGGGCCGCGAGGTGCCGATACATCGGCGCCAGATGGCGCTGCTCAGCGCGGCCATGAAGAAGCGGCTATAGTTCGCCGAGGACGCCGCGCGGACTTTTCCGCTTGGCGCGCAATCTCGCAGATAGCGGCGCTGTATCTGCGAAATTATATCTCGGTCGATTGCGCGGCTGGGGCCTTGTGCTTGACGTCGCCATGGCTGACGCGGCGATAATCCTTGAGCTGCTTCTGGGCCACCAGGAAAGCCTCGTCCAGCACCGCATAGGCGTCGGTCGCGGCCTTCTTGTGGCCGCCATGATTGTATTCGCGGCTGACCACGATTTCCTTGCCCGGCACCCTGACCACGATATGCACGTCCGGCGGATTGCCGCTGGCCTTCTGGCTCTTGTGCGGCATCTCGATCACCACCCGGCAGCCGATAATGTTGTCGTGGAATTGCTCGAGCTTCTGGACATGGGCCGCAACCGACGCCTTCAGGGCATCGGATGGTTCGACATTGTGGAAGGAAAGCTCGAGAGGGATATCCATGCTGTTTCCAATTCTGGTGTTGCCTCACTGGAAACGTACGGAACCGGGCGAAGTTGCGCCAGCCTATTCGGCGGCCTGCCCACTTCGCGGAATGGAGTGCCCCAGCCAGACGCTTAAGTCTTCCAGCGCCCGCGCGCTCATCGCCTGCTTGCGGTCTTTCCCGCGGATTTTCGCCGATTTGGGAAATTCCGGGAACAATCCAAAATTGACATTCATGGGCTGAAAGGTGCGGGCGTCGGCGCCGCCGGTGATGTGGGAGATCAGGGCGCCCAGCGCGGTGGTGGGGGGCGGGGCCAGCCCTTCCGCGCTTGCCAGTTCTGCGGCGGCAAAGCGGCCCGCCAACAGGCCGATGGCGGCGCTTTCGACATAGCCTTCCACCCCCGTCACCTGGCCGGCGAAGCGCAGGTGCGGCTGTGACTTGAGGCGCAGTTGGCTGTCGAGCAGGCGCGGGGAATTGATGAAGGTGTTGCGGTGCAGCCCGCCCAGCCGCGCGAACTGCGCCTCCTCCAGGCCCGGAATGGTGCGGAAGATGCGCACCTGCTCGGCATGTTTCAGCTTGGTCTGGAAACCCACCATGTTCCACAAGGTGCCTAACTTGTTGTCCTGGCGAAGCTGCACCACGGCATGAGCACGTTGGCCCGTGCGCGGATCCATCAGCCCCACCGGCTTCATCGGCCCGAACGCCAGGGTCTGTTCGCCCCGCGCCGCCATCACTTCGATGGGCAGGCAGGCTTCGAAATAGGGCGTGGTCTTTTCCCACTCCTTGAAGTCAGTCTTTTCGCCGGTGATCAGCGCGGCGACAAAGGCTTTATACTGGGCTTCGTCCAGCGGCAGGTTGATGTAATCGGCCACGCCGCCGCCGGGGCCTTCCTTGTCGTAGCGCGACTGGAACCAGGCGATGTCGAAATTGATCGACTCGCGGTGGATGATGGGCGCGATGGCGTCAAAGAAGGCGAGATGGTCCTGGCCGGTGGCTTCGCCGATGGCGGCGCCCAGGCTGGCAGAGGTCAGGGGCCCGGTGGCGATGATCGCAGATCCCCAATCGGCCGGGGGCAGGGCGGTGATTTCCTCGCGGGCGATGGTGACCAGCGGATGATTCTCCAATGCGGCGGTGACGGCGGCCGAAAAGCCATGCCGGTCCACCGCCAGGGCGCCCCCGGCGGGCAGCTTGTGAGCATCAGCGCCTGCCATGATCAGCGAGCCGGCGCGGCGCATCTCTTCATGCAGCAGGCCCACGGCATTGTTGGCGGCATCGTCGGAGCGGAAGGAATTGGAGCACACAAGCTCGGCCAGAGAATCGGTCTGGTGCGCCTCGGTGCCCCGGATGGGGCGCATTTCATGCAGAATCACCGGGATGCCAGCCTTGGCGGCCTGCCAGGCGGCCTCGGAGCCGGCGAGTCCGGCGCCAATGATGTGCAATTTTTTGGTCATGGGGCAGGCTTTAGCAGGCGGGGCAGGGTGCGCAAACAACTCCCTGGTCCCATGTTTTTTCGCATCCGCAACAAAGGAGGGGACCAAAAAACCGTTTTTTTACAGGGAAATTCGAGGATTTTTGGGCTTTTTGCCGATTCCCTAGGGGTGGCGCCAGGCCTGTGATATGGTGTGCGAAATCGGACCTCGCAGCGCCGTAAAGCTTTTTGGCAACAGTCAAAAAGGAACCCAGAAAGTCCGGTTGACTTGGGTCCTAGCTTCGGACAAGTATCCGGTCATCAAATAAACAGGGGAAGCCTATGTTTGGTTTTAAGACTGCTGTTGCCGCGGTTTCGGTGGTAACGTTAATTGGTACTTCAGCTTTCGCCGCTGACGGAGCCTTCGCTCCGGGCAAGCCCGCTGGTGTGAACAAGGCCCAGGAAATTGGTACTGGCACGATCATCATCGGCACCGTTGCCGCTGCGGTTATCACTGGTGTGGCCGTAATTGTCGGCAACGAGAGTGGTGATCGCGTTCCGGCCACCCAAACATTCTCCGTGGCGACCACGAACGCAGCTTCGCCGTAAGGCAATCCGTTCTCAAGAATAGCCAGAAGCCTGCTCTCCTGATAGAGGGTAGGCTTTTTGCTGTTCTGGGCTCACCTTGGCTCTGCCTTAATTCGGCACCGCTTTAACGCTTTTGTCTTGGGTCCGTGCGAAGATGCTGGGCCCTGCGTCCTTTGGGAGACGGAAGAGCGAAAGCGTCGGAACGGCACAGGATATGGATGACGGCGCCGCAAGCGCCACCTATATAGGCTCAATCAGGGAAATGCGTGCGATGGCCGAGGAAGAACACAAGGGTACCAATTACGCCAGGCTGGCGCTGGGAGCGGGCTTGCTGGCCGCTGCCGCCGTGAGCGTCGCCGTGTTTGTCCCGCGCCGCCGCCTGGCCCTGGTGACCGAGCCCCTGGCGGGCCTGGCCAAGCTGCCCATCGCCGCCGCCGTGACCGCCTGGGCCATGGGCCTGTGGCAGGACGCAACCGCGCCCAAGGCGCCGGTGTTCGACGATCTACGCCCCTTCGATGAGTTCTGAGCAGGCTTGATGCGGCGCATTCCCGTCGCCCAGACCATCCGTGACGCCTATATTTTCGCCGGCACCAATCTGGGCGGGATCATAGGCCTGATCTGGGTGTCCATGGTGATGATCACCGTCGCCCGCTTTTTCACCTTCTACCGCTTCTACAACGACTTCATCGATTTCCTCGCCAGCGGCAACGGCGCCCAGATGGGCCCGGCGATGCTGATGATGATGGGCTATCTGGTGGCGGTGATGCTGCTCTATGCGGTGATGTTCACCGCGGTGATCCAGTTGGCGCTGGGCGCGCGCACCGCGCCGTCCGTCATTCATTTCGCCTTCGGTCCGCTGGAATGGCGCATGTTCCGTGCGTTCTTCGCCCTGGCCGGACTGATGCTGCTGGTGGCGGCGATCGTCATGGTCGGCGCCAACGCCGTTCTGATGCTGGGCGCGGCGAAAAGCCAGGGCGCGGCCGGCGCCTTTGCCATCATGGCCATGCTGGGCATCGGCGTGGTGGTGTTGGCGCGCTTCCTGCTGCTGGCGCCGGCGATTGCGGTGAACGAAGCCGCGCCGGTGCTGCGCCGGGCCTGGACGCTCTCGGCGGGCAATTTCCTGCCGCTGCTGGGCGTGCTGCTGGGCCTGTTCCTGCCGCTGCTGCTGGTGGTGTCGCTGATCGATGCCGCAGTGGGCGGCAAGCCCGACGTCACGCCGGGCGCTACAACCCAGGTCCAGATGCTCGCCGCGGTGATGCATGCGCGCCAGACCTTGTCCCTGACCTGCGGGCTGGGCTTTTTCTTCTCGCCTTTGATGATCGGGCTTCTGGCGGGCGCGAGCGTTTCGGTCTGGCGGACCCTGAAGGACGAGCCCAAGATCGAAATCCTAGCCTGATTACTGCGCGGCCTTCAATCGTTTTGGCGCGGCCGCGTTCTTGAGCAGCGGCTTGAGATACTGGCCGGTATAGGAGCGCGGGTTCTTCGCCACGTCTTCCGGCGTGCCGCTGCCCACGATCTCGCCGCCGTCATCGCCGCCCTCCGGTCCCAGATCTACCAGCCAGTCTGCGATCTTGATGACTTCCAGATTGTGCTCGATCACCACCACCGTGTTGCCCTGGTCCACCAGCTCCTGCAGCACTTCCAAGAGCTTCTTGACGTCATGAAAATGCAGGCCCGTGGTGGGCTCGTCCAGGATGTAAAGCGTGCGGCCGGTGGCGCGGCGCGACAATTCCTTGGACAGCTTGACGCGCTGGGCCTCGCCGCCTGACAGGGTGGTGGCCTGCTGGCCGATGGAGATATAGCCCAGGCCCACGCGCTTGAGGGTCTCCAGCTTCTCGGCGATGGAGGGCACCGCCCGGAACAGTTCGGCGCCGGCCTCGATGGTCATGTCCAGCACATCGGCGATGGAATTGTCGCGGAACTTCACTTCCAGAGTTTCGCGATTGTAGCGCTTGCCCTTGCAGACATCGCATTGGACATAGACGTCGGGCAGGAAGTGCATCTCGATCTGGATGACGCCGTCGCCCTGGCAGGCTTCGCAGCGTCCGCCCTTGACGTTGAAGCTGAAGCGGCCGGGCGCATAGCCGCGGGCTTTTGATTCCGGCAGTTCGGCGAACCAGTCACGAATCGGAGTGAAGGCGCCGGTATAGGTGGCCGGGTTGGAGCGCGGGGTGCGGCCGATCGGGCTCTGGTCGATGTCGATGACCTTGTCCAGGAACTCCAGCCCCTCGATGCGGTCATGCGGCGCCGGCTGTTCGCGGGCCTGGGTTAGTTTCTTGGCCGCAGCTTTGAACAGGGTCTCGATGGTCAGGGTGGACTTGCCGCCGCCCGACACGCCGGTGATGCAGGTCAGGGTGCCCAGCGGGATCTGGGTGGTGACGTTCTTGAGGTTGTTGCCGCGCGCGCCCACCACTTTCAGCCAGCGGTTATGCACCGCCTTGCGGCGCTGGGCCGGGATGGGGATGTTTTCGGCGCCGCTGAGATATTTTCCGGTGAGGCTTTTCTTGTTGCCGATGATGTCGGCCGGGGTGCCCTGGGCGATAATGTGGCCGCCATGCACGCCGGCGCCCGGGCCCATGTCGATGACATGGTCAGCCTGGCGGATGGCGTCCTCGTCATGCTCCACCACCAGCACGGTATTGCCCATGTCGCGCAGGCCCTTGAGCGATTCCAGCAATTTGCCGTTGTCGCGCTGGTGCAGGCCGATGGACGGCTCGTCCAGGACATAAAGCACGCCGGTCAGGCCCGAACCGATCTGGGAGGCCAGGCGGATGCGCTGGCTTTCTCCGCCCGACAGCGTGCCGGAGGCGCGCGCCAGGGTGAGATAGTCCAGGCCCACATTGTTGAGGAATTTCAGCCGGGCGCGAATTTCCTTCAGGATGCGGACGGCGATTTCCTGCTGTTGCTTGTTCAGCTTCTTGTCGATATCGCGGAACCAGCCATCGGCGTCGCGGATGGACTGGCTGCAGACTTCGCCGATATGCAAGGCGCCGATCTTCACCGCCAGGGCTTCGGGCTTGAGCCGGTAGCCGCTGCAGACCTCGCAAGGGCTTTCGGACTGGAAGCGCTCCAGTTCCTCCTGCACCCAGGCGCTGTCGGTCTCGCCATAGCGGCGGTCCATGTTGGGGATGACGCCCTCGAATTCCTTCTTGGTGTCATAGCGGCGCATGCCGTCGTCATAGGTGAACTTGATCACTTCTTCGCCCGATCCGTGCAGGATCACGTCCCGCGCCTTCTTGGGCAGGTCTTCCCAGGCATCGTTCATGGAGAATTTGTAGTGGCGGGCCAGGGCCTCGAGCGTCTGCAGGTAATAGGGCGAGGACGACTTGGCCCAGGGCGCCACGGCGCCCTTCTTTAAGGTCAGACTCTCGTCCGGCACGACCAGCGCTTCGTCGAAGTAATTCTGCACCCCCAGCCCGTCGCATTCCGGGCAGGCGCCATGGGGGTTGTTGAAGCTGAACAGCCGCGGCTCAATCTCGGTGATGGTGAAGCCCGAGACCGGGCAGGCGAACTTGGATGACAGCATCATCTGGCGCGGCTTGCCGTCTTTTTCCTTCTCGTCGGCAAATTCCACCACCAGCAACCCGTCGGCCAAGCCCAGCGCCGTCTCGATGGAATCGGGCAGGCGGTTGCCGATGTCGGGTTTGACCACGATGCGGTCCACCACGATCTCGATGTCATGCTTGAACTTCTTGTCCAGCGCCGGTGTGGCGCCGATGTCGTAGAACTTGCCGTCCACCTTGGCGCGCTGGAAGCCCTTCTTCTGCAGCTCCGCCAGTTCCTTGCGGTATTCGCCCTTGCGGCCGCGCACGATGGGCGCCAGCAGGTAAAGCCGCGTGCCTTCGGGCAAAGCGAGAATCCGGTCGGCCATCTGGCTGACGGTCTGGCTTTCGATGGGAAGTCCGGTGGCCGGCGAATAGGGCACGCCGACGCGGGCGAACAGCAGGCGCAGGTAATCGTAGATCTCGGTCACCGTGCCCACGGTGGAGCGCGGATTCTTGGAGGTGGTCTTCTGCTCGATGGAGATGGCTGGCGACAGACCCTCGATATGGTCCACGTCGGGCTTCTGCATCAGCTCCAGGAACTGGCGGGCGTAAGCTGACAGCGATTCGACATAGCGGCGCTGGCCTTCGGCATAGATGGTATCGAAGGCGAGGGACGACTTGCCCGAGCCCGACAGGCCGGTCAGCACCGTCAGGGTGTCGCGCGGAATCTCGACATCAATATTCTTGAGATTGTGCTCGCGGGCACCGCGAATGGAAATGTTCTTCAGCATCAGTTCGATTTTCTGGCGGGCAGGCCGGCGAGATAACGCGTGTTGGCGCCCTTGGGCACTGTGCCCAGTTCCATCAGGGTGACGATGGCCTTCAGCGCCAAATCGTAGGAGCCATAGCAATGGTGCGCCACCAGGGCGAGATGCTTCCATTGCTCGGTGCTTATGGCTTCCGGCTTGCTGATGTCGCGGACATAGACCATGTCGGTTTCCAGCAATTGGCGGATGCCGCGATTGGGTTCATTGCCCACCACCAGGGGCGATAGCGGCCAAATCTTGGTGCCGGTGACGCAATGGGGCAGAAAGCCGAGTTCCCGCAACATCAGGTCGATTTCGCCAAAGGGCGGCTGGTCCTTGTAGAGGGGAACAAAGGAAACCTCGGTCTGGACCGCCACCGCGTCCTTCAGCCTTGCTGTGGCATGCGCCAGCACATCGCGCTCGCCGCCCTGGACGTCCATTTTCAGGAAATCCATCACGGCGATCTCTGCGACATCGTCCAGTTTCCTGGTGGTGACGGGGATCTGCTGTTTCACTTGTCCCCATATAGGAAACAAATTGAAAAGCGCCAGATGTGCGGGGTCGGGTTCCAGCAAACTGGTCATGCCTTCCAGTTCGCAGACATGGAGCGTGCGCGAAGTTCCGTCGCCCAAAGCGTACGGTAGATAACGTTCGCGCGGACCCTTCCTCTGTTCGAGCTTCGCCAGCGCATGGGCTTGCGGCTCAAAGCCGGTCACCTCGCACAGGCCCGCCGCCAGCATCGCCTTGTAGGGCGGATCGCCGTCGATGGGATTGGCGCCCACATCCACGATGGCGGTGAGTCGTTTGGGATTGAGAATCTCGGTCAGCAAGTCCATGGGCCTGTTCATAGCCTTTTTGCGGAGCCATCGAAAACAAAAAGAGAACAATCATGATTTTGCCGTGATTGTTCATTTGCAATCCCGCGATTATCCGTACTAATAGCGCTGAGACGGCCCGTGATTGGCCAGCAGGAACAACCTTTTACACCGCACATGGCGGATTTCAGGGGACTGACGATGACGAATTTGCGCAAGGCTGCGACGGCAATGGCACTGGCGGCGGCGATGGGTTCCCAAGCCCTTGCGGCCGAGGGGGCCCTGACCGCCGGCAAGCCCGCTGGTGTGCAGGAAGCCCAGCGGCGCACCAATTTGCTGCTGGTCGGCGGCGGCATCGCCATCGCCGTGGTTGCGGTCGCGGTCGCCATCAGCGGCTCCAGCAGCGCCGCGTGCGACGCGGCCCATTGCCCCGTTGTCACCCCGGCCACCTCCACCTGAGGTCAGTTTCCGGTCACGCTCCCCTGCCGCAATAGCCCCATCTGGCGTAACAACCAGAGGCCTGCGGGCGGGCGGATATGCACCAGATCCACATAATCCGGACTTGAACCCTTCACCATCGTTTCGGTGGTGAGGGCGTTCGGCTGCATGAAGTCCAGCAGCTCCGTCTGGGCCGGGCAGCTTGCATTTGCGCGCGCGACCTCGGCCGCGACGTTTTTCTTGAAGGCGGTGAAGCCTGCGGCATCACTCTGCCGGTACTGCCGCACAATGGCGGTGTGATCGGGCGGGAAGTAGACGATCAGCCTGGCGCTCGCGCGGCAGGCCGCGGCCAGCATCGCGACCAGTTCGCCGCGCGCGCGCGGGCCCATGCTCATGCTGCGCGCCCGGCGGTACGCCAGGTCGCGCCGCATCACCGCTTCGGTCATGTGGCTATAGGCGTTGAAGATGTCGGGGCGATCGGCGGCGGTCTCGCCAGGCTTCAACCGTGCCAGCGCATAAATGCCCAGCGCATTCATGCCCAGCGCGCCGCCACTGAGATAACGGGTGGTGAACAGCCACAAGCCGCGGCGCGGTGTGGGATCGCCGGCCGGCGTCACCGCCAGGCGGGTTTCGTCAAAGCTGGGCAGGGCCTCGCCGGCGCCGCCGTTGCCGGTAAAGGCATCCAGCGACACCACCACCGTCTTCACGGAAGGATGCGCCAACGCATCCTGCACCAGGCGGCGCGCCTCATAGGGCGACATGCTGGAGGCGCCGTAGTTGAAGCTGCGGATCTTCAGCGCCGGATCAATCAAGACTGGATCGAAGGCGTCGCGCACCCGGCTGGAACCGACAAAGACAAGTTCGGGCCGGGTCGCTTCCAGCCAGGCGGGTTTCACGGCACGCTCAAAGCCCGACAGGGTCTGCACGCTGCCGCCGGCGGGATGGGTCAGGATGAAATGCTCCGCCCAGGCGTTGAACGCGGCCAGCGCCGCGATGGCCGCAAGCACCGTGCCCAAAAACCAGACGGGGTAGCGGGTCTTTTCCATCAGAACTGGAAGTAGATGAAGGGTTTGAGATTGGACAGCGCCAGCACCGCCACGATGCAGAGCAGGCCATAGGCGGCGGCATTCCATCGCGTGGGCTTCCAGGACAGGAATTTCGCCGGTTTCACGGGCTGGTTATCGTAAGGCGAGGGCAGGGCTGGGTCATGCCGCCACATCAATTCCATGGAATTGGGCATGAACCAGACCAAACCGAACAACAGCAGCAGCGTGGCCGCCGCCAGGGGCGAAAAACTCACAACGGCGGAATGGCCCAGGCCGACAAGGCCGCCCGCCATGTTGCGGGCTGAGGCGAGGTCGGGGCTGCGGAACACGATCCAGGCCAGCGAGGTGGCCAGGAAGGTCAGCGCCACGGACGCGATGTGAAGCGGCTGCTTCAGCGCGGCAGGGGCGGCTACGCCTTTGCTGGCATGGCGGAAGGCGTGATTGATGGACAGATAGAGGCCATGCAGTCCGCCCCACAGCATGAAGGTCCAGCTTGCGCCATGCCATAGCCCGCCCAGCAGCATGGTGACGAAGAGATTGAGATAGCGCCGCCCGCGACCCTGCCGGTTGCCGCCCAGCGGGATGTAGAGATAGTCGCGCAGGAAGGCCGACAGCGAGATATGCCAGCGCCGCCAGAACTCGATGATGCTGGCCGCCTTGTAGGGCGAATGGAAATTCACCGGCAGGCGGATGCCCAGCATCAACGAGGAGCCCAGCGCCATGTCGGAATAGGCGCTGAAATCGAAATAGATCTGGAAGGCGAAGAACAGCATGCCCAGCCAGCTATCGGTGGGCCCCAAAGCAATGCCGCGCCCGGCGGCATTGAAGATGGCGTCGGCGAAGGGCGCCAGATTGTCGGCGATCAGGGTTTTCTTGGCCAGGCCGATGGTGAACAGGGTCACACCAGCCGCCAGATCGTCATTGCGCGATCGCATCTGGTGGAACTGCGGGATCAAATCGTTGTGGCGCACGATGGGGCCCGCAATGAGATGCGGGAAATAGGCGACGAACAGGGCGTAATCGAGCAGGCTGTAACGCGCCGTCTTGCCCGCATCGGCATCGACCAGATAGCTGATCTGCTCGAAGGTGAAGAAGCTGATCGCCAGCGGCAGGAAAAAGTCGGGCAGCGGCAGCCCGATGCCGAACAACTGGTTGGCGGTGCCCGTCAGCAGGCCGGCATATTTGAAAGCGGCGATCAGCCCGAGGTTGAACACCAGGCCCGCAATCAGAATGGGGCGGCGGCCTTGGCCCTTGGCGCGGCGCTGCTCGATTTCCCGCCCCAGCGTGTAGTTCACCAGGGTCGAGCCGCACAGCAGCAACAGGAAGTCGGCCCGCCACCAGGCATAGAAGGCGTAAGAGGCCAGCAGCAGCAATATCCGACGGCCGGTGAGGGCGCGGCTTTCCAGCAGGCGAAAGCCCAGTACCGCGACGGCCAGGAACAGGAAATAGGGATAGGAATTGAAGGGCATGCGCCTCACCCGCCTAGCTTGCTTATCGGGGAAAAGGGGCAGCAACGCTATTGGAACAAATAGAGAACGATGCTATACACAGACATAAACCCCGCTCCGATGGCGCGGGCAGGCAGGTCTCGTCTAACGTCGCGGCCGGACACGGAGAATGATCATGGCGGGTAGCGTCAACAAGGTGATTTTGGTGGGCAATCTGGGCAAGGACCCGGAGGTGCGCCGCATGACGTCCGGCGATCCGGTGGTCACTCTTTCCATCGCCACCTCTGAAACCTGGCGCGACAAGGCCAGCGGCGAGAAGAAGGAAAAGACCGAGTGGCACCGGGTGGTGATCTTCAACAAGAACCTCGCCGATGTGGCTGAGAAGTATTTGAAGAAAGGCGCCAAGGTTTATGTCGAAGGCCAGTTGCAGACCCGCAAATGGACCGACAAGGACGGCGCTGAGAAATACTCGACCGAAGTGGTGCTGCAGAATTTCCGCGGCGAGCTGACAATGCTGGATAGCCGCGGCGCCGGCGGCGAGGGTGGCGGCCGCGGCGCCGGCGAAGCCCCGGCCAGCTTCCAGCGCGACGAGATGGATGACGAAATCCCCTTCTAGTCTCGCCGCTTTTTTCCTTCTTCTGGCGGTCTCCGGCTGTGCCTCTTCATCGGGCCTGCCGGCTGCCGCAATCTCGGAAACCGGCATCGCGGCGGCCTATCTGCCGCTGCATGGCCGGGTGCACCTGGGACTGGACAGCGCCGAGGGCGCGGCGGTGGTGATCGCGCCGGGCATTGCCGTCACCAACGCCCATAACGTCAATCTGATCAATCCCAAGAACGTGATCGGCACGCGGCAGGATTACGATTTGATGTTTTTTCGCACCGGCCGAACGGCCGCGCCGCCGACGGTCGCGCCGGTGATCGGACAAAGCGTCACCGCCTATGGCCAGGGCGCCGACCGCGAGCTGCGCGTCGCCCATGGCACGGTGCGCGAGATCACGCGATGCCCTGGCTGCACCGCCCCGGCCTATTTCACCTTTGCCGGCAATGCCGGACCCGGTTTTTCCGGCGGCCCGGTGGTGGACGCTTCGGGCAGCCTGGTCGGCATCACCTTTGGCTACAAGGATATGCGTTCGGAAAGGCTGATTTATGCTTATGACATAGCGCGGGTGATGACTGAGCTGGAGGCTTTGGGACAGTCCGCGCGAGCGCGTTAATGCGGCCTACTCTGCTATGCGGGCATGCGAATCCCTCTGCCGTTTGTGTCTGGCGCGGGGCTATTTGATCCCCAGGATTTGCGCTCGTTTTGCGCCGCGGCAGAGGAGCCTTGATGGCGCAATTTTCTTCAATGAAATCAATGGGTTTTTGGCCGCCCCTGCGGGGTTAATTTGCTGGTTTGGGCCAGTCCAAAATGCTAGGAATCGCCCCTGATTTTTCCGCGTTTTTGAAGGCCGCATTTTGAGCGACAATCCCGACACGATCAGCCCGCCCGAAGGCGGCAATCCCACCCAAACCATCGCGGTCGAAGACGAGCTGAAGCGGTCCTATCTGGACTATGCGATGAGCGTGATCGTGCAGCGTGCGCTGCCCGATGCGCGCGACGGCCTCAAGCCGGTGCACCGGCGCATCCTCTATTCGATGCACGAGAACAGCTACGACTGGAACAAGGCCTATCGCAAATCCGCGCGCGTGGTCGGCGACGTCATCGGCAAATATCATCCGCATGGCGACCAGTCGATTTACGACGCGCTGGTGCGCATGGCGCAGGATTTCTCCATGCGCGCGCCGTTGATCGACGGCCAGGGCAATTTCGGCTCGGTGGACGGCGATCCGCCCGCCGCCATGCGTTACACCGAGGTGCGCCGCGCCAAGATCGCGCACGCCTTGACCGAGGACATCGACAAGGACACGGTCGAGTTCCGTGACAATTACGACGGCACCGAGCGGGAGCCGGTGGTGTTGCCGGCGCGTTTCCCCAACCTGCTGATCAATGGTTCTGCCGGCATCGCGGTGGGCATGGCTACCAATATTCCCCCGCACAATCCGGGCGAAGTGATCGATGCCTGCCTCGCCTATATCGAAGACCCGTCCATCGGTCTGGAACAGTTGACTGAAATCGTGCCGGGACCGGACTTCCCCACCGGGGCGTTGCTGATCGGCAAGCAGAATGCCCGCGCCGCCCTGGCGCGCGGCCGCGGCTCGATCCTGATGCGGGCGCGTTGCGCGGTGGAAGAAATCCGCAAGGACCGCGAAGCCATTATCGTCACCGAACTGCCCTATCAGGTGAACAAGGCGCTGCTGATCGAGCGCATCGCCGAACTGGTGCGCGACAAGAAGATCGAAGGCATTTCGGACATTCGCGACGAAAGCGACCGCTCCGGCATGCGCATGGTGATCGAACTGAAGCGCGACGCCTCGTCCGAGGTAGTGCTGAACCAGCTTTACCGCTTCTCGAACCTGCAGATGAGCTTCGGCGTCAACATGCTGGCCCTGAACGACGGCCGGCCGGTGCAGATGAACCTCAAGGAACTGCTGGCGGCGTTCGTCGGTTTCCGCGAGGACGTCGTCACCCGCCGCACCAAGTTCGACCTCACCAAGGCCCGCGACCGCGGCCATGTCTTGGTCGGCCTGGCTGTCGCCGTTGCCAATATCGATGAAGTCATCCGCCTGATCCGCGCCGCCCCCGATGCGGCCACTGCGCGCGAGCAATTGATGGCGCGCGACTGGCCGGCCAAGGACGTGGCGCCGCTGGTGGCGCTGATTGCCGACCCGCGTCACAAGATGGGTCCCAATGAGACCATCACGCTGTCCGAAGAACAGGCCAAGGCGATCCTGGACCTGCGCCTGCAGCGCCTGACCGCACTGGGCCGCGACGAAATCAACGATGAAGCCCAGAAGCTGGGCCTGGCGATCGCCGATTATCTCGACATCCTGTCCAGCCGCGGCCGGGTCATGACCATCATCCGCGACGAGTTGACGGCGATCCGCGAGGAATTCGCCACCCCGCGCAAGACCGAGCTGATCGACGCCGAGACGGAACTGGAAGACGAAGCGCTGATCGAGCGCGAGGATGTCGCCGTCACCGTCACCCATAACGGCTATATCAAGCGCACCCCGCTGGACGAGTATCGGGTGCAGGGCCGCGGCGGCAAGGGCCGTTCGGGCATGGCGACGCGGGACGAGGATTTCGTCACCAGCCTGTTCGTGGCGTCCACCCATGCCTGGCTGCTGTTCTTCTCCTCCACCGGCATGGCCTACAAGCTCAAGGTCTGGCGGTTGCCCGAAGCGCGCATCGCCGGCAAGGGCAAGGCGATGGTTAACCTGCTGCCGCTGGCGGAAGGCGAGCGCATCACCACCATCCTGCCGCTGCCGGAAGACGATGGCGAATGGGACAAGCTGAATGTGGTGTTCGCCACCAAGTCGGGCGATGTGCGCCGCAACCAGCTTTCGGATTTCGGCCAGGTCAACAAGAACGGCAAGATCGCCATGAAGCTGGCGGAGGGCGACGGTATTATCGGCGTCGCCACCTGCACCGATGCCGAGGATTTCCTGCTGACCACTCGCGGCGGCAAGGCGATCCGCTTCCCGGTTTCGGACGTGCGCGTGTTCAAGGGCCGCGATTCCACCGGCGTGCGCGGCATCAAGCTGGCCAAGGAGGACGAAGTGGTCAGCCTGTCGCTGCTCTATCACGCCGACGCCACCTCGGCCGAGGCGCGCGCTTACCTCAAACAGGCCAGCGCCATCCGCCGGGCCGAAAGCGGCGAGGCCGAAGCGCCGGTCGAGGCTGATGACGATGCCGAGGAAGGCGTGGAAGAAGCCAACCTGACGGCGGAACGCTATGCGGCGCTGGGCGCGCGCGAACAGTTCGTGCTCACCATGTCCCAGACCGGCTTTGGCAAGCGCAGCAGTTCCTATGAGTATCGCGTCACCGGACGCGGCGGCTCGGGCATCGTCGCCATCGGCATGGGCAAAAAGAACAGCGCCGTGATCGGCTCTTTCCCGGTGGAGGAAAGCGACGACCTGATGCTGATCTCGGACGGCGGCCAGACCATCCGCGTCGCGGTGTCAGGCATTTCCATTCAGGGCCGCGCCGCCCAGGGCGTCACCGTCTTCCGCGTGGACGAGGGTGAGAAAGTGGTGTCGGTGGAACGCATCGCCGATGTCGGCGGCGGCGAATGAGCAAGAAGACGCTGACCGCCCTGTATCCCGGTACCTTCGATCCGGTGACCCTGGGGCATCTGGACATCATCAAGCGCGCCGTGAAGCTGGTGGATCACCTGGTGATTGGCGTCGCCACCAATGACGCCAAGGCGCCGATGTTCTCGCTGGACGAGCGGGTGGCCATGCTCAAAAGCGAGGCGGAAAAGCTGGCGGCTGGGCACGCCACCATCACCGTGGTGCCGTTCGATACCCTGCTGGTGAAGTTCGCCGCTGAAGTAGGCGCCTCGATGATCGTTCGCGGCCTGCGCGCGGTGTCCGACTTCGAATATGAATTCCAGATGGTGGCGATGAACCAGCGCCTGAACACCGAGATCGAAACCGTCTTCCTGATGGCCGATCCGCGGCACCAGGCGATTTCCTCCAAGCTGGTCAAGGAAATCGCGATTCTGGATGGCGACATCACGCCTTTCACCACCCCTGCCGTCGCGCAGGCACTCGTCAAACGCTGCAAGGAAAAACACTAATGGCCGACTATCTCGTTCTCGATCTCAAGACCGGACCGGTAAAGATCAAGCTGCGCGCCGACCTGGCGCCCAAGCATGTCGAACGCGTCAAGACGCTGGCGGGCGAAGGATTTTACGACGGCGTGGTGTTCCACCGCGTCATTCCCGGCTTCATGGCCCAGACCGGCGATCCCACCGGCACCGGCAGCGGCGGATCGGAACTGCCCGATCTCAAGGCTGAATTCTCCAACGAGAAGCACACCAAAGGTACCGTGTCGGCGGCGCGCACCGCCAATCCCGACAGCGCCAACAGCCAGTTCTATATCTGCTTTGACGACGCGCCCTGGCTGGACAAGCAATATTCGGTGTGGGGCCAGGTGGTCGAAGGCATGGACAATGTCGACAAGATCAAGAAGGGCGGCGAGCACAATAACGGCTCGATCAGCGGCGAACCCGACAAGATCCTCAAGGCCCGCATCGTCTCTGAATAAAACGCAACAATTGGTGAGTGGCGCGGATGCGAATCCACGTTCTAGAACCGCGCCTTAGCGTACCGGAGCATCCGTGGCCGACCCCATCGCCTTCATTGACCTGCAGGCCCAGCGCCGCCGTCTTGGCGCGCCGCTGGAGGCTGCGATCAAGGCCGCGGTCGAGGGCGGGCAATGGATTTTGGGGCCGCAGGTCGCGCAGTTCGAAAAGGACATTGCGGCCTGGGCCGGCGTGAAACACGCCGTCGCCTGCGCCAACGGCACCGACGCGCTGCTGCTGGTGCTGCGCGCCTGGGGTGTGGGAGCAGGGGATGCGGTGTTCGTGCCGGCCTTCACCTTCGCCGCCAGCGGCGAAGTTGTGGCGCTGGCCGGTGCGGTGCCGGTGTTCGTGGACGTGCTGCCCGATACCTTCAACATGGATCCAGCCAGCCTGGAAGCCGCCATCGCCATGGTGAAGAAAGACGGCAAGCTGACGCCCAAGGTGGTGATGCCGGTGGACCTGTTCGGCCAGCCCGCCGATTACCGACGTCTCGCGCCCATCGCCAAGCGCGAAGGATTGAAACTGTTCTGCGATACCGCCCAAGGGTTCGGCGGGTTGCTGGACGGGGTGCGCGCGGGCGCCATCGGCGATGCTGCGGCCACCAGTTTCTTTCCCGCCAAGCCCCTGGGCTGTTACGGCGATGGCGGCGCCTGTTTTTTCAATGACGATACGCTGAGGGACCCGCTGCTTTCCCTGCGCATGCATGGCCAGGGCGCCGACCGCTATGAGCATGTCCGCATCGGCTACAATTCCCGTCTGGACACGATCCAGGCGGCGATCCTGATCGAGAAGCTGAAAATCTTCGAAGACGAGATCGCGAAACGGAACGCAGTAGCCAAGCGCTACAATGAAGCGTTTGCCGGCTCCAACCGCATCAAGACCCCGGCGGTGATCGAAGGCGCCACCTCGACGTGGGCCCAATACACCTTGCAGGTGAGTGATCGCGCCAGGCTGCAGGCCGCGCTGAAGGCGGCCGGCGTGCCCACCATGGTCTATTATCCCATCCCGCTGTCGCGCCAGCCGGCCTATGCCCATTACCCGTCGGCGCCCACGCCGGTCAGCGAGGCGCTGAGCGGCACGGTGATGAGCCTTCCCATGCATCCCTATCTGGATGCGGCGACCCAGGACCGCATCATCCAGGCTGTTCTCGCATCTGCGGGATAAAGTTCCAGCTTCCGCGGCGTCCTGCCGCAGGTCTATGCTCATCCCACTGGTTCAGGTCCACGGGCTCGCCGTGACCGACGGCGCAAAATGCGCCGCCAGGCCAAGGCGCTCCCGCACACACAACGGGAGCAGCAGCATGACCATCCGGAATCCCATTGAATGGAGCGGCGCGCAATTCGCCTCCGCGGCCAATGCCGCCGAGGCGGTGGGCCGGTCCATCGATCACATGCGCGACGTGGCCCATTCGCCGGCGCCCGCCATTCGCCGTATCAGCAACCACGATGTGTGGGAAAGCCTGCGTCTCGGCTTCTCCGATTTCCAGGCCTATCGCAGCGACGTGATTTTTCTCAGCGTGATCTATGCCGTGGTTGGTCTGGTGGCGGCACGCATGGCGTTCGGCTCGGACCTGTTGCCGCTGTTATTCCCGCTGGCGTCGGGCTTCGCCATTGTCGGGCCGCTGGCCGCGGTGGGCCTGTATGAAATGAGCCGCCGCCGCGAGCAGGGCGCCGCGGTGGGTTGGGCCAACGCCTTCGACGTGCTGAAGGCGCCGGCCATCGGCGGCATCGTGGCGCTGGGCGCGATCCTGATCGCGGTGTTCCTGGCCTGGCTGGTGGTGGCCTGGGCGATTTTCGACGCCACCTTGGCGCCCAGCCTGCCGCCGGCGGTGTCGCCGTCGCAATTCGCGCGGGCCGTGCTGTTCACCGGTCCGGGACAGGCGATGATCGCGCTGGGCATGAGCATCGGCTTTGCCTTCGCCCTGCTGGCGATGATGCTCAGCGTGGTGTCTTTCCCGCTGCTGCTGGACCGCGATACCGGACTGGACACCGCCATCGGCACGTCCTTCCGCGCCGTGCTGTCCAATCCCTTGCCGATGGCGCTGTGGGGCCTGGTGGTGGCGGCGGGACTGCTGGCTGGTTCGGCGCTGGCCTTTGTGGGGTTGATGGTGGCGGTGCCGGTGTTGGGCCATGCCACATGGCACCTCTACCGCCGCCTGATCGTCTGATGTTTTAGGGGCGCTGCATCTTTGGCAGGGACCTGTTATAGGCCCCCGCCATGGATGTCAGCCTGTTCGATTTCGAACTGCCGGAGGCGCAAATCGCCCTGCGTCCGGCGATCCCGCGCGATTCCGCCCGCCTGATGGTGGTGCATGGTGACGGCCGCATCGAACATCGCCACATCGGGGATCTGCCCGACTACTTGCGGGCCGGCGATGCCCTGCTGGTCAACGACACCAAGGTGATTCCGGCGCGGCTGCGCGGCCAGCGGCTGCGCGAGGCCGGCCCGGCGCAAATCGAGATCCTGCTGCATCGCCGCCTGTCGGACGACACCTATTCGGTGCTGGCGCGTCCGGCGCGCAAGCTGGCGGTGGGCGATGTCTTGGCGTTCGGCGATCTGAAGGCGCAAGTGACGGCGCGCGGCGACGCCGGCGAGGCAGAAATCCGTTTTGCCCTGGGCGGCGCAGGCCTGGACAGCGCCATAGCCGCCGCCGGCGAGATGCCGTTGCCGCCCTATATCGCCGGCAAGCGCAAAGCCGATGCGCAGGATGCCAGCGATTACCAGACCGTCTTTGCCCGCGCGCAAGGCTCGGTGGCGGCACCCACCGCTGGCCTGCATTTTACGCCCGCCCTTTTCGATCGGCTTGGGGCCAAGGGCGTGACGCGTGAAGCCGTGACACTGCATGTCGGCCTGGGCACCTTCCTGCCGGTTGCCGCTGAAGATACCAGCCAGCATCGCATGCATGCCGAGCGCGCCCTGCTGGACGGCGCCACCGCCGGGCGGCTCAATGCCGTGCACCGGGCGGGCGGACGCATCGCGGCGGTGGGCACCACCTCGTTGCGCACCCTGGAAAGCGCCGCGGGGGAAGATGGCCTGATCCGGCCGTTCGACGGCGACACTGATATTTTCATCACCCCCGGCTACCGCTTCCGCGCCGCTGACCTGCTGCTGACCAATTTCCACTTGCCGCGCTCGACCCTGTTCATGCTGGTCAGCGCCTTCATGGGACTGGATGTGATGCAGCGTGCTTATGCCGAGGCCATCGCCCAGGGCTACCGCTTCTATTCCTATGGCGACGCCTGTCTGCTAATGCCTGCCCGATGAGTGAATTCCGTTTCGAGCTTCTGGCCGGCGATGGCGCGGCCCGCACCGGCGTGATCCACACGCCGCGCGGCGAAATCCGCACTCCGGCCTTCATGCCGGTGGGCACGGCGGCCACCGTCAAGGCGATGATGCCGCAAAGCGTGCGCGAAACCGGCGCCGACATCCTCTTGGGCAACACCTATCACCTGATGCTGCGTCCCGGCGCCGAGCGCATCGCCCGGCTGGGCGGCTTGCACAAATTCATGGACTGGCCGCGGCCCATCCTGACCGATAGTGGCGGCTTCCAGGTCATGTCGCTGTCGGCGCTGCGCAAAATCAGCGAGGAGGGCGTCAAGTTCCAGTCGCATATTGACGGGCATGAAGAGTTTCTCTCGCCCGAGCGAGCGATGGAAATCCAGCGCCTGTTGGGATCGGACATCCAGATGGTGTTCGACGAATGTCCGGCGCTGCCCGCCACCCATGAGACGATCGAGAAATCCATGGCGCTATCCATGCGCTGGGCCAAACGCTCCAAGACCGCATTCGGCGAACAACCCGGCCATGCCTGTTTCGGCATCGTGCAGGGCGGCACGTATCCCGACCTGCGCCAGCGCTCCGCCGCGGCGCTGCGTGACATCGGCTTTGACGGTTACGCGGTAGGCGGGCTTGCGGTGGGCGAGCCGCAAGCCGCCATGTTCGAGACATTGGACGCGACGGTGCCGCATCTGCCCACCGACAAGCCGCGTTACCTGATGGGCGTGGGCAAGCCGTCCGATATCGTGGGCGCGGTGCTGCGCGGCATCGATATGTTCGATTGCGTGCTGCCGACCCGTTCGGGCCGCAACGGCCAGGCGTTTACCCGCCAGGGCGCGCTCAATCTCAAGAATGCCCGCTTCGCCGAGGACCCCGCGCCGCTGGATGCCCAATGCAGCTGCCCGGCCTGCCGCCAGTTTTCGCGGGCCTATCTGCATCACACCGTGAAGTCGGGTGAGATCATCGCCGCCATGCTGCTAACCTGGCACAACCTGACATTTTACCAGGACCTGATGCGGGATATGCGCCAAGCCATTGCCGAATCCCGGCTTTCCGCCTGGATTGCCAGCTTTTCCGCGGCCCAGAAGGCCGCCAGCGAGCCGTAGCGACGTTGGCATTAACCTATTGTTTCAATATAGAAATAATCAGTTTCCGCCCTTATGGGGCCAGGGACGACAGCAAGCGTGATTTTGCAGGTGCGAGTTGCTAGTCTCCGCGCCAGTGGGGAACCTAGGGATTCCATGACCGTCGCCGCGTCTTTCGATCAGACACGCCCTTACCCCCTTGGGGTACATGGCAGCGGCTCCACATGGCGCCGCCTGGCGATCCTGCTTGGGCTGATAGCCTCCGATCTCACCTGTTTTATCCTGGGCGATGTGGTGCTGCACCTGATGGCGCAGCCGCCGGCCCTCGCCCTGTTCCGCAACCGCACCCTGGGCCAGCCCAACACCGTCATCGACCTGGTGATGATCATCGCGCTGGTCTTTGTCTTTGCCCGCTACCTGGCGGGCGATTACAGCCGCCGCCAACTGTTCTGGGACGGCGCGCGGTCCACCACCACCGCGCTTATGATCAGCGGTGCCGCCTATAGCGCGGCGTTGATCGCGCTCCAGACCCACGGCCTGCTGCCCGGGGTCGTGCTATGGCTGGGCCTGATCTTCGCCATTCCCACCGCGCGCCAGATGACGCGGCTGCTGCTGGGCAAGCTGGGGGCGTGGCATCTGCCCACCGCCATCATCGGCACCAGCCCGATGGCGCAGGAAGTCGTGCCGGTTCTGGGCCAGCAATTGGCGCTGGGCCTCAAGGTCAAATGGGTCGTGCCGGAAACGCCGGAAAAACATCTCTCCAGCGCTTTTGCCGGCCTTTCGCCTTTGGTCGTGCCGCCCGACCAGCTCACCGCGGCGCTGATCGCGGCGGGTTGCCGCCAGGTGATCCTGGTGCCGGACGACCTCACCAACGCCAACCAGAATGACCTGATCGACCAGTTGGTGGGCGCCGACATCGCGGTGGCGATCGTTCCCTCGCTGCGCCGCCTGCCGCTTTATGGCCTGTCCACCAATTATTTCTTCGGCAAGGACCTGCTCTTGCTCCAGGTCCGCAACAACCTGGCGCGCCTGCCGCAACGTATTTTCAAGCGCACGCTCGATATCGTCGGCGCCATCGTGCTGGCGATCCTGCTGGCGCCGGTGTTTGCGATGTTCGCCTTCCTGATCTGGAAGGAGGATGGCGGTCCGGTCTTCTTCCGCCAGAACCGCGTGGGGCGCTGGGGCCGCGATTTTCAGTGCTGGAAATTCCGCACCATGGTGGTGGATGCCGAGGACCAGATGGCGCGCTGGGAAACGGAAAATCCTGTCCTGCTGGCCCGCTATTGCGAGTTCAATTTCAAGCTGAAGGCCGATCCGCGAGTCACCCGCACAGGCGCCTGGATGCGGCGCAAGAGCCTGGACGAGCTGCCCCAGCTCTTCAACGTGCTGATCGGCAATATGAGCCTGGTGGGCCCGCGCCCGCTGCTGCGCCGCGAGCTGCCCGATTACGGCGCTGTGATCAGCCTGTATGAGCGGGTGCGCCCCGGCATCACCGGCCTGTGGCAGATCAGCGGCCGCAGCCACACCACCTTCGCCGAGCGCGTCTCCTATGACGAGTGGTACATCAAGAATTGGACCGTCTGGTATGATCTGGTGATCATGCTGCAGACCATCTGGGTGTTGCTGCGCGGCAGCGGCGCCTACTGATCGGACCCGCGATGAAAGCTGTCATTCTGGCGGGCGGCATGGGCACGCGCCTGCGGGAAATCACCGAGATCAAGCCCAAGCCGCTGGTCGAAGTGGGATCCCATCCCATCCTCTGGCACATCATGAAGCTCTATTCGCATCATGGCGTGAACGATTTCATCGTTTGCCTGGGCTACAAGGGCTACCTGATCAAGGAATATTTCGCCAATTACAGCCTGCACAATTCGGACGTCACGTTCGACATGCGCAGCGGCGAGTGCAAGGTCCACTCCAACAATTCCGAACCCTGGCGCGTCACCCTGGTGGATACCGGCGACCAGACCATGACCGGCGGGCGCCTCAAGCGCATTGCCCATCACCTGGACGAGGACGACTTCTGCGCCACCTATGGCGACGGCGTTTCGGACGTGGATATCGGCGCCCTGATCGCTTTTCACAAGAGCCATGGCCGCCGCGCCACCCTGACCGCGGTGCGCCCCCCGGCGCGGTTCGGGGCGCTGGAGATTTCCGCCGACAATGCCGTGCGTTCCTTCCAGGAAAAGCCGATCGGCGACAACGCCTATATCAATGGCGGATTTTTCGTGTTGTCGAAAAAAGTCCTGGATTATGTGGAAGGCGACAACACCATCTGGGAGCGCGAGCCGCTGGAACGGCTGGCGCGGGAAGACCAGCTCAAGGCCTTCCACCATGACGGCTTCTGGCACCCGATGGACACGCTGCGCGACCAGCAGCATCTCGACAGCCTGTGGCACAGCGGCAAGGCCGGCTGGAAGGTCTGGAAATGACGCCGGCCTTCTGGCGCGGCCGGCGTGTGTTCCTGACGGGGCATACCGGCTTCAAGGGCTCCTGGCTCAGCCTGTGGCTCAGCAGCCTGGGCGCCGAAGTCAGTGGTTATGCGCTGACGCCGCCCACCGATCCCAGCCTGTTCGACCGGGCCAAGGTCAAGGACCGGCTGGCGGCCCATACCATCAGCGACGTGCGCGATGGCGCCGCGCTGACGCGGGCGATGCAGGCGGCCAAGCCGGACATCGCCATCCACATGGCGGCCCAGCCGCTGGTGCGTCTCAGCTATGCCGAGCCGGTGGAAACCTATGCCACCAACGTCATGGGCACCGTCAATTTCCTGGAAAGCGCGCGCCTCACGCCGTCGCTGGGCGCGGTGCTCGTGGTCACCACCGACAAATGTTACGAGAATACCGGTGTCACCCGCGGCTATCGTGAAAGCGATCCGTTGGGCGGCCATGATCCCTACAGCAGCAGCAAGGCCTGCGCCGAACTGGTGACAGCGGCCTGGCGGCGGTCTTTCTTCCAGGCGGGCGCGCCGGTGGCCAGCGGCCGGGCCGGCAATGTCATCGGCGGCGGCGACTGGGCGGCCGACCGGCTTATCGTGGATTTGATGATCGCCTTCATGAAGGGCGACAAGCCGTTGATCCGCTCGCCGCACGCGGTGCGCCCCTGGCAGCATGTGCTGGAGCCTTTATCCGGATATCTGTCACTGTGCGAAGCCTTGTGGAACAAGGCGCCCGGCGCCGACAGCGCCTTCAATTTCGGTCCCGCGCCTGAGGACGCCAAACCGGTAGCCTGGATCGCCGACCGCATCAGCCAGCTTTGGGGCGCCGGCGCGGGCTGGACCCTGGATCAACAGACCGGCCACCCGCACGAAGCGCATTATCTGTATCTGGATACTGCCAAGGCGGAGGCCGAGCTGGGCTACCGTCCGCGCTGGAACCTGGACACGGCGCTGGGCAGCATCGTGACCTGGTACAAGGGCTTTGCCGCCGGCGACGATGCCGCGGCGCTGACGCTCAAGCAGATCAGCGCGTTTGAGCAGGCGGGCCGATGAGCCGCATCTTGGTCACCGGCGCCACCGGCTTTATCGGCGCGCGTGTTGCCGAACGCCTCGCTGAACGCGGACACCAACTGGCGCTGCTGCTGCGCAGCCCCCGCGATACCGACCGTGCCTCCGCTCTCTATCCCAAGGCAACGCTGATCCGCGGCGACCTGGTCACGCCGCAAAGCTATGCCCCCGGTTTGCGCGCCTTCGCCCCCGAGACGGTGATCCATGCCGCCTGGCAGGGTGTCGCCGGCGCGGACCGCAACGACGCCGCGCAGATCGGCAACATCTCGGCGGCCGTCTCGCTGGCGGAGGAGTCGGCCGCCGCCGGCGCCACGGCCTTTGTCGGGCTGGGCTCGCAGGCCGAATATGGCCCGCACAGCCGGATGCTGGACGAAACGGCCGAGACCGCCCCCACCACCCTTTACGGGCAAAGCAAGCTGGCGGCCTGCCAGGCGACGCAAGCGGCCTGCCAGGCCGCCAAGATGCGCCATGCCTGGCTGCGGGTGTTCTCGACCTATGGGCCGCGCGACAATCCCGGCTGGATGATCCCCTCCCTGATCGCCGCGCTGAAGGCCGGGCAGAAGCCCCCGCTCACCCCGGGTGAACAGAAATGGGGCTTTCTGTTCGTGGACGATGCCGCCGACGCCATTGTGGCGGTGGCCGAGACTGAAGCGGCGGAAGGCGTCTTCAACCTCGGCGCCGGCGATGCGCCCCAGTTGCGCGATACCATCACCTTGCTGCGCGACATGGTTTCGCCCGGTGCGGCGCTGGGTTTCGGCGAGGTGCCGTACCGCCCCGACCAAGTGATGCACCTGCAGGCCGACATCACAAAGCTGGGCCGCGTCACCGGCTGGGCCCCCCGCGTTGACTTGGCCACCGGATTGGACAAAACCGTGCGCTGGTTCACCTCCCGGGACGGCGTGCCGGCATGACAATCGAAAGCATCGCTTTTTCCAAGCGCATCCGCGCCCATGCCTTGCGGATGGTCCAGCGCACCAACAGCTCCCATATCGGCAGCGGCCTTTCCATGGCCGACATCATCTCGGTGCTGTACGCCAAGGTGATGCAGGTCCGTCCCCAGGAGCCCGACTGGGCCGGCCGCGACCGCTTCCTGCTCAGCAAGGGCCATGCGGCCGCGATGCTGTATGCGGCGCTGCATGAGAGCGGTTTCTTTCCGCAGGACTGGCTGGAGCGTTACTGCGAATTCGGCAGCCCGCTGGCCGGCCATGTCACCCATTGCAAGGTGCCGGGGGTGGAAGCGTCGTCCGGCTCGCTGGGGCATGGCTTGGGCCTGGCCTGCGGCATGGCGCTGGCCGGCAAAGTGGACAAGGCATCCTGGCGCGTCTTTGTCGTGTTGAGCGACGGGGAGTGCGACGAAGGCTCGATCTGGGAAGCCGCCATGTTTGCGCCGTTCCACAAGCTGGGAAACCTGACCGCGATCGTGGATTACAACAAGATCCAGAGCTTCGGCACCGTGGCCGAGGTGCTGGATCTGGAGCCCTTCGCCGACAAGTGGCGCGCCTTTGGCTGGCAGGTCACGGAAGTGGACGGCCATGACCATGCCGCGCTGGAAGCGGCGCTGGCGACGCGCGATTTTAACGGTCCGCCGCACCTGATCCTGGCTCATACCGTGAAGGGCAAGGGCGTCAGCTTCATGGAAAACAAGCTGATGTGGCACTACAAGTCGCCGTCGCCCGAGCAACTGGCCGAGGCCCTCAAGGAAGTGGAAGCGGGCTGATGCGCACGGCTTTCATTGAAACACTGGTCGCGGAGGCCGCAACCGATCCGTCGCTGTTCCTGCTGAACGGCGATCTGGGCTATTCGGTGCTGGAAAGTTTTGCCGAGAAATTCCCCGGCCGCTACATCAATGTCGGCGTTGCCGAGCAGAACATGATCGGCGTGGCCGCGGGCCTCGCCATGGCGTGCAAGAACGTCTTTGTCTATTCCATCGCCAATTTCGCCACCCTGCGTTGCCTGGAGCAGATCCGCAACGATGTCTGCTATCACAATGCGAATGTCACCGTGGTGGGGGTTGGCGGCGGCCTGTCTTATGGCACCCAGGGCTATACCCATCATGCGGTGGAAGACATCGCCGCGATGCGCGCGCTGCCCAACATTGCCGTGCTGTGCCCGGGCGATCCGGCCGAAACACGCTGGGCGACCCGTGCGCTGGTGCAGCGCAAGGGGCCCGGCTATCTCAGGCTGGGCAAGGCGGGCGAACCGCAGGTGCATCCCGGTGCGGTCGAGGGGCTGGCCATCGGCAAGGCGCTGCGGCTGAAGGACGGCGCCGATGTAACCTTGATCAGCACGGGCAACATGCTGCAGACCGCGATGCAGGCGGCCGAACGCCTGGCCGCAAGCGGTATCGCCGCCGGTGTCGTCAGCATGCCATGCGTCAAGCCGCTTGACGCGGATTTCATCCGCGGCGAAGCGGGCAGGGTGCGCCTTGTTGGCGTGCTGGAGGAGCATGTGCGCCATGGCGGCCTGGCCGAGGCGGTGGCGCTGCATGTTGCGGAATGTCCCGGCACAAAAGCGCGGCTGCTGTCATGCCATGTCAACGACACCATCGCCAGCGGGTTGGTGGGCAGCCAGCAGCAGTTGCGAGAATTGATGGAAATAGACGCCGCCGCGGTGGCGCGGCGCGTGGCGGATGCGTTGGCTGCAAAAGCCTAAGGCTTCCGGTAGCCGATGCTGATCATGTTTCCGACATTGGCGGAAACCGCCATGCCGCCCAATCCCAGCCTTTCCAGGAAGCCCGCCAGGCCATTCTTCAGCCCCGCGCTGACCGGCAGCAGGCGCAGCCAGTAGCGCAGCGGATACTGGTTCCAGAAGGACCGTACTTCGATATCGGAAAAACCGGCTTCTTCCAGCAGTCTGCGCACGCTGCGCGGCGAGAAAAGCTGCAAATGCTCGATATCGATAATGGGCGAACGCCGGCCCAGCATCCGGTTCAGCAAGCCGCGATAATTGTGGGTGATGAAGACCACCATGCCACCTGGGCGCAACAGCCCATGGACATCGCGGGCGATCTGCAGCGGATCGCGTACATGCTCCAGGGTCTGGAAGCAGCCGATCAGATCGAAGGCGGCGGGCTCCAGCGCCGAAGCCTCCATGATGCCTTCGCGCAGCATGGCCCGCGCCTCGGGCGTGGCGGCCGCGATGGCGGCATTGGATGGCTCAAAGCCCACCACGTCGGCGAACCCCATCTTCTTCAATTCCGTCAGGAAGGCGCCATTGCCGGCGCCGATTTCCATTGCCGCGCCGCGGCGCCGCAATTTCCCGGCGGCGGGCGCGATCTCCCTGGCATAGCTGCGGGCGGCGTAATTGGCCTCGTCCACGCTGTCATAATCGGCTTCGTGATAGGCATCGACCAGGGTGGTGCCCGACGGTACTTCCGCGGCATAGACCACGTCGCAATCGGCGCAGCGCACCATGCGCCAGGACATCATTTCGGGGGTCTTGCGCGAGGAAAAGGCGAAATCGTCAAGCTTTTCCCAGTCGATCCGGCTTTCAAACGCCGTTCCGCTGACCGTGTTGCTGCCGCAGACCGGGCAGGGGCGCCCGGCGACGGACGATTTCAGCTTGTCGAACATTCCCGGGGAGCCGCCGTCAAAGTTGAATGTAGGAAATCCACGGATCGAAGGAGAAGCGGTTGATGCGGTGATTGCCGATCCCCATCACATCGTTCAGCGCCCTGGTCTCGCCGGGGAAGGACTCGCAATTGATCTCGTCAAACGCCACCACCGCGCCCTTGGGCATGCGGGGCAGGAAGACATCGAGCGCCTTCTTGGTCGGCTCGTAGAGATCGAAATCCAGATAAATCAGCGATACGATGGTGTGCGGGTTCTTCTTGAGAAAGCCGGGCGCGGTGACATTGAAGTCGCCCTTAACGAACTCGATATTGGCGATGTGCGACAGGTGCCGCTCGGCATTGTATTTGCGCACCGAAAGTTCGAGTTCGGAAAGCGGGCTGCCCTTGAGGTCGCCCACCTTGCTGCACAGCACGCCTTCATTGTCCGATTTGTGGACGCTGGGAAAGCCTGCAAAGGTGTCAAAGCCGACGATCTTGCGATTGTAGTTCACCGGCTCATAGATGTTCGAAAGCTGCGCCCAGGTGAAAAGCCCTGCGCCGTTGAAAACGCCGCATTCCACGATGATGCCGTTGATATCGAGAACCTTCTCGAACAGCTTCTGCTTGGCCATGAAGCGCGCCAACGACCGCTTGGTGGCGAAGCGCGGAAAGCTTTCCAGCTTGTCCAGCAGGGGAATGCTGGAGCTTTCAAAGGCGTCCTGTGCCAGCCGGTAGGCATCGCGGTCTGTGCCGCTATGGCGTCCCGCGTAAGCCCCGTTGGGAATGGCGGCGGCCTTCCTGGCGACCGGCTTGGCTTTCTTGGCCATCTTCATCTCCGTATCTCGTTCGTTTTGTCCCCGAAATTGATGCGCTCGCGCTCCACGATCAGCGGCTTGCGCCGGGTCTGGCCATAGATCGCCAGCACATACTCGCCCAGCAATCCGATGAAAAAGAGCTGGACGCCGCCGAAGAAGAACAGCGCCACGATCAGGGTGGTGATGCCGGGCGCCGCCAGCTTGCCGAACAGAAACAGGGCCGCGATCACATTGACGATGGCGTACAGCACCGACAGCAAGGCGATGACGAATCCAAAATACAGCGCGATGCGGACCGGGGCGGTGGTGAAGGTCACCAGCCCGTTCATGCCCTGGTCGAAAAGATGCAGCATGTTGTTCTTGGAGATGCCGCGTTTGCGTGCCCGCCAGTGATAGGGAATTCCCACTGCCCGGCCGCCAGCTTCAAAAGTCATGATGCGCATGAAGGGGTAGGAGTCTTCCACCTTGCGCATCGCTTCGACCACCCGGCGGTCGACGAGCTGGTAATCGCCGACATCGGGCGGAACACTGATGGTCGAGAACCGGCTGATCAGGCGGTAATAGAACTTGCGCAGGCTCTTCATCACGAGCCCTTCGCTGCGGGTGGCGCGGATGCCGTAAACGATTTCCGCGCCGGCTTCCCAGTGGCGCACCATCTCCGGTATCAGTTCGGGCGGATCCTGGAGGTCGGCCGGCATCAACAGGACCACGGCGTCGCCCGTCGCGGCCATCGCGCCGTTATAGTTGGACCGCATCGGTCCGAAATTCCGGGCGTTGAGGATGATCTTTACACCAGGATCCCGGGCGGCGATTTCCCGCAGGATCTCGACCGTGCGATCCTTGGAGTCGTTGTCGGCAAAGACATGTTCGCGGCGATAGCCCGACAGCGGGCCGTCGAACAGCGCTTTGATCTGCTCATGGCAGTCGTTCACATTCTCTTCTTCGTTGAAGCAGGGTGTAACGATGCTGATGGTTTTCATGTCGCGCCGCGGAACACGAGGAGTTTGTTGAGCAGGAAGGTCAGGAGGATGACCGGGGGCAGCACTATCGCCTGTGCCAGCAGCGGAGACAATCCGGTCGCGATCAGGGCGCGCAGGCTCCACAGGTTGACCAGGAAGGTCAAGCCATAGACGGCGACGAACCAGGGCAGGCGGCCAAGCCCCCTGGCGGCGAAGACCAGCCGTCCGGTGGTGAAATAGTTGAACAACAGGCCCACCAGCGTGCCGACGAACAGTGCCAGTCCGGGCACGACGCCCGCCAGCACCAGAAGGCTGAACATGACATAGCCGAACAGGGTGTTGAGCGCGCCCACGGCCAGGAACCGCAGCATCTGGTGATCGCGCATCCGTCCGGCGGTTATTCTCAGCGCGCTCACGGGCGCGTCGCCGGCAACGATGCGCGGTCCGGGAATCGGCTAAAGGCCGGGTTGAATTTCTGGAAATTATGCATTAGCCGGATGCGCTGTGGTTGGGGTACTGCTTACACAGATTGTAAGCTATATTAAATAGCGATTTCTGCCTATATTTGCGTGGCAGAACGCGGACTTAGCAGGGACCATGGGGCGCTCCGGCCAGGACACCATTCAAGGCGGCGATTTGGCCTCGCAATTGCGGGAAGCCGCGATCATAGCGAGCCTCGCGGCCGTGCTTTCCTACGCCGGAATTTTTGTGCTGCGGGGCGGACTGGAAGGCAGCCTTGTTCAATATGCCGGCATGCTCGCGCTGGCGCTGCTGCCGGTATGGCTGTCCGCATGGGCCGTGGGCAAGTTCGGCACCAGCAATCTGAATGGCGCACTTGCCGTTTTGATCAGCCTGTTCGGCGGTGTCATGTTTCCGCTGCTGGGTCTGGTGACCGGCGGCTTCGCGCTGGTGATGGCGGCGGGAATTCTGCTCTATTGCTTCGTCGCCTGCATGAGTCGGTTGCGCATTGGTGGCCGCAAGCTCTTTGTGCTGGCGGCGATGACGATCATCTCGGCCGCCCTGGTCGTGATGTTGGGCGGCGCCATCCGCTTGTTCATGCCAGAGGCTTTGACCTTGGGTGTCGCGCCCTCTGACGCCTATTGGCATACGGCCATCATGCAGATGATTGCGCGCCACTGGACGCCGTCGATCGGCGGCGATGGCCTGGTGTTTCAGCACTATCACTTTCTTTTTCACATGGTGGCGGCGGGCACGGCCTCGATCACCGGCACCGCGATTCCGCTTAGCTACGGCTTGTGGAGCGCGCTGGCGCTGAAGATACAGCTTGTCTGGTGCCTGGTATGCGCCGGCGGGCTTCTGTTCCGTGCCTATGGCGAACACGCCGCAGCCTGGCGTTTTGCCTATGCCTGGGTCGCGGCCATCCTGGCCTATGGCTTTGAGACGGAAAGCTATGTCCTGGGTATCGTGTTGTTCACGGCTTGGCTCCCGCTGGCGATTTTTATGTTGCGGGCGGGCGCTTCCACCGATCGCAAGTCACTGGTTGCCATCCTGCTGCTTTGCCTGGGCGTCTTTCCCGTGGCCCTGGCCAAGGCCTCGGTGGGTTACTTCGGGGTGATCGCGCTGTTTTTGCTATTGTGGAATTACCGCGCCAAACCGGCTGTTGCGGCCTTTCTTGCCGCGACGATAGTAGGTGTGGCGCTGTTTGCCGAATTTGTCCTGATCCCCAAGGAGCTGGTGATGACGGGCACCAGCCTTGTCATTCTGGTCGGCTCTTATTTTGTGTATTTCTCACGCGGCGTCGCGCTGCATTATTTTCTTCCGGCATTTCTGGTGCTGGTCTATCTGTTCAGGCCGCGCGCGGACCTGTCGATGGCCGGTGGCGCAGCGTCCCTGAAAATCGATGCCGCGCCCGGGCAGGACCTGGCGCTGGCGTTGCCGTCCTGGATTGCGCGCGGCCGCGGCATCGCCAAACCGCTGCGCTATTTTGCGCGCGCGGACGTGAATGCGCAGATGATCTTCCTGATGTTGCTGGGCTTGCTGTTCGTGCTCTTCACCATGCCGATCGGGGACAATATCTGGGATTTTTCGGCGGTGCTGTGTTCGATTTCACTGCTGATCCTGCCCATGGCGATGGGCGAGACCTTCCATATCCTTCTCACCCACAGGCTGGTGAAGTTGGGGGTGAGCTTTTTTCTGGTTGTGTTCCTTGTCCGGGCGACGATGCTGTTTGCGTTTCATCCTGCCGAAAGCCTGGTCGGCGCGGTCACCGAGCTTTATCGCAGCACCTCCGGCGGCGCGAAGTTCGGAGAATCGGTGGGCGCAAGGCGCGGCATTCGCGCGTCGCTGGCGCAAACCGGCAAGCCGTTCACCGATCTGCAGGACAAGCTCGATCAATTTCCGGTCGCCAAGCTCCAGCGTGATCTGGCGCTGCAGGCCCGTGCGGCCGATGGGCATCTGGCCGTCGCCATCGCGCCGGAGGCCAACGAGGTCTGGCGGTTTTTCCAGCCTGTCTCGCCGGTCAAATGGTGCATGTATCCGCATCTGATGGTTCCGGCGACCACCGGTATTTTGGAGATACGTTCCGTGCCGCCGGCCGTCATCCAGAAAGAATGCAGTCCCGACGGGATCGTCTGGTACGGCTTCGGTAAATATCAGGACCAGCACCGCGCAGCGGTCTTCACACCGGCCCAGCTCTGCGCGTTGGCCAAGCCCCTGGACGCCCGCAAAATCTATCGCCTTGTGTCCTATACGGACCTATCAAAGAATTCCGTCGTGTCATGCGCACCATGACGCGGCGGCCGTAACGTGACAAAGCGAAAGCATCTCGCTATGTTCGCCCCCGTTTCGGCATCCGCCGTCCCATCTTTTTCCAAATATTCGGACTGGCCATGAGCCGTATCACACATGCCATCAAGGCCGCGATCCGGCGCACAGCCAACCAGTTGGGTTATGATTTCGTCCAGTATGACGATCACAATGTCCGTTGGCGGACGAACAACTTTCTGGAACGCTGCGGCATTTCGGTGGTTCTGGATGTCGGCGCCAATGAGGGCAATTTTGCGCGCGAGCTGCGCGAGCTGGGATTTTCCGGCCAGATCGTTTCCTTTGAGCCTTTGGCAGAGGTTTATAAGCGGCTGGCTGCTGCCGCGTCGCACGACGCAAACTGGACGGCGATCAATGTCGGCCTGGGCGATCGCGAAGAGGAGCGATCCATTCATATCTCGGCCAATTCCCTGAGCAGCTCCTTCCTGGCGATGGAGTCCGCGCATATCGAAGCCGATCCCGACAGCGCCTATACCGGCGAAAACAGAGCGGCGATCCGGCGGCTGGATGACCTGTTTGGCCAGCTTTGCCCCGCCGGCGCGAACGCATTCCTCAAAATCGACACCCAGGGATATGAGAAGAAAGTGATGGAGGGCGCACGCGCCTCACTGGACCGCATTCCGCTGATACAGTTGGAATGCTCGCTGGTGCCGCTCTATCAGGGCGCAGAACTGATCGAAGACTTGCTGTCTTACATGCGCGGCCTGGGCTACGACCCCGTGGATCAGCGTCCGGCTTTCATTCATCATGGCAGCCATCACCTGATGCAGGTGGACGTGCTGTTCCTGCGGCGCTAGGTCGAAAAAATCCGCCCGCCGGACAGGACGCGCATCACTCGGTTGATGAAATGCGCGCCCCTTTTCAGCAGCGGCAGGCTGGATCGTTCCGACGCGTTGTAAAGGGCATAGATGAAATAGGCCCAGCCCGCCTGCAGGCGCGAGGCGCCGGCGAATTTCAGGACTTGCCAGCCCTCATACTTGCGCCGCGCATTGTCCTGGGTGGTCTTGGACGCCTCATGCGGGCGATAAACCGCCAGATATTCATGCAGGTAGTAGACCGGGCGGCAGTCGCGGAACATCTGGGCGAAGAATTTCCAGTCGAAGGCGAAGATGAAACTTTCGTCCAGCCTCAGGTCGCTGCGCCGCCAGAAGGTGGCCGGCTGCATGATGTAATAGGACGTCGCCATGCCCTTGGCGCTGAGCGTGGCGGGATCGGCCGCGACCAGGGGGGAATCCAGCGATCCGTCTTCCGCCGCCAGATAGCCGTCCCCGGTAATCACGTCCACGTCGGGCCGCGATGCAAAAACCCGGCACACCTTGCCCAGCACCTGGCCGTCGAAGAAAAAGTCATCCGAGTTCAACCAACAGACGATGTCGCCGCGCGCCTGGGCAAAGCCCTTGTTGATGGCGCTGGCCTGTCCGTTGTCGCGTTCGCGCACATAGCGGATTCGCCTATCGCCCAGATATTTTCCAACAATGGCCTCGGTGCCGTCATTGGAGCAGGCGTCGAAGATCAGATACTCGATGTTGCGGTGGCTTTGCCCCAGCACCGATTCAATGCAGGCGGCGATATACTTGGCCTGGTTGTAGGTCGGGGTGATGACCGTCACCAGAATATCGTCCGGCGCCTCAGCCACGGTCGCGCTCCATCAATGGCGAGGACGCCGGGCTCCCGGCCGTCAAATCTGGTTCGCTTCCCGGTTCATGTTCATGATCGGGTCGCGATCGCGAAGCAGCCGGTCCTTCCAGTAATGGACATGGCCTTTCATCACCCAGCTCAGTTCGGGCATGGGGATGCGGAACATGCGCGCATTTTCGGTGGGCTTCAGCCGGCGCAGGTCGTCCGACAGATCCGGATTGTCCTTGCGCAGCGTTCCGACCGGGAAATAGTGGGAAGTCAGCGACTTGCGGGAATACTGCTCGTCGATCACCGAATCGGCGCCATGAATCGTGTTGGGATGCCAGAACAGCACCGAGCCCTTGCGCAACGGCATGCTTTTTTTCTGGATGCCGCTTTCGTCACGAATGCGTTTGATCTGCGCCAGGAAATCCTTGTGATCCGGAAATTCCTTTTCCGAAACCCGGGGAAGCTTGTGCGAGCCGGGATAGACAAAGAACGGACCGGAGTCCGGATGGATATCCTCCAGCGCGAACCATCCGGCGATGAGGCGGCCATGGGGCATGGTGTCCAGATACCAACTGTCCTGGTGATCGATCGTGCCGATGGAACGGTCGAACAGCATGTCCTGCCACGAGACGAAATGGGTGGTCCCCGTTATATCCGTGAGGGCATCGGAAACCTTGGGATGAAACAGGATGCGCATCGCCGCCTTGCGCAGCGCCGGCAGATTGATATGCCAGGTGGGGTTCTCGAACGAATCCACCAGGAAGCCGCCTTCCGAAATCCGGGGCGAAATCCAGCGATGAACGCTCTGGGAATAATAGACAAAGCGCCGGCTGGCCTTGGCGCGGGCGAGTTCTTCCAGCACGGAGTCGATGAAGTTTTCCGGGATCAGGTCCTCGAAGACGACATATCCTTGGTCGGCGTAATGCTGGGCGTAGTCCGTCATAAAACCCTCGATGCGATGGGGCTATATAGCAGGCGGTTTTCCAGATGCCAAATGCCGGACGGGGCGAATAACATATTGGTTTTGTTCGGAAAATGGGGCGGAACTTCGTTGCCAAAGAAGCTTTTGCCGCAGGGCAGCAAGCGCCGCTTCGTCGGGCGGGACCTGCGCAGATTTGCGCCGTCCATGCCGCCCGATTGCGCGCTGGCACGTTTCAAGCGTCGTTGACGATTGTCTTCATCCTGGTGCCGAGGCTCGCGAAAATCGGGCCCGATGCCGCTGCTCAAATTGGCGCCCATATCACGCGCATTGTCTTCAAAACCTGCGGGAAACGCTGGTTTTGCTTGGCAATCTCATTGACCCCTTGGGTCTGGCCTCATATGGTCCGGCGCCTTGGTGAGAGCCCATAGCTCAGCGGTAGAGCATCTGACTTTTAATCAGAGGGCCGATGGTTCGACCCCATCTGGGCTCACCATTTCAATTCGCGGACGAAATAGCCGCCGCCATTCCAACGAGGATCAGATGAGAAATATTCGGAGCCTCTTTGCTGTCTGTCTGGCGATCGCCGCCGGCATCTTTCTGGGCTGCGGTGCCGTGCTGGGCGCTCCGATGCCGATGTCCGCCGTGGCTTCCATCGCAGAGTTGCAAGGCATGAGCGGCGGCGTGGTTCAGGTCCTTTCCTATCATCCCGGTATCAACAAAGGTGGCGGGCTGTTCACATTTCAAGCCTCCAGCACCGCGGCTCCCGATGGCTGCATGTTCTTTGCGGCCAGTGGCGGCAAGGGGCGCTGGTTGCGCCAGCTTTCGGGCCCGCTGGACGTCACCATGTGCGGCGCCTGGTGGGACAATGTGCATGATGATGCAGCGGTGTTGACGCGCGCATTCGCCATGGCGGCGGGGATGCGTACCAATCTCACCTTGCCCGGCGGGACAGGCAAAGTCTGTTCCAGCGTGACCGCGGCGCCGGGGGTGATGCTGCGCGGGCAGGGCATGGGCACGCCCGGCGCGCCGGCGCCGAGTTTCACCGTAGTGGATGGCAGCTGCATGAAAGGCGGCTGGGTGTTCGATCTCACCACGCCCCGCGGCGCCATAACCATCGAAGCGCCGAAATACTACGACATGGAGATCCTGACCGCGAACAATCCCAATCCGGGCGGCTGCATCCGCTGGAACAGCGTGGCCGGCGGGTTCACGGACACGCCGGAATCCCAGTATTACATGATGCACCCCCATGCCGAACGAATCTATTGCAACCTTCAGACGCGGGCGCAGATCGGCATCGAATGCAGCAAGTGCTTTGACGGCGACATTTCCCAGAGCGCCGTCACCAACGGCAAGCATGGCATCGCGCTGGAAGGCTCCGACGTGATGTGCATCGGCTGTGCCGGACCGAACCGTATTTCCTATACCGGCGACAGCCTGATCCGGCTGGCGGCACACGGCACCTTCGGCAATATGGACCGGGTTGTGGGCAACGAGCTGCTGTATCCCGGCAACAACGACAAGCCCTACGATTCCTTCATCTACGACGGTGCGAGGTCCTCGACCATCGAAGCCAACCATATTGAGGGCGTCGTGCCGGGCGTGCGAAGCGTCATCCACGTGGTGGGCGGCTTCAGCCACACGATTATCAACAACGACATTGACGTGCTGGTCAACACGGCTAGCGCGGCGCCGCACTGGCTGATCGCCGAAGGGCCGTTCGTCAACTTCCGCGCGACCAACAATGGCTGTGCCGGCTGCGTCCTGGGCCCGGCGCTCTTCACCAGCCGGGCGACCACCTATAACGGCATCGTGCCCCAGATCATCACGCATGGGGGCAATGCCGCCAATGGGGATTCCGGCTTCCCCTCCAGCGGCGGCCGGTGATCTCCCGCCGTTTGGGATAACCCACTAAGACATTGAATCAGAACGTGAAAAGTGCGATGTTAGCGGCCAGTCCGGCGCCAAGCCGAATTTGAGTTTGGCGGCGGAAGCCCCTATGCGTCAGCGGTTCTTTGAGCGTGGTTCCATGAAAGTCATCGTCACCGGGGGAGCGGGCTTTATCGGGTCTGCGGTGGTGCGTGCGCTGATGGCGGACAAAAGCGTCCAGGTGGTGAACCTGGATAAGCTGACCTATGCCGGCAACCTGGAATCGCTGGCCTCTGTGGCGGATGATCCGCGCTACCGTTTTGTCCAGCTCGACATCTGCAATGCGGCCGGCGTGGCGGCGCTGCTGGCGACGGAAAAGCCGGATGCCATCATGCATCTGGCGGCGGAATCCCATGTTGATCGTTCCATTGATGGACCGGCGGCTTTTGTGCAGACCAACATGGTGGGCACCGGCGTGCTGCTGGAATGCGCCACGGCCTATTGGCGCGGGCTGGACGGCGCGCGCAAGAATGCGTTCCGCTTCCATCATGTCTCGACCGACGAGGTTTACGGTTCGCTGGGTCCCATCGGCCTGTTCCGCGAGGACAGCGCCTATGCGCCCAACTCGCCCTATGCCGCCTCCAAGGCCGGCGCCGATCATCTGGCGCGCGCCTGGCATCACACCTATGACCTACCGGTGCTGATCACCAACTGCTCCAACAATTACGGGCCTTATCATTTTCCCGAAAAACTGATCCCGCTGACCATCGTCAAGGGCCTGCGCGGCCAGTCCATGCCGGTCTATGGCAAGGGCGAGAACATCCGCGACTGGCTGTATGTCGAAGACCATGCCCGCGCCCTGATCGCCGTCCTGGGCCGCGGCAGGGTGGGCGAGGTCTATAACATCGGCGGCAACGCCGAGCGCCGCAACATCGATGTGGTACGCGGCATCTGCGCCCTGCTGGACGAGATGCTGCCAAAATCGGCGCACCGGCCGCATGCCGATCTCATTACCTTTGTCGCCGACCGGCCGGGCCATGACCAGCGCTACGCCATCGATTCCACCAAGCTGCGCGACGAGCTGGGCTGGGCCCCGCAGGAGAATTTCGAAAGCGGGCTGGAAAAGACGGTGCGTTGGTATCTGGACAACAAGGGCTGGTGGGAGCGCGTGCTGTCGGGCGCGTATCGCACAGAACGGTTAGGGCTGGTGACGGCATGAAGGGCATCATCCTGGCCGGCGGCTCCGGCACCCGGCTCTATCCGGTCACCCATGCGGTCAACAAGCAGTTGCTGCCGGTCTATGACAAGCCGATGATCTATTACCCGCTGTCTACCCTGATGCTGGCGGGCATCCGCGATGTCCTGATCATCACCTGTCCCGACGATGTGCCGCGCTTTCGCGCCCTGCTGGGGGACGGCAAGGCCTGGGGCATGAAGATTTCCTATGCCCCGCAGCCTTCGCCGGACGGGTTGGCCCAGGCCTTCATCATCGGGCGCGAGTTTGTGGGCAAGGATTCGGTCTGTTTGATCCTGGGCGACAACATCTTCTTCGGCGAAAGCATCCCCGAACTGCTGCGCAAGGCGGCCGCCCTGAAAGAGGGCGCCACGGTGTTCGGCTATCAGGTTAATGATCCGGAGCGCTATGGCGTGGTGGAGTTCGGGCCGGACGGCCGCGCCATTTCACTGGAGGAAAAGCCCGCCAAGCCAAAGTCCAAGCACGCCGTGACCGGGCTATATTTCTACGACAATGACGTGCTGGACATTGCCGCCAAGCTCAAGCCGTCGCCGCGTGGCGAGCTGGAGATCACCGACGTCAACAAGGTCTATCTGGAGCGCGGCAAGCTGACGGTGCAGCGGCTGGGCCGCGGCATCGCCTGGCTGGACACCGGCACCCATGAAAGCTTGTTGCAGGCGTCCGAGTTTGTGCATGTGATCGAAAGCCGCCAGGGCTTCAAGATCGCGGTGCCGGAGGAGATTGCCTTCCGCCAGGGTTATATTGATGCCGCCGCTTTGACCGCGCTGGCCACGCCTTTGGCCAAGAGCCCTTACGGCCAGTATCTGTTGCGGATCGCCGCCGAGGCGCGCTAGCGGTGGAACGTCGCGATTTCTGCACCTATTTCGACCACCGCTATTTCCCGCGCGGCATGGCGCTCTATGAATCGCTGATGGCGCATTGTCCGGGCGCGCGGCTGTGGGTGTTGTGCCTGAGCGAGGAATGCCATGCGGCGCTGGTGAAACTGGCGCTGCCCGGGGTGGTACCGGTGGCGCTGGCGGATTTCGAGGCGGACAACGCGGCGCTGGCCGAGGCCAAGGCCAACCGCTCGGTGGTGGAGTATTATTTCACCTGCACCCCGTCGCTGATGGACTGGATACTGAAACAGGATTCCAGCATCGAGGTCATCAGCTATCTGGACAGCGACCTGTTCTTTTTTGCCGATCCGGCGCCGATCTATGCACGTTTCGCGGGTTATTCGAGCCTCTTGATCGAACACCGCTTCGCCCCTGCGGTGAAGGCGCAGGTGGTCTTTGGCCGCTTCAATGTGGGCTGGGTGAGTTTCCGGCGCGATGCGGACGGGCTGGCGTGCCTGGCCTGGTGGCGCGATCGCTGCCTGGAATGGTGTTACGACCGTCTGGAAGACGACCGTTTCGCCGACCAGAAATATCTGGACCGGATGCCGCAAATGTTCGGGAAAGTTTTGGTGCTGGATCATCCCGGCGCCAACCTGGCGCCGTGGAACCTGGCCAGTCACCAACTGGCGGAGACGCGTGACGGCCTTACGGTGGATGGCCAACCGCTGATTTTCTTCCACTTCCACGGTTTCAAGAAGCTGCTGCGCTTTGTCTGGCGCACCCAGCATCGCGACAACGGCCAGCCGTATCGGGGGTTTCTGGCGAGGCGTCTCTACCGGCCCTATATCCGCGCCCTGCAGCGCGGCGCGGCGCTGGGCGCCTCGGTGGGGATTGGTCCGTCGCCGCTGTTGCAGCGGCCCCATACCGCGCCCGGCTCGCGTACATCGCGCCTCAAGGCGCTGGTGAAAATCCTGCGCTACCGGGACTTTGTCATCGAATGCTAAAGCGGGGCGATGATCGCCTTGACGAAGGTGCTCAGCACATTGTCCACCAGCGCCAGTTCACGGATCTGCGACAGGCTGGCCCAGGTGAACATGGTGAGGTCGCTGGTGATGATGCTTTCGTCTTCCACGAAAACGATGACGTTCTCGTTGGATTTCTGCCAGAAGCGGCCGCCTTCCTCATTGTGCTCGGCGCGATAGACCCAGCGGATGCCGCGCTCGGCATTCATCACTTCGGTGAGGGGCGGGTTGCGGCCCTGATGGGCGCGCTTCAGGTTCGACCAGGTCGCCTGCATGCTAGGTACCAGTTGCAGGATTCCGATATTGCCCGGCTCGGCCTTGGCCTGGAGCAGGAACTGCACGCCGTCTTTTTCGGTCTCGCGCGCCACCAGCACCAGCAAGCCGCCTTCGACCTGGGTGAGGATGGGCTGGTCCCAGCCGCTGACCTCGCGCACCGTGCCGGCTTCCACCCGCACGCCTTCGACGCCGAAGAACAGGCCCGATTCATGGCGGATATTGCCGCCGCTATCGGCCTTCCATTTGCGGATTTCGTTGACCGGAATCAGCTTGGCGTGGAACTGCACGCTGGCGCGCAGCTTGTCGCGCCAGGCCAGGATCGGCGCCGGATCGACGGGTTCTTTCGCCCGGCTGGCGGCCAGGCGGGTCCGAAACCAGTCCAGATGCTGACGTTCAGCCACGGCTGGCCTCCTTGATGGCGGCGATCACCCGCCCGACCTGTTCGTCGCTGAGATAGGGGTACATGGGCAGGGAGAAGATGCGCTTGGCCTTGGCTTCCGCCACCGGGAAGTCGCCTTCTTCATAGCCGAGATAGGCATAGCCGCGTTGGACATGGATCGGCCAGGGATAGGAGATGTTGCAGAGGATGCCGCGCTCGCCCAGCCGCTTGATCATGCCGTCGCGGTCGTCATGTTCGGCCACGAAGACATACCAGGCATGGCGGCCATATTCGGCTTCCTGGGGCAGGCCGACGGCGTTGCCCAGTTCGGCGTGATAGCGCGCCGCGATCTGGCGGCGGCGCTCCACCCAAGGCGCCACCAGCGGCAGCTTGTAGCGCAGGATGGCGGCCTGCACCTCGTCCAGGCGGGAGTTGCGGCCCTGGCGTTCGGAATAATAGGTGCCTTCCATGCCGTAGAAGCGAAGCGAACGGGCCAGCGCCAGCACCGCTTCATCGCGCGCCAGGATCAGCCCACCATCGCCATAACCGCCCAGCACCTTGGTGGGATAGAAGGACCAGGCGCTGGCGTCACCCATCGAGCCGGCGGGGCGATCCTTGTAGAAGGCGCCTTGTGCCTGGGCCACGTCCTCCAGGACTTTCAGGCCATGCCTTTTGGCGATCTCCAGCAGCGAATCCATGTCGACGCACTGGCCGTAGAGATGCACCGGAATGATGGCCTTGGTTTTGGGCGTGATCGCCGCTTCCAGCTTGCCGACATCCATCAGGAAATTATCGGTGCGCACATCCACGAACACCGGCCGCGCGCCCGTCGCGCCGATGGCCGAGACCGTGGGCACGGCGGTATTGGGCACGGTGATCACTTCGTCGCCGGCTTCCACGCCCAGCGCCCTGAGCGCGATCTCCAGCGCGTCGGTGCCGCTGTTGACGCCGACGCCGCCGGTCATGCTGTGCGCGGCCGCCATCTCGGCTTCAAAGGCCTTGCCTTCCTCGCCGAAGATCAGCCGGTTGGATTTGAACACACGGTCGCAAGCGCCCAGGATGGCATCGCGGTGCTCGCGATATTCATCCTCATAGCTCCAGACGGGAATGGGCTTGGTGGTCATTGTGTCTTGTCCTGATGGGCGATGCGGTCGCGGAATGCGGCGTCGGCAAGAAGATCTTGGGCGAAACGGTCATGGCGACCAGAGGCGATGGCGTTCAATACCGCGGCCAGGAACAGGGCAAAGCCGTCGGAGGCGGGACGCTTTTCCTCGCCGGCCTGGTTGTTGCGGCGGACGTGCCAGACCAAATCCTGGTCCGGCGGCGGGCTGAAGATGCGCTCCACCGCGATGGAGCCGCGGTTGCCCACCACGGTCAGCCGGTTCTGGTATTCGCTTTCAAAGCTGAACTGCCCGGCATATTGCAGGCCGCTGGCATAACGGGCGACGAAGGAAAAACCGATATCCACGTCCAGCTTCGGGTCGGCGGGCGCGGCGACCGCGTGCAACTCCAGCGGCGCGCCGCCGCCCAGCAACCGCCCGATGGCGGCGGCATAGGGGCCCATATCGGCCAGGCACCCGCCGCCGGCTTTGGCGAAGTTGCGGAAATTCTCCGCCGGCAAGGGCGGGATGATGAACTGGGCCGAAACATGGGTCAGCGGACCGAATTCGTCGAAGAAGCTAGCCAAGGGTGCAAACTGGGCGTGCCAGGAAAACACCGTGGCTTCGGCCAGCAGCAGCTTGCGCCGGGCGGCGCTGTCGCACACGGCGCGCGCGGTTTCCAGCGACAGGGTGGCGGGCTTGTCCACCACCACATGCTTGCCCGCGGCCAAGGCCGCTTCGATCCATTCCACATGATCGGCATTGGGCAGGGAAATATAGACCAGCTCCGCAGCCGACTTTTCCAGTGCCTCGGCATAATCGCGGAAGAAGGCACCCTGCTTGGGCCAGGCGGCCGGCGCCGGTTTGCTGCGGCTGGCGATGTCGATGGCGGCGATGCCGGGCAGGGAGGCGAGTGCCGGCAACACGCGGCGCTGCGCAATGGAACCCAGGCCGATGATCAGGGCGCGCATGTTTATCTCTTGTCTGCCGGGCGGCACAGGAATGTTTCGGCCCGCGACGTCTCGCCTGTCACGGCGGCCACATCATAGTCTTCCGAGAACCAGCTTTGCTGCACCACCAGCCCGGCTTTGGCGAACATGTCCAGCAGGTGGGCGCGGTTGAAGATGATCTCCACCACTGGGGCGCCATAGGCATATTTGGTCAGGTAGGCGGTCGGGCGCCGTTCCAGCAGCGGCACGGAATGGAAAATCACGCCATGCGCGGCAACGCGCGCCGCTTCCGTTATGGCCCGCTCGAAATCCAGGATGTGCATCAGGCTGACGCCGTTGAAGACGATATCAAAAGCCTTATCGGGAAAATCGAGCTTTGTGGCGTCGCCGGTAACGAAGTGGGCCTGCGGATAACGGCCCTTGGCGCGTTCGATCATGGCGGGGGAATAGTCCAGCCCGGTATAGCACACCTTGGACCGGCATAACGCTTCGAACACTTCGACGTAATAACCGCTGCCGCAGCCGATCTCCAGCAGGGTGGGGGCGGCGAGGGCCAGCGCATCCACGCTTTGCGCCGCTACAGTCAAATCATTGCGCGGATGGCCGGCATGCATCTCAGCGAGCAGCAGGTCATACGCCTGTTCCTGGCGCCGCACGGTCGAGGCAAAATGCCAGCCGCCGCCGCGATGGGCGCGAGCCTGGGCTTCCGTAATGATGCGGTAATCGCAGGACGCCACCAGCATGCGGCGCGTCCAGGGCAGGGCACGCAAGGCGCGACCCACGGCGCGCCGCGCCAGACGATAAGGGTTCATGCCCGGCCCGCCTTAAGCAATTGCTTGAGCTTGGAGATACCGCGCTGAAGTCCGCCCGGGCGGGCGCGGCGAAAATATGCGGCTACTGCCTCGCGGGCTGTAGCCGATTCTTCCACCACAATGGGACCGACCGTGACCCGTGTTGTCGCCACCTCGTGGCCGAAATGGCCCGCCGCGTCGTCGCTGCGGTGAGTGCCGCTGCCGTCATTGCCGATATTGTGGACCAGCGAGCGGCCGGGATAGAGGGTCAGAAGGCCATCCAGAAAACAGGCGGCATGCCAGCGGACCGCCCAGCTATTGTTGTGGCCGACGATCTGATTGGCCAGCATTTCGGTGAAGGAGGCAACCCCGCCATAATCGAAATCCCGCGTAAGCCCGCGCGCCTGAAGCTGCGCCAGCAGCGCTTTGCCATCGGGATTGAAATGTTCCCAGGCACGCCGCCAGGTGGCCCAGCCCCAGCAATCTGCGCCGCGCAGGAAGAAGGTTTCGGGCATCGGCCGCGCCAGGGGATAGATATAGGCATGGATGCTGGCGATGCGCGCGTCCTCGGCATAGCGCTCCAGTCCGTCATTCATGTAGGCGAGGAAATGCGGTGAGACCAACAGGTCGTCCTCGACCACGATGACGCGTTCATGCCGCGCCAGCATGGCGCTGACACCGTCTATGATGGAGGCGGCCAGGCCGTAATTGCGCGGCCGCTCCACCACCTCCACGGAGGCAAAGCCCGTCACCTGTGCGGCATAGGCTTTGACCGCCGCCACATCGGCGCGGTCCTGGTCGCCCTTGGCGCCGTCGCAGAAGATCGTCAGGGCCGTGCGGGACGCCTCGGCATTGCCCAGCAGCGATTGCACCGTCGCGTCCAGATGGTCGCGCCGCCGGTAGGCGAATAGGGCAATGGGGGCTGTCTGCTTCAAGCCGCCCGCTCCGGCAGGTCAAACAGGCTTGAGCCCTTGCCGTGAATCAGATCCAGCACCCGGCTGATATCCCGCCGGGACGGCGGCAAGAGCAGATCCAGCCTCCGGGACAGGCCTTCGCCCAGGCGTTGCCGGGCATCCAGCTTGGCGAGGATGCCGAGGCGGTCGTTGAAGCGGCCGCCCGTCTGCACGGTGCCGACTTCAGAGGTGTAGGCCAGCCATCGGGTGGCATTCTGGATGTTGCGGTCGCGGTTGGTATCCCCGCACGCCCGGAGGATATTTTCGAAATATTCCTCTTTCGAGGCGCCGGAATAGTGAATCGACTTGGGGAAGATCGCCACGTCCTGATCGTAGGTGACCACGGGAACGCCCTGCGACAGGGCCTCCACGCCGGAGGAGGACCATCCCGTCGCCAACGCGCTGATGTGCGGGAAATGATCATAAAGAGAGAATTTCAGGTCGGGATGATCGATCTTCACATTGGGCGGCAGGGATTCGAAGACGGCGGTCCATTCCTTGACATGCGGCGAGTCCGTCATTTCGCGCGCATTGGCGATTTCCCTGGGGTGCGGTCGCACCACCAACTGCAGATCGGGGCGGGAAGATATCCAGGCGATGGTTTCCTTCAGCCACTGAATCTGGTCACGGAAAACCTTGCCTTCAAATCGGGCGACGGGAAGCTTTTGAATGATGTAGCCGGAATAGACCTCGTCATAGCTGCTCATGGCCATGAGAATGTATTTTTTGGTCTTGTCCAGGCCGAACACGTCGTAAGGCGAGGCGTTGTTCGCGGCGCTGGTATAGGCGGAAAAGGCGGAAGCGTTTTCCCGGACCGCCATCAGGTTCCGGGCCCGCGCCGCGGCCTTGTCGGTCAAGACATAGGACTCATACTTTTCAGGATATTTGAGGGCCGGCTGGTTCAGGCCATGAACGTCCCAATCCCACATTCTTAAGTGCGAATAGCGCTCAACATCGTTGGCGCTGCCTTCGACGAAGATGGTGCGGATGCCCTCGCGCTTCGCCACCGCCGCAAAAACGCCGGGAATGACATATTGCGGGCTGTAGCAAACCACCACATCGGGCTTTTCCGCGCGCAGGGCGTTGGTCGCCTGCTTGAGGACCTTGAGGGCGTTCAGGAATAGCGCCTCGAAATTCTGGCGCTCCAGCGCGTTCAACTCCATGTTGAACTTCTTGAACTTGATCAAGGTTTCGTAGAGCGCGAGCCGTCCGACCTCCACGCCGTCCTGCACATAGCCGAGAATGGCTTCAGGCGTCTTTGGGATATGGATGACCGTGTCCGGCGCATCATCGCCATAGGCTTCGATGGGCGAGAAGGGAAGGCGCGGGAATGCCCGCTTCAGTCTCTCACTGTTGCGGATGCAACCGTTGCAGACCTTGTCCTTGGTGGGTGCATCGGCATTGACGCTCACCTTGATGGACTCCATGGCCGTGCAAAAGCTGGCATAGGATTTCCGGCAACCGATGACCTTAACCTCTATCCCCTGGCCGTGAAGCATCTGGGCGAGCTGAAATTCCGGCAACGCATGCTGCCAGATAAAGGCAAAAGGAGAAAAGAAAACCACCTTCTTCGCGTCAGGCATCGTTCTCGGACCGGTTGGATTCATGAAAAGCCATGGCGGGCGAGCCATGGCGAAATCTGTTGTGCGGCGGCAGCACGCTGGCGGCCCACCAACGCCTGCATCGCGCCGATGCCGGCGCGGGCTTCGCTGGGCTTGTCCAGAGCGGCTTCTATCTTTGCCTGCAGGGCGGGAGCGAAGCCGGGGCGGCTGACATCCACCATGCCGTCCGGGGCTTCCAGCTCGTCATACAGGCGCTTGACCTGATCGTAGCAGTACAGGCCGATGGTGGGCACGCCCCGGCCGATCGGCACCACATTGGCGTGAAAGCGCATGCCCAACACGGCATCGCAGGCGGCATATTCGCCGAAGGCAGTCTCTGCCGCCGCGAGGCCGGAGTCATAAGCGGCAACGCGCACCTGGTCGCGGCGAAGCTGATCTGGCAACCGCGCCAGCAGATCGGCATAGACGGCCAAATCGCGGAAGATGTGCGGAAACAGGATGAAGCGCGTCTCGGGCCTGGCCTGCCACAGCGCCGCCAAACTATCCGCCATTTCCTGCAGGAAAGTCTCGGGCGTGTGCGCGCCTTCGCCGGGAAAACGCTGCTCCAGCATGTCGCCGGCCAGGTTGATACCGACCAGGGGACCGTCTTTCCGAACGGCCGCCGGACCATAAGGCGCAAAGAAGCCGCCATCCGGCAGATGCAGAATCTTTTCCAGCGGCAGATCACCGGCATGGGCTTTGAGCGCCGCCATGGCGCCGTCATTGCGCACACTGACCAGATACTGATCCGAAGCCAGCAGGCGGCCGAGGAATTTGCGGAACCGCCCCAGGGTTTCGTCGGTGTAACCCTGAGCATCGTCCACCCCAAGAGCATTGATGAAGAGTGGGGTCTTGATGGCGGCCATCACGTCATCGGGCAAGGAAATGGAGGTGCCGGTGGGCGAGTCCTTCACCCACAGCTCGAAATAATTGCCGCCGCCGATCACCACCAGGTCCGCCGCATTGGCCTCGGCGGCAAAGGACGCGTCAAAGGCGCGGGTCTTGCGATAGACGTCGCGGATCTCAAACTCGGTCCAGGTGATGGGCTTGCCCGCAAGCGCTTCGAACCACGGCCGGAAACCGGCATGGTTGGCATTGTCACCGATATTGCCGCGAAAGCTCGCGACGTGCAGGACCTTCATCTAGTCGAACACCGTATGCTTGAGCCGCCAGCCGTTGCCGGATTGCTCCCACAGATGCGGCGAGCGGAACTTGTCCACCGTAGCGGCGAATTCCTGCTCGTTGAGGCCGATATAGTCCAGGAATTCCGGGTAATATTTGGCGGGGAATTCCTGGTCGTATTTCTTGACCAGCGCGACGCCTTCCTCGCGGGTAATCTTGTCGTTGCGGATTTCCTGCGCCGCATCATAGGTGGCGCGCCCGATGCCGAATTTGATCAACGTCGTGTAATAGTGGAACGGGTCGATGCGGTCGTCGATGCTGCTGTATTTGGAATAGGAGCCTTCCGTCCGCTCGGTATTGGCTTTGAAGCCGGTATGCTCGGCGGCGTAGTAATAGCATTCCTGCGGATCCCATTTCAGGTAATAGCCCAGGTAATGCACTTCCACGCCGCTCTTCTCCAGATCGTCCGCTGACGGCGGGATATAGGGCGCAAAATCGTTGAGGGTGAAGTTGCCTTCCTTGATGATGTCGCGCACCGGCACCCCGCCCAGGGTCATTTCGGTGGGATCGCCGGCGGAAAAGAACTTCCGGTCCATGGTCGGCTTGTAATTCTCATTCGGATTATTGCCGTATTCGGCCTGGTTCTCGCCATACATCACCAGCTTGACGCCAAACTTTCGCGCCAGCGCCGGGCCGATAATGCGCTGGCCGACGATGAAGGGCTGGAAGGGGTGCAACAGGTTGATGAAGGCCAGCCGCGTCAGGTAGCGGTGCAGCTTGCCGTTGGGGGTGAACAGCAGATTGTCATGACCGCCGACATGCAGCCAGTTCTCGAAATTCTTCCAGCCGATTTCGGTATATTTGTGCGGCGCCCAGGTCACAGTCAGCGGGTTCATGCCATATTTGTATTTCAGGACATGCGAGGTATAGGCGCTGTCCTTGCCGCCGCTGCCCGGCACCACGATGTCATAGCCGCCGTCATTGCGGCGATGCTTGGCCAGCAGCGTTTCCAACTCGCGGTCGCGCTTGGACCAGTCAATGTCCTTTTCCTTCAGGTCGTGATAGCGGCAGGCGTCGCAGACCCCGTCTTCGCCAAAGCCGATGGTGGCCTTCTTGTCCTGGGCGGTGTGCTTGAACTCCACGGTCGATGACGGCCGCTGGTTGGAAATCACGCAGCGCTTGCAGAACACCACGGTTTCGGGAAGTCCGAAAAAGGCTTCGGTCATGAAAACTCCTTGAAGGCGGGCCGGCGCGTCAGCACTGGCCAATGAAATTGGTGAGAACAGCCAGGCCGCTGGGGCCGCTTTTCTCGGGATGGAACTGGGTACCCCAGACATTGCCACGCTGGACGGCGGCGATCACCTGATGGCCGAGATAATCCAGCGCGCCGGTGACGAATTCACGCGGCACGTCGCGGGCGGTGAAGCTGTGCACGAAGTAGAAGCGGCATTGTTCGTCGCTGAGACCGGCAAACATCACGTCCGGCACCGCACTGTTGCGGGCAATCCGGCTCCAGGCGATGTGGGGCAGGCGGCCTTCGCCCGGCTGCACGGGAATGCGGTCCACGATGCCCGGCACCAGGCTCAACCCATCGGTCGTGCCGAACTCGGTGCCCTTGTCGAACAAAAGCTGCATCCCCAGGCAAATGCCCAGGAACGGCTTTCCCGTCTGCACATATCTATGGATCTCCGCCACCAGGCCATGCTGGTGCAGCAATTCCATGCCGGAGGGAAAAGCGCCGACGCCGGGCAGGATTATGCCGTCCGCCGCGGCGATGCGGGCGGGGTCACGGGTAATGTCCGGTTTTGCGCCCAGGTTGGTGAGGGCGTTGCTGACGCTGCGGATATTGCCGATGCCATAATCCAGGATGCAGATGGTTTTCATGCCGGCGCCCCGGCTTCGCGCAGCACGGTCCTGAGATCAGCCACGCTGGCGGTCTTGTAGTGCAGCACCGATGCGAAGCACAGCCCGCTGGGCTGGGTGCGTTTCAGCAGCTCGCCGACATGTTTGGGTTGGCCGTAGCCGCCGCTGATGATCACGGGGATGTTGACGCTTTCATTGATGGCCTGCGCCACTTCCACATCGAAACCGGACTTGGTGCCTTCCTGGTCAATGGAAGTTACGATCATCTCGCCCGCGCCCAGTTCCACCAGCCGCTTGGCCCAGTCCAGCGCGTTCAGGCCCGTCTTCTCGCGCCCGGCATCGACATAGGCTTCCCAGCCGCCGGGAACCTTCTTGGTCTGGATGGAGGCGACCACGCACTGGCTGCCATATTTCTTGGCGACGTCCTCGATCAGCTTGGGGTTGTGCACGCCTGCGGTGTTGATGGCGACCTTGTCGGCGCCGGAATCCAGCGCCTGGGCGACATCGTCCACGCTGCGGATGCCGCCGCCGATGGTAATGGGCACGAAGACTTCCTCCGACGCCTTGCGGATCACCGGAAACAGGTTGTTGCGGCCATAAAGGCTGGCGACGCTGTCGATGAAGACGATCTCGTCAATGCCGGCGGCATAATAGGCCTTGGCCAGTTCGATGGGGTCGCCGACCTTGCGCAGTCCCTCAAGGTGGATGCCCTTGATGACGAACTGGTTCTTGACGTCAAGGCGCGCAATAACCCTCACGCCGGCGCCCGGTCCACGAAGAATTTCTGGGTCGGCTGCTGCCAGAATTTGTCGTCCTGCAGGATGGCGTGAAACAGCTCGGCGCTGTTGCCGGTGCCGAACAGGGCGACCGGCTTGCGCGCCAGGCCGAGTGCCGCCGCAATGGCATCCTGAATAGCCTTGGGCTCGATCGGGGCGTTGATGACGCTGTCATGAACGACGCGGTTGTTCTGGCGGGTGCCCAGGTTGATCGCGGGCAGGCCAAAATGCGGCGCTTCGCGCACCCCGGCGCTGGAATTGCCGATCATGAAGCGCGCTTCCTTGAGGATGCGCAGGAAATATTCAAAGCGGATGGAGGGATACAGCTTGAAGCGCGGATTGCCGCGCAGGCGCTCATATTCTTCCAGGATGATTTCGGTGCCGTGATCATTGTTGGGATAGATCACGATGTAATTCTGGTCCGAGGCGAGCAGCGCGTCCACCATGGTGCGGGTCTGGCGGCGCATGTCGGGCACTTCCGAGGTCACGGGGTGGAACAGCACCACCGCATGCTCGGCATAGTCGAAACCATAGCGTTTGCGCGCTTCGTCCATGCTGGGCAGCGCGGAATTCATCGCATCGATGTCGGGCGAGCCGATCACATAGATGCTTTCCTCGCGCTCGCCCAACTGCTTCAGCCGCGCCTGGGCGCGGTCATTGGCGACGAAATGGATATGCGACAGCTTGGATACGGCATGGCGGATCAACTCGTCCACCGTGCCCGAAACCTCGCCGCCCTCGACATGGCAGACGCGCAGGTTGTTGAGCGCTCCCACCGAGGCGCCCGCCAGGGCCTCGACCCGGTCACCATGGATCACCAGCAGGTCGGGCTTGATCTCGTGCACATAGTCGGACAGGCCGGTGATGGTCTTGGACAGGATATGGTCCATGCGATCGGCGGCGTTCTGGTTCATGTATTTGTAGATGTTGCGGAAGCCAGACTTCTCCACCTCTTCATGGGTCGAGCCGTAGCGCGCCAGCATGTGCATGCCGGTGACGAAGACATGCAGTTCGAACGCCGGATCGCCCTGAACCTTGTTCATCAGGGATTTCAGCTTGCCGAAATCGGCGCGCGTGCCGGTAACGAAGGCGATCTTCCGGGGCGCCATCAGGACAGCGCAACGTCTTGGCGGCTGACCTGCGCGCCGGAGGTGATGGCGCGCAATGCCTTCTGGCCCAGCAGGGCATCGAAATCGCCGGCGCCGAAATCACCGCCGCCCGGCCGCTTGACCCAGATATTCTTGTCGCTGAGCGCTTCGCCGGCCGCAATGTCCTTGATCGCCACCACCGAGGCAAAGGCAAAGGCGATGGTGGGCGCTTCGGCATCCACCGGCCCCTTGTCGCCGCCACGCTCCTTGAAGATGTAGGTCGCGCCTTCGATCAGGTCGGACAGGGCTTTGGGGTCCATGGAACAGACAATGTCGGGTCCCGGCCGGTCCATGCGGTCGGTGAAGTGGCGCTCCAGCACCGATGCCCCCAGCGCCACCGCGCCCAGGCAGGCATAGTTGTTGATGGTGTGATCCGACAGGCCCACCACCGCGTCGGGGAATTCATCCTGCAGCCGCGTCATCGCGCCCAGCCGCACCAGTTCGGGCGGGGTGGGATAGACGTTGGTGCAATGAAGCAGGCAGAAGGGCACACCGGCCTTGCGCATGATCTCCACCGATGGGCGTATCGATTCAATGGTGTTCATGCCGGTCGAGATGATCATCGGCTTGCCGAAAGCGGCGACGTGCTTAATTAGGGGGTAGTTGTTGCACTCGCCCGAGCCGATCTTGTAGGCGCCGACATTGAATTTGGCTAGGCGGTCGGCGGCGGCGCGGCTGAAGGGCGTGGAGATAAAGATGGCGCCCTTGTCCTGGACATAATCCATCAGGCGGCGCTCATCGTCTTCGTTCAGGGCGCAGCGTTCCATGATCTCGTAGATCGAGACATCGGCATTGCCCGGGATTGTGGACTTGGCGTGGTCCGACATTTCGTCTTCGACGATATGGGTCTGGTGCTTGATGATCTCGGCGCCGGCGCCGATGGCGGCGTCCACCATCTGCTTGGCCACGGCCAGCGAGCCTTCATGGTTGATGCCGATCTCGGCGATCACAACCGGGACATGATTGTTGCCGATCTTGCGGGCGCCAATCTGAAATTCAGCCATTGCGTTGCTCCATAAGCTTTTGCGCCCGGTCCAGGTCGGACTGATTATCGATATCCACGCTGTCGGCGGCGCTCATGATATAAGGAAGGCTGCCTTCCGACGGAAAGCCGCCCCGGGCCAGGAACAGCGATTTGGGAAAGATGTATATCGCGCCGTTGGGAATATAGGTCTTGGGCAGTTCCTGGCGATTGTGATTGGAGAACTTTTCGTAGAACAGGGACTTTAGCCGGCCATCCTCACCGCAGATGAAGCTTTTGAACGGCGACTTTTCCAGTTCCACCACGCTGACAAGGCTTGTGGCACCCGCCGCCGTCATAGCGGCGATAGCGCCATCGAGGTGGGCACTGGTGCGCAAAGGCGAGGTCGGCTGCAGGTAGATGATGGTGGGGTCGCCATCGAGCGCCGCGGTCTCAAAGAAATGCTGCATCACCTCGGTAGCGGTGGAGGCATCCTGCGCCAGCGCGGCGGGGCGGCGGATGGCGGTGCAGCCTGCTTGCGTGCCCGCGGCCAGGATTTCCTCGTCTTCCGACGAAACATAGATGGCGGAGACATGGCGTGAGCCGCGCGCCGCATCGATGGCATGGTTCAGCAGCGGCTTGCCGGCCAGTTCGCGCAGGTTCTTGCGCAGCAGGCCCTTGGACCCGCCGCGCGCGGGAATCAGGGCGATGAACCTGGCGGCTGTCACTTCCTGACTTCCACAGCGATCATGATCATGTGGATGTCCGGCATTTGCGGGTCATGGCGGAAATAGACATAGCCGGCATGCTCACCAAACAAGGCCAGCATCTGATCTGAGTTCTGCATGTGGGTAGAATCCACGCGCGCGCGTGTGTGGGTTTCTTCGCTGCTGTAATCGGATGCCACCACGGCAATTCCGCCTGGCCGCAACACGCGCACTACCTCCCGGATCGCACCCGTCTGGTCCTTGCTATAGGCCAGCACCCAGCCCAGGAACACCACGTCGAAGGAATTGTCGGGAAAGGGGATTGCGTGGACGTCGCCGGTCTGCACATAGGGTGAGTAAGCGAAGAGGTCTATGGCCTTGATGCGGTTCCAACTGAAGCCCGCAGCGCGAATCCCAAACAGTTCGATTTCCGAGCGCGGACCAACCGAGAGCACGTCGAGGTTGGAGATATTTTTGCGGATCTTTTCGATCGCGCTCACGACCTGCACCAACACGACAGGCCGGTCAAGATCCGCAGATTCGCGCGCGCCAGCGATATTGTGATCCACGGTGCCGCGCGCCACTTTGCCGTTCGTCCCGACCATCCGAATGTCACCCTTCAGGAAATGTCGGGCACGGGCGGCAGCGACCTGCTGGCGGACCTTGCGCATCTGAAGGAGTGAATCCGGATTGGCCCAGATGTCGAAGCGAATGGCGCGTCGCGCGGCGCCGCCGACGTGGCGGAAGGGGCCGCGCCGGGAAATCGGGACCGCGACGGCCGCAAGGCCCACAATGTTACGGACTAGTTCCTTCAGCATTTGCGACAGGTTGATCATGTCGGCGAGGCTTCCGACACTGCCGTGGCGATGCCATACTCGGCGAACGGGGCTGGCGCAATTTCGACCAGCATGTAGGGTTGTAGGGCGCGAGGAAAGTCTTTCGCAGAATCATCAATCGGTACATCCACCGAGAGATCGAAGTTTCCCTCAGTGGTATGGCTGCCGCAGGAAATGCCATGAATGCGAATGCTGAGCGCCATCGTGCCGTTGCAGCGGCCGCGGAGGGTGAGGCGTTTGCCTTTGGCCAGCACCAGCCAGGAGGGTCCATGCGCGCGCACCACGCCTTGGACCCGGCTTGCCGACAATGCGTCCTGGGAAAGGCGGAATCCCCTGTAGAAATATGGCAGGTGTTCATCCCGTTCCGCGCTCAGGCTGGAGGGCGGTACAAACGTCAAGCGCGTCCCAATGCATCGGTTAGGCGCCCCCCCGTGGATTTCATACGGCGGGATGTCCCGACTCACGACGCAATTGGCGCCGATCACCGCGCCGCGTCCGATCTGAACGCCCGGGCTGATAACGACTCCCTGCCCAATCCAGCAATCATCTTCAATGACAATTGCCCGGCTGACAGGGCTTTTGAGTGCTTCCGGATGGGCAATGGCCAGATGGTCCTGATCGCGGATCAGCCAGGCCGGAATATCGGCGAAGCGATGATTGGTAGATGAGGCAAAAACGTATTTGCCGAACAGGCAGTGCGCTCCGATGCGCACATCTCCGCCGACGAGACAGTCATTTTGTAGAGAGGTATCATTGCCAATCCGGATGGAACCGCCCTTCAGCGCCGCCAGTTCGACCCGTTCGCCGATATAGGCGCCGGCCCCCAGAATGATCCGTGCCGGTCCCCCATTTTGAGGATCATCCACACTCAGCTTTGCAGTAGTCCGCACGATGGCGTGCTCTATCCCCTCAACTTGGTCAGGACGGTTCATCACCGGCAGGCGTTCATAGCGCGCGAAATCATAGGTACGCCGCGCAAGTCTACGAAGAAAAGCTTTAAAGGGCTGGTCTACCATCTGCTTATTGTGCCGCCATCGGCGCGTCGCCCTGGGGACGCGGCGGGCGCAATTCGATCACTTCATCCACCCGTCCGATCACGTAAGGATCATGGGTGACGAAGATCAGGATGCGATCTTTGTAAGACGAAAGCAGGGCATTCAGGATGGATTCGCGGGTGTCATGGTCCAGCGCGTTGGTGCTTTCATCCAGGACCAGCACGTCGGCGGTGCGCACCAGGGCGCGGGCGATGCCGATGCGCTGGCGCTGGCCGCCGGAAAAATTGCTGCCCTGGAAGGTCAACATCGTGTCCAGCCCCGCGGGCAGCGATTTCAAAAGCTCGGTCAGGCCGACCAGGCGCAGCGCACTTTCGGCCTTGTCCCCGGCATGGGCGTCGTCGAACTGCACATTTTCCAGCACGGTGCCGTAGAAAATACGCACCGCCTGCTCGGCCATGATGATGTGCTGGCGCAGCGAGGCGGTGGAAAGCTGGGAGATGTCGCGGCCGTTGACGCGAACCGCGCCCTGGTCGGGCTGGTAGAATTTCAGCAGCAAATCCACCAGCGACGACTTGCCGGCGCCGGACGGCCCGGTGATGGCATAGCTGCGCCCGGCTTTCAGCACATGGGAAAAATTGTCCAGGATCATGGGCGTGTCGTCGGCATAGCGGAATGTCAGGCGGTCGAACTCGATGCGGGTGATGCGCTCCTTTTCGGGGAACACGGGCAGGGGGTCCTGTTTTTCCGCGTCATGAACCGCCTGCAGCATCTCGTCGATGTTGCGGCCTGCCTTGATGTTGGCGGTCAGCTTCATCGCCGCTTCCAGGCCGTAACTGGCCATTGGCATCAGGCGGGTGAACATCATCACGCCGGCGAAGAACAACGGCATGTTCTGGATCAGGGCGGTATCGGTGACGGCGAAGGCGATAAAGCCCAGCAGCACGGCAACCAGCACCATCACGGGGATCTGGGTCATCTGCGAGAGGGCGTCTGACAGGAAGCTCATCCAGGCATAATTTTTCATAAGGCTTTCGTAGCGGCCGGTGACAAAGCCTTCCGCGGTGAAGCCGCGCACGGTGCGCAAGCCCCCCAGCGAGTCGAAGAAATGGGTGTTGGCCGCCCGGCCCTGCTCGGCCAACTGGTGACCCAGGCGGAACGAACGGCGGAACGCGCCCTTGAGGGCAAAGACCATGAAGAAAATCAGGGCGCACAAGGCCAAGCCGCCGCGCCAGGACTGGTAGAAAATGATCGCAGCATAGGCGGCGAACAGGAAGATCACCGGAATGATGCGCATCACTCCGACCACGACCTGGGCGCCGCGGCTGGATTCATCGCCGGCGATGGAGAAGAAGTGCCCGATCTGCTGCTTGACGATGTCCTGGAAGGTCAGGTGGCGCACGAAAGCGGCATGGGCCCGCACCGCCAGATGCGCGAACAGCGTGTGCAAGGTGTGCGCGCCCAGCACCAGCGCGGCGACGTTGCTGACCATGCGGAACAGGAAAATGGACAGGAACAGCACGGCATAGAATTTCGTGTCGGGATGGATGCCCACCATCTCCGGCACCCGCCGCCAGATGCTGTCGGCCGCCAGCGTGTTGCCGCTCGCCAGGATCCCCAGCGGTACGATGCAGACCATGGCCGCCACTTCCGCCGCCGACGACAGGATGCCGAGCAAGGTGATGGGCACGATGATGGGCTTGTGGCGCAAGGCATAGGACATCAGGCGTCCGACCAGGCGCAGTTCGGAGACACCGCGCATCAATTTGTCTCGCCGTTGCGGCGGTAGCGCCGGAAAGTCCAGGGATAGGCCTGGATGGTTTTTTCCAGGCCCGGATCGAGCTGCGCGGGAACCGCCATGGGTTCCGAGACCGTCTTGGCGAACAGCGGCGTGGCGAATTCCAGTTGCGCCACCAGGCGGCATCCGCTCTGCGGCGCCTTGCCCTTGTGATAGCCGAGCGTGTCCACCGCGATCACGGTACCCTTGCGTCCCGTCAGCTCGATCACATTGTCCGGGCCGAAGACCTGCGCGATTTCATCGTCGGAAATGCGGACATAGCCGCGCGACAGCATCTCGCGCATCTTGGGCTGCTGCATGCGATGCGATCCGCGCACAAAGACGTGCGGGCCGGTTTCCAGGGTCACGTCGGTGACATAGATGAAGAATTTCAGCCAGACCGGGGCTGCGTCATAGTCGAAATGGAACATCTGGGCGGAATTGCTGTCCGGCTTTCCACCCATCACCGCCGACCACCAGACATTGATGTCCTTGAGCATGGGCTCGGCGCCGAAATAGGCCTGGGCGACATTGAGAAATATTGGATCGGCGATGAATTTCTGCCCGCTGGGCACCTTCCAGATTTCCGATTCCGGCAGGTCGTAGACATGGCCGACCGGATTGGCGGGATCGAACTTGGCGCTGGGCTGGCGGCTGGCCGGATCGCGGCTGGTGCGGGCCTCGATGCTCTTGGTCGCCTCCGCGAATTCGTCGCACAGCGCGGCGGGCACGGCGGTATCGAAGACATAATAGCCGTCGCGGCGGATCTGGGCCGCGATGGCTTCCACCGCGTTGGGCTCGAAATGGCCCAGCATGCTGTCGAACGGCCTGAGCGGTTCCACCGGGGGGCGCAGCCGCCGCATGATGCGGGCCAGCATGTCGGTCCAGCGGCCATTGGTGCGGCAATGCAGGTTCAGCATCGCCAGCCAGGCGGCATGATCGGCTTCGCCATGGCGCAGGAACTGCAGCAGGCCGCGCCCGGCTTTCTGCAGCTGCCAGGCGGTACCGAAACTCTGTCTGAGGGACGCGATCAATTAGTGTCTCATGTTTTATGGTGTTTCCACGCTACCGCAGTTCGGGTGAATCGCTTCACCCGAGGATATAGGCCGAATGCCGGGCCGGTCAGGCCGCGGCGATCGACTCCGCCGCCAGGACGACGCGCACGCGCCGCCCCAGAAGATCGAGCAGCACCGAGACGCGGTCGCTGTCGTTCATGCTTTCAAAAAATCCGACTGCGGAGGCGAAGATGCCGTCCACCACGCGAACCGCCGCGCCGCTCGCGAACTTGCGGGCCGTATCACGGAAATAACCGTCTTCGCCTTCCTGGGCGCGAAGCGCGGCGATGATTTCGGTGCGCACCGGCGCCGGGCCGTTCTCACCGCCAACCAGATCGGCCACGCCGAAGGTGGAACGGATGGCGTGCCAGCCCTGGTGGGTATGGTCTATCAGCACGAACAGGTAGCGGGGGAATAAGGGGCGGCTGACGGTATCGGTCTTGCGCGCGTGCCGCCGCTGCTTGAGCAGCCTGGGCATGTAGGTGGTGAAGCCCTGGCGGCGCAGATGCGCATCCGCCCGCGCTTCGGCGTGGGGCTGGGTCTGGACGACATACCAGCGGGCGCTCTGGCTCATTGCGCGGCCTCCATGCGGGGCGCGTGCGGGCGCAGGAAGGCCGGCAGCAGCAGGCGGTCAGCGCCGATAAGGGGCAGGGCCCAGCGGATTGTGTCAGCGGGCGTATGGATATCGGCCAGGATCGCGCCGTCAAAGGGCTCGCTGATTCCGGCAAAGTCCCGATGGATCGGCACACCCAGCATGCGTTCGTCGCTGGTCTTGCGATCGACGATGGCCACCACCCGGATATCGCGTTCCAGGGCGCAAAGGGTGCAGATTTCCGCCAGCGAGGAGGCGCTGACGATCACGACATTCTTCCAGCCGCGGGCCTGGGCTTCCTCGAATACCAGGGCATATTCGGCCCGTGCCCCGCGCACGAAGTCCAGCGAGTCGGACAGGCGCGACATGGCCAGCCGCGACTTCTCCAGGAAGCCCTTGGGCGTCAGCATGTATTGATAGCTGCGCGCGGGAATCTTCTTGGCCTTGAGATAGCCCTTCTGGATGCAGAATTTGAGATAGGCATTGACCAGGCCCAGCGCGATGCCGACCTCGGAAGCGCGACTGCGCTGCGAACATTCGCCGTCGCGATGCACCGATTCCAGAATGTGCAGGATGATGCGGGATTGATCGCTGTCGCGCTGCATTTTCCCGTTCTCTGGCCCCCTGTTTCAGGGGTGGACAGATACCGTGTTCAGGTGCTGAACGTCAATGTTCAAAACATGAACATGATGAATAATTTATAGGGATTTCAGCCTTTTCGCTTGTTTGGACGGGAATCGGGAGGGCGCCGCGCGCGCCCGGAATTGCTGGATAGAGGGGATCCCTTCCGCTATAAGCACCGGCATGCGAATTGCCGTTATCGGTCTGTGTTATGTGGGATTGCCCGTGGCGCTCAGCCTGTTGCCGTCGCGAGTGCTGGCCGGCCTGACCTATCCGAGCCTGTAGCGGCATGACTATTCTTGTCACCGGCGCCGCCGGCTTCATCGGGTCCAGCGTCGCCAAGGCCCTGCTGGCGCGTGGCCAGAAGGTGCTGGGCATTGATAATCTCAACGATTACTACGATGTCAGCTTGAAGGAGGCGCGGCTCGCAGCGCTGACGGGCCTGGATGGTTTCAGCTTTCGCAAGCTCGACATTTCCGACCGCGAGGCGGTGCTGGCGCTGGCCGATGAGTTTCCCGGCATCACCGGGATCATCAACCTGGCGGCCCAGGCCGGGGTGCGCCACTCGCTGGTCGATCCCTATATTTATGTGACGTCCAACGTCATGGGCCAGGTGGTGATGCTGGAACTGGCGCGCAAGCTGCCGGCGCTCAAGCATTTCGTCTATGCCAGCTCATCCTCGGTCTATGGCGGCAACACCGAGTTGCCCTTCTCAGTGGATGATGCGGTGGAAAAGCCCAATTCGCTCTATGCCGCCACCAAGCGCGCCGACGAGCTGATCGCCCATACCTATGCCCATCTCTACAAGATTCCGGTAACGGGCCTGCGCTTCTTCACGGTCTATGGCCCCTGGGGCCGCCCCGACATGGCGGCGTTCATCTTTACCCGCGCCATCCTGGCCGGTGAGCCGATCCAGGTCTTCAACCATGGCGAGATGTGGCGGGACTTCACCTACATCGACGATATCGTCAATGGCGTGGTGCGGGTGCTGGATCGCCCCGCGACGGGCGAACCGCCTTGCAAGCTTTACAATCTGGGCAACCATCGCAGCGAAAAGCTGACCGATTTCATCGGCGAGATCGAAAAGGCGCTGGGCCGCAAGGCGCAAGTGCAATTGGAGCCGATCCAGGCCGGCGACGTGCCCCGCACCTATGCCGACATCGACGCCAGCACCCGTGACCTGGGCTTTGCGCCCACCACCCCGATCAGCGCCGGCATCCCGAAATTCATCGCCTGGTACCGCGAATTTTATGGTGTTTGATCGGGAGGCGATAGTCCAGGCTGAAGTCTCGAGCCGGTTTTTAGGGCATGCTATGGGATTGCGCTCAAGGAATAGAGCATCACATTCCTGCAGTTAGGTTTCTGAAAGGGAAGCGGGCTAACGCGAAAATTAACCGCTGGAAGCGCTTCGTGTTTTCCACATAGGCACCCACAAACCACGCCACCGTGAAAGCTGTGAGGAAGCTAAGGAGAGTTGCCAAAAGGCGACTTTCCAAGGAAGGAGGTTCCGCGCTGTGAAGTGAGACGAATACTGAATAGCCCAGGATCAGAAGCGGAAAGTGTATGAGATATAGTTTGTAAGAAATGCCGGAAATTTCCTCCAGCCACCACGACTCCCAAGTCCAAACGAAAAACATCGCATAGGATATTGCAAACATGGCACACAGGCGCACGACTTCAACAGTCGGAGTCGCTGGACTGAGGTACAGGACGGCGATACCCAATACGCTGCCCGCGAACCATACCAAGCAGTTACGGATGATCTGATACAGAAAGAAAATAGCACCGATTAACCACCAGACCGCATAATAGGTATAGTTCCGTTCCACGATGAACCAAACTAGTGCCGCGAATACAATAATTGCGCACGCGCGACCGATTTGCCCGCGACCTTTGAGCGCCATTGCGGCAACGCCAGCGGCGGCATAAAGCGGAACTTCTATATATAAACTCCAGAGCGGACCATTGATTTCAAGCAGCCCTCCGATCATCAGCAATGATCTGGCAATTTCGCTGGGCTTGAGTGCAATTAAATCGCGTGCGCTGTACAGGTCCGAAGGGTTTTGCAAAGGTGTGCTCACGCCTGCAAGGCTAGCGAGTTTTATAAGATAAAATACGCCAAGGCTCACTAGGATCGCAAATATCAGGGGCGGGTAAATGCGGGCGGCGCGCGCCGCCGCAAAGTCGGACAACATGAAATATGAATTCGTAACGATATTTTTCCTAATGCTCATCGCAATTAGATAACCGCTCAATAGAAAGAACACGATCACGGCCGTCTCGCTTAGAAGGGAGTTGACCTGATAGATGGGGGTGTGCACCCCCACGAGTGGTAACCAGAAAATCTGGACAATGTGGCTGGCGAATACGGCCAACGACGAGATAGCTCGCATGCTGTCCAGCGTCTTGATATGACGGGGTAGGCGGGGTTCGGCCATATCAGCTTACGCCTTATTTTCGATTTCCGTTTCGCGCAGATAGTCGTGATACGGGTTGGGCGATGTGGACGGCGTTTGCACAGCAGCGGAGCTTTTATTTTGGTAAATCAAAGAGGCTCGTCCCTTTTCCCTGAACCAGGTCAAGCAATCTTTTGATGTCCCGCTTCGATGGGGGGAAAAATAAATCTAGTCGTCGCGGCAATCTTTGTCTCAAAAGCCCTCTGATATTTAGCTTCGCCAGAATTTTAAAGCGATCATCGAGCCTTCCTCCGGTCTCTATCGTCCCAACCTCCGAGGTGTAAGCCAGCCATTTCGTTGCATTTTCTATGTGACGGTTCCGGTCGATGTCTTGGCAGGCCAGAAAAATATTTTTAAAATACTCCGATTTAGAGGTGCCAGAATAATGTATCGATTTCGGAAAGGGTGGCAATTCCTCGTCGTATGTAACAACAGGTACACCCTTGGAGAGGGCCTCAACCCCGACGGACGACCAACCCGTTATCAAAACATCGGCATGCGCGAGATGGTCGTAGAGCGAGAACTTCAGGTCCGGGGGGTCAACTTTCACGTTGGGGGGTAAGGACGCAAGAACGGAAGTCCACTCTTTCACATGGGGCGAGAAACTGTTCTCCCACTTGTTTGGAAATTCCCTAGGGTGAGGGCGTATCACCAACTGCAATTCAGCGTGAGAAGAAATCCACGCAATTGTTTCCCGCAACCATTCGATTTGGTTTTTAAAAACGCGTCCTTCAAATCGGGCGCGGGGGAGCTTTTCGATAACATATCCCGAAAAAACTTCGTCGTAGCTGCTCATGGCTAGGACGATATATTTTTTGTTCTTGTCGAGATGGAAAACATCAAATGGAGAGGCGTTTTTCGCAGCACTCGTATATGCAGAGTGGGCTGACGCGTTTTGCCTAACTTCCATCAGTCGTTTGGCCCGGGCTGTGCCGCTTGTTGTCAGTTTAAATGATTCGAACCTCTCGGGCACTGCAAGAGCGGGCTGGTTAAGTCCGTGTGTCTTCCAATCCCACATTCTTAGATGCGAGTGACGCTCCATATCGTTGGAACTGCCTTCGATAAAAATCGTTCGTATTCCTTCCCTTGCCGCAACGGCGGCGAAAATTCCGGGAATGACGTATTGGGGACTATAGCAAATCACCACATCTGGTTTTTCCGTTCGTAGGGCGGTTGCCGCCTGATCTAAAACCTTAAGGGCGCTCAAGAAAAACATTTCAAAATATCGCCGCTCAATTGGATTAAGCTCCACGTTGAATTTTTTGAACTTGATCACTGTTTCGTAGAGCGCGAGGCGTCCGAGTTTTATTCCGTCCCGCGAATAGCCCAAAATCTCTTCGGGCGTTTTAGGTATTTCAGGTGCCAGATTTGAACTTGTGTTGCGGTCATCGGAATAAGCTTCAATTGGAGAAAACTGAATTTCACTAAAGGATTCTGCAAGTAAGCGGCTATTCGAAATGCATTTTTTACAGACTTTTTCCCTTTCCCTCTCATTTGCATCTGTGGGAAGCCTTGCTACCTCCATGGAGGTGCATCGAGTAGAATACGATCGGCGGCAACCGATTACTTTAACTTGGAAGCCTTCTGCGTGGAGCAGTTGTGCAAGCTGAAACTCGGGTACAATCTGTGCCCAAGTGAAAGCGAAAGGAGAAAAGAAAAGAACCTTCCTTACATGGGACATTGCAGGTTCTCTCTGATGGCAATGGTGACACTCATTGCGCCGCCTCCGGCACCGCGCGCGGGGCGATATTGAGGAATGCCGGGGTCATCACCCGGTCGGCGCCCAAAAGCGCGATGGCGCTGTCGCGGGTATTGCCGGGGTCGCCCAGATCGCAGATCACCGCGCCATCAAAATCTTCCGTGACGGTCTCAAAGCCGCCATGGATCGGCACGCCCAGCATGCGCTCCTTGCTCGCGCCGGCATCCACGATGGCGACGATGCGGATATCGTGTTCCAGGGCGCAGATGGCGCAAATCTCCGCCAACTGGGAGGCCGTGATGATGACCACGCTGCGCCAGCCACGCTCCTGCGCCTGGGCGAACAGCACGGCATAGGAGACGCGCGCGTCGTGCAGGAAATCCAGCGCCGTGGACAGACGCGACAGGGCCAGCCGCGACTTCTCGGCGAAACCGGTCGGGGTCAGCATGTATTGGTAGGTGCGGGGGGAAATCTTGCGGGCCCTGAGATAGCCCTTGTGGATGCAGACCTTCAGATAGGCATTGACCAGGCCCAGCGCGATCCCGACTTCCGAAGCGCGGCTGCGCTGCGGCCGGATCCCGTCACGGTCCACCGACTCCAGGATATCCAGGATGATGCGGGACTGATCCCCGTCGCGTTGCATGTTCTTTTGTTTTTGTAAGGCCGTTACCCGGGCCGAACGCTAATCGTTCATTGAATGAACGTCAACGTTCAAAATATGAACCGAATCAGAAAATCATAGTAAAAACATGGTTTTACTAGAAATAGGACCCGATGCGGGATTCCGGGTGGCCGCTCAGAAGGAAGCGCCGAAATCGATAAAATCACCACGATTTCAATGACTTGCCGAAATATCGGGAAAATTGCGCGGTCGGCGCCTTATCTGGGACTTTCGGTCTGGAGCAAATAGTCGTGAAAACTCAGCTGATCGATCAGGCGGTAATGCCCGTTCAAGGCCGCCAGCACCCCGTCCAGGTTGTCGGTCTCGACCAGGATCAGCCTTGGGCGGTGCCGTTCCGGATCCATGCCTTGCAGCACCGGCACTTCGTAACCTTCGACATCCAGCGAGAAGAAGTCGGCTGGACCGCCGCCACGCTGGTCCAGCAATGCGGCCAGGGTGGTGGCGGGTACTTCGATCTCCGGCACCTCCGTCACGCCATAGGCGGATATCGCCGCGCCCAGATGCGCGGCGTCCTGTTCGGGGGTCCGCTGCCCCGGAATATAGGTCATGAGGTTGGCGACCTTCAGGCGGATGGATTTTATGCTGTCGTCGGCCACCAGCGCCGCATTCACGACCTGGGAACGCCGGCGGTTCCTGGCGCAGAGACGGGCCTTTTGCGGCAGGGCTTCGACCAGAAGGCCGCGCCATCCCCGGAACCGCTCGAACCAGTAGCTGTTGCTCTGCTCCAGGCCGTCATTGCCGCCGACTTCGATGAAGAAGCCATTGTCGAAGTCCAGATACTGTTTGAGCTTGTGATCCAGGTCGAACGCCGCCAAGTGTGAATAGCGGTCCGAACCAAAGGCTTCGAATACCGGCCGCCGGTAGTGCCAGTAAAGCGACTTCATCAGGTTGATGCCGAAGGCCATGGCGCAGCAATGTCATGGCCTTCCGGCAAATTCAAGAATGCCGCGGCTTCAGGACCAGCGTGGCAGCTCCAGGAAACGCCCCGCAATCCTGGTGATGTCGAAATGCTGTTCGGCATAGGCGCGGCCGCATCTGCCCATTTCGGCGCGCAGGGCCGAATCGTCCAGCAGCCGGTCCAGCCGGGCGATGAAGCCCGCTTCATCGCCCGGTTCCACTATCAGTCCGGCGCGGGACTTTTGCAGGGTTCGCGCCGCCAGATTGTCCGCCGGAATGGCCGCCACCACAGGGCGCCCCGCGCACAGGCAACTGAGGATTTTCGACGGCACCGAGAACAGGCCCGCATCCGGCTCGATGATCGCGGTCAGGATGTCCGCCGACGACAGGACTTCCGCCAGCCGCTCATAAGGCTGCCACGGCAGGACCTTGAGATTGCGGATGCCGCGCGCTTCCACTTCCTTGCGCAGGAACTCCGCGCCCAGTCCCTGCGTGGCCACCACCATCACCACATCGTCGCGGCCGAGGCCCTGGTAATGCAGCGCGGTGCGCGACAGCAGCGCCGGATTGTGTTTCAGCCCCAGAGTGCCGGAATACAGGATTACGGTCTTGCCGCTCAGGCCCTGCTGGCGCTTCCAGTCATTGTCGTGGGGCAGGGGCGTGATCTCATTCACCGGCGCCCAGTTCTCGATCACCGTGATCTTTTCCTGCGGCACGCCCAGCCGGCGCAGGAAGGGCAGGAAATCCGGCGTGATGGAGACGATGTGATCGGCGCGGGCGGCAAAGCGCTTTTCCTTGCCGCGATAAATCCAGCCCACCAGGCTGCCGAAAAAAGGCAGCTTGCGGTTCAAGATGCTTTTGAGCCCGACGCTGTAAATGTCCTGCAGCCACCACACGGTGCGCAGCGAGCGGGGCAGTTTGGCGCGCAGCACATCCAGCACGTCGTTGGGGGTGGTGCAGGTGATGAACAGGTCGGGCGCCGCATCGCACACGGCGTTTGCCAGCGCCGCGCCATAGGCGCGCTCGTCCATCACCCGGCGCAGCAAGGCGTATTTGTCCATGCCGGCGCCGGTGATGATGGGCAGGATGGTCAGACCAGCGGGGTCATCAGGCCGCGCCTCGACTGCGCCACGGGGGGCTTCCAGCGCGGCGGCAAAGGCATGCACCACCGTGTGCCCCAGCTTCGCAAATTCGCGGGACAACTGCATCGGGAAGGCGTGCCCGGGATAGTCGTGGACGAAGATTTTCATCGTGCTTTCAGGCGAAGGCGCGCCCTTGGGATGGAGCCGTGACGGGGCGCCGCGACCCTTTGCCGTTTAAGCCATTAAAGTCAAGAACTTGGGGCGCCGGCCGCCCACAGAAACTGCCCGCAAACGGCCAAAAACAGGCTGGTATCGGGCTTGGCCTTGGCTTATTGCTTCGCCCGCCCGGTAACCCCTGTTTTTCGGGTTTTGCGGCAGTTCGGGAGCAAGGTTTATGCGGGTCAAGATTTACGCCGACGGCGCCAAGCTGGAAGACATGCTGGCGGCGTCGAAAAGCGGCACCATCAGCGGGTTGACCACCAATCCCACCCTGATGCGCCAGGCGGGCCTGACCGACTATGTCGCCTTCGCCAAGTCGGTGCTGGCCCAGATCACCGAATTTCCCATCTCCTTCGAAGTCTTTGCCGACGATTTTCCCACCATGGAAAAGCAGGCGCGCGAAATCGCGACCTGGGGCAAGAATGTCTATGTCAAGATTCCGGTCACCAACACCAAGCGCGAATCTGCGGCGCCGCTGATCGCCAAGCTGGCCAAGGAAGGCGTCAAGCTGAACGTCACCGCCATCCTGACCCTGGAACAGGTGAAAGAAGTCGTGAACGCGCTGGACGCCAACACGCCGGCGGTGGTCTCGGTGTTCGCCGGCCGCATCGCCGATACCGGCCAGGATCCGGTGCCGCTGATGAAGGAAGCGCTGAAAATCTGCGCCGCCAAGCCCAAGGCCGAGCTGTTGTGGGCGTCCCCGCGCGAAGTGCTGAACATCTACCAGGCCGATGAGATCGGCTGCCACATCATCACGGTGACGCCGGACCTGATCAAGAAGCTGGCGCTGAAGGACAAGGACCTGGCGCAGTATTCGCTGGAGACAGTGGAAATGTTCTACCGCGACGCCACCGCTGCCGGTTTCTCGATCTGATGCATTACCTGGTCACCGGCGGCGCGGGCTTCATCGGCAGCTCTCTGGTGGACCGGCTTCTGTCGCTCGGGCACAAAGTCACCGCCTTCGACAATTTCTCCACCGGGCTGGAGCGGTTCGTCGAGAATGCGCGGAAGAATCCCAATTACACGCTGGTGAAGGGCGACCTGCTGGACGAGGGCGCCCTCCAGGCTGCCGCCAAGGGCGTGGATTTCATCTTCCATCTCGCCGCCAATGCCGATGTGCGGTTCGGCACCGAGCATCCGCGCAAGGACCTGGAACAGAATACCATCGCCACCTTCAACGTGCTGGAAGCGGCGCGATTGGGCGGCGCCAAGGGTCTTGCCTTTTCCTCCACCGGTTCGGTCTATGGCGAAGCCACCGTGATCCCAACGCCGGAAGATGCGCCCTTTCCCATCCAGACGTCGCTTTATGCCGCCTCCAAGCTGGCGGGCGAGGGGATGCTGGCGGCATACAGCGAAGGCTTTGGCCTGAAGACCTATATCTTCCGCTTCGTGTCGATCCTGGGGCCGCGCTACACCCACGGCCATGTCTATGATTTCTACCGCAAGCTCAGCGCCGATCCGTCGCAACTGACGGTGCTGGGCGATGGCAAGCAGCGCAAATCCTACCTGCATATTGATGACTGCATCAGCGCCATGCTGACGGTGGTGGAAAAGGCCGAGGACAAGGTCAATATCTTCAACCTGGGGACTGACGAATATTGCGAGATCGTCAATTCCATCGGCTGGATCTGCGAGGAAATGGGCGTTAGCCCCACGCTGTCCTATACCGGCGGCGACCGCGGCTGGATCGGCGACAATCCTTTCATCTACCTGGACACGAAAAAGGTTCGCGCCCTGGGCTGGAAGCCGCAATTCACCATCGAGCAAGGCGTCCGCAATACCCTGAATTGGCTGAAGGCCAATGACTGGGTCTATGCCGAGCGCGGCTGAGGAGAAACTCGTGAACGTCTGCGTCTATGGCCTGTGGCACCTGGGATCGGTTACCGCCGCATGCCTGCCGCGCTATGGCGTGGACACGGTCGGGCTGGACGACAATGCCCAAACCATCGCCAATCTCGCCAAGGCAGTGCCGCCGTTGCATGAGCCGGGCTTGCCCGAATTGGTGGGCGAAGGGCTCAAGAGCGGCAAGCTGCGTTTCACCACCGATGCCAAATCCGCTGTCAGCGATGCCGATGTGGTGTGGGTGGCGATCGATACGCCCGTCAATGACGATGACGTGGCCGACGTCGCGTTCGTCGAACGCGCCGTGGCGGCGAATATCTTTCCCCATCTGAAGTCCGGCGCCGTGGTGCTGGTGTCGTCGCAGATGCCGGTGGGCAGCATGACGAAACTGGAACAGGCCTTTGCCGCGGTTGCCAATGGCCGGAAGGTGGAGTTCGCCTGCTCGCCCGAGAATCTGCGCTTGGGCAAGGCCATCTCCGTCTTCACCAATCCGGGCCGCATCATCGTCGGCGTGCGCGGCGATGCCGCCAAGTCCAAGCTGGAACCGCTGCTGGCGCCGATCTGCCCCACCATTTTCTGGATCGGCGTGGAATCGGCGGAGATGACCAAGCATGCGCTGAACGCGTTCCTGGCCACCTCCATCACTTTCGCCAACGAGATCGCCACCATCTGCGAGCGGGTGGGCGCCGATTCCAGCGAAGTGGAGAAGGCCATCCAGTCCGATCCACGCATCGGCACTCAGTCTTACGTCCGCGCCGGTTTCGGCTTCGGCGGCGGCACCCTGGCGCGTGACGTGCGCTACCTGGAACAGGCGGCGGAAAAACAGAGCGTCAAGCTGCGCGTGCTGGGCAGCGTGCTGGACAGCAACGAGGCGCATCGGCACTGGGCCTTCAACCGCCTCACCGCGTTGCTGGGCGGGTTGAACGGCAAGCGGATTGCGCTGCTGGGCCTGTCCTACAAGCCCGGCACCGACGCCATCCGCCGCTCGGTGGCGGTGGACCTGATCCGGCTGCTGACCGACGGCGGCGCGGTGATCACCGCCTTCGATCCCAAGGTCAAAAGCCTGCCGCCGGAACTGAAAGCGGCCATCGCTGCTTCCGCGCAAGATGCCTTGAAGGGCGCCGACGCCGCCATCATCGCCACCGAATGGCCGGACTTCCGCGAGCTGACGGCGGACGATTTCAACTCCATGGCCCGGCCGCTGGTGCTGGACCAGTCGCGCTTCCTGAACGCCCAGCTTTCCGGCAAGCTGGAATATGTCACCACCGGGCGGTCGGCATGAAGCTCAAGGGACGCACCTGCCTGATCACCGGCGCCAGTCAGGGGCTGGGCGCGGAAATAGCGGCGCATTTCGCCGCCGAGGGCGCCAGCCTGATGCTGTGCGCCCGTGATGAAAAAGCGGTGAAGGATGTTGCCGCCAAATTGTCGGCGCAGCATGGCGTCAAAGTCGAAGCCATGGCTTGCGATGTCGGCGAGCCCAAATGGGTGGATGCGCTGGTCGCCGCAACCCTCAAGCAATTCGGCAAGCTCGACGTGCTGGTCAATAATGCTGGCATCTATGGCCCGATGGGCGCGATTGACGAAGTGGACTGGGATGAATGGGTCCAGGCGATCAACATCAACCTGATGGGCACGGTTTATCCCTGCCGCGCCGTTCTCCCCGCCATGAAGGCGCAAAAGAGCGGCAAGATCATCAACCTGTCGGGCGGCGGCGCGACCAACCCGCTGCCGGGCATCAGCGCCTATGCCGCCTCCAAGGCCGCCAGCGTGCGCTTCACCGAGACATTGGCGCTGGAACTCAAAGCCTTCGGCATTGACATCAATGCCGTGGCGCCCGGCCCGCTGGCCACTCGCATGATGGACCAGTTGCTGGAAGCCAAGCCCGCTGCTGCCGGCGACGCCTTCATGGCGCGCATGCAAAAGCTGAAAGACAGCGGCGGCACACCGCTGTCGGTCGGCGCCAAGTGCTGCGTCTGGCTGGCGTCGGCCGCCAGCGACGGCATCACCGGCAAGCTGATCGCGGCGCAGTGGGATCCTTACGAAGAATTCCCCGCCCATGCAGTGGATCTCGATGGCGGCGATATTTATGCCCTGCGCCGCATCACGCCCAAGGACCGCGGCAAGACCTGGGGGAAAGACTGATGCGGCTGGGGATTGTCGGCTGCGGCCTGATCGGCCAGAAGCGCGCCGCAGCGGCGAAGGGGCACGATATCGTGCTGGTCGCTGACCTGGATGCCTCCCGCGCCCAGGCGTTGGCCGATAAAACCGGCGCCAAGGTCGCCAAGGACTGGCAGGCGCTGGTCGCCGCCGACCTGGACGTCGTGATCATCGCCACACTGCATGGCAGCCTGGCGCCTATCGCCATTGGCGCGCTGGAGGCCGGCAAGCATGTTCTGGTGGAAAAGCCCGCCGGCATGAATGTGGACGAGGTGGCGCGCGTTGCCGCCGCAGCGAAAAAATCCGGCAAGATATGCAAGGTTGGTTTCAACCACCGTTTTCATCCCGCCATCTGGAAAGCCAAGGAGATCGTGGACTCCGGCGCGCTGGGCTCCATGATGTTCGTGCGCGGCCGTTATGGCCATGGCGGGCGGCCGGGCATGGAAAAGGAATGGCGCGCCATCCCCGAACTGTCGGGCGGCGGCGAGTTGATCGACCAGGGCTCGCATCTGATCGACCTGTCGCGCTGGTTCTTGGGCGAGCTGGAGCTGGCCTTTGCCGCCACGCCCACCTTGTTTTGGGACATGAAAGTGGACGACAATTGTTTCCTGGCCCTGAAGAATGGCGCCGGCAACATCGCCTGGCTGCATGCCAGTTGGTCGGAATGGAAGAACATGTTCAGCCTCGAAATCTATGGCCGCGACGGCAAGCTGATGATTGACGGGCTGGGCGGCAGCTACGGTCCTGAAAAGTTGACCTATTTCAAGATGCTGCCGCAGATGGGCCCGCCCGAAACCACGGTGTGGGATTTTCCCGGCGCCGATGTGAGCTGGGACGCCGAGTTCGCCGATTTCGCCGATGCCATTGCCAAGGGCCGCCGCGCCACCGGCGACATTCAAGACGCAGTGGCCATGCACAAGATCATCGCCGCCGCCTATCAGGAGCCTCGTTCGTGATCATCACCCGCAGCCCCTTGCGCATCACCTTGGGCGGCGGCGGCACCGATCTGCCGTCCTATTATCTGCAGCATGAAGGTTTCCTGATCGCCGCGGCGATCGACCGCTACATCTACATCACCATCCACCAGACCTTCATCGACGAGTTGATCGTCAAATATTCCAAGCTGGAAAAGGTCATGACGCTCGACGAGCTCGAGCATCCCATTGTGCGCGAGGCGCTCAAGCTGGTCGGCCAGTCGCCCACTGGCCTGGAAATCACCAGCATGGCCGACATTCCCGCCGGCACCGGCCTGGGATCGTCCGGCAGCTTCACCACGGCGCTGCTCAAGGCGCTGCATGCCCTCAAGCGCAACCTGATTCATCCCCGCGAACTGGCGGAGCAGGCCTGCCATATCGAGATCGATCTGCTGAAAGAACCGATCGGCAAGCAGGACCAGTATATCGCGGCCTTCGGCGGGGTGACCTGCTTCAATTTTCGCAAAGACGGCAGCGTCGACGCCACGCCGCTGAAGATCGACGAAGAGACCAAGCACAATCTGGAAGACAGCCTGGTGATGTTCTTCACCGGCTATTCGCGGAAAGCGGGTTCGATCCTGAAAGAACAGGACGACAAGACCAAAAAAGCCGACAGCGACATGGTGCAGAACCTGCACTTTGTGAAGGACCTGGGCCTGCGCAGCTGGGATGCGCTGGAATCCGGCCACCTGGACGGCTTCGGCAAGCTGATGGACGAACATTGGCAGCACAAGAAGCGCCGCTCGGGCGGGATGTCGAACCCCAAGATTGACGAATGGTATGAGCTGGCGATGAAATCCGGCGCCACCGGCGGCAAGCTGATCGGCGCCGGCGGCGGCGGCTTCCTGCTGTTCCACGCCAAGGACAAGACCAAATTGCGCCATGCCATGATCGGGGCGGGGATGCGCGAAGTGCGCTTCCGCTTCGACTATGAAGGCACCAAGATCGTCGTATGAAGGCGCTGCCGCCGCTCGCATTGCTGGCCGGCGGCCTTGCCACCCGCATGCGGCCCCTGACCGAGACGATACCAAAATCCCTGCTGGACGTGGCCGGCAAGCCGTTCCTGGATCACCAATTGGCGTTGTTCGCGCACCAAGGCGTCAAGCGAGTCGTGGTCTGCGCCGGCTTCCTGGGCGAGATGATGCGGGATTTTGCCGGCGACGGCGCGCGCTGGGGTCTCAGTATCGAATGGTCGTTCGACGGCGACCAGCTTCTGGGCACCGGCGGCGCCCTGATGCAGGCCCTGCCGCTGCTGGGCGAGGAATTCATCGTCACCTATGGCGACAGTTATCTGGACGAGCCCTTCGCGCCCATCGTGGAAGCGTTCAAGACAAGCGGCCAGCCGGCCCTGATGACGGTGTTCCGCAACGAGGGCCGCTATGACACCAGCAATATCGAGTTCGAAGGCGGCCGCCTGAAACGCTATGACAAGGTCAACCTCACCCCGGCGATGAGGCACATTGATTACGGCCTGCAGGTGTTGAAGGCCGAGGCGCTAAACGGCTGGCCGAAAGGGCAGAAATTCGACCTTTCCGCGGTCTATAGTTCCATGGTTGAGCAGGGCCGCATGGCAGGCTATGAGACCGCCCGGCGATTCCACGAGATCGGCTCCCGCGAGGGCCTGGCCGGGCTGGACGCACTGCTGAAAGGACAAGAGTGATGGCTTCCGAATACACCGAAATGTTCCTGAAGGAAGCCCATCAGGTGATCGACGGCCTGGACAAGGGCCAGATTGACGCCATGGTCGCCATCCTGGCGGAATGCCGCGCCAAGAAGGCGCGGCTGTTCTTTCTGGGCGTCGGCGGCAGCGCCGGCAATTGCAGCCATGCGGTCAACGACTTCCGCAAGATCGCCGGCATCGAAGCCTATGCCCCCACCGACAATGTCTCGGAACTGACGGCGCGTACCAATGACGATGGCTTCCAGCACATCTTCTCGCGCTGGCTGGAAACCAGCCATGTCCGCGCCGATGACGTGATCTTCGTGTTCTCGGTCGGCGGCGGAAATGCCGAGAAGAATATTTCCGCCAACATCGTCGAAGGCCTGAAGACCGCCAAGGCGGCCGGCGCCAAGGTGGTCGGCGTGGTCGGACGCGACGGCGGCTACACCAAGACGGTGGCCGATGCCTGTGTGGTGATCCCCACTGTCAATGGCGAGACCATCACGCCCCACACCGAGGCGTTCCATGCCGTGGTCTGGCACCTGATCGTCACCCATCCTGACCTCAAGAAGAACGCCATGAAGTGGGAATCCACCCGCTGATGGCGAAGGCCGTTTTCCTGGACCGTGACGGCGTCATCAACGCCAATGTGTTTTATGCCGATACCGGAGAGTTGGAGGCGCCGCGCACCGCGGCGGACTTCACCATCCTGCCCGGCGTGCTGGAGGCGATGAAGCAGCTTCAGGACGCAGGTTATCTGCTGTTCGTGGTGTCAAACCAGCCCAACCAGGCTAAGCACAAGGCGACGGCGGCCGACCATGATGCCATCCAGGCCAAGCTGGCGGCGGCGCTGGGCCAAGCCGGCATCAAGATCACAGACTTTTTCTACTGCTTCCACCACCCCAACGGAGTCGAGCCGTCCCTGTCCGGTCCGTGCGACTGCCGCAAGCCGTCACCCTATTTTCTGAACCAAGCTCGAGATGCCCGTAACCTAGACATGGCGCGGAGCTGGATGGTCGGAGATCGTGATACGGACATGCAATGCGGCCAGGCGGCGGGCGTGCGAACCATCTTTGTCGCCGAAATTGCCCAGACCATCGCCGGCGCCGATCATGCCGCCGCCAGCCTGGACCAGGCGGGTATTATCATCCTGCGCGAAGCGGCCGCGATTTAACCCTGCTGTCAGGAGCGGCGAAGCGCAGGGCGTGGGGGCTTTCTTCCGTTTCCGACACTGGTAAAGTGCCGTCATGCCCGGACTTAAACGATTCATGGAAAAGATCACGACACTCAGCCGCCGCAAACGGCTGCCGACGGATGACACACGGTCATGGATGACCATGGCCAATGCCGGCATGTTGGATCCGGGAAACCTTTATCTGTTCGACCACTGCATCCGCCATCTGGGGCCTGGCGCGGTGGTGGAGATCGGAAGTTTTTGCGGGCTCTCGTTGAACCATATCCTGCTTCTTCTTCGCCAGCATAGCAGGGCAAATCCGGTGTTCTCCGTTGATGCCTGGCAGTTTGAGGGGTTCACAAAGGACTCCCCCTTTCTTGACGACACGCAAATTCCGGCGGTGCCCTATCAGCAGCACATCCTCGAAAGTTTCCGCAGAAACATCCAGTTCTTCAATGCCGATCACCTGCCGCACCACATCCAGCTCAATTCCGACGATTTCTTTGCGGCCTGGAGCCGCAGCGAGCACCGGACGGATTTTTTTGGACAACCCGCCATGCTGGGAGGCCCGATTGCGCTGGCCTATATCGATGGCGACCACAGTTATGAACAGTCGCGCCGGGACTTTGAAAATGTCGACCGGTTTATAGCGCCCGGCGGTTTCGTCATTTTCGACGATTCCGCCGACTGGACGGATTGGGGATCGCAGCGAACCGCACGCGAAGCCGCAGCCCGTTCCGACTATGAATTGGTGAACCGGGCGCCCAACTATTGTTTGCGCAAGCGCGGCTGAAGCCCCGGCGGGCTATCGCTTTATGGCGTCCACAACGATGGACAAGGGCCTCCCTGCGGCGCGCGGATCGTGATCCGGTGTACGCCTTATAAAGCCCTTGGAATAGTCAATATTCTTCAACACGAACGAGCCATTGTCTGCCGTGTAATGCAGAAAATCGACATCCGCGCCGGCCGAAAAACGAGATCGTTCAAACAGCGCTTTTACGGAGCCAAAATCCGGAAACCAGAGATGTCCGCCGCCCACGATCTGTCCCGCAACGAATTGCCCGCCACCGTCCGGGTCGAACAGCGGGGCGCCCGCATCGTCGAATAGCGTGCGCTGCCGCATGAGGTCGGATCGATAGTCCGGTACGCTGAGGCGGAAAAGTCCGCCCGGCTTCAGAATGCGGAAAATCTCATTGAAAATTCCGGGTATGTCGTCATAGGAGACATGCTCGAACACATCCTCAGCCTGATAAACATCAATGGAGCCGTCGGGCAGGGGGATACTCTGCCGGATATCGTGAACGATATTTTTCCGCGAAGGCGGCGTGTCCAGCGTAAGCCCGAATGACGTCGCATATTGCGGCAGGCACCAGTTCAGCTTGCCGGCGTAGAGGCGCTGCACCTTCTGCTTGAGAACGGCATCCCAATTTGCGGGGGAGAGAAACCCTCTGCGGCACAAATCAGCATCTATGATGTCAATGCGATCGCCGACGCGCTGCCAGTTCCACTTCATGGACTTTTACCCGCAACTGCCCTAAAAAGCGCGAATTGGCGCACCGCCACCAGCCCCTGTATTCTGCATCGCGGAACGTTGTGTGACTATGAGAAAGTTCGTCCGCAACGTCAAGAAATTGCTGGTTCAATATCGGCGCACACTGTTTGAGACAGTCGGATCGGATCGCTATTCCTTCTCCGCGCTTGACGGGCTGGATCGCGCGCTGGGCAAGTACCTGGATTTTCGCGACGGCACATTCATCGAATGCGGCGCCAATGACGGGATCACATACAGCAATACTTACTGGCTTGAGCGATTTCGTGGCTGGCGCGGCGTTCTGATCGAGGCGCTTCCGGAAAAGGCGCGCAGTTGCGCGAAAAACCGCCCGGCGGCCCGTGTTTTCAACACCGCATTGGTCGCCGCGGACGGTATCAGCACGATCAAGATCGTTGCCGCGAATATGATGAGTTATGTGCCGGGTAGTTTCTCGTCACAGGACAACGAAGCTTCGCACCGCTTCCATGCGGCGGTGCACGAACCTGTCCTGACGGAGATCGAGGTACCCGCGCGCACGCTCGCCAGCATTTTCGAGGAATTGAAGCTCGGGCGGGTAGACGTTTTTTCCCTGGACGTCGAAGGCTATGAGGTCGAAGTGCTGCGCGGCATGAACGTCCAGAAGAACCGGCCGCGGCACATTCTGGTCGAAACCAAGAAGCTCGACGCGGTCCTGGCAGTGCTGGATCAGATGTACAGTTTGGTGGCAAAGCTGAGCCACCATGACTACCTTCTGGCGCTCAAGCCGGAGTACGCAGTCGGCTCTTAAGCAGCTTCAGAGCCGCGAGTCTCGTTGATCGCGCCCAGCACATACGCGTGGCGACCAATCTTTTCTTGCAATCAGCAGAAGGTTCGTTGGCCAGCCAAACAGGCTGACATGGCGGATGGCGAGATTCTTCAAGGCGCTGCGGACGGCCAAGTCTTTCAAATCTCGCTGCGTCAGCAAATTCAGGTTTTCCTCAAGCGACAGGTCATGATGGCCGAGCCGGCGCAAGATCGCGCGGAACATGTGCGGCGGCAGCCAGTGCACAAGCATCAGGACGGAATGAAGCTCGACCGGAAACCAGCGATTGGGCGTGGTCAGGAAAACACCGCGCCGCGCCACGCGCCAAAGCTCCTTCAGGAAATCCGATTGTTGCGCGCGGGAGCCGACATGCTCCAGCACGGCGCTGGAATGCACATAGTCAAAACTGCGATCCTCGAAGGGAAGCTTGCGTCCATCCGCCCGGACAAAGCGCATGCCGGGAAAAAGCTCTTCCAGGAAAGACGCATCGTCAATACCCGTCGCCGTGACGCTGGCCGGATTGGGATACCATGCCTCGAAATAGTTGGAATGGTCGTAGCTGCGGTCCGACGTCGCCCCAACATCGAGAATGGTGTGCGCCGATTGCGGCGCCATGTTTTCCATGAACGCCTGAAACATCTTCACCCGCTGATGTCGCGTGATGCGGCTGGACAGGGAGTCCGGCTTGGTGAGGCTGTATATTTCATTGATCGGCATTGTGATCTGGGCGGGGGGGGCGACAGGGCCTTGTATATAGACGATTCACAAACGCCAATATGATTGATCAGGGGGTGCGGAATATCGCGGCGCGCTGCCAAGGCAAGGCCCTCCGGCATCGCCCTGCGGCGGAGCGGTGGCGGTCCGGGGCTCTCGGGGCAAGCGGCGGCTAACCCGAATTTTGTTGATAATACGGGGGTTTGCACCCCGGGAGGCTTTGCCATAAATAGGCTGTCGGCGGCAGGAGCACCAGACATGATCAAATTCCCCAATCTGCGGGACGCTGGGTTCTGGCTGCTGGCGGTGGTGCCGATTTTACTCCTGATTCTGAGCCGCGTCTTCGTTCGCATGGTGGGCAGCTTCCCCGTCGATCCGGAATACGCTTATCTGCTGAACGGGCTGGAAGTCCTGACCCCTTATCCGCCCAGCCTCAGCGCCCATCCCGGCACCAATCTGGTGATGCTGATGGCGGTGGTGAATTTTTTCACCTGGCTGGTCACCTGGCCTTTTCACGGTGTCGGGCTGGTGACCGATGTTCTCAGCAGATCGCAGTTTTATCTGGGCGTTCATCACGCCGTGCTTATGGCGGCCATCGCCGCCGCCACGCTGTGGTTCGGCATGCAAGTGCGCCGCGTTTCGGGCAGCATGATCGCGGCATTGGCAGGCCAGGCGTCCTTGCTGATGTCATATCCCATCATGATCGGGCTCAACCGGGTCTCCCCGGAGCCGTTTTTGGTTGCCACAACATTGGTGCTGGCGGGTATTTTATATCCCATTGCCTTTGAGAAAGAGGAAAATGCACAGCGCGCCGCGGCGGTGGCGGGCGTGGTTGTGGGCTTCAGCATTGCCGCCAAGATAAACGCCCTGCCGCTTGTCTTTGCCCTCCTGCTGTTGCCGAACTGGTATCTGGTCCGGCGAGGAATTATTTTTACGGTGGCCTCGTTTATTTTCTTCACGCTGCCGGTGGCGCATCACTATCCCCAGATGTTCTCGTGGTTCACCGGAATGGCGGCCCATAGCGGCTCCTACGCCGATGGGGCGGCCGGGCTTCCCGGTATCTCTGTCCTGATTTCCAATGCTGCGCTGATGTTTTCGGAAGCGCCGGAGCTGTTCGTCGGAGCGGCGCTCTACATCGCTGTGGCGCTGTTCGGCGCCCCGGCCCTGCGGCGTGTGATGATGGTTTCCGCGCTGGTCGTGGTCGTGGAGATACTGATGGTCATGAAGCAGCCCGCGGCCCGCTACCTTATTCCGGGGGCCGTTTTCTGCGCCTTTGCAAACGCTGCGCTTGTCGCCCATCTGCTTTCTCGTGGCTCTGGTCGGTTTCTTGCCGCTCTTGCCGTCCTGGGAGTTGCAGCCCTGTTCTATGCCGCTAATTCGACAACTGCCTGGCTGCGGGGCGCGCATGATGTCAACTTTGCCAATCAGCGGGTACTGGAACGTATTTCGGGTTCGGGCTGCGCCGTCATCTTCTATTATGAAGCGCCGGCGATTGTGTACGATCTGGATTTCGGCAACCAGTTTGCCGGCTCGCGTTTCCGCGGCGCCTTGCAGAAGCTGCATCCCCGCGGCATTACCTATGACTGGGCGCGGCACAGCTTCGTGCATTTTGGTGAACTTCTGTCCCCGGCGGACGTCTGGAAACGGGTCGCGCCGGCGCGTTGCATCTATCTGGCGGGCTCGCCCCTGGAAAGGTTTGGAAGCCCCGGAAGTGTCGGTCTTCCCGCCGGCTTGATGGTCCCGGTGACGCGCGCGCCGTTCGATAACGGGCGGTCCCTGGCGGTTTATAGCTATCAGCCCTGATGCGGCAGGCGCTCATGGCGTTGCAGCCACAGCACGGCGCCGGGCAGGCTGACCGCGATCTGCAGCAAGCCGAACAGGATGGACAGTGCCAGCGCGTCGGGCGCTGCGACATGAATCTGGGCCAGCGCCACCACCATGGCGCCTTCGCGCAATCCCCAGCCCGCGATGGTGACCGGAAAGGCCATCACCAGCAGAATGGGCGGTACCAGGACCAGGGCCGCGCTTGGTGTGAGGCCGATGCCCAGCCTGCGCGCGATCAGGAAAATAACGGCGACGGACATCAGGTGGAGCGTCAGCGACAAAAGCATGGCGACCAAGCCAGCCGGCAGCAAGAATAGGCGGCGCAGGTCGGCGATGACCAAGCCGAAAGGCGCTGTGACACGCCAGGATTGCAGCCATCTCTCCATCGTCAAGCCGCCCGTCAGTAGCAAAATGAAACCCGCCGCGCCCGCCGCCAGAGCGCCCGTCAGGCCATGGCGCAGAAGCGTGTCACTCACCTGTACATAAAACAGCGGCAAGGTAGCCAGGCTCAGTCCCAGAAGCACGATCAACGCGGCAAAGCGATCCGCCGCTACGCTGGAGAAGGCACGGCTTGGCGGAACGCCCAGGCGTGAGGACAGCCAAACCCGCATAGCGTCGCCGCCGATGCTGGACGGCAAGGTCTGGTTGAAGAACAGGCCGATGAAAACCAGGCGCAAACGGGCGCCCCAGGGCAGCGGCGCACCGCAGACGCGCGCCACCAACTGCCAGCGCAGGGCGAAAAGCAGGATCTGCAGGAAAGCCAGGCCCATCACTACCAAGGCCGCCTCCACGCTGAACCGCGCCAGGCTGGCGAGCACGGGCGCCAGGGCAATGCGGTGGAACAGGACCCACAACAGGGTCGCGGATACCGCGATCTTCAGGGCTGTAACCGCAAGGCGCTTCATCAAGGGTTCCAAGCGTTTTCCAGTGGGTTGTGCGTGGGAAAATGCAGCGGGTCAATCGCCTCGCGCGCCCGTTGTTGACGCCACCAATCCCCCAGTGTAACCGGTCCTGACGGACGGATTTGGGGAGAGTTTCATGGGTGCGCGTTTGGCATTTGCGCGAGCGCAGATGCGCCGGGCCTTGTCCCTGAAAGGCATCGCCAAGATCCTGACCAATCCCGGCAAGGTGATGCATTTTCTCGGCACCGAGTTATGGGACGTCAAGTATCGCGAAACGCCCTTGGCCGACCAGATGGCCGTCCTGCGCCGCTCCATCGCCGCCATGGCGGAAGTGTCCCAGATCGACCGCTCGCCGGTCGTGCCGATCAAGGTCGAGAATTTTGTCGGTGCCAGCGCGCAGAATGCTGACACCGAAGAATTGCGGGCGCTGTTCTATAAATACGGCTCCGACAAGTCCACCGGCCACAACTATTACTTGCTCTATTCCTGGCTCTTGAGCGCCAAGCGCCGTGAGGATCTGTCCATGCTGGAGATCGGCCTGGGCACCAACAATATCGACGTGCCCTCCAATATGGGGCTGGATGGCAAGCCTGGCGCCTCGCTGCGCGCATTCCGGGACTGGGCGCCGCGCATCCGCGTGTTCGGCGCCGATGTGGACAAGCGCGTCCTGTTCGCCGAAGAGCGGATCGAGACCTTCTATGTCGACCAGACCCAGCCCTCCGTGCTGGCGGAACTGGCCGCGCGCTTCCCCCCGGCCTCCTTCGACATGATCATCGATGACGGATTGCACAATTCGGAAGCCAACCTCAACACCTTGCTGTTCGCGCTGCCGCTGCTGAAGGACAATGGCGCGCTGGTGATCGAGGACATCGGCCTGGCGGATCTGCCTTACTGGCAGATCGTATTCGGCCTGCTGGCGCCCAAATACCGCGGCACTTTCCTGGATGCTCGCGGCGGCTACCTCGCGCTGATCATGCCTTCGTCGCGCGGCTAACGACAGTTTTTCTGCTGCGCCAGAATATTCCGGGCGATCAGGGCGGAATCATCCGCCGTCAGATGCACGCCATCCAGCGTATGGGCGCCGCCGGGCACTTGCAGGTCCAGCCAGCAATAACGGCCTGGCGGAAAGGCCTTGCGGACGTCGCGGCGGATCGCCGTATCGGCGGGTGAGTTCATCAACCCTGGATCGATCGGCATTTCAAAGAAACCGACCCGCACACCCTTGGTCTCCAGCGAGGTCACCAGCGCCGCGGTCAGGTTCAAATTGCGCTGGAAGTTCACGGGCTCGGGCGGATGCGCCTTGAAATCCCTCTGCCCCTCATAGAAATGGCGCGCGGCTTCGGGGGGCATGACCGCGTCGACATGGTGCGTGAAATAGAGCAGGGCACGCCACAACAGATTGGCGGGGTCAAAACCGGTGCGGAAGACCCGCAGGTGCTTGCGCAGGAACCGCTCGGGGAAACGCAACTGGGCCTGGACCGCTTCCTGGTCCAATGGGCGTTCCAGAAGGTTGCTCTCGATCAGCACCAGGCTGGGCTTCTCGCCGGACCGTTCCACCAGGGCAAGGCCGGTCAGGGCGCTGCCGCCCGTCAGGCCGATATTGGCGACCTCGGGCTCCAGCACTTCGGTAGGCAGGCGGAAGGTGAGAGACGATCCCACCAGCACGGTACGGGGCGGCGCAGCCAGGAAGCCCTGCATCCGCATCATGTTGGTGTCGACCTGGTTCTGCACCACCGGCACGGAGAAAGGCGCGAACTGCACAACAGCGGCATAGGCCGCAAAGCTCAGGGCGGCGGTGACGGCAATGGGGAGGAGCGGGCGCTGCATGGTCAGAACTGGAAATAGATGAAGGGTGTGGGATTGCCCGCCTGCACCATGATCGCCGTCAGCATCAGGCCCAGCGCCACGCCTTCCGTCCGCATGCCCCACAGAAAGGCGATTGCTCGCGGTGGCTGGTCACGGAACTGGTAGAGCAGATGATAGATCAGGACCGGCGCCATGTAGAACAGCAGCAGCATCGGCACGCCGCGGGAAAAGCGCATGTGGCGGTTGTCCCAGGCCGCGCCCGCCAGCTCGCGCACCTGGGCGAAGTCGGGCAGCTTGAACAGCGTCCAGCCCAGCGTCACGACCGTGAACACCAGGGCCCAGCGCGCGATTTTCGCGAGCCTGGCCTCTGACAGGTAAAAGCGCGTGCCGCGCGCCATCCGCTCCAGCGCCAGCGCGCCGCCGTGCCACAGGCCCCACACCGCATAGCTCCAGCCCGCGCCATGCCACAGCCCGCCCAGGGCCATCACCAGCAGCAGGTTGACATAGGTGCGGTGCGCTCCCTTCCGGTTGCCGCCCAGGGGATAATAGACATAGTCGCGCAACCACGCCGACAGTGACATGTGCCAGCGGGTCCAGAATTCGGAAAAAGTCTGCGCGATATAGGGAAAGCGGAAATTGTCCGGCAACGCATAGCCGAACAGCCGCGCCAGCCCGATGGCGATCAGGGAGTAACCGGCAAAGTCGGCGAAGATCTGGACCGAATAGGCGATCAGGACCAGGACAAGGTTGAGAGTGGACAGCGAATAGCAGAAGGGCGGTGCCAGGACGCCGGTCTGCTGCGCCAGATTGTCGGCCACCACCGACTTCAGGAAGAATCCGATGATCAGGGCCTTGGCGACGCCGTACCAATGGATGTCGGCAAAGGCCTTGGCGCCCATCTGGGGATAGAAATCCTTGGCTTTGACGATGGGGCCGGCGATGAGCTGCGGAAAGAAGGTCAGGTACAGGAATGTGCGCCGCGCATGATCCAGGAATCCGCGTTCCTGTCCCAGCGGGCTCTGTGTCTTGCCGCCCTGGCGCGCGCGGAAAACATCCACCACCAGCGAGATGCCGTGGAAGGTGTAAAAGGAAATGCCGATCGGCAGGGGAATGGCGAGCAGGGTGCCGAGCACGTCGCCCGGCGGCGGCAAGGGACCAACCAGGCTGTTGAAGACCAGCCGGTCATATTTGAAGAAGGCCAGGACGCCCAGGTTGATGACCACGCCGGCCACCGCCCAGGCGCGCCGCCGCCAGTCCTCTTGCGCCTTTTCGACGCCATAGCTGGTCACGGTGGACAACAGCGCCGACAAGCCCAGCAGGGTCAGCAGCCATGGCTGCGTCCAAGCATAGAAGAACAGGCTGGCGACCAGAAGGACGGCGATCTGATAGCCGGCTGAGCGCCGGCAGTAATAGGCAGCGAAGGTGCAGAACAGGAGCGCAAAAAACGCCCGATCCGTGAACAGCATTCTGGAGCCCCGAAAAGCGGGTCCCGCCTCGGCATGGCCCCGCGCCGTCTATAAAGGCTGGCGCCAGCCCGTGCAATCGGCTTGGGGCCGTCGCAGGCCGGATCAGTCAAAGGTCTTGTGCTTCAATATCCACGCGGTCATGGGGCGGGGCATGATCTGCTTCATGCGCGCCCCGAACAGGGCGCGCGCCACCATCGTCGCATGCGTGACCCTGACCCGCCAGGTCAGCAGATCGAGCCGGCGCAGCACGGCATAAATCTGGCGCAACGCCTCCAGACGCTGGCGGTCGCTGATGCCGCCGGTGGAAAAGATGCTGATGGTGCGTTCCACCTTCTTGAACTGGCTGCCGGTGTGGATGGCGCGCAGCATGAAGTCGTGATCCGCGGCGATGGATAGTTCCGAGGAGAAAGAATGCTCCAGCAGCAGCGAGCGGCGCGCGAACAGGCTCTGATGGCTGCACGGCATGCGCAGCGGCAGGGTCGCCAGCGTCTGGGCCGGGATGACGCGCTCCACGCCTTCGGACGGATAGCGGCGCAGCACATGGCCATAGACCAGGTCGGTGCCGGAATGATCCTCTTGCCGGAACACGTCGGTGACCACGGCGGGATCATGGAAGCGGTCGCCGGAATTGATGAAGATCACCCAATCGCCCGTCGCGGCCCGCACCCCCTTGTTCATGGCGTAATAGCGGCCCTTGTCGCGCTCGCTGATCCAGTAGTTGATGCGCGGATACTGCTTGATGACCTCGACGCTGTTGTCGGTCGAGCCGCCATCCACCACGATATATTCCAGGTTGGGATAGTCCTGGGCCAGCACGCTTTCGATCGTGCCGGCCAGCTCATTGCCCATATTGTAGTTGATCGTGACGACGGAAATTTTCGGCAGTATCACGGTGACCTCGGCAGGAACGGGCGCAGGCCCCGCGCCAAAAGCTGGGAATGGCGCACCTGCGCCGACTGGCGCAGATGATAAGGGGAATCGTAGAAAACCGCGCGCGGATATTGGCTGCGATTTGGCAGGACCAGGAGTGTCGCACCGTGCTGTTCATAGAAGCCGCGCAGCATGTCCAACACCGCATCCGGCATCGGCCGGTCATTGAACGTGGTGGGCAGCCCGCCCACGGCCACGACATGATGGGCGCGGCACCACTCCAGGAAGGCGGCGATCGCCGCCTGGCTGCCATCCGGGTTGCTCATCAGGGAGTAGGGTTGCGGCATCACCTGCTGCGAATTGCGGATCACCGCCCGGTACGGGATCGCCTTGGCACCGTCATGGCCGGTTTCGTCGCCTTGCCGGTCAAGCGTCGTCACATTGAAGCGGCGCTCGATGCCGGCGGCTTTCAGGCTCATTTCACCGATGGAATGGACCAGGGTGGGCAGGCTGAACATGAAGGCCGCGCGCACCACCCCTTCAACCCCGCGTCCCACCAGTGAAGTCTTGTCATGGCGGAAGCGATAGGCTGCGTCCACGCCGGTCTGCAATTGAACGCGCGGGCGGGAATAGGATTCATATTCGAGCGGCAGGTAGACCAGGTCGCCCGGCGCGAGCTGGGCGCGGGTCTTGTCCAGGGTCCAGTCCAGCGCCACGTCGGCGGCGACGCCCATGTTCACGCAAGGCTGGTGCAGCGCCGCTTCGAGCGCGGCGCAACTATGGCTGAAGCGTGCATTGCTGCCGGCCACGATGAACAGCTTGGGATGGGGCGTGGCGGCGGCGTAAGCCAGCTTCTTGTCCATCAGCTCGCTGGTCTGGTCCACCACCAGCGGACGCGACACGATGAACCCGAACAGCAGGAAATAGCCGGCGAGGGAAATCGCCGCGGCCGCCAGGAGGGAGAGGAATGTTCGCATCGCTCCCGCCTAGAACTGGAAATAGAGGAAGGGTGACATGGCGCCCGCAAAAAAGATCTTCTGCAGCACGAATGCGAAGCTGATCGACACCAGCACAAATTTGCGGCGCATGCTGATCTGATAGAGGTTCGGCGCTAGGAACACGATGGCGCCGCCCAGGCCCAGCATGAAGAAAGCCTCGAAGGCGCCCATTACGGTGGTGTCGCCCAGATAGGGCACCCGGCTCATGCCGCCGAACAGCGCCCGCAGGGGATGCAGCACATTCAGGAACTGGTCCGGCAGCACCGCGCCGTTGCGCCCGCTCATGCCGGCAAAGACGCGCCCGGCCGCGTCCATCGTCGGGCTGCGGAAAATCACCCAGCCGCACACCACCACCAGCAAGGTGGCGATGTGCGCCGCCGCCTGGTAAAGCCGCGAGCGCAGGGGGCGGGTGACATGCTCCGTCCACAGATGGTTGACGGCCAGCGCCACGCCGTGCAGCGCCCCCCAGGCGAAAAAGGTCCAGCCTGCGCCGTGCCAGATTCCGCCCACCAGCATGGTCAGCAGCAGATTGCGGTAGCGCCGCGCAGCGCCGCCGCGATTGCCGCCCAGCGGGATATAAACATAGTCGCGCAGGAAGCGGGACAGAGTCATGTGCCAGCGCCGCCAGAACTCGATGATGCTGCCGGACTTGTAGGGCGACCAGAAATTCAACGGCAGTTCGATGTTGAACATGCGGGCCAGGCCGATCGCCATGTCGGAATAGCCGGAAAAATCAAAATAGAGCTGCAAGGTGTAGGACAGCGCGCCCACCCAGGCCGGCACCAGGGTAAGGGTCGCGCCTGTTTGCGCGCCGGCGAACATCATGTCGCTGTAGCGCGCGAACTCGTCCGCCAGCACCACCTTCTTGGCCAGGCCCAGAAGAAAAAGGCTCAAGCCATCGGTAAACAAGGGCCACTGGAAGCGATAGGTCTCGGGCTTGCGAAACTGGGGAAAGATTTCGCTGTAATGGACGATGGGCCCCGCGATGAGCTGCGGGAAGAAAGCCGCGAACAGCACATAGTTGATGAAGCTGCGGTCTTGCACCTTGCCCTGATAGGAATCCACCAGATAGGCGATCTTCTGGAAGGTGAAGAAGGAAATCGCCAGCGGCAGCGCGATATGGGTGACCGTGAAATCGGCGCCGGTGACGGCATCGATATTCTGGACGACAAAGGCATAATATTTGAAATAGCCCAGAAACCCGAGATTGAAGGCCAGGCCCAGGCCCAGCACCAGCTTGCGCGACGGCAGGAAGGTGTAGCGCTCCGGCTCCTGCAGCAACCGGCCGACCCCGAAATTGAAAAGGATCGAGATCGCCAGCAGGATCAGGTAGGGTGGATTCCACCAGGCGTAAAAGAACAGCGATGCCGCGGCCAGCCAGATGCGCGCCGCCGTCGCCGACAGCCGGCCCAGCGTGAAGAACACGATCAGGGCGACCGGCAGAAAGCCGAACAGGAAAATGGTGGAATTGAAGAGCATCGCGCAGGAATTTAGGGGTTAAGGCCGCCAGCGGGACCCCTTCTAGCCGGGCTGGGGCGGGCCCGCAAATCCGCGCGTAAAGTGCTTAAATAACTGGTCCCACTGACCTTTCCACGCAACGCGAATGATCCTACAAAGCACCGCATCTTGGACATGAGCCCGCGTGAAGATCGCTGTTGACGTTCTGTTCCAGAGCCCCACCCATTCCACTGGGGCGCTGAGCTGGTTCACCCAGTTCGCCCGCCTGGCGCCGGGCCGCGATCCGGCGAACACCTATGTCTATGTCGCGGGCCGCGATGACGTGGACTATTACCGGCAAAAGAATTCCGTACTGCAGGTCGAAGGCGCGGGCTGGGGCAATCGCCGCCGCATCCTTCGCATCCTGTCGGAGCATTTCCTGCTCGGGCCCGCGCTGAAGCGGCTGGGCGCCGACATCCTGTTTCATGGCTCGTCCGGGGTCGCGCCGCTGGTCATGCCGCGCCGGACAAAACTGGTCCTGGCGATCTGGGGCATGCAGCATGTCGCCGCCGCCGATATCCGCTGGGAGCAGCGGTTCTATCGCCGGCTGCTGTTCCGCCCCGGATTGGCCCGCGCCGACGCCATCCTGGTCAACTCCGCCTACACCCGCGATCTGCTGCTGAAGCATTATGGCGATGCCATCCGCGGCCCGGTGGAAGTGGTGCATCACGGCGTGGACTTCAACCTGTTCCGCCCCGGACCGCTCAGCGCGGCGGAGTTTGCGCCGCTGGCGGCGCGCGGCGTCACCCAGCCTTATGTCCTGTTCGTCGGCCAGCTCTATCCCTACAAGCTGCTGCACGTCCTGGCGGAGGCGTTTGCCAAGGCCGTGGGGCCGCAGGGGTTGCCGCACAAGCTGGTGGTGGTGGGCAGCTTCTCGCGCACCGACAGCATGGGTAATGCGTACCGGGATCAAATTCTCAAAACCCTGGCCGATGCCGGCCTGTCTGACCGGCTGGTGGCGGTGGAAGATGTCGGCATCCAGGACTTGCGCGCGCTCTATGCCGGCGCGGATCTTTACGTTCAGTCGAGTGCCGCCGAAACCTTCGGGCGCACGGTGATCGAGGCGATGGCGTGTGGCGCGCCGGCGCTGGCGGCGCGCGCCGGAGCGACGCCGGAAATATTGGCGGATGCCGGTCGCTACTACGAAGCCCATGATGTGGAAGGTTGCGCAGCCGAGATCGCCGCCATCCTCGGAGACGAGGGCTTACGGGGGCAATTGCGCGCCAAAGGGCTCCAGCGGGCGAAAGATTTTTCCTATGAAGGCGAGCTGGATCACCTGATCCGGATATTCCACCGCGTCGGCGCTCAGCGCCGGCCCTGAACCTTGGCGGGCGAGCCGAACGCGATAGCGCCGGCCTCGATATCGTCGAATACGCTGCTGCGGGCGCCGATCACCGCGCCATCGCCGATGCTGACACCAGGCGCCACGAAGACGTCTGTGGCGATCCACACTTCGCTGCCGATCCGGATGGGCGGTCCCTGGATGGCGAAATCTATGCTGCGATAATCATGCGTGCCGGCGCACAGATGGGCGCGCTGCGACACCACGCTATGGGCGCCGATGCTGATGGGCCCCAGGCTGTATAGCTCGGCATGATCGCCGATCCAGGCATAATCGCCGATCGTAAATTTCCAGGGATAGGTGATGCGCGCGCTGGGCCGCACGATGACGGCCCGCCCCACCTGGGCGCCGAAGGCGCGCAACAACAGGCGCCGCCAGCCATAGGCGAATTGCGGCGAGCAGGCGAACAGCGAGCCCTGCACGATCTGCCAGAGAAACACGATGGCGCCGGAACGGCCGCGAAAACCGGGCGGCAGGCGAAAGCGGCTGAGATCCTGCCGCTCAGGCACGCAAGCGCCCCTTTTCCTGCGCCTGGAACCAGGCATAGGTGCCGGCCAACCCGTCTTCCAGCGAGATTTGCGGCGTCCAGCCCATCGCCGTCAGCTTGGCGCTGGACATCAACTTGCGCGGGGTGCCGTCCGGCTTGGAGGTGTCATGCTCCAACTTGCCGGCATAGCCCACCGCCGCCATCACCTCGCGCGCCAGCTCGTCAATGGTGACGTCGTCGCCGTAACCCACATTGATATGGCCTTCGCCGGAATAATTCTTCAGCAGGAAGACCAGGGCTGAGGCGCAATCATCGACATGCAGGAATTCGCGGCGCGGCGTGCCTGTGCCCCAGATCGTCATGGCGGGCGCGCCCGCCAGCTTGGCTTCGTGCGCCTTGCGCATCAGGGCCGGGATGACGTGCGAGGCCTGGAGATTGAAATTGTCGCCCGGGCCATACAGGTTGGTCGGCATGGCCGAGATGAAGTCATGGCCATATTGGCGGCGATAGGCTTGGGCTAGCTTGACGCCGGCGATCTTGGCCAGGGCATACCATTCATTGGTGGGCTCCAGCGGTCCGGTCAGCAACGCTTCCTCGGTTATCGGTTGCGCTGCGAATTTGGGATAGATGCAGGACGAGCCCAGGAACAGCAGCTTCTCCACCCCCGCCTGATGCGAGGCATGGATGATGGCGGACTCGATGGCCAGATTGTCGAACAAAAATTCCGCCGGATAGGTATCGTTGGCGACGATGCCGCCCACCTTGGCGGCCGCCAGCAGCACGGTGTGAGGCTTGTTGGCCCGGGTCCAGGCGGCGACCCCGGCAACGTCGCGCAGATCCAGCGCGGCACGTTCCACCGTCAGGACGGTGCAGTTTTCCTTTTCCAGTTGGCGCACCAGGCCGGCGCCGACCATGCCGTTATGGCCGGCCACCCAGATGCGCTTGCCGGCAAGCGCATAGCTCATGAATTGCGCTTGCCTTCGTCCGCGACCTTTTTCAGGTCGGAGGCGACCATTTCCTTCACCAGTTGCGGGAAGGTGATCTCATGCTTCCAGCCCAGCACCTTGCGCGCCTTGCTGGGATCGCCCAGCAGCAGCTCCACTTCGGTGGGACGGAAGTAGCGCGGATCGATCTTGACCAGAACCTCGCCGCTCTTGGCGTCCACGCCTTCTTCATCCACGCCCTGGCCGCGCCAGTTGATCTTGCGACCGACTTCGGCAAAGGCAACCTCGATGAATTCGCGCACGCTGTGCATCTCGCCGGTGGCCAGCACATAGTCGTCGGGCTTGTCCTGCTGCAGGATCAGATACATGCCCTTCACATAATCGCGGGCATCGCCCCAATCGCGCAGCGAGTCGATGTTGCCCATATAGAGGGTCTTTTGCAGCCCGAGCTGGATGGCGGCGACCGCGCGCGTGATCTTGCGGGTAACGAAAGTCTCTCCGCGCGTGGGGCCTTCATGGTTGAAGAGGATGCCGTTGGAGGCATGCATGCCATAGGCCTCGCGGTAGTTCACCGTGATCCAGTAGGCATAGAGCTTGGCGGCCGCATAGGGACTGCGCGGATAGAAGGGCGTGGTTTCCTTCTGCGGCGTCTCCTGCACCTTACCGTACAGTTCGGAGGTCGAGGCCTGGTAGAAGCGGATCTTCTCTTCCATCTTCAGGATGCGGATCGCTTCCAGCAGGCGCAACACGCCGATGCCGTCGGCATTGGCGGTATATTCGGCGGTCTCGAAGCTGACCTGGACATGGCTCTGGGCGGCCAGGTTGTAGATTTCGTCGGGCTGGGTTTCCTGCACCAGGCGGATCAGGTTGGTGGAGTCGGTCAGGTCGCCATAATGAAGAAAGAAGTTGGCGCCCGACTTGTGCGGGTCCTGGTAGAGGTGATCGATGCGCTCGCTGTTGAAGGAGGAGGAGCGGCGTTTGACGCCATGCACCTCATAACCTTTGGCCAGCAACAGTTCAGCCAAAAGCGCGCCGTCCTGGCCGGTAACGCCTGTAATCAGGGCCTTTTTTCGCATCCACCCGTAATCCGCAAAAGCGGCAGATGCATAACCCGAACCTTTCCCAGTGGCAATGCCGGGGGGGACGGCGAAAACGCCTTTCAAATCAAAGGCAAGCCTCAGGCGGGGCGCAACACAGGCTGGGAAGGCGCCTGTTCGGGCAACGCGCCAGCAACACTGCGGCGATACTCCAGATAATTGAGCAGATAGAGGCCGACGAAGAAGTAGAGCTCCATGGAGAAATAGGCGCCGAAACGCGACATGCGCACCAGGAAATAGGGCAGGAGCGCATTGCGAACCTGGCGATAGGGTTTGCCTTCCACATTTGCGCAGACGGCCAGGAATCCCAGCAGGGCGATCAGGCCGAACGGTCCCAGTTCCGCCACCACCCGCAGGAAAAGGGAGTTGGCGTCATCCTTGTTCAGGCCCACGATTTCCTTGTTGTTTTCAAGAGATTCCTCGCCGAGGTCGCCGATATAGTTTTCATAAGCTGTGCGATAGCCCCCGATACCGACACCCAGCACCGGATGGTCGATCGCGGTGCTGCCTGTGACATAGAGATTGGACAGAAACGCGAAGGTGCTGCCGTTGGTTTGCTTCATAGTGTCGCCGGAGGCTGCTACGGCCGTATCGGTGACGCGCAGGCGGAAATTTTCGCTGGCGAAAAACAGGCCGGCCAGCAGCGTGCCACACACGATGAAGCCCGCCAGCACGTGCCAGATGGTGAAGCGCTTGATGAAGGTAAAGGCGCCAATCAGCAAAAGCCCCATGAAGCCCAGGGCCGAATCCGCCAGCACATAGGCCAGGAGAAAGATCAGGGTTTCCAGCCCGTGCCGTCGCTCCGTCACCCAGCTATTGATGTAAAAGCCCATCGCCGGAAGCGTGGTGTAGACGAAGAGAGAGGGCTCCCGGAAGATGGACTTGAGCCTCTGCTCGCCTTCCGGATCGTAGTGCATGGCATGTTGCACGATGAATGCGCCGATGCCGTACACCGCCAGATAGAAGGCGATATTGGCGTACAGGTTGAGCCAGCGCGGCACAGTCGGGCTGGAGGTAAGCAGTACGCTGAAGTAGCAGACGGACATCAGCATGATGCCGACGATCTGGGCGATGATCGCCGTAATCTGGGTCTGCGAGTATTGCGTGGCCAGAATACTTGTTGCTGCCACCACGGCGATCACGATGGCGTGGACCTTGTGAATCATCAGCCGGCCCAGCAGCAAAAGAATTACCGTATTGAGAATGACGATGGGATAGCCCAAAAAGATATCCGCGCCGATGCGTCCTATCCGGATGATCAGGAAGACGCTGACGATCGTCGAAAAGATTATCCAGGTGTCGACGTCGATCTTGCGGTTCAGGAGCGCGGCCAAACTCTGCTCCAAAAGCGGTAACGCTTCGGCACCACGTTGCGGAAGAGAACGGCGGCTATGCCGATCATCATCCAGAAAAATCCGTTCAGCATCGTGGTCCTGAGCACGGTATTGAGCGGCATGACGGTGGGGCCGTCCAGGATGGTTGCGGCATAGGGGGCATTCACCTCGGTCATCATCAGCCGGCGTTCCTGCTGCAACATCAGGTTGCTGAGCGACTGGTGCTGTTCGACATTGGTGCTGGTAGAGAGGCGGCGGGCGACATATTCCACCATGTTGCGCTGGGTGGAGCGGTCCTGCTCGCGCATATAGTCATTGGCGGTGGTGAGCACCAGCTTGAGGTAATCGGCGGCAAAATTGGGATTGGGGTGTTGAAAGCTCAAAGTCACCAGTCCGGTGGCCTTGTCCTTGGTGACGCCGATTGCACCGGCATTGAATTGCGCCAGGTCAATGACGGTCAGCGGGCCGTTGGGATCGGGAAGGCCGGCGACGCGCGCCAGAAAACCGTTGAACGCCGCCCGCATGCCGGTGCGCCGCTTCCAGACATGGGTTTTGGGGTCGCATAGGCCGCGATAGATGACGCACACCGTGTCATGGTCACGGTCCAGCCTTTGTGCCACGCCGACCGATCCGATCGTGAAAAGAAATTGGGTGAATTTTGGAACTTGGCTGCCGCCGCCGCCGCCGGTGAGGCTGGCCAGCATGCCGATCGCGCCGCCGCCCCCGCCGCCCATATCGGCATCGGTTTGAGCGGGCATCACCGAGACGATGGCCGAATAGAGCGGGCCTGCCCGGCGGGCCTGTAAAAGGCCATACATCAATCCGAATACCAGCGCGGCCACGACAACCAGCCGGCCGGACCAGATCTGGCGGGTGACGTCGGCTAGGGAAATCGAATTGCGCAGGAACTCACGGATCGCCGCCGTCGGCGCGCGGGGCTGCGCTTCATCCAGGATCGTCATGTCAGTGCTCCGTCGGCCGCGGCCAGTTTGGGCCGTGTTTTAGCATGGTTCGGGGGTCCGTCCATGCGGTCAATTCGAACCTTGCAGCGACGATTCCTGCCGCAACAATTCGCCTTCGCTGGTGGCGCGGCTTTCTTCATACAGCGTCGCATCGCCTGCCAGTGTCTGGCCGCCGTCGCGCTGCACGGGCCGAAGGTCGATGGCGACCTGGCTCTGGGTTTCCAGGGGGGCGATCCAGCCCAGGGGCAGGCGGATGATGATGCCCTTGTCGAAACTGCCTTCGCCGAACTGGGCTGCCGACACATTGGTCTTGGTGACGAAGGCGCCGATCTCCACCCCGGTGGAGAAGCGCCGCGTCACCTGGAAGGTGAGGCCGCGGTCGCCGGCCAGATACTGCCCGGCGCGCATCTGGAAGTTCAGGCCATACCAGGGCGAGTCGTAATAGAGCGACACATGACCGGTGGTGACTTTGTAACGCTGCAATCCAAACAAGCGGTCGAAGTCGCGCTGCCATACTTGGTAAAGGTCGGCCCCCAGCGCCCAGCGCGCGCCTTCCGGCCGCCACAACACTTCGCCGCCGATGCCGGCGAACATGCCTTCCAGATAGCCGCTGCGCACGATCGCGGTGACCGTGGGTGTCGCGCGGAAGCGGTAGTCGGCCTCCAGATGGCCGATGCCGGTCTTGCCGGCGGTGAAGTATTTCAAAAAATCGCTGCGCACATGCGGCAGCGCGCTGTCGCTGGAGCGCGCGGTATCGAAATTGTCGTAGAGGCTGGCTTCCAGCGAGCCCGCAAGCGTGAGGCCGGGCGCGACTTCCAGCGCCGCATGGGCGGCGGCCAGGAACTGGACGCCGAAAGGCTGGTTGGGATCGAACAACGCCTGGCGCATCTGCGGATAAAGCCCCCAGCTGAAGCGGGGATAGGTTTCGCGCGCCGCCGCCGCCAGCACCGGGTTGTCCATCGGCGGCATCACCAGGCTGACCGAACGGTCGAAGATGTCGCCTTCATTCTGCGATGCGCTGCGTTCCACCGGCCCGCGCAGCACGTCGAATTCCTGCTGGGGAATGCCGCCCAATATCGCGATCAGGCGGAACTTCTCGATGTCCGGCGGCGCTTCCTTGGTGAGGACGCGAACCATCCGGTCGATGGCGTCCGTTTCCGCGAAGTAATGGTTGTTGCGGTAGTAGATCACCAGCTCGCCATCGCCCAGCGACAGCGCTTCCACCACAATGGTTTGCGCGGTCAGCGCCTTGCGGATGTTGCGCAACGCCTGGGCGCGATTGACCGTGGGCACAACGTCGGTGGCGTCGATGGTCTGCACCACCGGCAGGGCCAGCACCTTGAGATTGGCGGGGGACAGGAAGGCGGCGCTGATCGGTGTGGCTTCCACCGAGCGCGGCACCACGCAGGATACGCTGCGCTTTCCTTCCAGGTCGCGCAGCCTGACGCGGCTGATATGCGCCGTCACGCCCTGCATCAGGCGCGCGGTGGCGGCGCAGCGGGTATTGGAGACTGCGCCCGTCACAGTCAGGTCCAGCATGCTTTGCCGGACCTGGATGTCGGCATAGTCGCCGCCCTGTTGCCACAGCGCGTCCACGAAATCGTTGCGGTTGGTGTCGCGCGTATCCAGCATCCTGGCCTGCAGGACATTGGCCGGATCGCGCTGTCCCAGCAACGCGGCCAGCGCCCTGTGCTGCTGCTCGGGGCTGCGCTCGGCCACCGGCGGCGGCGGAGTTTCGATTTTCTGCGCATACTGGGGACGCACCGGATCCAGCCTGAGCGTGAAGCTGCCGCCGAGGCTCCGGCCGTAAAGCCAGTATAATCCCAGCAAGGCCTGGTCGGAGACGGCGTAGGACAGGCCGTAATTGACCTGGCTCCTGGGCGAAAAATTGCCCAGGGCTTTTTCCTGGGCATAGGTGTCGCTGTCATACTCGGCCATAAGCGACAGGCCCTCGAGCGGGGTGTGCCAGACGGCACCGCCGAAAATGCCGACCTTGCGGCCGTGGAAGAAGGCCTTGAAATCGGCGCCACCGGCCTGGCCGAAGAAGGATTGGCGATCGTTGAAGGAGGGGAAGGCCAGCGCGATGGGATTGCGCAAGGCCTCGGTGCCGGCGTGGCGGCCCCAGCCCATCCCCAGGCTGGCATCGACGTCGCCGAACCGCTTGGAAGCGACGATATACTCGCCGTTATAGACGCCGGTTCCGATGATGTCGTCGATGCCGACCGCAACGGCCGGCACCCAGCCCTTTTCGTCCCACAGCCGGGCCTTCACGCCGAAGGCGCGGTCGTAATAGACCGGATACTCCTTCTGAAAATGTTGTAATCCGGAATAGCGGAACGTCGCCTCCAGCCAGGGTAAAACCTCGAAGGCGAAATTGTAGTGCTGGTTGTTCTTCAGGAAGCTGGCGCCGGTGGACAGTTCCCCGTCCGGGGCCATGCGCGCGCTAGGGGTGCCGATCAAGCCGCGGCTGCCGAACAGGTTGGTGGGAGCGGGATTTTCCTCGGCCCGGACCGGCATGGTGAGCAGCAGGGCGGCGAGGGCTGTTGACCCTGCAAGCACAGTCCGGCTGGCCGCCTTCCGGCCCGCGCGCCGGGCGGCGGCCCTACCGCTGCCGGGTAACGGCGCCCGTCCTATCACTGGTCCGACCTTCAATCTGCCCGTCCGGGATTTCCTTGCCTTTCGCCTAAGCAATTGCAAGGAAAATCTTTTTCCTTCTCCCCTTTGGCGGCCCTATGCTAGACCACCGCCCTGTCGAACCTGGGAACTGCCTAAGTGCCAAACCGGAAAAATAGCTGCGCCAACCGGCTGGGCCGCAGCGCCTTTTTCATCATGCCTTTCGTGCTGGCAATTGTGTGCTGGCTGGCGTCCGAAGGTCCAGGCATGGCCCAGTCCATGGGCGACACCCAGCTGATGCAGCAGATGGGTGGCCGGGGCGGCACCAACGGCAACATGGGCATGTTCGGTTCCAGCAACGGCATCGTGGACCAGACGTCCAGCCTGCCGCAAAGCCAGAACCTGTATCCGCAAAATCCGGCAATGAACGTCAAGCTGCCCACGTCGCGGCTGGAGCAGATCATGTCGGCGCGCGCCAACGCCAGGTTGATGCAGTTCGGCTACAACCAGTTCGGCGCCGGCCGCATAGTCACGGTGCCGGAAACCGGCGCTGTCGCCGAAGATTATATCCTGGGACCGGGCGACGAGATCGCTGTTTCGCTGCGCGGCCAGGAGAACAGCGATTTCCGCCTGACGGTGGGACGCGATGGCAATGTGGTGGTACCGCGCCTTTCGCCCCTCGCGGCGTCGGGGCGCACGTTCGGCAGCTTCCGCCAGGATCTCGATGTGGCGGTGAAGAAAGCCTATGTCGCCAGCAGCGCCTACACCTCGATCGGCCGGGTGCGCCAGATCACCGTGCTGGTGGCCGGCGAAGTCAATGTTCCGGGTCCGCGCCTGGTCACCGGCCTTTCTTCCGCGGTGGATGCGCTGCTGCTTTCCGGCGGCGTGAAAAAAACCGGCTCGCTGCGCAGCATCCGCCTGGAGCGCAAGGGCCGCGTCTACAATGTCGATCTTTACGGCATGCTGACCGGCGCCGGCAGCGGCACCGTCCGCATGGCCGATGGCGACCGGCTGATCGTGCCGCCGCTGGGCGCCACCGTGGCGGTGGCCGGCCTGGTGCGCCGTCCCGCCATCTATGAACTTCCGGCCCATGCCAGCAGCGCGCCTGTTCGTACCTTGATTGCCCTTGCGGGCGGCCAAGAAGTGCGCGGCCGTTACCGGCTGTCGGCGCTTCGCATCGAACCGGATGGCCGTTCCAATCTGGTGACCTTGCCGAACGATAGCGGCGTGATCCGCGACAGCGAAGTCCTGCGTGTCGAACTAGGCGCCGACCTTTCCACGTCGCAAGCCACCCTGTCGGGCGGCACGGGCCTGGCCGGCCAGTATGCTGTGGCCGGCGGTACGCGTCTGTCGGAGATTCTGCGCGCGCCGGGCGCGCTGGGCCAGACGCCTTACACGCTGTTCGGCATGATCGTGCGCAAGGATCCGCGCACCCTGCTGCGTTCGCTGGTCGCCTTCACGCCGGTGGCGGTGATGAGCGGCTCCGAGGACGTGCAGCTGCAGAGCGATGACATGGTGCGGCCGATCTCGGTCGCGGAATCCCAACTCCTGTCCTTTATCGTCAAGGCCTATCTCGACAAGATGGCGTATGATCAGAAGCTGATCCGCAATCCCCTGCAGACCAACAATGAAGCCGCCGCGCAGGCCGCGATTTCCGCTACAGCCCTCTCCACCAAGGGTGCATTCGCCATCGCCGATCAGACCAAGCTGCAAGTCACCCCGAGCAATCCCTTCGGGCTGGATCCCAAGGACTTGCAGGAGACTTCCATCGGACAGGAAGATTTCAGCGGTGTGCCGTCCGACACCAGGCGCGCCAACATCATTGCGCTGCTGGAAACCGCCGCGCCCGGCAGCTTGCTGGCCTCACAGCGCGAAGCGGCTTATCAGAAGGCGCTGACCCAGGCGGCAAGTCCGACCACCGCCGGCGGCGCCTTGCCGACCGCGGCCCAAATACAGCAGACGCAGCAGAGCGCGCTGAATATCGCCAATCAGTTCGCCGCCATGGGCGGCGCCGGCGCTGCCGGCGGCGCGAACCAGGCGGCCGGCCAGAGCGGGCAGGCCCAGAGCGCGTCGGACGCGGCGGTGCCCGAGCTGGAGCCCAACCCCAATTATATTGACCAGCCGGCCAGCGCCGCCGGTTATGCCAGCAACGCCGAAATCCATACCTTCGGTGAACTGTCCCGCCAGTTGGGCGTCGATCCGCTGGTGCTGGTCAATTTCCTGATTGACCACCGTGCCCGTCTGGACGGAGCGGTGAACGGTCCGGGACCCTATTTCGTTGGTCCCAATGCCACCCTGAGCGACCTGGTCCAGGCCGCCGGCGGCACCGCCAAATGGGCGGATGAAAGCGGCGTCGAACTTCTGACCACCGCGGTGGACAATCGCAGCGGCCGCGCCGCCAGCCAGCGCCAGACCTTGCCGCTGCACCAGGGCACCCTGGCCAGCTATGTCGTGCGTCCGCGCGATCAGTTCCATTTCAACCAGGTGTTCACCGATACCGGCATCGGCTCTGTTTCCGTGCAGGGCGAAGTGCGCTTCGGCGGCAATTATCCCATCACCCGCGGCGAACATCTGTCCGACCTGCTGATGCGGGTCGGCGGGCTGACCAGCACCGCCTATCCCGCCGGCACCGTGTTCCTGCGCAAGTCGGCCGCCCAAGTGGAAGAACAGGGCTACAAGCGCGCCGCCGACGAGATCCAGAGCCAGCTCCTGGCGGGCATCGCGCGCATCGGCGGCGACAAGATCACCGGCGAGGGCTATGGCGCCATCCAGGGCTTCATCACCCAGCTTCGCACCCAGAAGGGCCTGGGCCGCATCGCCATCGCCGCCGATCCCTCCGTGCTGGCGGCCAATCCGCAGCAGGATCCGTTGCTGGAAGCCGGCGATGTGGTCTTCATCCCGCAGCGTCCTTCCACCATCACCGTGCTGGGCGAAGTCATGCAGCCGGGCAGTTACAGCTACCGGCCGGGCCTGACGGTCGCCGATTATGTCAAGCGGGCGGGCGGCTACGCCCAGTTCTCGGATGAAGGCCTGACCTTCATCGTCCAGCCGGACGGTTCGGCCAGGCGCATGGAAACCTCTTGGCTCAACTTTGACGTCCAGAGCCTGCCGCCGGGCAGTTCCATCGTGGTGCCGCGCGACCTGGCGCCGCTCACGGCCCGCCAGATCGTGCTGGACGTGACCGGCATCTTCAGCTCGCTGGCGGTGACCCTGGCCTCGCTGGCCGTCCTGGCCCGCCAGTAGCGGCTACCCCGGGGTAGCCTGCGCCCAGCGCGCGAAGGCGCGCCAGCTTCTTCCACCCCGGCGCGCGAAAGCGCGCCTAGCTTCTTCCATAAGTGTCTTCGAAGCGGACGATATCGTCTTCGCCGAGATAGGAACCGGACTGGACCTCGATCAGGTGCAGGGGCTCGGGCCCCAGATTCTCCAGCCGGTGCCGGGAGCCCAGCGGGATGTAGGTGGACTCGTTTTCCCGCAAGCTGAACACCTTGTCGTCGCAGGTCACCTGGGCGGTGCCGGACACCACGATCCAGTGCTCGGCACGCTTGTGATGCATCTGCAGCGACAGCTTGGCGCCGGGATTCACCGTGATGTGCTTGACCTGGAATTTCTCGCCCGCGTCTATCCCTTCATAGGAGCCCCAGGGGCGGTAGACCTTGCGGTGAGTGTTGTGCAGTTCGCGGCCCGACTGCTCCAGCTTCTCCACGATCCGCTTGACGTCCTGCGAGGCGTTCCGGTGGCTGACCAGCACCGCATCGGGCGTGGCGACCACCACCAGATCCTCGACGCCGACTGCCGCCACCAGCGGACCTTCGCTGCGCAGATAGGAATTGCGCGCGCCATGCTGCAGCACATCGCCCTTGATGGCGTTGCCGGAGCCATCGCGCTCCGCCACGCTCCACAACGAGTCCCAGGAACCGATGTCACTCCAGCCCATCTCGACCGGCACCACCGCCGCCTTGTCGGTGCGTTCCATCACCGCATAGTCGATGGAGATGGCCTTGGCCTTGGCGAAGGCGTCTTGTTCCAGGCGCAGGAAATCCAGGTCGGTCTTGGCCCCGTCCAGCGCGGCGCGGCAATGGGCCAACAGTTCAGGCTCCAGCCGTTCCAGTTCGGCCAGGAAAGCGGCGGCCTTGAACACGAACATGCCGCTGTTCCAATCATACTCGCCCGAGGTGACATAGGCCGCGGCGGTGGCGGCGTCGGGCTTTTCGACAAAGCGCGCCACCTTGAAGCTCTTTTCCAGGCCCTTCAGGGCCGGCCCACGGCGGATGTAGCCATAACCAGTTTCCGGAGAATCGGGCGTGATTCCAAAACTGACCAACTGATTCTGCCGCGCAGCGGCTGCGGCGCGGTCCAAAGCATCCAAAAAAGCCGTACGGTTCCGCACGATGTGGTCTGCGGGCATCAACAGCAGCACACCTTCGGGATCGGTTTTCGCCACCATCAGGGCGGCGATGGCGGCCGCCGGCGCGGTGTTGCGCCCCACAGGTTCCAGCACGATGGCGGCCGGCGAGACCCCGGCCTCGCGCATCTGTTCGGCGATCAAAAAGCGGTGTTCGACATTGCAGATGATCAGCGGGGCCGCGAAATCCGTGCCCATCGTACGCAAGGCGGTATCCTGAATCAGGCTGTGTTTTCCGGCCAAAGCCAGCAGTTGCTTGGGGAAAAGGCTGCGCGACAGGGGCCAGAGCCGCGATCCGGCGCCTCCGGACAGAATGACGGGATGAACAGAAAACATCGCGGCGGTATTACTCGTTGGAAGGGGATGTACTTATCAGAGAAGGGCTGCCGGGGCAGGGGGGTGGGTTTGCTGACAATTTGACGGAAATGCAGTTGTTGCGTCGCAGCAACACAAAAACCTTGTTTCCCGCCCGCAGTGAACGGACTTGGGCTTCGTGAATTGACAGAATTGCGCGATGCCGCGTAGACCAGGCCTCAAAGGCCCTTATTTTATAGCTTTATGGAGAACCCGATGCGGACTTTCAGTGCAGCCCTTTTGGCCGCCACCCTGGTGATGACGAACGCATTTGCGGCTCCGCTCTCCGCGGGCAAGCCGGCCGGCGTCAAGGAGGCCCAGTCGCAAGCCCCCAGCGCCCTCATGATCATCACGGGCATCGGCCTTGCCGGTGTTGGTTTCGGCCTGGCGGCGTCCAACAGCGGTGGCGGACCGAAGAGCACCACCAACTCGGTTTCGGGCACCCCGTAACCGCTTCTTTTGCGAATTTGAATTGGGAGAGCCTCGCGGCTCTCCCAATTTTTTTGTCTGGCGGGTGGGACAGGCATCACCCCGGTGGCCGGAAGATCTCCGTCTCGATAAAGCCGGCCTTGGGATGAACATGCTGGCGTGAGCGCCAGACCTGACCATTGTCCAGATCCACCCAGAAATTGTCGGTGAAAGCCCATTCGGGTTTGCGGCTGCGGCAGGATTCATCCACCCGCATGGTGGCGATGGCCTGGCCCAGGATCTTGATGGTCTGGCGCCCGGCGGCGCGGGTGTTGCATGACACGATGACGCCATACATTCCCAGCTCGGGAAAATCCTCAAGCCGCGTGGTGGCGAAGGGGGCCTGAATGGCCTGCGCCGGCGGGGGCGCGGTGCCGCCGCGGGCGGTCACGCCGGACAGGTCATGGTCCAGCCCCAGGGTGCGCACGATGCGGCCGTCACGGGTGACGATCACCACCTTGGCCGCGGAGGTCCAGAGCCGCTCCCCGCCACTGTCGGTACCCAGGACCAGGAGAAATTCGTTGGCGCCCTCCTGGGTGACACCCATGCTGGCGTAGGGAATGGCGGCCGCCTGTTCGCGGGTAACGCGCGCCTTGCCCATGCTGGCGGTCAGGCTCTGGCGCGCGAGCTGCCAGAGCTGCGAATAATTGGAGTTTCCCGATTGGCCAGAACTGCAGCCCGCCGCCAACAAGGCAAGGCTCAAGCCCGCCAGCGCAGATAGCCGCCTCACACCAGGGCCTTGAGAATGGCGGACAGTTGCGGGGCGATGTCGGGCCGCGACAGGCCGACCGCGATGTTGGCGTGCAGGAATCCGACCTTGTCGCCGCAGTCATACCGGGCGCAATCGGTCTTCACGGCATGGAACGGCGTCTTGCCGATCATCTGCGCCATGGCGTCGGTGAGCTGAATTTCGTTGCCGGTGCCGCGTTCCTGCTTGTCCAGGATGGCGAAAATCTCCGGCTGCAGGATGTAGCGGCCGATGACGCACAGGTTGGACGGCTCGGTGCCAGTTGCGGGCTTTTCCACCACGCCCAGCACTTCGGTGGCGTTGCCCTTCACCGCGCCCGGCTTGACCACGCCATAGCGCTTGACCTCGGCTTGCGGCTTTTCCTCCGCCGCCACGATGATGCCGCCGCCCACCTGGTTGTAGGAAGCGATCATCTGCGCCAGCGCGCCGGGCTTGCCCACCATCAGGTCGTCGGGCAGCAGCACGGCGAACGGCTCGTCGCCGACAAAATGGCGGGCGCACCACACCGCATGGCCCAGTCCCAAGGGCTTTTGCTGGCGGATCATGCCCACCGAACCGGTCTTGGGCAGCATCTCCAGCAGGCTGTCCAGCTCGTTGGTCTTGGCGCGCTCCTCGAGCAGGGATTCCAGCTCATAGGCATGGTCGAAATGATCGGCGATGACGTGCTTGCCGCGGCCGGTGATGAAGACGAACTGCTCGATTCCGGCTTCGCGGGCTTCTTCCACCGCGTACTGGATCACCGGCTTGTCCACCACCGGCAGCATTTCCTTGGGGATCGCCTTGGTGGCGGGCAGGAAACGGGTTCCCATTCCCGCGACGGGAAACACGGCTTTACGGACGGGTTTTACGGTGGGCATGTGTTTTCCGGGGGATGTTTTCCCAAACGGCCTGTTTCATGGCATGGGCCCGCCATTATTGTCCAGTTTCAAGGATTTGGCAGGTGGCCCGGGAATGATGCGGAAGGCGGCGCGGATTGGCATTTTGGCCGCCTGGATGATCGCGGGCGCAGGTCCCACTTGGGCTGCTGGGCCTGTCCCGGCCCAGATCGCCGAAGTGGAGGCCGCGCTGGACAAGGGCGATGCCGCACAGGCGGCCACCCTGGCCGATGCGGGCCTGAAGGAGGCCGGCGTCAGCGCTGCCGAACGCGGCCGCTTGCTGCTCTATCGCGGCCTTGCCCAGGAACTGCTCGGCGCACATGACGCGGCGGTGCGTGATTTCACCCAGGCGCTGGCCACCGGGGCATTGCCGCCGGATGCGCGAGCCCAAGCGCTGCTTCAGCGCGGCTTCCTGCGCGACGGGCAGGGACGGCTGGACCAGGCATCCGCCGACTACACCGCCGTCATCGCCATGAAAGGTGACGGGTTTGCCACCGCGCTCAACAACCGCGCCAATATCCACCGGCGCCAGAACCGGCTGATGGACGCGCGGCGCGATTATATGGCGGCGCTGGCAGCCGGCGGCGGCAAGCCGCAATATAGTTATTACGGCCTGGGTCAGATCGCCGAAGCGCAAGCCGACACGATGGCGGCGCGCAGCGCCTATGCCAGGGCGGTTGCCGCCGACGCCCATTACAGCCTGGCGTCGGAGCGGCTCGCCGCGCTGGGCGGCGCGCCGGACGGCGCCGATGCCGACCGGGTGACGTTGCGTGCTCCGGCTCCTGCCGCGTCGTCCACCGATGCGGCGCGCGGCTTTCGCGTGGCGGCGACTGAAGCCAGCCGGGAGGCTGACGGCACCATCGTGCTGCGTGCCCCGCCTGCACGGAACGGCGGCGACAAGGTCGTGCTGCGTCCACCCGCGGCGCGTTCTTCGGCCGATAAGCCCGCGCCGCGTCCTGCGCCGCCACGGCCCGCCCGGACACTGGGTGGGCTGGTGCTGCGTCCGGCGCTGGACCAGAAGGACCAGGCGCCCCCGCGGCAGGGCGCGGGCGCGCGCGAGGTCCAGCTCGGCGCCTGGCGCAGCCAGGCCGAGGCCGATGCGGGCTGGGACAAGGCCAAGGCCAGGGCTCCGGGACTGCTTGGTCGGCTCAGCGCCCGTGTCGTGATGGCCGACCTGCCGGGCAAGGGCCGCTATTACCGCCTGCGGGTCAGCCCGGCGCCCGGCCAGAGCCAGGCCGGCCTGTGTGACAGTCTGGTGGCACAGGGCTTGGCCTGCCTGCCGGCGCGCGACTGAGCGCGAACCGGTTTGTAGTCACGAAATCAAGCTTGTTAGCAGTTGCGGAATCAGTAAGGTCGGTTCGGCTGTGGGGTCGGGCTGAAGAGCATGCGCGCCGGAACATTTGGCTGTGGAGCCATCTTTGCCCTGCTGCTGTTGGCGGTATTGCCGGCTGCCGCCTCGCCTTGGGCCGAAGTGGGCGACAACCAGTTGCGCTCGGACCTCGATCTGCTGAACGCGTCGGGCGTGATCCGCGAGGTCACGATCCAGTGGCCGCTGCCCTGGCAATCCATCCGCGCGCGTCTCGATAACAGCAACCTGGCCGCCCAGAGCCCTGCGGTGCGCGCCGCCGCCTCGCGCCTTCTGGCTTTGGCCCGTGCCGGCACCGCGTCGGGAGTTTCCGGCGGATTTTACCTGGACGCCACCAACCGGCCCGGCCTGGTCTACGGCTTTGACGGCATGGGGCGCGGTGATGGGCAGGCCCAGCTTTCGCTGGGGCTGAACAGCGGCATCTTTTCAGGCCGCGTTTCGCTGGGCGCCATCTCCAGGGATTTCAGCGGAAAATCCACCAAGCTGATGCCGGACGGAACCTATCTTGCCGCCCGCCTTGGCGGCGCATTGGTCTATGCCGGCTATCTGGATCACTGGTGGGGCCCGGGCCAGATCTCGACCCTGCAGCTTTCCAACAATGCCCGTCCCATGCCGCAGGTCGGCATCCAGCGCTCCAGCACCGCGGCCTCGAGCTGGCCGGTGCTGCGCTGGCTGGGGCCGTGGCAATTTGAATTCTTCGTGTCTGCGTTCGACGGGCAACAGATCCAGTCCGACGTCTATTACAATGCGGCGCGGCTTTCGATCAGCCCGCTGCCGGGCCTTGAACTGGCCGCGTCCAAGACCGAGCAGTTCTGCGGCCAGGGACATCCTTGCTCGCCCTTGCGCGATTATTTCACAAATTTCGATTTCTCCAATCATCCCGACAACGTCAATGGCGAAGGATCGTTTGAATTCAAATATAGCGGCGCGGCCGCCGGGGTGCCGTTCCAGGTCTATGGCCAGTTGATGAATGAGGATTATTCCTTTGCCAGCAGCTCGGGCTCCAACTACCTGGCCGGCGCCAGCCTGTTCGTGCCCACCGGCGCCAATCCGGTGAAGCTGACGGTGGAATATGCCGATACCGTCGCCACCCGGACGATGTTCGGTTTCGACAATCATATTTACGGATACACCTACAACAACGGCCAGTATCCCGACGGCATGCGCTATCGCGGCCGCACCCTGGGCTTCAGCCTGGACAATGACGCCACGCTTTTGTCGGTGATGGGCGGATGGAGCGACGGGGGAGGCCGCTATTACCAACTGAGCCTGCACCACGCCACATTGATGACACCCCGCACGCCGCCCAATTCCAACATTCTCACCACCCAGCGGGTGCTGCTGAACCAGGCCGAGGCGCGAATATCGCTTCCCCTGACCCTGGATGGGCGCGGTTTCAAGCTGGACCTGGCCGGCCGCCTGCAGGATGACCAGCCGCGGCCCCATAAGGGCTTTGCCGCCGCAGTGGAAGTGGCGTTGCGGGCGCCGCTGTAGCCCTTTTTCGGTGGCGTGGCATGATGGCCGGCGTTGCGAAGGCGATTCCATGACTATCCTCGTTACCGGCGGCGCCGGTTATATCGGCAGCCACACCGTCCATGCCCTGCTGGATCGCGGCGATACCGTCGTGGTGCTGGATGACCTGTCCACCGGCGTGAAGGCGCAGGTGGGCGCGGGCGCCGCCTTCGTCCAGGGCGATGTCGCTGACACGGCGCTGCTGCGCCGGGTGATCGCCGAGCATGGCGTGGACTCGGTGATCCATTTCGCCGGCTCCATCGTGGTGCCGGAATCGGTCGCCGATCCCTTGGCCTATTACGACAACAATGTCGTCAAATCACGGGCGCTGATCGCGGCCTGTGTCGCCGCAAACGTTCCGCAGATGATCTTCTCATCCACCGCCACGGTCTATGCCGAGGATGCGGCCCAGCCGCTGGCCGAAGCGTCACCCAAGGCGCCCATCAGTCCTTATGCCCGCTCCAAGCTGATGACCGAATGGATGCTGGAGGATGTCTCCAAGGCCACCAAGCTGCGCCACATGGTGCTGCGCTATTTCAATGTCGCGGGCGCCGATCCGAAGGGGCGCACCGGCCAGTCCACGCCCAAGGCCACCCACCTGATCAAGCGCGCCGCGCAAGTCGCGCTGGGCCGGGTGCCGCACCTGGATATCTTCGGCACCGATTATCCCACCCCCGACGGTACCGGCGTGCGCGACTATATTCATGTCAGCGATCTGGCGGCCGCGCATCTGCTGGCGCTGGATGCGCTGAAGAAGGGTGCAACCTCAACCGCCTATAATGTCGGCTATGGCAAGGGCGCGTCGGTGCGCGAGGTCATCACCGGTGTCGAGCGGGTGACGGGCAGCAAACTGCCGGTGAAGGAAAGCCCCCGCCGGCCCGGCGACCCACCCACCTTGATTTCCGACCCCAGCCGCATCAAGGCGCAGCTGGGTTGGAAGCCGGCCCATGAAGACCTGGACGGAATCATCGCTTCCGCCTTCGCCTGGGAAAAGCGCATCAATACTTAGAGCGCGGCGACCAGGAACGGCACGATGGGCGCGGTGCCCAGCGCATTGCGCAGCGGGAACACAAACGCATCGGCCTCGATCTCGAACACATCGCCTTCCTGGGTCTTCACGCCGGCGCTGAAGGACAAGGTGGCGGTGCCGAAGAAGTGCGCATGCACATCGCCAGGCCGCCGAAAACCGGGATATTTGAAATGATGCGCTTCCAGGTTGGCGATGGTGTGGCTCATATTGTCCTCGCCCGACAGGAACGGCTTGTCGAAGATGATCTCATTGCCGCGGCGGACGCGGCTGGTTCCGGTCACGGCGGCGGGCAGGGGCCCGGTGCGCAGCTCCGGCCCGAAGGCGCATTGCCGCAACTTGGAATGGGCCAGCCACAGGTAATTGAATTTCTCGGTGACATGGTCTGAGAACTCGTTGCCCAGCGCGAAGCCCAGCCGGTGCGGGGTGCCGTCGGGGCCTATCAGGTAGAGGCCGACAATCTCAGGTTCCTCGCCGCCATCCTGGGCAAAGGCGGGGGAGGCAAAGGCCTTTTCCGGCGACACAATGCTGGCGCCGTCGCCCTTGTAGAACCATTCCGGCTGGAAGCCTTCCTCGCCCACCTTGGGCTTGCCGCCTTCCAGACCGTGCTTGAACATCTTCATGGAGTCGGTGAGCACGGGCTCGCCGCCCGACAGCTTTTTGTGCATGGCGTCGCGCCCTTCGGCCGAGCCCAGATGGGTCAGCCCGGTGCCGGTCACCACCAGATGCGCGGGATCGGGATGGTCCAGCGGCGCCAGCACGCGACCTTCGGCCAGCGCGGCGCGGACATCGACGCTGTCCCCCAAGCCCAGCTTGGCGGCCATGGCCTCCAGCGACAGCTTTTCGGCGATGGCGCGACCGGCAAGCTCATAGCTGCTGGTCACGCCCTGGATCACGCGGCCGCCGCCCTTGTCGTCCAAAGCGGCCACCATGCGCACGCCATCGGATCCCTTTAACTGCACCAGCCGCATCTCGTAACTCCCTGAAGCATTTCTTGGGCGCCATCATAGCAAGAAACCCCGCTTTTGCCGCAATCCGGTCTTGTTATGGCGGGGCACGGGCAGCATAAGACCCCGCATGCGGACCTTGGACACCACGGCCTTCGAGCCCGCCTTCGGCTGGGTCCGGCGGCACGAACGCAAGATTTCGGCCTTGTCGCTGGCCGGTGGTTTTGCCTTCGATAGCTGGGCGTTTGGGCGCATCGACCATGCCGCGACCCAGGCGGTGTTCATCGTCTATCTGCTGGTGGCGGGCATCGCCATCGCCGCGCTGCATGGACTGGAATCGCGTCCCGACGGCAGGAAGCCTTCGGACAAGACCCGCGCCATCCTGATCTTTGTTACCCAGTTCGCGCTGGGCTGCCTGTTGTCGGGCTTCTGCGTCTTCTATATCCGCAGCGCCTCGATCACCTCGTCCTGGCCGTTCCTGCTGGCCTTGGCGGCGATCTTTATCGGCAATGAATATATGCGCCGCTACCATGCCCGGCTGGTGTTCTCGGGCCTGCTGTTCTTCTTTGCGCTCTATTCCTACGCCATCCTGCTGGTCCCGGTGGTCAGCGGACATATCGGACAGCTTCCTTTCCTGGCCAGCGGCGCCATCGCGCTGGGCGTGTTCTATTGCTACATGCGCGCCCTGGCGCGGCTGGGACATGAACGCTATCGCGGCGCGCGCATGCAGATTTATGCCGGCATGGCGCTGATCACCATCGCGCTGAACGCCGCCTATTTCCTCCGGGTGCTGCCGCCCCTGCCATTGGTCCTGACCGATGCCGGGGTCTATCACGAGGTCAAGCGGGCGGGCGCCGACTTCCAGGCGCAGCAGGAAGAAGAACCGGCGGAGTGGCAGGCGCTGTTCGGCACCCGGCCCATCCTGCATATCCAAAAGGGCGCGAAGCTGTATGTCTATAACGCGGTGTTCGCGCCCCATGGCCTGTCCACCCGCATCGTGCATGACTGGCAATGGCTGCCCCCCGGAAAGGGTTGGCAGAGCCAGCAGCGCGTCGGCGTGAACATCGATGGCGGGCGCGAAGACGGCTACCGCTTCTACACCTTCAAGACCGCGCCGCGGGCCGGGCAATGGCAGGTCAATATCATGACCGGCGACGGACGCTCGGTGGGCCGGGTGCGCTTTGCCGTGGAAGAGCAGGCGGTGCCGCCGGCCACCGGCGTGAAAGTCCTGAAGTAGAGCCTATCGCGGTGGGTTGGCGCAGCGTATTTCCTGGCACAGCAGGGCGGTGATGCGGGCGGTGTAGATGGCGCGGCCGGCATCGTTGGCATGCGAGCCGCTGTCGTAAATGCCGCTCGGTTCCACCCAGCCGTCTTCGTCGCCGCCGCGCACCGTCATTCCAAGGTCCCGGAATGTCGCGCGGATATTCCGGCGCAGCGCCTGCTGGCCTGGTGTTTCATAGCCGGGCAGGCGGATCTGCGCCGGCGGGAAGGCGAGGATGGTGACGTGCCTGGCGCGCGCGGTCTGGGCGAATTTCCGCAATACCGCCACTTCATCCGGCGAGACGGGTGAAGGGTCACCGCGTGGGCCAAACTCGGTCTTGTCCTTCACCGACAGGGCGACGGTGTTGCCGCGCGCATTGCCCAGCGCATCGATGGTGAGATCGTCGCGTCCGACCTGTTTGCCGGTGCGGATCGCCTTCAGGGTTTCCACGATGGAATCCACAAAGCCATAGCCGAGATAGAAATGCGCCTGCTCGGCCAGGGGGCGGGACGCGATATAGCCGCGGTCGAAGAAGGTGACGTAGTCGATGATCAACTGGTTGGGCTCGACCGGCAGTACCATCAGCGGATATTCCGGTGTGAAGATGATGGTGTCGCCGGGCCGCATCTCCCGCGCCGCCCGGTCCAGGAGATAGGGAAGCTCCAGGCCCGCATGGGTGGCCAGGTTGATCACCGGCTTGCCGGCGGCTTGGCTGAGTAGCTTGGTGTCCAGGCTGAACAGGCTGCTGGAGCCGGACACGACATAGAGCCGTTCGCCTTTGAGGGCACGCAAGGCGGCGATTTTCTGCTTGTAGAGCGCGTCAATCCAGGGCGCGGAAGGGTCGGTTTTGATGCCCGGCACCAGTGGCAGCAGCACGATCGGCGCCAGGGTGGCCAGCGCCGAGGCAAGCAGGACAAGAAGGAAGCGCCGGTTTTCCATGTCAGAACTGGAAGTAAAGAAATTCGGAGGGCGGTCCCGTCAGGATCCCGGTAAAGGCCACCGCGCCCAGCACGCCCAAACCCACCGCCCAGCCCAGGGAGGGACGCCAGGTCCATCGCGCGCCGGGCTCGACCGCGTTCAGGGCGGGATTCTTCGCGCCCATGATCTGATAGGCATTGGGCGCCAGCCAGCACATCGTCAGTAGCAACAGCAGTCCCAGGATGGCAGTGTTGGAGATGTAGGGCGTCTGCGAAACCGGCGCCATGCCGATGTTCGCCGCCAGCGTCTTCAACGATGCCGCCTTGGCGGGCAGGTCGATGCCGTTCAGGCCCGCCATGCCGGAGATGATGCGCATGGCGGAAGCGAAGCTGTTGGCGCGGAACAACACCCAGGCCACCGTCACCGCGGCAAATGTGAGCAGGACCGACAAGGCGCGGACGAAGCGCCCGGCGGGGCGGGCGTTGGGCGCGATCTTCTTGCGCAGATATTCCCAGGCGTGATTGACCACCAGATAAAAGCCGTGCAGCCCGCCCCAGGCGACATAGGTCCAGGCCGCGCCATGCCACAACCCGCCCAGCAGCATGGTGATCATCAGGTTGACATAGCGGCGCGGCCGCGAGCGGCGGCTGCCGCCCAGCGGGACATAGAGATAATCGCGCAGGAAGCGCGACAGGGTCATGTGCCAGCGCCGCCAGAAATCCACGATGCTGGTGGCCTTGTAGGGCGAGTTGAAGTTCAGCGGCAGGCGCACGCCGAACAGGATGGAAATGCCGATCGCCATGTCGCAATAGCCGGAGAAATCGAAATAGATCTGCATGGCATAGGCCAGCGCCCCGCCCCAGGCGCGGAAGAATTCAATCTGCTGGCCGTAATCGGCGGAGGTAAATACCGCGCGCCCCACCGGCGCGATGCCGTCCGCTATCAGCGTCTTCTTGGCGAGGCCCATGATGAAGACGCTGACGCCGATGGCGATGTTTTCCCAATTGGGCCGGTAGATCGCCTTGTTGCGGAACTGCGGCATCATCTCGGCGTGATGCAGGATGGGGCCGGCGATCAGGTGCGGGAAATACGTGACGAAGAGCAGATAGTGCGCGAAATTCCGTTCCCGCACCTGGTTCTTCCAGGTGTCGGCGAGAAAGGCGATCTGGGTGAAGGTGTAGAAGGAAATGCCCAGCGGCAGCACGATGCTCCACAGCGCAAGGTTCGAACCCGTCGCATCGGCCCAACTGTTCAGGAAGAAGTTGGCATATTTGAAATAGCCGAGCAGGGCGAGGTTGGCGCAGATCGCCAGGATGAAGACCGCGCGCCGCGTGCCGGGCCGGCGGGCGGTGTCGCCCAGGACCTGTGACAGCGCGAAGTTGACGCCGATGGATGCCAGCAGCAGCGGGACATACTGGACGCTCCAGGCCCCGTAGAAGACCAGCGAGGCCAGCCCCAGCAGGGTGGCCGCCGCATTGGGGCTGACCCGCCCGACCGCGAAAAACAGCGCCAGGGTTACCGGCAGGAAGGCCAGGATGAAAATGCTGGAATTGAAGAGCATTAGACTGGCGTCCCCGGCCCGCCTTCGAGGGATTCTTCGCCTTTCTTAGACACCAGATCGGCCTTGCATTGGTAGGGCAATGCGCTTATTTCACAGTCCAGATTTGGGATACACAGAATTGTCCACCTCAAAGACTGTTATATCGCATCTGCGGCGCCTGGAGGCCGAGAGCATCCACATCATGCGCGAGGTGGCGGCCGAGTTCGCCAACCCGGTGATGCTCTATTCGGTGGGCAAGGATTCCGCCGTCATGCTGCACTTGGCGATGAAGGCCTTCTATCCTTCCAAGCCGCCGTTTCCCCTGATGCACGTCAACACCACCTGGAAATTCCAGGAGATGATCAAGTTTCGCGACGAGACCGTCAAAAGGCTGGGCCTGGATTTCATCGAATACATCAACCAGGACGGGGTGACGCGTGGCATCAACCCGTTCGATTCCGGCTCGTCCCTGCACACGCAAGTCATGAAGACCGAGGCGCTGAAGCAGGCGCTGGACAAATACGGCTTCGACGCCGCATTCGGCGGGGCGCGCCGCGACGAAGAGAAGTCCCGCGCCAAGGAGCGCATCTTCTCCTTCCGCGACCGTCATCACGGCTGGGATCCCAAGAACCAGCGGCCCGAACTTTGGCGCGTTTACAACACCCGCATCAACAAGGGCGAAAGCATCCGCGTCTTCCCGCTGTCCAACTGGACCGAGCTGGACATCTGGCAATACATCATGGCCGAGGACATCCCGATCGTGCCGCTGTATTTCGCCAAGAAGCGCCCGGTGGTGGAACGCGCCGGCACCCTGATCATGAAGGATGACGAGCGCATGAAGCTGCTGCCCGGCGAAAAGGTGGAAGAGAAGCTGGTCCGCTTCCGCACCCTGGGCTGCTATCCACTCACCGGCGCCATCGAAAGCGACGCCGACACGCTGGAAGGCATCGTCACCGAGATGTTCACCGCCCGCACCAGTGAACGCCAGGGCCGCCTGATCGACACCGACGAAAAAGCCTCGATGGAAAAGAAGAAGAAGGAGGGGTACTTCTAGTGAACGCCCCGACCGATCTTCAGAAATTTCTCGCCGCCCAGGAAAAGAAGAGCCTGCTGCGCTTTCTCACCTGCGGCAGCGTGGATGACGGCAAGTCCACCCTGATCGGGCGCCTGCTGTACGACACCAAGCTGCTGTTCGAAGATACGCTGGCCTCCCTGGAGAAAGACTCCAAGAAGTTTGGCACCGACGGCGACAATATCGATTTCGCCCTTCTGGTGGACGGGCTGGAAGCCGAGCGGGAGCAGGGCATCACCATTGACGTCGCCTATCGCTTCTTCGCCACCGACAAGCGCAAGTTCATCGTCGCCGACACGCCCGGCCATGAACAATATACCCGCAACATGGCGACCGGCGCTTCCAACTCCGATCTCGCCGTCATCCTGATCGATGCGCGCAAGGGCGTGCTGACCCAGACCCGCCGCCATGCCTATATCGCGTCCTTGCTGGGCATTCGTCATATCGTGCTGGCGGTAAACAAGATCGACCTGATGGATTACAGCCAGGAGGTGTTCGATGCGATCGTGTCGGACTTCCACCAATTCTCGGCGCGGCTGAATTTCGCCAGCCAGGTCGCGATCCCGATCTCCGCCCGTTTCGGCGTCAACGTGATCGAGAAATCCAAGGTAACGCCCTGGTACACCGGCCCCGCATTGCTGTCGCATCTGGAAGTGGTGGATGTGGACACCGCGCTGGCCGACACGGCGTTCCGCCTGCCGGTGCAATGGGTCAACCGCCCCGACCTGGATTTTCGCGGCTTCTCCGGCACCATCGCCGGCGGCCGCATCAAGCCGGGCGCCGCCGTTGCGGTGGCCAAGTCGGGCCGCACCTCCAAGGTCACCCGCATCGTCACCATGGACGGCGACCTTGAGGAAGCGGTGGCCGGCGACGCTGTCACCCTGACTTTGGCCGATGAAGTGGATATCTCCCGCGGCGATGTGTTGAGCGATCCGGGCGCCCGCCCCACCGTGTCCGACCAGTTCGCGGCGCATCTTTTGTGGATGGCGGACGAGGAATTGCTGCCCGGCCGCCAGTATCTGCTCAAGCTCGGCACCGCCACGGTCCCGGCCCAGGTGTCCGCGCTCAAGCACAAGATCGACGTCAACACATTGGACAGCCATGCCGCCAAAACCCTGGCGCTGAACGAAGTCGGCTATGCCAATTTCTCGCTGGCCCAGCCTTTGGCATTTGATGCCTATCGTGACAATCGCGATACCGGCGGTTTCATTCTGATCGACCGCTTCACCAACGCCACGGTGGGCGCCGGGATGATCGACTTTTCGCTGATGCGCGCCACCAATGTGCATTGGCAGGCGCTGGACGTGAACAAGGACGCCCGCGCCGCGCTCAAGGGCCAGCGGCCGGTGGTGCTGTGGTTTACCGGCCTGTCGGGTTCGGGCAAATCCACCATCGCCAACCTGGTGGAAAAGGCGCTGGCCGCGGAAGGCAAGCACACCTATTTGCTGGACGGCGACAATGTCCGCCACGGTTTGAACCGCGACCTGGGCTTCACCGATGCCGACCGGGTGGAAAATATTCGTCGCGTGGGTGAGGCCGCCAGGCTGTTCGTGGATGCCGGCCTGATCGTGCTCACCGCATTCATCTCGCCCTTCCGCTCCGAACGCCGCATGGCGCGCGAGCTGGTGGGCGAGGGCGAATTCCTGGAAGTGTTCGTGGATACGCCGATCGAGATCTGCATGCGCCGCGATCCCAAGGGGCTTTATGAAAAGGCCAAGGCCGGCAAGATCAAGAACTTCACCGGCATCGACAGTCCCTATGAAGCACCGGAGCGTGCCGACATCACTCTCAAGACGGTGGAATCCTCGCCCGAGGACCAGGCCCAGGGGATCGTGAAATACCTGCGCGACAAGGGCTATCTGGGTTAGGCTCGCATGGCGCTTTCCCAACCGCGGACGGTACCGTGACGGCCCAGCCCAATGTCGTGATCATTCACGCCGGCGACCAGGATTATCTCAAGACCGCCCTGGCGCGGGCGCGGGCGGCCGGTAACACGGTCGCCCATCTGGAGTTCGACCACATGTCGGACGGCTGGCCGCGCTTCGAGGCGGCCTACCGCCACATGTCCACCCATTCGCACATCTTCGAGCTGCGCTGCTTCCAGCGTTTCTTTGTGATGCTGCGGCTGATGCAGGATGAGGGGATCGAAAGCTTCTTCCATGTCGACAGCGATGTGCTGCTGTTCGACGATCTGCACGCCTTCCAGGCGGAGCATCTGAAGGGCGTGTTCTGCGGCCTGCATATGCCGCTGGCCCAGCCGGGTTTCCGCTATTCCTATGGGCCGCAAACCTCGTACTGGACCCGCGCCGCGGTGGATGACTTCTGCGCCTTTCTGGTGGCGTCGTTTGAAAACCTGCTGCCCGCCATCACCGACAAATGGGCCTGGCACCTTGAAACCGGCGCCCCCGGCGGCATCTGCGACATGGCGCTGCTGCATCTGTGGGCCAAGGATCGCAGCGATGTGATGAACTTCGCCGCGCCCATCGGCGGGGCGGTGTTCGACATCAATATCAACGGCGCCGAGAACCTGGTGAAGGACGAATACGAAACCCGGCTGGGCAGGAAGCACATCGTCTTCCGGAACGGCCAGCCCTGGTGCCGCAGCCTGAAGACCGGCCAGTGGGTGCGATTCCGTTCGCTGCACTTCCAGGGGCATATCAAGGCGCAGATGGCGCGGGTCGCCCGGGGCAGGGGGATCGCCTATGGTCCACTGCTCAAGGAAAAGGCCAAAAACCTGGCCCGGCGGCTGCTCGGTCGAGGCTAAAGGCCAGACTGGCATCCCGGGGCGCGAGGCTTTATATGGCAACCCTCCAAAAGCCGCTCCTGTCAGGATACCCATGAAAACCGTCGCGAATTTCGACCGTATCGGCGAGGAAAACGCCTTTGCCGTGCTGGCCCGCGCCACCGCGCTGGCCGCTGCCGGCCGCGACATCATCAACCTGGGCATCGGCCAGCCGGACTTTCGTACCCCCGACCATATCGTCGAGGCCGCCGCCAAGGCGCTGCGCGACGGCCATCACGGCTACACCCCCGCCAACGGCATCCTGCCGTTGCGCGAAGCGGTGTCGGCGGATCTGGCCAAGCGCTATGGCGTGACGGTGTCGCCGGAAGAAGTGATGATCATGCCGGGCGGCAAGCCCACCATGTACATGTCCATCCTGATGTTCGGCGAGCCGGGCGTGGAGATCATGTATCCCGATCCGGGCTTTCCCATCTATCGCTCGATGATCGAATACACCGGCGCCACCCCGGTGCCGATCCCGATCCGCGAGGAAAACGGTTTCGCTTTCTCCGCCGATGAGACGCTGGGCCTGATCACCGACAAGACGCGGTTGATCATCATCAACTCGCCCGCCAATCCCACCGGCGGCGTCACCCCCAAGGCCGAAGTCGAGAAATTCGTGAAGGGCATGGAGAAGTGGCCGAACGTCGCCATCCTGTCGGACGAGATCTATGACCAGCTTCTTTATGACGGCGAAAAGCACGTCACCTTGCTCAACTATCCCTCCATCCGCGACCGGCTGATCATCCTCAATGGCTGGTCCAAGACCTACGCCATGACCGGCTGGCGGCTGGGCTATGCGATCTGGCCGGGCAAGCTCTACGACTATGCCCGCAAGCTGGCGGTGAACCTGCATTCCTGCGTCAACGCGCCGACCCAGTATGCCGGTATCGCCGCCCTGACCGGGCCGCAGGATGCGGTGACCCACATGCTTGGCGAGTTCGACAAGCGCCGCAAGCTTGTGGTGGAAGGCCTCAATAAGCTGCCGGGCGTCAGCTGCATCATTCCCAAGGGCGCTTTCTATGCTTTCCCCAACGTCAAGCAGACCGGCTGGAAGGCCAAGCCGCTGGCCAATGCGCTGCTGGACGAGACCGGCGTGGCGCTGATCGGTGGCCCGGACTTCGGCATCCTGGGCGAAGGCTATCTGCGCCTGTCCTATGCCAATTCGGCGGAGAATATCCTGCGCGCCCTGGAGCGCATGGGCGAGTTCCTCAAGACCCGCAAGGCGGCTTAGTTCTGACCTTCAAGGCGATCATCTTCGATTGCGACGGCGTGCTGGTGGACAGCGAAGTCATCGCGCTGAAGGTCGAGCTTGAGATGCTGGCCGAGCAGGGGCTCACTTTCGATCGCGACGATTATGTGTTGCGCTTCATGGGCCTTTCCACCGACGCTTATCACGCCGCCATCGACGAAGAGTCGCAGAGGCGCCTGGGCCGCCCCATTGCCGAAGCCATCCGCCAGTCCGAGCGGCTGCGCGCCGTGATGGTGGCCGAGCTGACCCAAGTGCCTGGCGCGGTGCATGCCGTGGCGGGACTGACCCTGCCCAAGGCCATCGCCAGTTCCGGCTCGCTGGGCGGGCTGGAACGCAAGCTCAAGCGCACCGGGTTGTGGGACCACTTCGCGCCGCACGTTTACGGTGCCGACCATGTGGTCAACGCCAAGCCGGCGCCCGACCTGTTCCTGCATGCCGCCGCCGCTTTGAGCGTGGCACCGGCCGACTGCCTGGTGCTGGAAGACAGCGTGAATGGCGTGATCGGGGCGAGGGCCGCCGGCATGGCGGTGTGGGGTTTCCTGGGCGGGGGGCATGCCTGCGACGGGCTGGGCCAGCGCCTGCGCGATGCGGGCGCCGAACGGCTGGTGCGGGACTGGCCGGAAGCCGCCCGCCTGTTGGCCGCCGCTTAACAGGTAAGCTTAATGCGCGCTCCGGTTTGGCGGTTGTGCCAAAACGGGATTAGATCGCCGTCATCATGCTCGATATCGCCAAAACCATCGCACTGGGGACCGGCCGGGTGGCATTTGCCGCCGGCGCCGGCGCGATTGTGCTGCTGATCTGCCTGGCGGCTTGCGTCTATACCCTGGTCGCGGCACCGCCCAAGCTGCGCGCTTAGGTTCTTCCAACGCTGATATAGCGGAAGCCCTGCTCGGCCATCTGGGCGGGCCGGTAGATGTTGCGCAGGTCCACCATCAGCGGAGTTTTCAGCGCCGTCTTCACCCGCGCGAAATCCAGGGCGCGGAATTCATTCCATTCGGTCAGGATCACCACCCCGTCGGCGCCGTCCAGCGCGTCATAAGTGTCCTTGCACAGTTCGATGTTAAGCAGCTTGCGCGCTTCCTTGTGGCCTTCCGGATCGAAGGCGCGGATGTTGGCGCCGGCCTTCTGCAGGTAAGGCACTATCACCAGTGACGGGGCATCGCGCATGTCGTCGGTGTTGGGCTTGAAGGTCAGTCCCAGCACCGCGATGGTCTTGCCCTTGACGCCGCCAAAGGCCGCTTCGACCTTCTTGGCCATGGCCAGCTTGCGTTCGTCATTGACCTTGACCACCGCTTCGATGATGCGGGTGGGGGCGCCCAGTTCCTGCGCCGTCTGCACCAGCGCCAGCGTGTCCTTGGGGAAACACGAGCCGCCATAGCCGGGGCCCGCATTCAAAAACTTCTTGCCGATGCGGCCATCCAGGCCGATGCCGCGCGCCACATCCTGCACATTGCCGCCGACCTTCTCGCAGATGTCCGCCATCTCGTTGATGAAGGTGATCTTGGTGGCGAGGAAGGCGTTGGCGGCGTACTTGATCAGCTCGCTGGTCTCGCGGCTGGTGAACAGGATCGGCGTCTCGTTGAGGAAGAGGGGACGATAGACTTCGCGCATCACTTCGCGGGCGCGCTCGGTATCGCAGCCCACCACCACCCGGTCGGGACGGCGGAAATCCTCCAGCGCCGAACCTTCGCGCAGGAATTCCGGATTGGACGCCATGTCGAACTGCGCGTCGGGGCGCTTCTTGCGGATGATGTCTTCCACCTGGCGGCTGGTACCCACCGGCACGGTGGACTTGGTCACCACCACGGCATAGCCGGTCAGCGCCTCGGCGATCTCCTCGGCGGCGGCGAAGACGTAAGACAAGTCGGCATGGCCGTCGCCGCGGCGGCTGGGGGTGCCCACGGCGATGAACACGGCTTGCGCCCCGGCCACGGCCGACTTCAGGTCGGTGCTGAAGGACAGGCGTCCGGCCTTGGCATTGACCGCCACCACATCCTCAAGCCCCGGCTCGAAGATGGGAATGCCGCCGTCCTTCAAGGTCTGGACCTTGCCGGCATCCTTGTCGATGCAGACCACGTCATGGCCGAACTCCGACAGGCAGGCGCCCGAAACCAGGCCGACATAGCCGGTGCCGATCATGGCGATACGCATGGGAACTTCCGAAGAATTGCGCTCCCTTCTGGCGTGAAGCAGCCGCAAATACAAGGGATTTGCGATCCTCGCGGGCAAATTGTCCCTTTCATGACAATAGGTTACAACCATCGTGATGATCGAGATCCAGGGCCTGGTGTTTGAGTATCCCGGCCACAGGGCGCTTCACGGCGTCAGCCTGACCATCGCCGACAAGGCCATCACCGCGCTGGTGGGGCCGAACGGCGCGGGAAAGACCACGCTGCTGCGCTGCATGGCGGCGCTGGAAACGCCTTATGCCGGCCGGGTGTTGATTGACGGGCTGGACACGCGCTGACCTGACCGGGTCTTTTTGTACCAAGCGGTTTGAGAGAAACTGACTTGGAAAGGACCTTAGTTATGCCGAAGAAGTGTTTTAGCGCGGAGCAGATAGTGATTTTGCTACGCCAGATTGAAGTTTTGATCTCTCAGGGCAAGGGTG
>CANJJD010000001.1 GCA_947474645.1 Alphaproteobacteria bacterium | reverse complement strand
CGCGCGTAATTTAGGAGCGCGTCAGAATCAGTTTCATCAGCTATGCGGTCTAGTGCTCTTGCCTCGATATCTGACACGCGGCTACCTCCAAAAGAGATGGATATTTATCGTAATCCCAGGCCCTATTAGGGCAGTTGGTGGATGGGGTGAGATTCGAACTCACGGAACCCTTGCAGGTTCGGCGGTTTTCAAGACCGCTGCCTTAAACCACTCGGCCACCCATCCATACGCCAGCGGCACACCCGCCAGTTTTGCGGCAAACATGCTCAAGGCATGTTTGCCGTCCTCCCTTTGCTCGGATCGCTCGCCTTCGGCTGGCGCCCCAAATCGGCTGCCGCCGATTTGGTCAAGACCGGAGCCTTAAACCACTCGGCCACCCTTGCAAGGCGGTTTTACTAGCTTTTGCGGAAGGTTACGGCAACCGCGGTTGAGCCCAAGGGCCTCACCGGTTAGCGTTGGCCGGTCATCCCGGGCCGATTCGATGCGGGCTTCCTCACGCTTTTCCCTTGCCGCCGCCACGGCCCTGTTGGCCGCCGCCTGTACCACCGCGCCGTCCCCGCCGCCCAGGCAGGAGGCCGAGAATACCGTCACGGTTCCGCCCAATGCTGGGGTCTACAAGGTGGGCCAGCCCTATCAAATCGACAATGTCTGGTATTACCCCCGCGAGCAGCCGGACTATGACGAGACCGGCATCGCCTCCTGGTACGGGCCGAACTTCTACGGCAAGAAGACCGCCAATGGCGAGATTTACATGGGCGACCAGCTTACCGCCGCCCACAAGACCCTGCCCATGCCGGTGAATGTGCGGGTCACCAACCTGTCCAATGGCAAGTCGCTGGTGGTGCGGGTGAATGATCGCGGGCCCTATGCGCGCGGCCGCGTCATCGATCTTTCCAAGCGCGCCGCCGAACTGCTGGACGTGGTGGCGACCGGCACGGCGCGGGTGCGCGTCACCTATCTGGGCCGGGCCGACATCAATGGCGCGCCGCCGCCCATCACGCCGCCCGCCATCGCCAAGGCCTTGCCCGCCGCGCCCGCCGGCAAGGTGGATACCGCCGCGCTGGGCATCGTGCCGGGCGCCACTGTGGCGCCGCCCGTGCCCACGCCCAGCCAGATACCGGCCCAGCCGATCCCGTCCCAGATGTTCGCCGAGGACCAGCCGACCGGGAAGGTGACCCGGGTTCCGGTGCGGGTGGTGACGCGTCTTTATGTGCAGCTTGGCGCTTTTTCCAAGATGGAGAATGCCAAGGCGCTGCTGGGCAAGGTGGGCGGGGACCTGCAGATTTCCACCCTTCAACGCGGCGGGCAGGCCCTATATAGAGTGCGCAGCGCTCCCTTGGCCTCGGTCAAGGACGCTGACGCCGCGCTGGCCCGCCTGAACGGCGCCGGCGCCAATGATGCCCATATCGTCGTGGATCAGTAACCCGCCTGGAGTTTTCATGCTTCGCCGTTTTCTTGTGCTTCTGCCGTTGCTGTTCGCCGCCGCCGCGCCCTTGCGCGCCGCCGAAATCCAAACCAATGCAGAACATGCGCTGCTAATGGACGCCCAGACCGGCCAGGTGCTGTGGCACAAGGACGGCATGTCGCCGATGTCCCCGGCGTCCATGTCCAAGCTGATGACCATCGAGCTTTTGTTCCAGCGGCTGAAGGACGGCCGCGTCAAGCTGACCGACACCTTCCCGGTGTCGGAGCGCGCCTGGCGGACGCAAGGCTCCAAATCCTTTGTGAAGATCGGCGACCGGCTGTCGGTGGAAACCCTGATCCAGGGCATCATCGTGCAGTCCGGCAATGACGCCTGCATCGTGATTGCCGAGGCGCTGGGCGGCACTGTCGAAGGGTTCGCCGACCTGATGAATGCGCGCGCCAAGCGGCTGGGCCTGACGAAATCGCATTTCGTCAATCCCGATGGCCTGCCGGACCCGCCTGGCCAGTTGATGAGCGCGCTGGACCTGGCCAAGCTGTCGCGTCACCTGATCCGCGACTATCCGCAATATTATCATTACTTCAGCCAGAAGAGCTTCAGCCTGACCAACATTACGCAAGGCAACCGCAACCTGGCGCTGGAAATGATCCCGGGCGCCGACGGGTTGAAGACGGGGCATATCGACCTGTCCGGCTATGGCGTCACCGTTTCGGCCAAGCGCGGCGAGCAGCGGCTGATCCTGGTGGTGAACGGGCTGCGCTATCCCCAATACAAGAACGATTACTTCCCCAATATTCGCCGCGCCGAGGAAGCCAGCCGCATCATGGAATGGGGTTTCCGCGAATTCCGTTCCTATCCGCTGCTGACCACCAACCAGGTGGCCGGCAACGTGGCGCTGGAAGGCGGCACCCAGCCCACGGTGCCGGTGACGGCGGCCAAGGCGCTGAACGTCACCATGCAGGTGGAGTCCCCTGCCGGTGCGAAGATCGCGGTGCGGCCCAATCCGGGCCTGAAGGCGCCGGTGCATGTCGGCCAAAGGGTCGGCGTGCTGGTGGTGACAGCGCCGGATTTCCCCGAGCTGAAGGTCCCGGTCTACGCCGCCCAGGCGGTCAGCGAAGTCGGCATCGCCGGAAAGCTGTGGAATTCCGCCCAGCGTTTGTGGAAGAAGAAGTAAATCCTTGATGGCCGGCCGCTTCATCACCCTGGAAGGCGGCGAGGGTACCGGCAAGTCCACCCAGATCAAAAGGCTGGCGGCGGCGCTTGAGAAGAAGGGTGTCACCGTGCTGGCCACCCGTGAACCGGGCGGCTCACCCGGCGCCGAACAGATCCGCAAGCTGATGGTGGAAGGCGAGCCCGGCCGCTGGGACGCCATCACCGAGACCTTGCTGGCCTATGCGGCGCGCGCCGACCATGTGGCGCGCACCATAGGGCCCGCCTTGCTGGCCGGGACCTGGGTGATCTCCGACCGCTTCAATGATTCCACCTTCGCCTATCAGGGCGCGGGCCGCGGCGTGGACCGCGAAACCATCCGGCGCATCGACGCTGCGGTGCTGGATGATTTCCAGCCGGACCTCACTTTGATCCTGGACCTCGATGTGACCTTGGGGCTCAAACGGGCGAATGCACGGCCCGGATCGGAAAACCGCTTCGAGAAGTTCGGCGCCGATTTCCATGAAAAACTGCGCCAGGCCTTCCTGGACATCGCCAAGCGCAGCCCCGACCGCTGCCGGCTGATTGACGCCTCCGGGACCGAGGACCAGGTGGCGGAGGCGATTTTCACCGCCGTCAGCCGCCGTTTCGATCTATAAAGCGGTCATGGCCAAGCGTCCCGCCGAACCCAATGACAGCGACCGTATCGAGGGGTTTGCCCATCCCCGCGAGACCTATTCGTTGCTGGGACAAGACTTGGCGCTGGCCCGCGCCGCCCGGGGGCTGCGGGCAGGGCGGCCGCCCAGCGCCTGGCTGATCACCGGCCCGCCCGGCGTGGGCAAGGCGACCCTGGCCTATCGCATTGCGCGCTACCTGCTGGCGTTCGGCGCCACCGCCGAAGGACCGGAAGATTTGAGCGTGCCGCCGGAACACAGTGCGGCGCGCCAGGTCGCGTCCCAGGCGCATCCGGGATTGATGGTGTTGAAGCGGACGGTGAATCCTAAAACCGGCAAGCTGCGGACCGAGCTGGTGGTAGATGAAGTGCGGCGGCTGGCGGATTTCTTCGGCATGACCAGCGGCGCCGGTGGCTGGCGCGTCGCCATCGTCGATACCGCCGACGACATGAACGACAATGCCGCCAATGCGCTGCTCAAGATGCTGGAGGAGCCGCCGGGCCATGCCATGCTGCTACTTCTGTCCAACACGCCGGGGCGGTTGCTGCCCACCATCCGCTCGCGCTGCCAGCGGCTGGATCTGCGCCCGTTGGACGAAGCGATGATGGACCAGGGACTGAAGCAGCATCTGCCCGACGAAAATGCCGCCGAGCGCGGCGCACTGGCGCGGCTGGCCGGCGGCAGCATCGGCGCGGCGCTCACCCTGGCGACCGGCGACGGCGGCGCGCTGGCGGCGGAAGCCGACAAGCTGATCGATCATGCCCAGGGCCCCGACCTGCTGGCGCTGCTGACATTGGGCGACAAGCTCTACCGCACCCAGGACGGGCTGGAACTGTTCGGCGAATTTTTGAGCGCGGCGCTGGCTGACCGTATCCGCGCCAAGGCCCATGCCGGTGCGCCGGGACTGGAACGCTGGGTGGCGGCGCTGAGCCGGCTGGAACATGGCTTTGGCCGGGCCACCGGCCTGAACCTGGAACCGCGCCAGACGGTGCTGAGTGCGGCGCGCGATCTGAGCCATGCGGCGCGGCGCGGGGCGCTGTGATGCCCACTTCCAATTTTCTAGTAGACTCGCACTGCCATTTGGATTTCCCCGACTATGCCGGCAATGTGGAGGCGGTGGTGGAACGCGCCCGCGCGGCCGGTGTCGGCGTTTGCGTCTCCATCGGCACCGAGCTGTCGCGCTTTCCCGGCGTCAAGGCGGTGGCGGAGAAGTTTCCCCATGTCTGGTGCAGCGTCGGCGTGCACCCCCATGAAGCGGAAAAAGAACTGCTGGACGACGAGGCGGCGTTGATCGCCGAGGCCGGTCATCCCAAGGTGGTGGGCATCGGCGAAACCGGGTTGGATTATTTCTACGAACATTCGCCGCGCCTTCAGCAGCAATCCAACTTCCGCAGCCATATCTCGGCAGGGCGCAAGACCGGGTTGCCGGTGATCGTCCATACCCGCGACGCCGATGACGACACCATCGCCATCCTGCGCGAGGAAATGGCCAAGGGCGCCTTTACCGGCCTGATCCATTGCTTCACCGGTACCCAGAGGCTGGCCGATGCGGCGCTGGAGATGGGGCTTTACATCTCGGTGTCCGGCATCGCCACGTTCAAGAATTCCGCCGTCTTGCGTGAGGTGATCAAGACGGTGCCGCTGGACCGGCTGCTGGTGGAAACCGATGCGCCCTACTTGGCGCCGGTGCCGCACCGGGGCAAGACCAACGAGCCGGCCTTTGTGGTCCACACCGCCGCCATGCTGGCGGAACTGAAAGGTGTCAGCGCCGCCGAACTGGCCGGCGTGACCACGGAAAATTTCTTCCGCCTGTTTTCCAAGGTCCAACGGCCCGATGCTTGAGGTCCGCATTCTGGGCTGCGGCTCTTCGGGCGGTGTGCCACGGATAGGCGAGGGCGCACCCAACTGGGGCATCTGCGATCCCGCGAACCCCAAGAACCGCCGCAGCCGCTGTTCCATCCTGGTGACCCAGAAATCCGCCACCGGCGAAACCCGCGCGCTGGTGGATACCTCGCCCGACCTGCGCGAACAGTTGCTGGCGGCCAATATCGGCCGGCTGGACGGGGTGCTGATCACCCATGATCACGCCGACCAGACCCATGGCATGGACGATCTGCGCGTGCTAGTGCTGCAGCAGAAGGGCAAGAAGCTGGACATGTGGTCCGACGACTTTGCGCTCGACAGCCTGCGCCGCAAGTTCAGCTACATCTTCCACACCCCGCCCAATCGCGATTATCCGCCCATCGTGGAGGCGCATGTGTTGCCGGAGCCGCTCGCGCCGTTCGACATCACCGGCCCCGGCGGTCCGCTGCCGGTGCGCGCTTTCGGCCAGCAACATGGCCGCATCCGCAGCCTGGGTTTCCGCTTCGGCAACATTGTCTATTCGCCCGATGTGGACGGACTGGACGACGAAGGTTTCGCGGCGCTGGACGGCGTGGAATGCTGGATCGTGGATGCCCTGCGCCGCACGCCCCATCCCAGCCATGCCCATCTGGGCCGCACACTGGAATGGATCGCGCAGGTGAAGCCCAAACGCGCCATCCTCACCAACATGCATGTGGACATGGATTACGAAACGCTGAAGCGCGAACTGCCGGCCGGCGTTGAGCCCGCCTATGACGGCATGGTGCTCCGCTTCTAGGCGTTACTGGCGGCCGTTCGCATCCTCGGCATAGTTGTGGACCATGGTCGGGCTGCGGTTGAAGGCAAGCCGCGTATCCACCTGGCCGGGCGCGAAGCTGGCGCGATGGAAACGGCCCGGCGTCACATAGACCAGATCGCCGGGATCGGCGGTGATCAGGCCGACGCCTTCGATCAGATAGTCGATCTTGCCTTCCGGGACGAACCAGAATTCGTCCGTGCCGACATGAAAATGACCCCGGTTGGTGGGCGGCGGGGTGGGCACGCCCGGCCCGCGGATGATGGCGAGCTGGTTTTCCTTGTCATTGACGAAATACCGCGCCCATTCACCCTTGCCGCTGGGATATTTGGCGATCACGTCCTTGAAGAAATCCAGATAGGGCTTGTTGACCTCGTCATAAGGCACGTTGCCGCCGGCGCGCAGGCCCGGCGGATAGCTGACCTTCTCATAGCGCTGGCCGCCGACCGTGGCGGGGACCTTGTCGCCGTCCTCGAAGACATAGCTGGGCAAGGTGTCGTTGCGGCGGACCTCGAAGAACAGCGCCGGCTCATTGCCCACCACTTCCAGGCTGTAGGGCATGCGCAACGGCGTCTGCACCAGGAAGCCCTTGGTGGCGACAAAGGGCTCCTGGCCCTTGATGGTGAAACGGACCTGGCCGCCCCACACGATCCAGACCGTGCGGTCGTCGGCATAGAAGATGGTGCGGGTCTTTTCGCCCGGCGCCATGGAAATCCACTGGGCGTGATAGCGGTCGGTCTTGACCACATCCTCTTTCCAGCTCGCCTGGCCCTTATGCTTGGCCAGCACGTCGGCGATGCGCGTGATGGGCTTGTTGGGGCCTGTGTAAGGCATGATCTTCTTGGGGGCCCAGGACATGTAGACCTTGCTGTCCTGCGCGACGGCGGGGAGGGCCAGCAGGGCCAGTGCTACGGCCGCGATCTTGGTGATGTTTCGCATGGGCGCGGGGTCCTGTTACTGCTCGCCGCCGGCGTCGGGGCCGAAGGCGTGGAAGGTGTAGGGATTGGCGTTGAAGGACAGGCGGGTGTCGGTCTGGGCTTCGCCGGATTTGCCAAGTGCCCAGGCAGCGCGGTGCCAGCGGCCCGGCGGCACAAAGGCGATGTCGCCGGCATCGGCGGAAACCAGCCCGATATCCTCGATCAGATATTCGACCCGGCCTTCCAGGATGAACCAGAACTCATCGCGGCCGACATGGAAGTGACCCTTGTTGGTGGACGGCGGGGTCGCGAAACCCTTGCCGCGAATGATGTTGGACATGTTGCCTTCGTCCATCATCACCAAAGAGGGGTTGGGCCCCTTGACCGGGTCCTTGGCCACAACATCTTTGAAGAAGTCCACATAGGGCTTGTTCACGCCTTCATACTTGTCGGGCTGGGTCGGGGTGGAGACTTTCACATACTCCGTCCCGTCAGGCGCATTCGACGGCTTGGGTTCGCCATTGTCGGCGGGGAAATTGGGATGCTGGCCAGCGCGGAGCACTTCGTAGCGCAGCGCCGGTTCAGTGCCGATCGCTTCCATGCTGTAGCGCACCCGCTGCGGCACCTGAACCAAAAAGCCCTTGCTGGCCACAAAGGGCTCCTGGCCTTCGATGGTGAAGCGGATCTGGCCCTGCCAGACCACCCACATCACCCGGTCGTCGCCATAATAGCGGGTGGAGACTTTCTCGCCCGGCGCCATCTGCACCCAGCGCGTATCGAACCGCCCGGTCTTTATCACCTGCTCGGTCCAGTTCGCCTGGCCCTTATGCTTGGCCAGAACCTCCGACAGGCGGGTGATGGGCTTGTTGCTGCCATAGCCGGGCCGCTGCACCGGCTTGGGCGTATAGGCCAGCAGCGATTTGGGCGGGGCGGCCTGCTGCGCCGAGCCCGGCGCGGCCAAGGCCATAGCCAGCGCGCAGCCAAGCGCGCTTTTGCGGACAATAGACATGGATTCTGCTCCCCCGGAGGGCACCTTGTGGCGCCCGCATCTTTTGAAAATCGCGCGCCCTGAATCCCGCGCACCATGCAGGTTTTCACCTTTGGGCGAGGCTGTAAATCACAACTCCACAATTTGAAATTGTTGCGCCGCAGCAGGAACCGCGGCATCAGCGAAATGCCGCACGGGAAAGGCAGGGCTTTTTCCTTGACTTGGGGCGGTGCGCGCCCAAACGTCCCTTGCCGCTTCGAAGGATAAGCCTCTCCATGGTCAAGAAATTCCAGCGCCGTCACTTCATGCAGGGCGCCGCCGCCGCCGCCACCCTGGCGGGCGGCCTGCACACCACCGAATTGTTCGGCAAGACCATCCGGCACAGGCCGCTGGACCCGGTGAATCCCGACATGCTGTTCGGCACCACCGGCTCCATCTGGGGCGAGGCTGGTGTGGGCGCGACCAAGGTCTATTCCACCGAGCAGGCCATCAAGCACATCTCGCAGTTGGGGTTGCAGGGCGTCGAGCCCTATGCGGCCGGCGTCGAGGAGTATCGCAGCAAGCCCAAGGAACTGCTGGCGATCAGTGAGAAGTACAATGTCACCATCATCGACGCCTCCAACGGCCAAAAGAGCCAGTCGCTGAACTTCATCGACAAGGACCAGATCCCCAAGACCATCGAGGATCATGTCGCTTTTGCCCGCGACTTCCTGCAGGTGTTCGGCTGCGATCACTGGAAGATCAACATGGGCCAGCGGCCCAAGGGCGGCCCGTCCGACGACCAGCTCAAGCAGCTCGCCGACACCTTGAACCAGTTGGGCCGCCGCACGCTGGAATATGGCGTCCGCCTGGCGCCGCATCCGCACATCTGGGGCCCGATCGAACGCGAGGCAGAGATGCGCCGGGTGTTTGACCTGACCGATCCGAAATATGTCTGGCTGACGGCTGATACCGGCCACCTGACCCTGGGCGGGGGCGATGCCGTGCAGATCATCAGCGATTACTTCCCGCGCCTGGCGGAAATCCACCTGAAGGACACTTACGCCAAATATCGCGGCAACAAGGAAACGCCCACGCCCCAGATGCACGCTGAGGCGAGCGTCTATCATAATTTCGGCGGCGGCGGCGTGGACTTCCCCGGCATCTTCAAGGTGCTGCGCGATAAGCACTTCAAGGGTTGGGTGGTGATGGACGTGGACGGCCCGCGCAAGGGCGATGACGGCTTCGACGCCCTGGGCGGCGACATCCGCGTCGCGACCGACGACTACATCGCGCACAACATCAATTACCTGCGCAATGTGCTCGGCGTGAAGCTGCCGCCTTACGCCTAAGAGGACGCGCAAGTTCAAGGGATTTCGGGGGAAGCCTATGTCACGAACTGTCCTTGCAACCGCGGCGGCGCTGTTGCTGCTGCCGCTGCTTGCTTTCAGTGCGCCCGCATTGGCGGCGCGCTATCAGGCCGAGCTGGATCCGGCGCCGTTCGACGCCACCACGCGGGCGATCGTGATCGGCAGCAGCGGCGTGATGAGCGCCGAGCTGACCGGCAACACCCTGACCATCAAGGGCAGCTTCAAGGATCTGAGTTCGAATGCCACCACCGGTTCGGTGCGCACGGGCCTGGCCAAGGCCGTGCCAGGCGACGCCATCGGCAGCCTGACTGTCAGCCACGCCATGCAGGGCGAGTTTTCCGGCACGGTGAAACTGAACGCGGCCGGGCTGGCGGCGCTGAAGCGCCAGTCGCTTTATGTCCGCATCGACAGCGAGAAGGCGCCGGACGGCCATATCCAGGGCTGGCTGGAAGAGACGGGAAACTGACATGCGCCATGCAAAGTTTTTCGCCGGCAGCGCCGCGCTCGCCATCCTGGGCGCCGTTTATGCTGTGACTGCCGCCGCCCAAGGGCAGGGGCCATTCACCCAAGCCCAGGCCGATGCCGGTCATGCCGTCTATGCCACGAGCTGCGCCGGCTGCCATCGCGTGAATCTGGCCGGTGGCGGCGACGCGCCCGCCCTGGGCGGGCCGGGCTTCATCTCGTCCTTCGGCAACCGCTCCACCAAGGACCTTTACACCTTCATCGCCAGCTCCATGCCGGTCGGCCGGCCGGGCAGCCTGAGCGAGAAGCAGTACACCGATGTCACCGCCTATCTGCTCTGGGCCAATGGCGGCAAGGCGGGCACTACCGCGCTTGCCAGGACGACCGACGCCAGGATTTCCACCATCGCCAATGGCAAAGTTCTGCCGGCCGCGATCACGCCCGTCACCCTGGGCAAGGAAGATGCGATGGCGGCGCGTGCCGCCGCCGAAGCCGCACCCCCGCCGCAAGGCCTGACCGTCACCGGCACGGTGAAGAATTATACCGACGTCAGCGACGAGCTGCTGAAATCGCCGCCCGATGGCGAGTGGCTGATGTATCGCCGCAACTATCAGGGCTGGAGCCATTCGCCGCTCAAGCAGATCACGCCCGCCAATGTGAAGAACCTGGTCCTGAAATGGGCCTGGAACATGAACGAGGGCGGCGCCAGCCAGGTCACGCCCATCGTCCATGCCGGCGTGATGTTCCTGTCCAATACGTCGAACACGGTGCAGGCGCTGGATGCGCGCACCGGCGAACTGATCTGGGAAAACCGCATTGGCCCAATTTCGCGCATCGCCTATGGCGGCACCCGCAGCCTGGCGGTCTATCACGACAAGGTCTATGTCGCGACCACCGCGGCCAAGATCTATGCCCTGGACGCGCGCAGCGGCAAGATCGTCTGGCAGCAGACGCTTGGAACCACCAACAATTCCAACACCGGCGGCGTGATGGTGATGCGGGGCAAGGTCCTGACGGGCCTGACCGGCTGCGATAACTATTCGCAGAACAACTGCTACATCTCGGCCTTTGATGCCGACACCGGCAAGCCGGCCTGGCGCTTCCACACCACGGCGCTGGAAGGCCAGGCCGGCGGCGACACCTGGAACGGGCTGCCGAACCTGTTGCGCGGCGGCGCCGACACCTGGATCGCCGGCACCTACGATCCGGACCTCAACACCACCTATTGGGGCGTGGCCCAGACCAAGCCCTGGTTCCGCGCCAGCCGCAAATCAGGCAATGCCTCGACACTCTATTCGTCTTCCACGCTGGCGCTCGATCCGGATACCGGCAAGCTGAAATGGTATTTCCAGCATGCGCCCGGTGAATCGCTTGATCTCGACGAAGTCTTCGAGCGGGTCCTGATCAACAACGGCAACCAGAAGAACCTCTACACCATCGGCAAGCCCGGCATCCTGTGGAAGCTGGATCGCGAGACCGGAAAGTTCATCGCCGCCAAGGAAACCATCTTCCAGAACGTCTTCTCCAAGGTGGACCAGAAGACCGGCGCGGTGACTTATCGCCAGGACATTCTCAACCAGAAGACCAACCAGTGGTTCTCCTCCTGTCCGGGCCCACAAGGCGGCCATGACTGGCAGGCGACCAGCTATTACCAGCCCGACGACCTCTTGATTATTCCGCTCAGCCAAAGCTGCGTGATGATCCAGGGCCATGATGTGGAACAGAAGCTGGGCGGCGGCGGCACCGCGGCCTCGCAAAAGTTCTTCTTCACGCCCGGTACCCACCAGCAGCTGGGCAAGCTGGCGGCCTATCGCACCAGCGACATGAAGGAAGTCTGGTCCTGGCAGCAGCGTTCGTCCTTCCTGTCGGCGGTGCTGTCCACCGCCGGCGGCGTCGCGTTCATCGGGGACTTCGACCGCAACCTGCAGGCCGTGGACGCGCGTACCGGCAAGGTCGTGTGGAAGACGCGGCTGGGCAACACGGTGCAGGGCTATCCGGTCAGCTTCAGCCTGGACGGCAAGCAGTATATCGCCGTGGCCTCAGGCCTGGGCGGCGGCAGCCCGCAGCAGAAGCCGACCATGCTGCTGAACGAGGTGCACCGCCCGTCCACCGGGAATGTGCTCTATGTGTTCGGACTACCGGATTAGCCGCTACTTCGCCGGCATGAACATGTGCACGCTGATGATGATGAACTCGCCGTTCACGTCCTGAAACTGGTGCGCCGTGTCCGGTGGCACCAGGAAGATGTCGCCGGCGGCGAGCTTGCGGGAGGTGGCGCCCTCGATGCCGGTGCCGGCGTCGGTGGTCGAACCGGGGCGGTTCGGCGCGCCGCCGATCAGCTTGCCGCCCGATGCGAAGGTGGCGTTGCCCTTCAGGACATGAACCAGCTCGGCCTCGCCGTGATGCACGGTGGGCGGGGTCAGGCCGGTGCGGTATTCCAGCAGCACGCGGTAAGGCCCGAAGGTCGCCACCGGTTGGGTGGAATTGACATTGGGCGACTTCTGTTCGGCCTTGGCCTTGGCGATCACCGCCGGAATATCGGCGCCGGCCGTGAACAGCGGCGACGTGGCCTGGGCCAATGCGGGCAGGGGCGCGCACACCAGGGCGAGGGCGCCCGCCATCGGCAAAAGCTGGAACAATTTCATCAGATCCACTCCCCAAATCCCTGATTTTCTTCACGGAACAATGTCGCAAGGCCCCGCCCAATACAACCGCGCCGGAACCGGCAAATCGGTGTAGTATCGGCTGGCAACTTCATGGCCCGGAGGCTTGAAGATGAAGGCTCCCATCCTGTTGCTGGCCATCTCGCTGGCTGCGGTCATTCCTGCCTCAACGCCTTCTTGGGCACAGATCATCGTCACCAAGCAATCGGGCTATGCCCATGACTGTTTCGTCCATGCCAAGATCGGCAAGGCCTTTGACGGCATCGGCGCCTGCGACCTGGCGATCAAGCGCGAGGCCCTGAGCCGCAAGGACCTGGCGGCTACCTATGACAATCGCGGGGTGATGCTGGACCAGCTCGGCCATATCGAGCGCGCCGCGGCCGATTTCAACATGGCGATCAAGATCCAGCCCGACCTGGGCGATCCTTACGTCAATCTGGGCGTGATGCTGATCAAGGAGCGCAAGTACCAGGAGGCGCTGACCCAGATCAACAAGGGCCTGGAGCTTGGCATGGGCTTTCCGCACCTGGGTTACTACAACCGGGCGGTCGCTGAGCAGATGCTGGGCCAGTACAAGGAAGCCTATTACGACTACAAGAAGTCGGTGGAGCTGGAGCCCAGCTTCGCGGCGGCCGAGGAGCGGCTGAAGGACTTCACGGTGACCAAGGCGCCGGCCAAGGCCCCAGGCTGATCGCGAGCAGGGGCAACTAGCCGGCTGTTCCCGTGCTGACGACGGCGGCCGTGCCGTTCTTCTTGTTATGGATGAAGATCAGATAGATCCCCACTAGAAGGCCGCCGCCCGAGAGCGCGCCCAGAAGATAGGCTTCTCTGGTTTCGCCGTTGGCGGCACGAACGCCGGCCGGCTTGCCGGGCGCCAGCCCAGTGTCAGCAAATGCCGGGCTCATGAAAACCAGGCTGGAAGCCAGAACGGCTGAAATGAAGGGGCGCATCTGACAGGTTGCCTTGTTCGCATTACGCTTCTGGGGTCTCGTTTAAAGCCGCCTGCTCAGCGCAGCAACCCGCGTTTGCCTGTTATCCCATCCAATATTTCCCATAATATTACTTATACGATGATAATTGAACTGGCGGGTTTCTGCCACCCGGTGGTTTGTCTTGCTGCTCGCTCCAAGTGCTAACCTCCTGCGCCACCCCGGGATGCGCGCATGAAACGGCAGTTTGCCTTGGCAGCTCTTGTTGCCGGTCTTTCCCCGATCGCCTGGGCGCAGGATGCGGCCTATCCCGATCCCCAATGCACCAAACCGCAAACCGCCGCGGTAAAGCCGGACGGCCGGGTTGGTGGCGGCCGCGGCAACTCCATCAATTCCGGCGCCGACGGCTCCTACAATGCCAGAGTCAGGGCGTTCAACCGGGATGCCGCCGCCTACAATGCCTGCATGCATGCCTATATCGACACGGCCAATCGCGATGTGAAGACCGTCCAGGACAAGGCCAATGCCGATCTCAAACAGGTCAGCGAGCGCGCCAACGCCTCCATCAAGGCGATCCAGGACAAAATCCGCCAGGCGGTGGACGATGCTAACGGCGTGGTCGCGGATCTGGACGCACAAATCAGGAAGTAAGGGGATAAGCGCGTCCCGGCCTTGCCAGGCCGGGCCCACCTCGTTCCTATCCAGCCATGACCAACCTTGAACCAAAGCCTAGCCGCGACATCGCCGTGCTGCTGGAAGTGATGAAACGCCTGCGCGAAGGCTGTCCCTGGGACCGGGTCCAGACCTTCGAGACCATCGCGCCTTACACCATCGAGGAAGCCTATGAGGTGGCCAGCGTCATCGCCGACAAGGACCTCAAATCCCTGCCCGGCGAGCTGGGCGACCTGCTGTTCCAGGTCGTGTTCCATGCCCGCATGGCCGAGGAAGCCGGCCTGTTCGATTTCGGCGCCGTGGTCGAGGCCGTCACCGCCAAGATGATCCGCCGCCATCCGCACGTCTTCGGCGATGAACAAGCCCGGGCGGACGCCGCCGCCCAGAAGGATTTCTGGGAAAAGCTCAAGGAAAGCGAGCGCAGCGCGGCCGGCCATACCAGCCTGCTGGACGATGTGGCGAGCGCCCTTCCCGCCCTGATGCGCGCCGAAAAGCTGCAGCGCCGGGCCTCCAGCGTTGGCTTTGACTGGAACGACGCCGCCAAGGTGGTGGACAAGATCGCCGAGGAAGCCCGGGAGGTCGCCGAGGCCACCACCCAGGCGGAACGCGAGGAGGAAATCGGCGACCTGCTGTTTGTGGTCGCCAACCTCGCCCGCCACCTCAAGGTGGACCCGGAAGCGGCCCTGCGCGGCGCCAACGCCAAGTTCACCCGCCGCTTCCGCCATATCGAGGACAGCCTGGCGGCCCGCGGCGTCAAACTTGGCGATGCCGGTCTCGCGGAAATGGAGGCCCTGTGGCAGGACGCGAAGGTGCGGGAAAAGTCCGCAGGCGGAAGTTCCGCCTCCTGATCTTCCGCTTACTGTCATGGCCCGGTTTGACCGGGCCATCCAGTGCGCGAAGCGCCACTAAAAATGGATAGCCGGTACTTGCGTCACCTGGATGGCCCGCATTTGCGGGCCATGACAAATTAGGTGAAAGTTATTTCCCAACACCCTGCCCCAGCTTGGGAAATCGGTTTTGAAACCGCCCCAGATCGTCGGGATGGATACGCAAGGACAGGCTGATTTTCCCGGCCCGGTCGCGGCGTTCCAGCACCTGGGCGTGGCGATAGGCAAAGGCCAATGCCCCGCCATCGGCGGCATCCAGCTTCAGGGTCAGGGTGATGTTGTCACGTGTCACGGCGGCTTCGAATTCCGCCAGAAGGTCGGAAATCCCCTCGCCGGTCAGGGCCGAAACCGCGATTTCCTCCCCCCGCCCGTTACGGCTCAACAAGCCCTTGCGCGGACCGGTCTCCAAGAGGTCGATCTTGTTCAGCACCTCCAGCATGGGCCGGTCGGCGCCCAACTCGTCCAGCACCGCCAGCACATCGGCTTTCTGGGCAGAGCTTTCGGCATGGGCCGTGTCGCGAACATGGACAATGAGCTCGGCCGCCAGCACCTCTTCCAGGGTGGCGCGGAACGCGGCCACCAGCTCGGTCGGCAGATCGGCGATAAAGCCCACCGTGTCCGACAGGATGATCCGGGTGCCGCGCGGCAGCTTCACCCCCCGCATGGTGGGATCCAGGGTGGCGAACAACAGGTCCTTGGCCAGGACTTCGGATGCGGTCAGCCGGTTGAACAAGGTGGACTTGCCGGCATTGGTGTAGCCGACCAGCGCCACCACAGGGAACGGCACCTTCTTGCGCGCCTGGCGGCCAAGGCTGCGGGTCTGCTTGACCTTCTCCAGGTCTGCCTTGATCCGCACGATGCGTTCGGCGATCAGGCGGCGATCGCTTTCGATCTGGCTTTCGCCGGGACCGCCCAGAAAGCCGAAGCCGCCGCGCTGGCGCTCCAGATGGGTCCAGCTTCGCACCAGCCGCGAGCGCTGATAGTTCAGATGCGCCAGCTCGACCTGCAGCCGGCCTTCCTTGGTCTGGGCGCGCTCGCCAAAGATTTCCAGGATGACGGCAGTGCGATCCAGCACCTTGCTGTTCCACGCCTTTTCCAGGTTGCGTTGCTGCACCGGGGTTAGATGGGCGTTGACGATGATGACGTCGGGCTCCTGGTCCCGCGCCAGGATGGCGATCTCCTCCACCTTGCCGGTGCCCAGCAGTGTGGCGGGCGTGGGCCGGGCCAGCGGCGCGACCTGGGCCTCCACCACCTTCAGGTGAATGGCGGCGGTCAGGCCGACGGCTTCCTCCAGCCGCGCCTTGGCATCCCGCAGCGCCTCGTCCTTGCGGCTGCGGTTCTTCGGCTCAACATGGATGACGAATGCGCGGCTTCCCAATTCAGGCTTCGGCCGGTTCGTCCTGGAGCTGGATCGGGCCCATCGGCATCACCGTCGAGATGGCGTGCTTGTAGACCAACTGGCTCTGACCATCGCGGCGCAGAAGCACGCAGAAATTGTCAAACCAGGTGATATTGCCCTGCAGCTTGACGCCATTGTTCAGGAAGATGGTGACGGCGGCTTTGCTTTTGCGGACCGCGTTTAAGAACGTGTCTTGAAGGTTCTGTTGTTTATCGCTCATGGGTTCGCCCATTGTTTCAGCCGTGCGGGGGTTCACACGGCACCTTGGGGCTCAGTCTAGCGCAATGCTGCATTTGCGAAAACGAAAAAAGCTAGGCAATCAGGCCTTTTTATTGCCCGATTTGGCGGCGTAGAGCTCGCGAATACGGCGAGTCACCGGGCCCGGCGTACCGTCGCCGATGCGTTGGCCATCAATTGTTACGACCGGTATGGCAGCCCCCGTCGCCGAAGACAGGAAAGCTTCGCGCGCCTTCTTGGCTTCGGCCACGGTGAACTTGCGTTCGGCCACCTTGATCTGCGCGTCGGCGATGGCTTGCAGCATGATCAGCCTCGTGACGCCGGGCAGGATGGCGTTGGAAAGATCGCGGGTGATGACGGTGCCGTCCGCAGCCACGATCCAGGCCGTGGTGGAGGCGCCTTCGGTGACAAAGCCTTCCTTGTCCACCAACCAGGCTTCGAACGCACCGGCCTTGCGCGCCGCCTGCTTGGCCAGAAGATTGGGCAGAAGCTGCACCGTCTTGATATCGCAGCGCCCCCAGCGGATGTCCGGCTGGCTGGAAACACCGATGCCCTTGTCCATGCGCTGGCCCAAGCTCGCCATGTCGGTGGGGCGCATGGTCATGATCAGGGTGGGACGCGGCGGATTTTCCGGCGGGACATGGTCGCGCCGCACCGCGCCGCGCGTGGTCTGGATATAGAGATAACCTTCGGCGATACGGTTGCGGGCGATCATCTCGCGCATCACGATCTTCAATGCCGCCCGGCTCATGGGCATGGGCATGCCCAGCTCGCCCAGGGAGCGCTCCATACGGTCCAGATGGCCGTCCTCGTCGGTGGGCGCGCCATTGGTGACCGCGGCGACTTCATAGATTCCGTCGCCCAGTTGCAGGGCGCGGTCTTCCACATGCACGCCGGCCTGCGCGAACGGCAGGTAGCGGCCATTGACATAGGCCACGCGCCCGGCCGGGGCGCGGCTTGCGGACCATTTTTTCATATCAATTCGGGAAGCTCTGCGCCGAACCGACACCCAGCGACTTCAGCTTGCGATGCAGCGCCGAGCGCTCCATGCCGATGAAAGCGGCGGTGCGGCTGATGTTGCCGCCGAAGCGGTTGATCTGGGCCATCAGGTAATCGCGCTCGAAGATTTCGCGCGCCTCGCGCAAGGGCAACGAGATCACCAGGTCGCCCGACTTGGCGCCGCCAATGCCCGACCCCAGGTCGGTAGGCAGCAGGTCGGCGGTGACCGCCTCGGTGACATCGTCGCTGGCCAGGATCAGCAGTCGTTCCACGATGTTGCGCAACTGGCGGACATTGCCCGGCCAACCATGGGTCTGCAGCACCGCCATGGCGTCGTCGCCGATGGTGCGCATCGGCAAACCGCCCGCCGCCGACAGTCGCTTCATGAAATGGCCCACAAGCACCGGAATATCGTCGCAGCGCTCGGCCAGGGACGGGATGCGCACCGGCACCACGTTCAGGCGGTGATAAAGGTCCTCGCGGAAGCGCCCCGCCTCCGTCTCGGCGCGCAAATCGCGGGTGGTGGAGCAGATCACGCGCGCATCCACCTGGACACGGGCCTGGCCGCCGACGCGCGTAAAGGTCTGGTCGATCAGCACCCGCAGGATCTTGCCTTGGGTTTCCAGCGGCATGTCCGCCACCTCGTCCAGATAAAGCGTGCCGTTATGCGCCAGCTCGAACAGGCCGGTCTTGCGCGGACCTTCGCTGCTTTCCACGCCGAACAGTTCGGCTTCCAGCCGGTCCGGCTCCATCGTGGCGCAGTTGATGGCGACAAAGGCGTTGCCGGCGCGGCGCGAGCGGGCATGGATCAGCCGCGCCGCCACTTCTTTTCCGGAGCCCGCGGGGCCCGCGATCAGGATACGGCTGTTGGTGGGGGCGATCTTGTCGATCAAGACGCGCAACTGGGCGATGGTTGGGGAATTGCCCACCAGCTCGCCCTCGTCGCCGGCCTTGAGCTTGAGTTCCTGCACTTCGCGCTTCAGCCGCGCCGATTCCAGCGCCCGTTCCACCACATGCAGCAGCCGGTCGGCCTTGAACGGCTTTTCCACAAAATCATAGGCGCCCTTCTTGATCGAGCCGACGGCGGTTTCGATGGTGCCATGGCCGGAAATCATCACCACCGGCAGTTCGGGCTGCTCGCGCTTGATGGTTTCCAGGATTTCAATCCCGTCCAGCTTGGAGCCCTGCAGCCAGATGTCCAGCACCACAAGCTGGGGCCGGCGGGCGCGGATGGCGGTCATCGCGGAATCGGAATCGCCCGCGACGCGGGTGGTGTAGCCCTCGTCATGCAGGATCCCGGCGATCAGGTCGCGGATGTCTTCCTCATCATCCACGATCAGGATCTCAGACGCGATCAGCGATCCGTTTTTGCTCATCTTCAGTTCCTTTCAAAGTCTTTTGTGCGAACGGGAAGGTCAGCGTGACCTCCGCGCCTTCCCCGCCTTCCACATCGGCGAGGGTGATGTCCCCGCCATGGTCTTCCATGATCTTGCGCACGATCGCCAAGCCCAGCCCGGTGCCCTTGGCGCGGGTGGTGACATAGGGCTCGGTCAGCCGGTGTTTGTGCTCCGGCGGCAGGCCGATGCCGTTGTCGGTGATGCGATAGGCGAACTTCGAGCCCCCACTTCCATTATGAATGGGCTCCAGGTTGATGGTGATCTTGCCCGGTTCGTCATCGCCCTTGGCGATGCGCGCAGCGATGCCCTCGCCGGCATTCTTCAGCACATTGGTCAGGGCCTGGGAAATCAGCCGGCCGTCGCCTTCGAAATGCACCGGCTCCTTGGGAGCGGCGGTGCTGAAGGTGATGGCGGGATTGGCGACCCGCTGCAGGAACAGCGCCTGCTGCAGCAGTTCCTGGGCATTCTCGCGCCGCATCACCGGCGTGGGCATGCGCGCGAAGGAGCTGAATTCGTCCACCATGCGGCCGATATCGCCCACCTGGCGCACGATGGTGTCGGTGCATTGCTTGAAGACTTCGGGATCGGTGACGATCTCGTTGGCATATTTGCGTTGCAGCCGTTCGGCGGAAAGCTGGATGGGGGTCAGCGGGTTCTTGATCTCATGGGCGATGCGGCGGGCGACATCGGCCCAGGCGGCGGTGCGCTGCGCGCCGACGAGATCGGTAATGTCATCGAAAGTGACGACAAAGCCGTCGGCGCTGCCGCGCTCGGAAGTGACCTGGACGCTGAGTGTGCGGGGGGTGCCCGCCCGCTTGATGGTGACTTCGCCGCCCGCCCGTCCCGCCGGTTCGGACATGGCGCGCAGGATCAGGGGCGCCAGTTCGGGTACGGCATCGGAATAATGGTTGGTCTCCATGTCCTCCGGCGCGGCGTTGAGCAGGCGCGCGGCGGCGCGGTTGATGATGGTGATGCGCCCCTCCCCGTCCAGGCCGACCACCCCGGCGCTGACACCCGACAGCACCGTCTCGGTAAAGCGGCGGCGGATTTCGTTCAGCCGGCCGGCGGCAATCAAATCGCCGCGCTGGGCGGAAAGCTGCTGGGTCATGCGGTTGAAGGCGGCGCCCAACATGCCCAGCTCGTCATCGTCGCGCTCGATGCGCACCTGGGCGGCGAGATCGCCTTCCGACACCCGCCCCGCCGCTTCGATCAAGTCTGAGATCGGGCGCACCAGCCGGTTGGCGGCCCACAGGCCCGACCAGATGGCGGCCAGCAGCACCACCAGCGCCACCATGGCGTAGAGGGCGGCGAACTGAAGCTGCGTCTCCAGCCGCGAGTCATTCAGGCGGTTATACTCGGTGACCGCGGCGCGGGTGCGCAGGTAATAGGCGAACACCTTGGGGTCCACGATGCGCACGGTTTCGAGATACGCGTCATTCAGCGCCTGGAGCTGGACCAGGGCGGTGACGGTGCCGTTTTCGGGCGTGTCCAGCACCACGCCTTCGCGCGCCTGGGCGAAGTCGGTCGGTGACGGGACCGGCGGGTCCTTCAGCGATTTCTGCTTGGTGGAGCCCAGCACATTGCCCTTGCTGTCCAGGATATAGGAGGCCTGAAGCCCGCGGTTCTGGGTGATGGTGCCCAGCTTGGCGAACATCTGGCCGGCGCGGACGTGATGTTCCTCGTCGAACAGTTGCGGATCGCGCTGGAGGGCGTCGGCGATATAGCGGATGTCGCCCAGGATGCTGGCTTCATGCTCTTTCACATAAACCTGCGCGACGTTCACCGCGCTGCCCAGGGCTTCCTTCACCCGGCCGGAGAACATCTGGTCCAGGCCCAGGTTCAAGGTCACGGCGGCGAACACCGCCACCAGGATCACCGGCACCACCGCGATGGCCGAGAACCAGGTCACCAGCCGCACATGCAGCTTGGCGCCGGCGCGGCCCGAGCGGCGGGTCGCCACCAGCCGGGCGATGCGCCAGCCGATCAGCGCCGCCAGGGTCAGCACCAGGGTCAGGTTGACCAGCACCAGGGCGATCTGGCCGAAGCGGCTGGGGTGATAGGGCAGCAGGTCGGTCAGCAGCGCATAGGTGAAGCAGCCCAACGCCACGGCCAGCAGCGCGACCGCGAAGGCCAACTGCGAAGGTCGGGATACCGCGCGCAGGGATGCGCGCCGCTCTGGGAACGTTGTCTCGCTAACCATGTCTTCCGTTTTGAATGGTCGCTCCAGCTTTCGCTGACGCTCCACCGTGACCGGTCCCCCACCCCGAAGCCGGTCTGTCGGGCGGGAGTGTAGCCAAGGCACGATGTGTTGCAAGAATGCTGCGTCACAAATTGGCTACACGGTTACTGGACGAAAACCAGTAAATCCGTGGGATTATTGGATTATCGGGAAAAAATAGTTGGGGCGTGGGGTGGGCATGTCCGGGCTCGGCCGCTCAAGTCGCTGGCGCGCGGCCCTGCGCCGTTGGAAGTCATTTCGGCTTGCTCACTCCGTGCGCAAGCCTCGGATGACCTCCAACCCCAGGTCTTTGATCTTCTTCCGCAAGGTATTCCGGTTCAGGCCCAGGAGCTGCGCCGCCCGGATCTGGTTGCCGCGGGTCGCCGCCAGGCAGATCGAAATCAGCGGCAGCTCCACTTCCTGCACAATGCGGTCATAGACGCCGGGCGGCGGCAGCTTGTCGCCCTGGGCCAGGAAATACTGGGTGAGATATTGCTCCACCGCGGCCGACAGGGACTGCGGCCCCTCGCCCGAATCCGCCGCGAAAGTCTTGGCCGGCTCTTTCAGTTCAGCGCTGACCGACGCCGCCGAAATGGCGTCACCCGACTGCAGCACTGCCAGGCGGCGGATCAAATTCTCCAGTTCGCGCACATTGCCCGGCCACCGATGCCGCCGCAGCATGTCCAGCGCTTCGTTATCCAGGGTCTTGTGCGGCAGGCCCTCATCCTCGGCCTTGCGCAGGAAGTGGCGGACAAGATCGGGAATATCTTCCACCCGCTCGCGCAGCGGCGGCAGGCGCAGCGGCACGACGTTGAGGCGATAATACAAGTCTTCGCGAAACAGTCCTTGGCTGATCAACTGGCGCAAGTCGCGGTTGGTGGCGGCGATGATGCGCACATCGGTCTTGATCGGGGTGCGACCGCCCACGGTGGTGTATTCGCCCTGCTGCAACACGCGCAGCAAGCGGGTCTGGGCTTCCAGCGGCATGTCGCCGATCTCGTCCAGAAACAGCGTGCCGCCCTCGGCCTGCTCAAAGCGCCCCACGCCGCGATTGGTCGCGCCGGTGAAGGCGCCGCGCTCATGGCCGAACAATTCGCTTTCCACCAGCTCTTTCGGTATCGCCGCCATGTTGACGGCGACGAAGGCGCCGTGGCGGCGCTTGCCGTAATCGTGCAGCGCCCGCGCCACCAGTTCCTTGCCGGTGCCGCTTTCGCCCATGATCATCACGGTCAGGTCGGTCTGGGTCAGGCGCGCGATGACGCGGTAGATTTCCTGCATCGCCGGCGAGCGGCCGATCAGCGGCAGCCTTTCCTCGGCGGCTTCCAGACCCTTGTCGCGCTTGCCAGCCGGCGTCGCCAGGGCGCGGCTGACCACGCTGGTCAGCTCCTTCAGGTCGAAGGGCTTGGGCAGATATTCAAAGGCGCCGCGCTCGGCCGCGGTGATGGCGGTCAGCAGCGTGTTCTGCGCGCTCATCACCAGTATGGGCAGTTCGGGGCGCATGCGCTTGATGCGCGGGATCAGGTCGAAGCCGGATTCATCGGGCAGCACCACATCGGTGATAACCAGGTTGCCCTCGCCCGCCGAGATCAGGCGCCACAGCCCGGCCGCGGTGCCGGTGGTACGCACATCATATCCGGCGCGGCCCAGCGCCTGATTCAGCACGGTACGGATGGCGCTGTCGTCGTCGCAGACCAGAATGGTTGCCGCCATGTTCAGCTCTCCCCGGCACGCGATTGCGGCAACAGCACGCGGAACAGGGTGCGGCCCGAAACGGAGTCGCACTCGATGACGCCGCCATGATCGCCCACGATCTTGGCCACAAGCGCGAGCCCCAGGCCCGTGCCGCGCACCTTGGTGGTGACAAAAGGATCGAAGATGTAAGGCAGCAAATCCGACGGCACGCCCGAACCATTGTCGCGCACCGTCACTTCCAGCGGCAGCGACACCCGATCGCCCGCCAGGCCGGCGCCGAATTTCACGCCCGGGCGATAGCCGGTGGTCAGGGTGATCTCCCCGCCTGTCTCGGGAAGCGCGTCGGCGGCGTTGCGCACCAGGTTCAGGAACACCTGGATCAACTGGTCATGATCGCCCGACACCGCCGGCAGCGAGGGATCGAAGGTTTCCACGATGGTGATGCCGCGCGCAAAGCTGGATTCGGCCACCTTGCGCACCCGGTCCAGCACTTCGTGGATATTGACGGGATGGCGGACAAAGGTGCGGGTGTCGCCGAAGCTTTCCATCCGGTCGATCAGGTTCCGGATGCGGTCGCTTTCGGCGATGATGAGCTGGGTCATCTCGCGATCTTCCGGCGCCATGCCTTCTTCCAGCAATTGCGCCGCGCCGCGGATGCCCGCCAGCGGGTTCTTGATCTCGTGCGCCAGCACCGCCGCCATGCCGTGCATGGAGCGCACCGCGCCCCGCGCCATCAACTGGCGGTCCATGCGCTGCGCCAGGCTGCGTTCCTGGAAGGTCAGCAACATGGCGCCTTCCGGTTCGGGCACCGGCGTCACCGTCACATCGGCGACGCGCTCGCCCTGCTTGGGGGTGGAAAGATCGATGTTGCGTTCGGCGGCAGAGGCGTTGCGCTCGGCGGCCTGGGCGACAAGCTGGAACAAGGGCGAGTGGGCGGCGATCAGGTCGGCCAGGCTCTGCTTGCGCAGGATGGTCAGGCCGGTATCGAAGAACTGCTCGGCGGCGGGGTTGGCGTAGATCACTTCCTGTTTGCTGCCCAGCAGCATCACCGGCATCGGCAGCGCGTTGGCGATGGTGCCCGTGCCGCCTTCGGCGGTGCCAGCGGTACGCAGCTTTTGAAGAACGCCAACCAAATCCAATTGCCTATTGTTTGTGCACAACTGTCAGGCGCTGATAATATAGGCACTATGCCGCAAAGCAACATATATCGCGCTCAACGTTCTTAAATGTTAGGCAGTCCACCAGCTTAGGAAGGAACTCTCATGCCGCGTATTGCGGTTCTGGTTGTCGCCGCCGGCAAAGGCGAGCGCGCCGGGACGGAGCTGCCGAAACAATATGAACGGCTGGCGGGCAAGCCGATGCTGCGCCGGACGGTCGAGGCGTTTGCCGCCCTCTTTTCCGATTCAAAATGGCCCGTGCTGGTGGTGATCGGCGCTGGCCAGACAGAACTTGCCGCCCAGGCGCTGGCCGGGCTTTCCCTTCCCCCGCCCGTGACTGGCGGCGCCACCCGCCAGGAATCCGTGCGGCTGGGGCTGGAGGCGCTGGCCAAGGACGCGCCGGACTTCGTACTGATCCATGACGCGGCGCGGCCGCTGATCTCGCGCAAGGTGATTGGCGATGTGGTGGCGGCGCTTGAGGGCGGCGCCGACGGCGCCTTGCCCATGATCGCGGCGTCCGACACCTTGCGCCGCGCCGGCAATGATGGCCGCTGGAGCCTGGTCGCCCGCGAAAATCTTTATCGCGCCCAGACGCCCCAGGGCTTTGTCTATGCCAAGATCGCCGCGGCGCATCGGATGCATGCAGGCACGGAAGTTACCGATGACGTGGCGCTGGCGGAACTGGCGGGAATGAAAGTGCAGATGGTCGAAGGCGAAGAGAAGAACATCAAGGTGACGCGCAAGCAGGATTTCGCCCTGGCCGAATCCCTGATCGGCGCCGACGTGCGCACGGCATCGGGTTACGATGTGCACAAGTTCAAGGAAGGCGATCACATCTGGCTCTGCGGCCTGAAGGTGCCGCACAGTCACGGGCTGGAAGGCCATAGCGACGCCGATGTGGGGCTGCATGCCATTACCGATGCCCTGCTGGGCTGTATCGGCGAAGGCGATATCGGCCAGCATTTCCCTCCCACCGATGCACGCTGGAAAGACGCGCCGTCGTGGAAGTTTCTAGATCATGCCGCCAATCTGGTCGCGGCCAGGGGCGGGGTGATTTCCCATGTCGACGTCACCATCATCTGCGAACGCCCCAAGGTCGGCCCGCACCGCGACGCCATGAAAGCCAAGATCGCCGAAATCCTGAAGATCGAAGAGGCGCGGGTGAGCGTGAAGGCCACCACCACGGAAGGGCTGGGCTTTACCGGCCGCCGCGAAGGCATTGCCGCCCAGGCCATCGCGACCGTGAAGCTGTGAAGATCCCCCGCGCCGCTACCGTTGTCGCGTCAGTGTTCGGCATCGGCTATTTCAACATCGCGCCCGGCACCGTGATGAGCGCGGTGGCGATCCCGCTGGCCATTCTGATCGCGCTTTATGCCGGCGGCGGCATGGGGCTGCTGGCCTCCAGCATCATCGTGCTGGTGATCGGGATTCTCGCCTGCGCCGACCATGTGCGCGCCACCGGCCGCGACGATCCTTCCGAATGCGTGATTGACGAGCTGGCGGGGCAATGGTTCGCCTGTTCCTTCTGCCTTCTCAGCTTCGGCGGGCTGGTGCCTGCGCCGCAGCAAATCTCCCTGCCCGCCTTTGGCCTGGCCTTTGTGCTGTTCCGCCTGTTCGACATCTGGAAGCCCTGGCCGGTGGGTTGGGCCGACCAGAATCTCAAGGGCGGCCTCGGCGTGATGGTCGACGACATGATCGCCGGCGGCATGGCCGGCGCCGGCGTGGTCGCGGCGCGCTATTTTTTCCACATCTGATGTTTTCCGCTGACCTCCGTGCCCGTGCCGAGACGCTGCTGGCGGCGGCGCGCGCGCAAGGGCTGAAACTCGCCACGGCGGAAAGCTGCACCGGCGGATTGATCGCGAGCCTGCTGACCGAGATCGCCGGCTCCTCCGATGTGCTCGATCGCGGCTTTGTCACCTATTCCAACCAGGCCAAGGAAGACATGCTGGGCGTGCCCGCGGGCCTGCTGCGCCAGCACGGCGCGGTGTCGGAAGCGGTGGCCCGCGCCATGGCCGAAGGCGCCATCCGCGCCTCAACCGCGCAACTGTCCATCGCGGTCACCGGCATCGCCGGTCCCGGCGGCGGCACGGAGGAAAAGCCGGTCGGCCTGGTGCATATCGCGGCGGCGCGGGCGGGCGAAGCCACGCTGCATCGTGAGTGCCGTTTCGGCGACATCGGCCGCAGCGAAATACGGCTGGCCAGCGTCGAAGCCGCGCTGGAAATGATGGCGCAGCTTCTCTGATGCACGGCAATCAAGCGCTGTCTTGAATCGCCTTCGCCCGCGCCTCAAAGGCGTCGGCCATTTTCAGCATCACTTTCTCGAACTTGGCCCCGGCCACGCTGTGCAGCAGGCGGCTCTTGAACTCGAACAGGATGGAGAAGGTAACTTCGCAGCCCTGCCCGCCCGCCATAGGCGTGAACTGCCAGTGATTTTCCAGGGTCTTGAACGGTCCGCTGATCTGGGCGACGTCGATGCGGCGGATAGCAGGGTCCAGCTTGATGTCGCTGGTATAGCGCTCGCGCAAGCCGCCATAACCCACCGCCATTTCCGCCATCATGCCGCCGGGGTGGCGCGACAGGATGCGCAGCGCCACCACCCAGGGCAGGAATTCCGGATACTTCTCCACGTCCGAAACCACCGCATACATCAGCTCGGCCGGATAGGGGACGCTGCGGGTCTCGCGGTGGGAGATCACGCCTTGGCAGCGCGCGCCGCCTTCAGCTCCGCAAAGTCGCTGTCGGCGTGATAGGAGGAGCGGGTCAGCGGCGACGCCGACACCATCAGGAAGCCCTTGGCGCGGGCGATGCTTTCCAGGCCGGAAAATTCCTCCGGCGTCCAGAAGCGGTCCAGCCGGGCATGCTTGCGGGTGGGCTGCAAATATTGGCCGATGGTGAGGAAGTCCACGCCCGCTGCGCGCAGGTCGTCCATCACCTGCATGATTTCTTCCCGTGTTTCACCAAGGCCAACCATCAGCCCGGATTTGGTGAAGCCCTCGGGCATCAATTCCTTGGCGCGCTGCAACAGCCGCAGCGAGGCGAAATAGCGCGCGCCCGGCCGGATGTTGAGATAAAGCCGCGGCACGGTTTCCAGATTGTGGTTGAACACATCGGGCCGCGCCGCCATCACGGTTTCGATGGCGCCGTCCTTGCGCAGAAAGTCCGGGGTCAGCACTTCCACCGAGGTGCCGGGGCTCATGTCATGAATGGCGCGGATCACGTCCGCGAAATGCAGTGCTCCGCCGTCCGCCAAATCATCGCGATCCACCGAGGTGATCACCACATGCGCCAGGCCCAGCGTCTTGACCGCGCGGGCGACATTGGCCGGCTCCTCCGCATCCAACGCGCCGGGCAAGCCGGTCTTGACGTTACAGAAGGCGCAGGCGCGGGTGCAGGTGTCGCCCATGATCATCATGGTGGCGTGGCGCTTGGTCCAGCACTCCCCGATGTTCGGGCAGGCCGCCTCCTCGCACACCGTGTGCAGCTTGTTGGCGCGCACGATATCGCGGGTGACCTGGTATTCTCTGGACACCGGCGCCTTGACCCGGATCCAGTCCGGCTTGCGCTGGATGTCAGTGTCCGGGCGGTGGGCCTTTTCGGGATGCCTGAGCTTGTCGATGACGGTGGTCATGGCCGAGATATAGACGCCGTACGGGTTAAAATCACCAAGCACAGCGGCGCGGGCAGCCCTGCGGATTGGGAATATACACCCAGATTGTGCCTCCGGCGCTAGTGATCAGGGTATAAAGGCGAAGCGGGGCTTGAGTCTCGCGGCGGTCTAAGGGCGCTCGGGCGATGAAATATCTATGGCTGGCGCTTCTGGCGCCCCCTCTATTGGGTTTGACGGCCTGCTCCTACATCATGCCGGTGAGCGGCGGCGATGAGAATGGCGGCACGGTTCACCTGGTCGCCACCGCCTATGGCGAGGACAATGCCATGGACGCGGCCAGGGACCATTGCGACCGCTATCAACGCTATGCGCGCAAGCTGCGCACGGACGTGGCCAGCAACACCATGAGTTTCACTTGCGAAGTGCTGGGCCGCCCGCAGGAGCCCCAGGACCCAATCCGCACCACGGATCGTCCCTACCGTTAAAGGGTTCAGCCCCGCCGGAACGCCGACCACAGGAACACCAGCGCACCCACCGAGGCGACACTGCCGACCGCCACGACACTGCCCAGCCGCCACAAGGGATGGAGCTGGGCGTTGGCGGCATAGGCGGCAAAGCCCAGGCTGATGAACACCAATCCCAGAATGATGTTGCGGGCGGCGTCCATCGTTCCTACCGGATTTCCAAATCCGCCGCGCTCAAAACAAGCGCGCCGCCAAGGCACGGGATGTGAACCGTCCGCTGCATCAACGCAGCATAGCCTGATTTGCCGTTGTTGCGAACCGGGTGTTAGCGCTTAAGCCAGTAGGCCAACCCCTTATGGCTGGAGCAGACGCCGACCTGGTTGCGGGTCTTGGTATAGGTGCCGTCCTTGCAAAGCGCCGTGGCGCCTTCGGGCTTCTCTTCCTTGGGAATGGTCTGGCCGGGCTTGGCCGCCACCACCGGCGTCTCGGCGGTCACCGCAGCAGGCGTTTCGGCCACCGCCGCGGCAGCCGTGTCAGCCACGGGATCCGCGGCATAGGCGGGCGCCGCGGCAAACGACAGCGCGACGGCGGCGGCGAGGATGAAACGCATAAATCACCTGGGTTGGTTGAGATCCACCCTGCGCGCCCTATTGCGGCGCCATTGCGGCGCTTTGAAACTCGTGCCGCGCGTTGCGGCACAAAAGGGGCGCTCTTGGCGGGTTTTGCTCAAGAAGGTATTTGCAGATACGGAAAATAATGAACCGGGCGGCGTTTGTTGCGTTGCACCTGTTCATCCCAATGGGAGCGTCTTATGGCCACTGCCTCGCATGCTCGTCCCCGCCGCCGCGCGGTCGTCCACCATCCTGTCGCCAAATCGTCATTCTCCGCCAGCCTGCTGCGCGCCGCCGGCACCAAGACAGCCCGCACCGCCCTGGTGGTGATCGGCGCCGCCGGCCTTGCCGCCCTGGCCGTGGCCATCGTGGGCCCCAAGCGCCTGGAACGCGACCTGATCAAGCCCCTGCGCGGTGCCATCGAGCCCCAGGCCGAAAAGCTCTGGGCCGACTCCCGGCCCCTGCGTGAGCAGATCGCCGGCCTGTTCCAGAATGCCACGCCCAAGGGGCGCGAAAGACTGGTTCGCAATTTCCAAAGCTGGATCGGGCATTTTCACGCCACGTAATGTAAAGAAGCATCCGAGCTATCGCAGGATGCGTCCATGCCGCTTGCCGGCACTCTGACCAGGTTCGACCCAGCCGCCGCCCGGCGTTCGGTGTTCCAGGCACTGCTGGACGCGCGCGCGGAGCATGGCGGCGACAGTATCGCCATGGTGGATGGCGATGACCGCGCTCTTTCCTATGATGCGATCATCCGCGCCGCCTTCGCGCTGGGCTCGGCCCTGACACGCGGCACCCGCGCCGGCGAATGCGTCGGCGTGATGTTGCCGACGGGTGCGGCGGGCGCCATCGCCTTCTATTCCCTGTCGGCGTATGGCCGCGTTCCCACCATGCTCAACTTCACCAGCGGCACGGCGGCGCTGAAAAGCGCCCTCACCACAGCCTGCGTCCGCCGCGTGGTCACCGCCCGCCGCCTGGTGGACAAGGCGGGTCTTGGCGACGTGATCGAGGCGCTGAGTGATTTTGAGGTCGTTTATCTGGAAGATGTTCGCGACAAGCTCTCGCTGGCCGACAAGCTGGCGGCGGTGGCGGGAAAATTTGTGCCGCGCCTGGTGACGGCGCGCTCCCGCCCCGATGACACGGCGGTGATCCTGTTTACCTCCGGCACCGAGGGCCAGCCCAAGGGCGTGGCGCTGAGCCATGAGAATATCCTGGCCAATGTGGCGCAGGTGCGTGACCGCTTCGCCCACAGCCGCGAAGACATCATGTTCAACCCCCTGCCCGTGTTTCACTGCTTCGGGCTGGTGGGCGGCACCATCCTGCCCCTGATCGCCGGCATCAAGGTTGTCTGCCATCCCACGCCGCTGGCGCCCAAGGACATTGTGCGCCGCATCCGCGCCCACAGCGCCACCATCCTTCTGTCCACCGACACCTTCATCAACCAGTATGCGCGAAGCTGCGATGCCGGCGACATGGACAGCCTGCGCGTGGCGGTGTGCGGCGCCGAGCGGCTGCGCGACGAGACCCGCATTACCTTGCGCAAGAAATCCACCGTCACCCTGGTCGAAGGCTATGGCGTCACTGAGACCTCGCCGGTGGCGGCGCTCAACACCCTGGAGGACAATCATCCCGGCAAGGTCGGGCGGATAATGGCGGGCATGGAAGCGAAGCTGGAGCCGGTGGAAGGAATTCATGGCGCCGGCCAGCTTCACCTGCGCGGCCCCAACATCATGCAGGGCTATATCAAGCCGGATGCGCCGGGTGTGATCGTGCCGCCGCCGGACGGCTGGCACAATACCGGCGACATCGCGGCGATCGATGACGACGGCTTCATCGCCATCCGCGGCCGCCTCAAGCGTTTCGCCAAGATCGGCGGCGAGGCAGTATCGCTGGCGGTGGTGGAGAATATCGCCGCCGCTTTGTGGCCGGACTATTCCCACGCCGCCGTCGCGCTGCCCGACGGGCGCAAGGGCGAGAAGATCGTGCTGGTCACCACCGCCCCCGACGCGCGGCGGACGGACATGATCGGCTGGGCCCAGAACCATGGCGTGGCCGAACTCAGTGTGCCGCGCGAGTTGGTGCTGGCGCAGAGCATCCCCATGCTGGCCACCGGCAAAACCGACTATGTCAGCGTGCAGAAAATGGCGGAAGCGGAACAAGGCGCCGCCTCCTAGGTTATCTCCCCGCAAACCCGAAAGGCTTTCCCCATGAAGCTCTATTATTCGCCCGGCGCCTGTTCGCTGGCCTCCCATATCGTGGCGGCGGAAGGCGGCCTCGCTTTGGAGTTGGAGAAGGTGGATCTCAAAACCCACACGACCGAAACGGGCGAAGACTTCACCGCCATCAATCCCAAGGGCTATGTCCCGGCGCTGCGCCTGGAAGACGGCGCCCTCCTGACCGAGAATGCCGCCTTGCTGCCCTATGTCGGTGACAAGGCCGGGCTGATGCCCAAGGACGGCATGGCGCGCTACCGCGCCCTGGAATGGATCGGCTTCATCAGCGGCGAACTGCACAAGAACTTCGCGCCCCTGTTCGGCGGCGGCGATGAGGACGCCAAGGCCAAGGCGAAGGAAAAGATCACGGCGCGCCTCAAGCTGGTAGAGGACAAGCTCACCGGCGATTACCTGATGGGCGACGGCTTTTCCGCGCCCGACGCCTATCTCTATGTGATCCTGCGCTGGGCCGAAAAAATGAAGATCGACCTGTCCGCCAGCCCGCGCCTCGTCCAGTTCAAGGCGCGCATGGATAAGCGCGGTGGCGTACAGAAGGCGCTGTCGGAAGAAGGACTGGCCTGAGGCATCTCGCCTAAAGGGTTTGGCGAATCGTGCTATCTTGAAACCTCGCGTGAGGCTGGAATGGATCGCGCCCAAGGCTGCATCAGAATCGTCGCGCTGTTGTTTGTGTGCGCGCCGCTTTACGCCTGTGAGGCGGCCAGCCCGCGCCTGGCTGACAGCGCCCCCATCGCCTGGAGCGGCACGGCCAAGACCATCGTGCTGGCCACGCCCGACATCGAACTCAGCGAACTCACCGCCGGTGGGGCCGAGGCGCCCCGTTCCGACTGGACCAAAACCGCCATTGATCTGACCGCCAAAAACATCGCCGCCACGTTGGGCACGCGCGGAGTGACGGTGATCCAGGCCGATACGCGCACGGATGCGCGGATGAGCCAGGTGGTCAAGCTGAACAGCGCGGTCGGCCAGGCCATCCTCCTGCGATGCCTTGCGCCTCTATGTCATGGAGGGACCGGGGCTGAATGTCCTGGCCCTGCCCACCGGCGCGCTGGTGGTGTGGACCGGCGCATTGTTGCGCGCCGAAAATGAGGCGCAACTGGCGCAGCTTCTGGCCCATGAACTGGCGCATGACCGCAACAAGGATTTCCTGGACCAGTATCACCGCAGGCTGGACACCAGCGGCGTGGTGGCGCTGCTGGGCGTGGCGGCATCAGGCGTGGGCTTTGGTTTTGTCGGCACCCCCGCCAGCATGGCGGCGCTGGACGCCAAATATTCCCATACCGGCGCCCAGGAGCGCGATGCCGACAAGACCGGTTTGGAAATGGCCGCGGCCGCGGGCTACGACCCATCCGCCGCCATCGCCCCGTGGCGCGCCGCCGACGCCGATTTCCTGAAAGTCCATCCCTCCGGCGAGGAGCGCCTGGTGGCATTGCAGTCTCTGGCGCAGCAGGTGCCGGCCCGCGCCTGGATCATGGGCGCCGACAGCCACCGCGCCGCCACTGCACCCTGGCTGGAACGCTGGGTGGGCGAGGAATTGCGCCGCGACGGTGATACGGTGGCGCTGTTCACGCGGCTGGCCGTGTCGGGGCGCGGGCTGTGCCGCTATGGCCTGGGCGAGGCCTATCGCAAGCGTGGGCTCACCGGCGATGCCGCCCTGGCGGCGACCTGGTTCCGCGCGGCGCTGGCCGCGCCCGATGCCCCGCCGCTGGCCTGGCGCGGCCTGGGCCTGCTGGCCATGCAAAATGGCGACAAGCCGGGCGCGCGCGCGGCTTTCGCCCAATATCGCGTGATGGCGCCCGATGCCGACGACAAGGCGATGATCGATTACTACCTGGCGCAGCTATGAAGCGCGCCGCGCTTGTTCTCTGCCTGGGCCTGATGGGCTGCGCGATGCAGTCCATGGATGCCGGCGATGATGCCTCGGTCGGCAACGGTGTGACCGTGAGGGCTGAGCCGGGTTTCGCCCAGATCCATCTCGCCGGCATGCGCTACTGGACGCGGCACGGCACCGGGCTGGACGAACTGGCCTTCTATACCGGCATCAAGGAAGGCGAGCCGCTGTTTCGGGTGCCCGGCCGGCGCATCGGCGACATGCCGGTTTATCGCGGGCGCATGACGCCCAACGACATCCAGGATCTGGTGGTGGCCTCGCTGGCGAAAAAGAAGATGCAGAATGTGCGCGCCGGCGCGCTTCGCCCCTGCCCGTTTGGCAGCGCGCAGGGATTTTGTTTCGACCTCACCCTGGCCAATGACGAAGGCCTGGAGATGCGCGGCCGCGTCATCGCGAGCGCCCATGGCGGCGTTCTGGACCTGATGGTTTTTACCGCCCCGGCCCAGTTCTATTTCGCCGAAGTCAGCCCGGCCGTGGACCGGATTTTGGCCTCGATTCAGGTCAAATAGCCGCCGAATCGCTGGGTTTTTGCGACCGACATTGACAATCACTCGCAAGTGAGGATATTTCTTTGCGGCTGCAAATTGCTCTCACACGGATCGCTTGGAATGATCGTCTGCGTCTGCAATAGACTCAATGAACAGCGCGTCGGTGCTGCCATCTGTGGCGGCGCGGAATGCGCGGATGACGTCTATGCACGCTGCGGCGTGAGAAAGAATTGCGGACGATGCCAGGAAACAATCGAAGGAATGCTGGAGCAAAGCCGTCTCGCCCTGTCTCAGGCGGCGGAGTAGCACCGGGACCCGCGCCGCACGCCTCCGTGGCTGGCGATCCGGTCACCATCAAGTTCCTCAACAAAGTCCTGAAGAACGAACTCACCGCGATCAATCAGTATTTCCTGCATTCGCGCATGCTGGCCGATTGGGGCCTCAGCATCCTGGCGAAGAAGGAATATGAAGAATCCATCGACGAGATGAAGCACGCCGACAAGGCGATCAAGCGCGTGCTGTTCCTTGGCGGCCTGCCCAACCTGCAGGACCTGGGCAAGCTGATGATCGGCGAGAACGTGCTGGAGATCATCAAGTGCGACCTGTCGCTGGAAATGATGGCGATTCCCGATCTCAAGCTGGCCATCGCCCATACCGAGACCGTCAAGGACTACATCACCCGCGAGCTCTTCACCGACATCCTGGAGAGCGAGGAAGAGCATGTGGACTGGCTTCAGACCCAGTTGCGCCTGATCGAGCAGATGGGCATCGAAAACTTTGTCCAGCTCCAGACCAAGCCGAACGAGAGCTAGGCGGCTTTCCGCACCTTCCAGAAGCGCACGGCACGCTGGGCGGCCTCGACGGGCACGGCTTCGTAGAGATTGCCGAACTCTTCGGCTCCGCCCAACGCCCTGTCCTGCCCGTCCAGCGCGATCGCCAGCGAGACAAACAGCGGGCGGTTGAAGTTGGCCCCGCGGCACAGCAGCGCCAGCGTGTCCAGGTCCTTGCCGTCCACCACGCGCTGGACCAGATCGAATTCCACATCCGTCAGGCGCGCCAGGGCCAGCTTGAAGGCGGTGCGGCTGCCCGCCCCTTCGCGCAGCATGGTAACCAGCGACGGCGGGTGCAGTGTCTGGGCGCGGGTCATCTGGTCGATCCGCTTCACCGCTACAGCCATGTCGGCCGGCGTGTCGCCATAGAGTTTGTTCAGCACCTTGCGGTTCTTCTGAAAGGCGCGCTCGATATCCTCCGGCGGGACATCTCCCACTTTGCGCAGGATTTCCGCGCGCAGCGATTTTTCCACGCTGGTATAAAGCTCGTTCAGCAGCCCGACGGGCACGTCTGTCCGGTTGACCAGCGGGGCCTGCAGCACCGTGCTGGTCTGGGCGCGCACCGCGACGGCCTCGAAGGTTTCCGCTTCGATGGTGGCGCCGCGATTGGACAATAGCGAGGACACGACATGGTCGTCGCCCTTCTCCACTAGCGCATGGGACACCACGCCGCTGATACTGGGGCGCTGCGTCACCGCCATCAAATGGTCCTGGCCTTTTTCCGCGATGACTTCCAGCAAGGTCGCGTCACTGAGGTTCCTGGCATGTTGCAGCACCGGGCGCGCCACTTCGATATCATCGCGCGCGAACAACTGCGCCGAACAGGTGAACAGCGCGTCCTTGTTGGCCACCAGCCGGGCCAGGTCCGCGCGCACCTGCGCGGAATAATCCGCCGCCACCGTGGCCAGCAGCCCGTCCAGTTCCTGCACCGAGCGGTCACCCGCCACCGGATTGTTCATCGCTTCGGTGACCTTGCGCAGCAGCTCGCGTCGGTCCTCGCTGGATGTCTTTTCGGAAAGCCCCGCCAGCATGGCGAAACGTGGCGCGGGAATGGACATGAAATGCCTTGCTCGAAATGCGTTTGCTCGAAAGCGGCATTGTGGCGACAAAGTCTTAAGGGAACTTTGGGAACCGTGGTTAAGGGGCCGGTAAGATTTAAAACTCGGCCTCAAGCTCCTCGATGCCGGTCCGCTCGGTGCGGGCGGCTTCGGTCCATTCCAGCATGTCCGGCAGCGCCAGGATGGTCTCGCAGTAATCGGCGCATTGCCGGTCCAGCTTGACGTCATAGGTGGCAAAGCGCGTCGCCACCGGCGCGTACATCGCATCCGCCACGGTGGGCGTCTCGCCGAACAGGTAGGGTCCGCCATACATCCCTAAGCATTCGCGCCAGATGGCGGTGATGCGTTCGATATCGGCCTGTGCCGCCGCCCAGATCTTGAAGCCCGGGTAATGGCCCTTCAGGTTCATCGGCAGCGCCGAGCGCAGATTGGCGAAGCCCAGATGCATTTCCCCCGATACCGAGCGGCAATGGCTGCGCGCCGCCGCATCGGCGGGGAGCAGCCCGGCCTGCGGGAAGTTCTCATGCAGATATTCGCCGATTGCCAACGTGTCCCACACCTTGATGCCGTTATGGGTCAGGCGCGGCACCAGGAAGGATGGCGCCAGCATCAGCAGCTCGGCGCGGGCGGATGGATCGTCGGCAGAGAGCAGTTCTTCCTTGAAATCCAGCCCAGCCATCCGGCACAGCAGCCAGCCGCGCAGCGACCAGGATGAGTAGTTTTTGCTGGAAATGGTCAGAACCGCATCGCCCATGCCCAGGAGTTTGGCGGGTTTTGGCGCGTTGACAAGGATTATTTTGCAATGCAGCATCGCCCGACCGGCTATCCTTCAGCCGGAAGGGAATCCCCCGTGATTCCATGGGGCTTGGAGCGGGATGTTGTACGACGCCTATCAGGCCCAGCAGGATTTTCTCGCGCCGTTGCGCGCGGGTGCGGACTTGGTCAAGGCGGCCCTTAGCGACACCACGCTGGGCCCCGCCGCCAATTACTGGTTCCGCAGCATCGGCGCGGGCGCCGAGATATTCTCCCGCGCCCACATGATCCATGAGCGCCCGGCCTTCGACATCACCGAGGTCATGGTGGCGGGCAAGACCCAGCCGGTCACGGAAGAAGTGGCGCTGGAAATGCCTTTCGGCAACCTGCTGCATTTCCGCAAGGCCAGCGGGCTGCACCAGCCCAAGGTGCTGCTGGCCGCGCCCATGGCCGGCCATTTTCCCACCCTTTTGCGCGGTACGCTTCACACCCTGCTGCAGGACCACGACGTTTACATCACCGACTGGAAAAGCGGCCGCGACGTGCCGCTGACCGAGGGCCGCTTCGGGACCGACGAATATATCGATCACCTGATGGCCTTCTTCGAGCATATCGGCCCGGGCGCGCATGGCATGGCGGTGTGCCAGCCCTGCCCCGCCATGCTAGCGACCACCGCCTTGATGTCCGAAGACAAGAATCCCGCCACGCCCAGGAGCCTGGTGCTGATGGCTGGTCCCGTGGACACCTCGATCAATCCCACCAAGGTCAACCACCTGGCCAATGAGAAGCCGCTGGAATGGTTCGAACGCAACCTGATCGCCACCGTGCCGCGCCGCTATGCCGGGGCGCACCGGCGGGTCTATCCGGGCTTCCTTCAGCTTTCGGCCTTCATCAACATGAATCTCTCACGGCACGTCCGTGCGCATATGGACCTGTTCAGCCATATCCTGAAAGGCGAACTGGCCAAGGCCGAGGCCAACAAGCACTTTTATGACGAATATTTCGCCGTCGCCGACCTGCCCGCCGAGTTCTACCTGGAGACGGTGCAGCGGGTGTTCCAGGAACATCATCTGGCACGGGGCATCTACACCTGGCGCAATCGCAAGGTGGACCCGCGCGCCATCCGCAAGACCTCGCTGCTGACGGTGGAAGGCGAACGCGACGACATCTGCGGCCTGGGCCAGACCATGGCGGCCCAGGACCTGTGCAGCGGCATCAAGCCGTTCCGCAAAAAGCATTATGTCCAGGCCGGTGTCGGCCATTACGGCGTGTTCTCCGGCACGCGCTGGCAGACGCAGATCTATCCCACCGTCCGGAACATGATCCTCTCCAGCGAGTGATCAGCCGCCCGAAGTAATCAACGCAGCGTGTTGTTGAGCAGGACGGCCAGTCGCACGCCCGCCTTGGCGAGTTGCGTTCGCGTGATCGCAGATTGCCGTTCGGCATAGTCACGCGGCAGTCGCAACCGGCGTCGTCCATCCAGCAGCGGATAAACATGATCACGGGCGATGACATGGGCTTCGTTGACCCAGATGGCCGGCGTGCCCCTTGCCCAGGCCTTGCGCTGCTCTGGCGTCACGCTGCGCGCCAGCCCGTTCGCCACCGCGCCGGCCTCGATGCCCAGCGCTTCGACCACATCCGCGTCCCACACCTTGTGCAAGTTGGCGCGCTGGCGGCCGATGGCGACCTGCACATCATTGCCGCCACGGTCGCCGGCATCGACGGCATGCAGCGGCTGGTGCATGTCGGCGACGAAATGGATCAGGAAGCGCAACGCCTCCGCCCGCGCCCGGCCGTTCGCCCTGCGATCGGTCAGAAGGCGCATGTCGTACTCGACCTGCGCCACCACGCAGTCGCCGCGCAGGCAATCGCGCCGCCGGTCATAGCCGGGCGCATTCAGCGGGATGTCCACATAATGCCAGGCGCCGGTCTCGCGGCGCCGGTCCTTGATCTCATCGGCCCAGTTGGCGTCATGGATCATCATGGTTTCGCCGCCCAACAGGCGCGCCACCTGCCCGCGCGCCGCCGGCGTCAGCTCGCGCAGCGCCAGGGTGGCGACGATCTCATGGCCTTCCGCGCCCCAGGCCAGTGCCGGAGCGGGGACGGCCAGCAGCGCCATCAGCAATAGCGAGCCTGGAATCTGTCTAAAGTTCAATGGGAACAATCTCTTGCGGGGTTGCCGGGAATATCAAACAACGGTTATATGCCATGACTCGCGAGGGTCGCGGGCGGGGTTTTCGCCAAACTGGAGCTGTCTTGAAGAAAACCGGCGCGCGCGCCAATCCCAGCCTTGCCGGCACGCTTCGTCATCGCATGAACAGCGCGGGCGCGGCAATGGCCACCACCGACGGCCGCTGGGCGCTGGTTTCCACCGGGCTGACCGCCCTGGTCGCGGGCGCCCTGGCCTGGATGGCGGTGGGCATGATGCCGGTATCGCGGCCCATGGTGTCGCCCGGCCGTTCTTCCCTGCCCTATGCCCTGTTCATGAAGCTGATCCGCGCCAGCGAGCCGGCGGGCCAGGCGGCGGACAATTCGGACAATGCCAATCCCAACCCGGGGGTGGAAAACCGCACCGTCACCCTGGATGCCGGCGACACGCTTGCGGGCATGCTGGAAGATGTCGGCATCTCGGCCCAGGACGCCAATGCCGTGGTCGCCGCCATGGGCAAGAATTTCGATCCCCGCGGGCTTCGCGCCGGCCAATCCTTCGACCTCACCTATTCCGTCGCCACCATTGACGCCAGCGGCAACGCCCCGGCGCCTGTGCCGTCCGCGCCGCGCACCACCACGGTGATGGTCAATCACAAGCCGGTGGTCGTGCCGGTGGATGCCGAGGAAGACGGCAGCGGCGCCACGGAGGAAAATTCCGAGCCCATCTCGCGCCTTCTTTCGCTGCATTTCTCGCCTACCATTGACAAGGAAATCACCGTCACCCGCACCACCGAGGGCGGCTATACCGCCGAGGTCGAAACCAAGGAGCTGCAGGTGCACCGCCACCGCGCCGGCGGCGCCATCGATTCCAGCCTCTACCTGGCGGCCACCCAGGCCGGCATTCCCACCGATGTGGTGATCGATATGATCCGGATGTTCTCCTACAAGGTGGACTTCCAGCGCGACCTGCATCCGGGCGACCGCTTCGAGGTGTTTTACGACTATTACTACACGCCCGAAGGCCTGCCGGCGAAGTTCGGCTCCATCAGCTATGCGATGATGACCCTGGGCGGCAAGCAGATCCCCATGTACCGCTTCCAGGCCGATCCCAACGAGCCGCCGGAATATTTCGACCAGAAGGGCGAAAGCGCCAAGGGCATGCTGATGAAGACGCCGGTGGACGGCGCGCGCATCTCCTCGGGCTTCGGCTCGCGCTTCCATCCCATTCTTGGCTTTACCCGCATGCACAAGGGCGTGGATTTCGCCGTGCCCACCGGCACCCCGGTGATGGCGGCGGGCGCCGGCACCATCAAGTTCATGGGCCGTGCCTCGGGCTATGGCAATTTCGTGCTGCTCACCCATGGTAACAATTATTCCACCGCTTATGGCCATCTGAAGCGCTTCGCGCCGGGCATGCGCCAGGGCGCGCGGGTGCGCCAGGGCCAGGTCTTCGCCTATAGCGGCATGAGCGGCATGGCGACCGGCCCACACCTGCATTACGAAATCCGCGCCGGCGGCGGTCAGGTCAATCCGCTGACCGTGAAGATGGCGCAAGGGCGGATGCTGATGGGCAAGCTGCTGCGCCTGTTCCAGGAAAAGCGGCTGGAGATCGACAATCTGGTCGCCACCACCAGCCTGGAAGCCAAGGTGACCGACAACGCCACCGACCTGCGCCAGGCCCGCGTCAAATAAGACGCAGGTGGAACTTTATCGCGTCTGCAACATTATGTTCCCCACAGGGGACGTGCGCGCGTGTTGATTCAAGCCGGTTATGACATTGCCTTTCGTTGCAAAGGGCCCACGCCCATGCTGCTGCAGGTGCATTTGCGCCCTGAACTGCGCAAGCAACTGAAAACCCCGGAAAAGCTGCGCTTCGATCCGCCAGTGCAGTTCAGCACCTATACCGATTCCTTCGGCAATATCTGCACCCGGCTGGTGGCGCCCAAGGGCGATATCACATTCTCCAATCGCTTTGTGATCCGCAACAGCGGCAAGCCGGACGTGATGCCCGTCAAGGCGCGCCAGGCGGACGTCGAAGACCTGCCCGATGAGGTGATGGTCTATTTGCTGGGCAGCCGCTATTGCGACACCGACAAGCTGGCGACCCTGGCCTGGAAGAAATTCGGCAAGATCCGGCGCGGCTGGCCGCTGCTCAAGGCCATTCTTGATTACAGCCATGAACGCATCAAGTTCGGCTATCCTTTTGCCCGCGCAGACCGTACGGCGTTCGAAGGCCATACCGAGCGCAAGGGCGTGTGCCGCGACTATGCCCATCTCGCCATAACCCTGTGCCGCTGCATGAACATTCCGGCGCGCTACTGCACCGGCTATCTGGGCGATATCGGCGTGCCGCTCGATCCCAATCCGATGGATTTCAGCGGCTGGTTCGAGGCCTATCTGGGCGGCAAGTGGCACACCATGGATGCCCGCCACAATCATCCGCGTATCGGCCGGCTGTTGATGGCGCGCGGCCGCGATGCCACCGACGCGGCGATCAGCACCGCCTTCGGCAGTGCCGAGCTCAAGCGCTTCGAGATCATCACAAAAGAAATCTAGCCGGCCAATTCCTGCGCCAGCTTCTCGACTGCCGGGTCGACCTTGTACATGTGCCGGTACTGCAGCACCTGGCGGGCGATCAATTTCAACCGCGCTTCAAATGGCAACGGTTTTCCCGGCGCAATGATCGGCTGGGCGAAGGGCGCAGCGTCGCTGCGCTGGAATTCAAACGCCATGCTGACGCGGGATTTTTCCGCCCGCGGCGAGGAGCGGCTGCCCCAATGCAGCACCGCCTGGTTCCACACCAATATCTCGCCCGGCTGGACCGGAAGGGCGCGGATCGACGGCAGCTCAAAGCGCATCTCCTTGTCCTGTGGCGTGCCGTAAACCGGATCGGCATGGGCCGGCACCATGTACATGCAACTGTTCAGCGGATTGGCGTCCGACAGGGGAATCCAGGTGGTCAGCGCGATCGGCGAACCATCGGGCCGGAGCGCGACATGGCCCATGTCGCGATGGGGATTCCAGCCGGCATCGCCCTTGGCAGGCTCGATATTCCACACCCAGAAATGCGGCAGCATGCCGTAGCCGCCCAGCAGGCCGCCATAGAGCGCATCCAGGGCATGGAAGGGCGCCCAGAATTCATCGAACAGGAAGGCAAAGACCGGCGAGATGCCGTCGGCCGAAAAGCGGCGCACGGTGTCCGCCATCAGGTCCAGGTTGAGGCCGGTGTCATGGCGGAGCTGGAAATAGCCCTCATGCTTCAGGCGCGCATCCAGATCGGCGGCCTGCTCGTTGCCCGGCCGGAAGGCTTTGATGTTGCGGAAGACGGCGTCCTCGCCGATATGCAGGCCCGGCGCGCGCGCCAGCCAGCCTTCCCGATCCTTGAGTTGTTCGACGGTCAACACCCGGCAGCCCCAGCCCAAACCAGGATGCTGTATAGCATCCGCGCCCGGTTGGAACATCCGCGTGTTAATTCAACGCTGTTCCAGCCGGGGCCGTATCCGTCAATTCATCGGCACCGGCGGAAAATTCCTGCCCGTTGACGGTCAGGCCCGTCTTGGAGGCGCTGACCGGCACATTGGCGCCGTCGGTGATCTTGCCTTCCAGGATCAGGTGGGCCAGCGGGTCCTGCAACCGGCGCTGGATCACCCGCTTCAAGGGCCGGGCGCCATAGACCGGATCGTAGCCGGCATTGCCCAGCCAGTGGCGGGCCTTGTCGTCCAGGGTAATGGCGATCTTGCGGTCGGCCAGCAGCTTGTCGAGGCGGCCGATCTGGATGTCCACGATCTTGTCCATGTTGGCCCGGGTCAGACGGTGGAACAGGATGATCTCGTCCAGCCGGTTGAGGAATTCAGGGCGGAAGTGCGCGCGCACTGCCTGCATCACCTGGGCGCGGGCATGGGTCTGGTCGCCCTCGGTGCCCAAAAATTCGGTGCCCAGGTTGGAGGTCAGGATGATGACGGTGTTGCGGAAGTCCACGGTGCGGCCCTGCCCGTCGGTCAACCGACCATCGTCCAGCACCTGCAGCAGCACGTTGAACACGTCCGGGTGCGCCTTCTCGACCTCGTCGAACAGGATCACCTGGTAGGGCCGCCGTCGCACCGCTTCGGTGAGAACGCCACCCTCTTCATAACCGACATAGCCGGGCGGGGCGCCGATCAGCCGTGCTACGGCATGCTTTTCCATGAACTCGCTCATGTCGATGCGCACCATGGCGGTGTCGTCGTCGAACAGGAAGGCGGCCAGCGCCTTGGTCAACTCGGTCTTGCCCACGCCGGTGGGGCCGAGGAACAGGAAGGAGCCGATCGGCCGATTGGGGTCCTGCAGGCCGGCGCGGGCGCGGCGCACGGCGTTGGAAATGGCGCGCACCGCCTCGTCCTGGCCGACCACGCGGTTGCCCAGGTCGGATTCCATGTGCAGCAGCTTTTCACGCTGGCCTTCCAGCATCTTGTCCACCGGGATGCCGGTCCAGCGCGACACCACCCCGGCAATATGCTCGGCGGTGACGGCCTCGCCCGACAAAGCGGCGTCCTTGTTGTCTTCGATGGCCTTGATCTGGCGTTCCAGGTCCGGAACCACGCCATAGGTCAGCTCGCCGGCGCGTGCGAAATCTCCCTTGCGCTGGGCCACTTCCACCTCCTGGCGGGCATGGTCCAGCCTTTCCTTCAGGCTCTGCACATCGGCGACGGATTTCTTCTCTTCCTGCCACTTGGCGGACAGCGACGCGGACTCTTCTTCCAATCCGCCCAGTTCCTTTTCGAGGGCTTCAAGCCGGTCGCGGCTGGCCTTGTCGGTTTCCCGCTTCAGGGCCTCGCGCTCGATCTTGAGCTGCATGATGCGCCGGTCCAGTTCGTCCAGTTTTTCCGGCTTGGAATCGATCTGCATGCGCAGGCGCGATCCCGCCTCGTCCATCAGGTCGATGGCCTTGTCTGGCAGGAAGCGGTCGGTGATGTAGCGGTTGGACAGGGTTGCGGCCGCCACGATGGCGCTGTCGGTGATGCGCACGCCGTGATGCAGTTCGTACTTCTCCTTCAATCCGCGCAGGATGGAGATGGTGTCTTCCACCGTGGGCTCGCCCACGAACACGGCCTGAAAACGACGCGCCAGGGCGGCGTCCTTTTCCACATACTTGCGATATTCGTCGAGTGTGGTAGCGCCGACGCAATGCAGCTCGCCGCGCGCCAAAGCCGGCTTGATCAGGTTGGAGGCGTCCATCGCCCCATCCGCCTTGCCGGCGCCGACCAAGGTGTGCATCTCGTCGATGAACAGGATGATTTCGCCATTGGCGGTCGTGACTTCGTTCAGGACCGACTTCAGCCGTTCCTCGAAATCACCGCGAAACTTGGCGCCCGCGATCAGCGAGCCCATGTCCAGGGCCATCAGCTTCCTGTCGCGCAAAGACTCCGGCACGTCGCCATTGACAATGCGCAGCGCCAGGCCTTCGGCGATGGCGGTCTTGCCCACACCCGGTTCGCCGATCAGCACGGGATTGTTCTTGGTACGGCGGCTCAGCACCTGGATGGTGCGGCGGATTTCCTCGTCGCGGCCGATCACGGGGTCCAGCTTGCCGTTGCGGGCCAGCTCGGTGAGGTCGCGGGCATATTTCTTGAGCGCATCATAGGCGTTTTCCGCCGTGGCGCTGTCGGCGGTACGGCCCTTGCGAAGCTGCGCGATGGCGGCATTCAAGCCTTGGGCGGTGACGCCGGCGTCTTTCAAAATCTTGCCGGCATCGGTGCCGGCGGCCAGAACCAGCGCCAGCAGCAAATATTCTGCGGTGACGAAACTGTCGCCGGCCTTCTTGGCGACGCTTTCGGCATTGTCGAGCAGCTTGGCGGTGTCCTGGGACAGGTACACCTGGCCCGAACCGCCCTGCACCTTGGGCAGCTTCTTCAGCGCGGCTTCCATGCCGGCGCGCACCGGGGCGTCACGGCCGCCGGCGGCATTGATCAGCCGCGCCGCCAGGCCTTCCTCATCGTCGATCAGGACTTTGAGAAGATGGTCGGGGGTGAATTGCTGATGACCCTCGCGAAGGGCCAGGCTCTGGGCGGACTGGATGAAGCCGCGGGCCCGCTCGGTGAATTTCTCGATATCCATGCTCTCTCCCGGTCCCCGCTTTGCGGCAGCAGACCATATTACGACCCGCTTAGGGCGTCGTTCCCGGCTGATATGGGAAGGAGGAACCGGCCCTGCAAGTGGGCAAGACCGTCAGATGGTTACCGGCAATTCTTAACGCGGCCCGGCCTCAGAAGCGGGAGGCTTCCGCCTCTTCGCCCTCTTCCTCACTGGTCCCGTCATTCAGGGAGAAGGAAGGTGTGCTGCCGGCATTCTGCGGCTGTTGGGGCTGCTGAGGCTGGCCGCCGCCTTGCGGAGGCTGCTGACCCTGCTGGGGCTGCTGCTGTTGCGGGTTCAGCGCCGCCTGCTGGGCGGCATGCTGGGCCTGCTGGGCCGCCGCCGCGGCCATGATGCGGTAGTAATGCTCCGCATGCTGAAGATAATTCTCGGCCATGACGCGGTCGCCGCTGGAATTGGAGTCGCGGGCGAGCTGCAGATACTTCTCGTACACATGGCTGGCCGAGCCGCGGATCTTGATCTCCGGTCCCGAGGAATCAAAGGTGCGATTGGGATTGAAGCCGCCGCCGCCGCCATTGTTGCCGCCGCCGCCGCCACCACCGCCGCCATTGCCACCATGTTGCGGCCTGCGGCCGCCTCTACGAGAGCGTTTCACTGTGATCCTTCCTTCGCGCCGGATAGCCCCGCGCCACTGCGCGGCTCCAATTTGGTCGCTTTGAGTCCCCTGTCCGGCGGCGGTTTTTTATCGCGTCACCGGCCCAGCCCGCGGTCGCCCTCCTGGGCCCGCCAGGGATCATCCCCGATCCCTATGGCCTGAACCTAGCCGATAGGGCCCGATTTTCCAAGGATTTCCTCGAAATCAGGGGGACTTTCGCAAGGTCACGCAGCGGGGAATGCCCGCCAGATCGGGCGCTATCCCTAACAATTCAAGGTCGGCAAACAGCGAAGCCATGCTTTGCGCCTGCCCCGCCCCGATTTCCAGCAAGGCATGGCCGCCGGGCGCCAGCAGCCCCGGCAGGAGTTCCGCCAGGTTCCGGTAGGCGGCCAGTCCATCCGGCCCGCCATCCAAAGCCGCATGGGGCTCAAAAGCGGCCACGTCGGGGTCGAGTGATTCGATCTCGGCCGAGGGAATATAGGGCGGGTTGGAGAAGACCAGGTCGAAAGGGCCGGCAGCGGTGTTCCAGTCGTCGGCAAGGATGTGTGCGCGCGAGCCGATCAGCTTCTGCGCATTGCGGGTCGCATAGGAAAATGCCTGGGGCGCGGACTCAAACCCAATGCCGGCGGCATTGGGAAATTCCCTCAGCGCCGCCACCAGAATCGCGCCGGAGCCGGTGCCCAGGTCGGCGATGCGCAAAGGCGCGGTACGGTCCGGCACCACCCGCAGCGCTTCCTCGATCAGGGTTTCGGTATCGGGGCGCGGCACCAGCACGCCGGGACCGACGGCGAACTCCAGGCTCCAGAATTCCTTGGCGCCGGTGATATAGGCGAAGGGTTCGCGGGCGGCGCGGCGCATCACCAGGCCGGCAAAATCTTGCGCCTGTGCTTGTGTCGGCGTGGCGGTCAGGGTCCGGTCGCGTGTGATCCCCAGCACATGCGCCAGCAGCAGCCGCGCTTCGGCGCGGGGATTGTCGATCCCCGCCTCGGCCAGGTTGCGCGTGGCCTCATCCAGGGTCAATTGTCGGAGGCTTCGAATTCCGCCAGCCGGTCGGCCTGGTCCTGGGCCACCAGCGCGTCCACGATCTCGCCCAGCTCATCGCCCGAGATAATGCGCGCCAGGTTGTACAGAGTCAGGTTGATGCGGTGGTCGGTGACGCGGCCTTGCGGATAGTTATAGGTGCGGATGCGCTCGCTGCGGTCGCCCGAGCCGACCAGGCTCTTGCGCTCGCTGGCGCGCTCGGCGTCCACGCGCTTGCGCTCGGCATCGTAGATCTTGGCCTTCAGCATCGTCATCGCCTTGGCCTTGTTCTTGTGCTGGGATTTTTCTTCCTGCATCGCCACCACCGTGTTGGTGGGCAGATGGGTGATGCGCACCGCGCTGTCCGTCTTGTTGACGTGCTGGCCGCCGGCGCCTTGCGCCCGGTAGGTGTCGATGCGCAGGTCCTTGTCGTGGATCACGATGTCCACATCCTCGGCCTCGGGCAGCACCGCCACGGTGGCGGCGGATGTGTGGATGCGCCCTTGCGTTTCAGTGGCCGGCACGCGCTGCACCCGGTGCACGCCGCTTTCGAATTTCAGCTTGGCGAAGACGCCGCGCCCCTGCACTTCCAGCACCGCTTCCTTGAAGCCGCCCAGGTCGCTTTCCGACAGGGACAGGATCTCCGCCTTCCAGCCCTGCAAGCCGCAATAACGCTGGTACATGCCCACAAGATCGCCGGCGAACAACGCCGCCTCGTCGCCACCGGTGCCGGCGCGAATTTCCACGATGGCCGAGGAGGCGTCAGCGGCATCGCGCGGCAGCAACTGGATTTTCAGGTCATGATCGAGCCTTTCCAATTCCTGCTTGAGTTCGGCCCGCTCCTGCTCGGCCATGCCACGCATTTCGCTGTCGGTGGCAGCATCGGCGATCATCACCTCGGCGTCATCATAGCCCTGCTGGGCGGCGCGGTAGGCGCGCACGGTCTCGATCACCGGGGAAAGCTCGGCATGTTCGCGGGAAAGCTTGACGAAGGCGGCGCCCGACGCGCCGGACGCCATCTCGCTTTCGATGGCGGAAAAACGGTCGAGCAGCCGCTCGAGTTTGGCGGGAGGGATCATGAAGCGTCGCTACTGCGCGGCTTCTAGCGGCACTCCACGCTGTGCCTCGATTTCGGCGGCCTTCTTCTCGCACAGCTCGACGACATGGTTCACCAGGTCGTCGTTGCCCAGCTTGTAGGCGGGCTTGCCGTTCAGATAGATCATGCCATGACCCTTGCCGGCGCCGCCGCCGGTGAAGGCCAGATCGGTTTCGCGCGCCTCGCCCGGACCATTGACCACGCAGCCGATGATGCTGAGCGACATGGGGGTGGCGATGTGCTTGAGCTTTTCTTCCAGCGTCCTGACCGTGTCGATCACGTTAAAGCCCTGGCGGGCGCAGGACGGACAGGAAATGATGTTAACACCGCGATGGCGCAGGTTCAGCGACTTCAGGATGTCGAAACCGACGCGGACTTCTTCCACCGGATCGGCCGACAGCGAGACGCGGATGGTGTCGCCGATGCCGCTCCACAACAGCATGCCCATGCCGATGGACGACTTGACGGTGCCGGAGATCATGCCGCCGGCCTCGGTGATGCCGACATGCAGCGGGCAGTCGATGGCTTCGCTCAAGGCCTGATAGGCGGCCACCGCCAGGAACGGATCGGACGCCTTCACCGAAATCTTGTATTCGCGGAAATCCAGGTCATCCAGGATCTTGGCGTGGTTGAGGGCGCTTTCCACCATCGCTTCGGGGCACGGCTCGCCATATTTCTCCAACAGGTCGGGTTCCAGCGAGCCGGCATTGACGCCGATGCGCATGGAGCAGCCATGGTCCTTGGCGGCCTGCACCACTTCGCGCACGCGGGCCGCGCTGCCGATATTGCCGGGATTGATCCGCAGGCAGGCAGCGCCGTTCACCGCCGCCTCGATGGCGCGCTTGTAGTGGAAATGAATGTCGGCCACGACCGGGATCTCGCTGGCCTTGGTGATGGCCTTCATCGCCTTGGTGGCGTCTTCGTCGGGACAGGACACGCGCACGATGTCGGCGCCCGCTTCCACGATGCCGCGGATCTGCTCGATGGTGGCGCGGGCGTCACCGGTGATGGTGTTAGTCATGGTCTGGACCGTAATCGGCGAGTCGCCGCCGACCGGCACCTTGCCGACCATGATCTGGCGCGACTTGCGCCGGTGAATGTCGCGGTAAGCACGAATGCTCATTCTTCGTCTTCGTCCCTTATCGAGTGTTGAAGCGGTCGGTCAGCGACTGCGGATCCAGCGAGACACGGCCCAGAATTTGATCGGATGCACCGGCGCGGCCCAATGCGACCCCGTCCACATCCACTTCCACGGCGCCGGCATTGCTGGTCGCCATGGTGGAGCCCGGCATGTCCGGCACCTGATAGACATCGCCGGCCTTGAGGTCGCGGTTCAGCAGCAATTGCCCATCCGGGCCCTTCACGGTGACGCGGGTATCGCCGCGCGCGCGCAGCACCACGCGGTGATTGCGGTTCTGGGTCCCGTAGACCTGTGCGCCGCCCGGCACCGCGGGTCCGGTCGTTTGCGTCGCGGTGGGGGAAGCAGGATTGATGGGCTGGGTTTGCGTCGCCGGCGTGCGCGCGCCGTCAGCGGGCGAAGGCATGGCGGATGGCTGGCCAGCAGCATTGATGGTGCCTGCCGGGACCGCATCGGTGGCGGGAGACGGCGTGGCGTCCTGCGGCGGCATCACCACCGGCGCGGGCACCGGCCTGGGCGCGGCGGGCCTGGGCGGATTGATGATCGGCGCCGGCGGAACAGTCTCGGTATCGCTGGCCGAGAACATCAGGTGCCAGACGCCATAACCCAGGAACAGCACCACCACGCCGGCGATGACACGCCAGCCTTGCGGCAGGCGGCGGCCCTCTTCCTGGTGGATGGGCGCGGGCGGCTGAATTTGTTCGTCGGTGCGGCCGGAAATGTCCTGCTTGTAGCGTTCGACATATTGCGCCGAGTCCAAACCCAGATGCCGGGCATAGGACCGCACAAAGCCGATGGCGTAGGTCTTGCCGGGCAAGTCCTCCAGCCGGTCATTTTCCAGCGCTTCGAGATGGTCCTTGCGGATTTTCAGCGCGCGCGAAACCTGGGCGATCTCATCGCCGCGGCGCAGCCTTGCGGCGCGCAAATCCTGGCCCACCGTCTCCAGCGGGCTTTCGCTGTAGCCGGAGATTTCGCGCAAGTGGATGCGGCGGCGGCTCGCGCCGTCCTTGTCTCCCACTCCGTCATTTTCCAGGGTCATGTGCGTAAGCTTGGTCACGAGTTGCCGTACAGCACGCCTTGCCCGAAAGCGGGCCTGGCACAGCTAAACATTTGTGGTTCCTACCATATCCGATCAAGGGCGGCCCGGACAACCGCTGCACCGCAAAAAGTCGGGAACCTGGGGCAAAAGCCCCTATTTCAGGACGATTCCGCGTTCCGCCGCGAAGGCCGCCAGCCGGGTCCGCAAGCTGTGGTCGGTTCGGCCGCACAGCCGGTCCACAAAGGCCGAAATCTCGCCCAGATGCATGCTGCGAATCATCATCTTGATGGGGCCGATCTGGCCCGGCTGCATGGACAGGGTTCGCAGGCCCAGGCCCAGCAGCGCCATGGCGTCCAGGGGACGGCCGGCCATCTCCCCGCACAGCGACAGGTCGCCGGAATTCTCCGCCGCGCTCTGCACGATCAACCGGATCAGGGTGAGCGAGGCGGGATTGAGATTGTCATAGCGCTTGGAGACACGCGGATTGGTGCGGTCCACCGCAAAGGCCAGCGACAGAAGATCGTTGGAGCCGATGGAAACGAAATCGGCCGAGCGCATCAGTTGCGGCAGCATGAAGGCCAGGGCCGGCACTTCCAGCATGGCGCCGACCAGCACCTGGGTGGGACGCGCCAGGTTCAGCAGCCGCGCCCGTTCCAGCTCGCGGTCAATCAGGGCGCGGGCGCGGTTGAACTCGTCCACGTCCGACACCATGGGCAGCAGGATACGCAAGGTTCGGCCCGCGCTGGCGCGCAGCAGGGCGCGCACCTGGTAGCGCAGCAAGGCGGGACGATCGAGCGCGATGCGGATGGCGCGCCAGCCCAAAGCAGGATTTTCCTCCCGCTCCCAGCGCGCGTAAGGCAGCACCTTGTCGCCGCCCAGATCCAGGGTGCGGAACACCACCGGCTTGTCGCCCGCCGCGTCCAGGATTTTCTTGTAGAAGGCGGCCTGATCCGTCAGGCGCGGCATCGTCTCGCCGATCATGAATTGCAGTTCGGTGCGGAACAGGCCGATGCCGTCAGCGCCGGACTGGTCCAGTTGCGGCATGTCGAATTCCAGCCCGGCATTCATCATCAGCCTGATGGCGACGCCGTCACGGGTGACGGCGGGAAGATCGCGCACGGCGGCGAAGCGCGCCTGGGTCTGGACGCGCAGCGCGCGCTTTTCCTCAAAGGCCTTGATGATTTCGGACGCGGGCCGCAGATGCACCTCGCCCATTTCCCCGTCCACCGCGATGGCATCGCCGCCGCGGGCATTGTCGGCGATGCCTTCCAGGGACGCGACCATGGGCAGGCCCATGGAGCGCGCCACGATGGCGACATGGCTGGTGGCCGCGGCCTCTTCCAGCACCAGCGCCACCAGCTTGTCGCGCCCATAATCCAGCAGCTCGGCGGGGCCCATGCCGCGCGCCACCAGCACCGCATTGGCCGGCAGGCTGCGGTCGGCCACTTCTTCGCCGGTCAGGTGGCGCAGCAGCCGCCGCGCCAGGTCGTCGAAATCATGCGCCCGCTCGCGCAGGATGGGATCGCCCATGCGCTGCACCCGAAGGCGGGTCTCGTCCTGCACGCGCTCCACCGCCGCTTCCGCGGTCAGGCCGGTGCGCACAGCATCGCGCATCCGCTGGCGCCAGCCCTGGTCATAGGCGAACAGCCGGTAAGCCTCGATCACCTCGCGCCCCTCGCCCGTCAGGTCGAGTTCGCTGGAGGCCAGCATCTGGTCCACGGATTCGCGCAAGCCCCCGATCGCCGCTTCCAGCCGCTTGAGTTCGTCCAGCGGATTGTCGGCGATCATGCGCTCGACCTTCACGCGCGGCTCATGCAGCGCCACCCGGCCCACCGCCACGCCATCCGACAGGCCATCGCCGACGAACTTGCGCGGCCGGTCGATGCGCAGTTCCGGCTCGTCCAGCTCGGCGACATTGAAGAAGCCGCTTTGCGCCACCACCTCGGCCAGCACCATGGCCACGGTCTGCAGCGCCTCGACTTCTTCCTCGGCATAGATGCGCTCGGCCTTGTTCTGGACGGTGAGCACGCCGAACACCTGGCCGCCGCGCACGATGGGCACGCCCAGGAAGGACTTGAACGGATCTTCGCCGGTTTCCGGGCGGTAGGAGAAATGCGGGTCGGCCGGCGCGTCCGACAGGTTCACCGCCTCGGCGGTCTCGCTGACCATGCCGACCAGGCCCTCGCCTTCCTTCAGACGGGTGGCGTGGACGGCTTCGGGGCGCAGGCCCTCGGTGGCGAACAGTTCCAGCACCTTGCCGGCGCGGCGCAGATAGATGGAGCAGACCTCGGCCACCATGTTGGAGGCGATGGTGCTGACCAGCTTGTCCAGCCGCATCTGGGCGGAGGTCTGCTCCGCCATGATCTCGCGCAGGCGGCGCAGGAGCAGGCGTGGGCCGCCGGCGGCTGACATCAGTTCAATCCCCTTGATTCAAGGAGACTATGCCGCATCCAGCTCATAAGCGGAATGCAGGGCGCGCACCGCCAGCTCGACATATTCCTCGGCGATCAGCACGCTGACCTTGATCTCGGAGGTCGAGATCACCTCGATGTTGATGCCCTTCTCGGCCAGGGTGCGGAACATCAGTTGGGCGACACCGGGATGGGCGCGCATGCCGATGCCGATGATCGAGACCTTGGCCACGTCGGCGGTGTGGGTGACGCTGCGGTAGCGGATGTCCTTGGCATGGGTTTCGATCGCCGCCAGGGCGCGGGTCAGCTCCCCGCGGGTGCAGGTGAAGGTCAGGTCGGTGGTTTCGCCGTCCTCGGAAACGTTCTGGACGATCATGTCCACATTGACGCCGGCATCAGCCAGCGGCCCGAAAATGGCGGCAGAGACACCGGGCTTGTCCGGCACCTTGTGCAGGGTGATCTTGGCTTCGTCGCGGCTATAGGCGATGCCGGTCACGGGCTTCTTTTCCACGATGTCTTCCTCGTCGCATAACAGGGTGCCGCCCACATCGGGCGTGAAGGTCGAAAGCACGCGGGTCGGTACCCGGTGCAGCATGGCGATTTCCACCGAGCGCGTCTGCAGGACCTTGGCGCCCAGGGACGCCATTTCCAGCATTTCCTCATAGGCGATCTTTTCCAGCCGCCGCGCCTTGGGAACGATGCGCGGATCGGTGGTGTAGACCCCGTCCACGTCGGTATAGATGTCGCAGCGTGCCGCGCCGATGCCGGCGGCAACCGCCACCGCGCTGGTATCCGAACCGCCGCGTCCCAAAGTCGAGATGCGCACGCCGGGCGCCACGCCCTGGAAGCCCGCCACCACGGCGACTTCGCCGCCCTCAATGGCGCGCTTCATTTCGGTTGCCGGCACGCCTTCAATGCGGGCCGAACCGTGCACGGCGGAGGTGTTGATCGGCACCTGCCAGCCTGCCCAGGAGCGCGCCTTCACGCCCATCGCGTTCAAGGTGATGGCCAGAAGGCCGCTGGTGATCTGCTCGCCCGCTGCAACCACCACGTCATATTCGCGCTGGTCGGGAATGGCCAAATTGTTGATGCCGCGCGCCGCGTCGTTGGTCCAGGCCACCAGCTTGTTGGTTTCCCCGGCCATGGCCGAAACGACCACGGCGACCTTGTTGCCGCGCTCGACCTCGCGCTTCACCAGGGTGGCGACATGGCGGATGCGCTCGATGTCGGCCACCGAAGTGCCGCCGAATTTCATCGCGATGGTCGCCACGTCAAATCCTTCTAAGGGCCTGATTTGCCCTGCTGTTTGCGGCGGCCTATGTAGACGGGGTTACCCTGTGGCTCAACCCTTCAAAAAAAGGGCCGCCGGAATTGGAAAATCGGCATGAAATTCAAGATGTTCAGCGGTGACAGTTCGGACGTGATCGTGGCTAGCGTCAACCAGTGGCTGGCCGGCGAGCCCGGCCGTGTCACTATCCGCCACACCGAGACCAAGCTGACTCCCACGGACACCGGGACCGGCGCCGCCGTGCTGCTGTTCTCGGTCTGGTACGAGGACGAAGCGTGACCTCCACCATTGATCCGGCCGAAGTCGCCAAGTTCTCCGCCATCGCCGCGGAATGGTGGGACCCCACGGGCAAGTTCGCGCCCCTGCACAAGTTCAATCCCGTGCGGCTGGGATTCATCCGCGAGCAGGCCGCATCCCATTTCGGGCGCGATGCCCGTTCCTTGCGACCCTTCGAGGGACTGTCGCTGCTGGATATCGGCTGCGGCGGCGGGCTATTGTCCGAACCGATGGCGCGGTTGGGTTTTGCCGTTACCGGCGCCGATGCCTCGGAGCGCAATATCGGCACCGCCATGGCCCATGCCGCCCAGTCGGGGCTCCAGATCGATTACCGGGCCACCACCGCCGAGGCGCTGGTGGACGAAGGCCACAGCTTCGACGTGGTGCTGAACATGGAAGTGGTGGAGCATGTCGCGGACGTCTCGGCCTATCTCGCCGCCTGCACCGCCCTGGTGAAGCCGGGCGGGCTGACCCTGGTCGCCACCCTGAACAAGACCCTCAAGAGCCTGGCGCTGGCCAAGATCGGGGCGGAGTATGTGCTGGGCTGGCTGCCGCGCGGCACCCATGACTGGAACCGCTTTATTCCGCCCACGGAGCTTAAGGCGTCACTGCAAGACAGCGGCCTAACCATCCTGAAAACACAGGGTGTTTCTTTCGATCCGCTGGGCTGGGACTGGCGTTTGTCGTCCGATGTAGACGTAAACTACATGGTCGTGGCGCGGCGCTAGTGTGCGGCACCCTCACCCTTCGACAGGCTCAGGGTGAGGACTTAGCTCAAATCTTCATGCTGAGCTTGTCGAAGCATGGGACTAGGCGTGCTTCCATTCCGAATTAATTCGCCCCCTCCAGGTCCGGCGGCAGCGGGGCGACATCGACGCCCTCCTCCACCAGTTCCTGGGCTTCCTTGGGCGTCGCCTCGCCATAGATGTGCCGGTCCGGCGTCTCGCCATAATGGATCTTGCGGGCTTCCTCGGCGAAGCTGGGGCCGACATAGTCGGCATTCTCCTGGACATATTTGCGCAGGCCCGTCGCGAACTGGCGCATCTGCTTGGCCTCGGCCTTGGAGCGCATGGACTTCTTGGTGCCGCTGACCGCCGGCGCCATGATGGCTTTTTCCACGCGGATGGAATTGCAGGCAGGACAGCTCACATGCCCGCTGCCCGATTGTTCATCGAACGCAGTGCTGTCCCGAAACCAGCCTTCGAATTCGTGCCCCCTATGGCACCGAAGCGAATACGCGATCACTCCTGAACGCTCCAGACCAGCCTGCCCCCAGGCTGAGCGCCAAGGATGATCCGGCCCCTGACGATTCGCAAGACTTTTACGGGCCGGTGAAGTCCCGATCATGTTGAAGACTGGGAACTTTGGCGCGCGCCGCCACCGACAATTGCGGATCAATCTCAGCCACGATCACACAAGGCTCGGTTCCCGCTTCCGCCAGCACCTCGCCCCAGGGTCCGACGATCAGGCTGTGGCCGTAGGTCTTGCGGCCATTGGTATGGAGCCCGCCTTGCGCCGGGGCGATGACAAAGGCGCCGTTCTCGATGGCGCGCGCCCGCATCAGCACATGCCAATGGGCCTCGCCGGTGGGCACGGTGAAGGAGGACGGGATGGTGAAGGCAAAAGCGCCTTTATGGGCCAGGCGGCGATAAAGCTGCGGGAAGCGAAGGTCGTAGCAGACCGTCACGCCGACAGGACCGAATTCGGTATCCGCCAGCACCACATCGCGGCCGCCTTCGACCTGGGAGGATTCCCGATAGGTCTCGCCTGCCGCCACCGTGGAGTCGAACAGATGAATCTTGTCATAGCGCGCCCGCACCGTGCCGTCGGGCGCGAACAGGAAAGAACGATTGGCGGTCTTGTCGTCGCTGACCTTGATATGCAGCGAGCCGATCAGCAGCCAGACCTTCAGGTCCTTGGCCAACCCGCTGAACGCGGGAATGGACGGATCATTGGCCTCATCGAAGGTGCTGGCCAGCTTGGCGCGATTGTTATCGGCCATGATGTTGGTGTTTTCAGGCGTGGCGATGAAACGGGCGCCCGCACCCGCAGCCTCGCGCACCAGCTCGGTGGTGTCGCGGATATTCTGGGCCACATCGCCCGAGGAACGAAGCTGGATGCAGGCAGCCTTAAACGGAACGGGACCGGTCATGCCGCAGCATAACCGATCCCGCCCTGAAAAACGCGAAGGCTGTTAGTAGCGACCGGCGATCTTGGCCAGGCCGGCGCTGGTGCAGACCTCGTCCTTGTCGCCGCCCGGCGCGCCGGACACGGCAAAGAAGCCGACGACCTCGGAGCCTTTCATGATCGCCAGCGCACCCTGGCGGGCGGTATCGATCAGGGGATTGGCCTTCAGTTCGGCGGCGAAAGCCGGATCGGCGGCGGCCTTCTTGGCCACGTCGCCGCTGCTCATCTTGTACTTCATCACGGCCTGGATCTTGCTCATGGCGATGCGCTGGGTGATCGCCTTGGCGCCGTCATTGGAGATCACCACAATCGGGACGCCGGCACTGTCGGCGATCATGGACGTGGTCATGTAGGTGTTGCCCAGGCAGACGCGATTGGCTTCAACCGCCGCTTCGATCGCCAGGGCGGTGGAAATTCCCTTGGCCCGGTCGGGGCGCGGCAGCTTCATTTCATCGGCGGTGGGCGCCGGCTGGATGGTCGGCGCGGGATTCATCTGGGCCAGAGCGGCGGGCGCAGCCAGCATCAGGGTGACGGAGGCAAGCAGAAGTTTTCTCATGGCGGTCTCTACCCCTTGGTGGATTGTTGGCGGCCATATTCCGGGCGGCGGCCGGCTTTGTCCAGTGGCGCCATGGGGTGTGCGACTGCGAAGTCTAGGCCAATAAAGGGTCCAGCTTGCCATCTTTTTCGAGCGCATAGAGCTCGTCGCAGCCACCGACATGGGTGTCGCCGATGAAGATCTGCGGCACGCTGCGGGCGCCGCCGGTCTTGGCTTCCATTTCCTCGCGCGCGGCAACGTCCATCAGGATGTCCACTTCCTCGACCTCGACGCCCTTCTTTTTCAAAAGCGACTTGGCCCGCACGCAATAGGGGCAGATCGGGGTGGTGTACATGCGGACGGATTTCATGGTGTCAGACTCGCGAGCTTCGGCCTCTATATAAGCACGTCCGACGCCTTCACAACGCGCGCCAGGGTCAGGACATCAACGCGCGCCGCGCCCGCCCGTTTCAACGCCCGGGCGCAGGCTTCCACCGTCGCTCCGGTGGTCATCACATCGTCCAGCAGCAGCACGGTTTTTCCCATCACCCGCGCCGGGTCAGGAACCTGGAAGGCGCGCTGGACATTGCGGCGCCGCGCCTTGGCCGATGCCATGGCGCCCTGGCTGGGCGTGGCGCGGCTGCGCACCAGCACGGGCGCGAAAGGCAAGTCCCAGTCCCGCGCCAGTTGCCGCCCCAACTCGGCGGCCTGGTTGTAGCGCCGTTGCCAGAGCCGCAACCGATGCAGCGGCACCGGCACCACCAACTCGCAGCGCGCGCGCAGCGCCTGCCCGGCACGGCCCAGCCAGCGGGCAAAACCGGGCACCAGGTCCAGCCGGTCGGCATGTTTCAGCGCCAGGATGGCGCCGCGGCTTTTCTCGTCATAGGCCATGATGGCGCGGGCGCTGTCGAAGGCCGGCGGCGTGGCCAGGCAGGCGGCACAAATGTTCTCGCCTTCCAGCGCCACCGGAAACGGAATGCCGCAACAGGCGCAGCCGGGGCCATCCAGGAAGGTGATGCCGCTCCAGCAATCGGCGCAAAACCCCGCCTCGCCCACGGGCGCGCGGCAGCCGATGCACAGCGGCGGAAACAACAGGTCCAGAACCGGCTTGGCGACATTCCCCAGCATGGGCGCTAATCTAGCGAAGATGACCGCAGCCCGCCCGCCCCTTTTTGATTTTGTTGCCGGCCAGAATGCGCGCGCCCGGGCGGCGCGGCTGGACGGTGACCGCTTCCTGACCCAGGCCGCCGCGGAAGGCCTGGCCGACCGGCTGGCAGCGGTGACGCGCAAGTTCGAGCACGGGCTTTGGATCGGCGATGCGGTGGCCCCTGAGATTGCGCCTTTTGCCGCCCACTGGACCGGCGCCGCGTTTGACGAGCGGGAAATCCTGGCGGCGGAAGGCCCGTTCGATGTCGCCGTCAGCCTGCTGTCGCTGCAATGGATCAACGACCTGCCTGGCGCCCTGGTCCAGATCCGCCGCGCCCTGAAGCCCGATGGCCTGTTTGTCGCCGCGCTGCTGGGCGGCGCCACCTTGAGCGAATTGCGCGACGCATTTGCCCATGCCGAAAGCGCCACCCGCGGCGGTGTCAGCCCTCGCGTGGCGCCCTTTGCCGATGTGCGCGACCTGGGCGGACTCTTACAGCGTGGGGGATTTGCCCTGCCCGTCAGCGATGTCGAGCGGCTCACCGTGCGCTATGGCGAATTCTCCGCCCTGGTGCGCGATCTTCGCAGCCACGCGCTGACCAATGTGATGGCGATGCGCAGCCGCCGGCCCTTGCGCCGCGACACGCTTGCGGCGCTGTTGGCGCATTATGCTGAACATCACGCGCAGGACGGCAAGCTGCTGGCGCGGTTCGAGACGCTTTATCTTACCGGCTGGTCGCCGCATGAAAGCCAGCAGAAACCTTTGAAGCCGGGCAGCGCCAAATCCAGTCTGGCGGCGGCGCTGGGCACCGACGAACAGCCCCTTAAGGGGTAACGGCGGCGTAGAAGGTGGAGAGTTTTGTGCCGACCGCGGTGACGCCGGTGACGATCACGATCGCGATCAGGCTGGCGATCAGGGCATATTCCATGCTGGTGGCGCCGGCGCTGTTCTTCACAAGAGATCGCGCAGCATGGGAATAAGCGGCAAGTCGGCCGCGGGCATGGGAAAATCCTTCATGTCGCGCGGGCGGACCCATCTGAGGGCCGCATGATGCCTGGGCGCGGGCGTGCCGTCCCAGCGGCGGCAGATATAGAGCGGCATCAAAAGGTGAAATGCGTCGTAGGTATGCGAAGCAAAGGTGAATGGCGCGAGACAGGCGGGCCTGACCGCAATGCCCAGCTCCTCCCGAAGCTCGCGGATCAGCGCTGCTTCCGGCTGTTCTGCCGCCTCGACCTTTCCCCCCGGAAATTCCCATAGCCCCGCCATCGCCTTGCCTTCGGGACGCTGAGCCAGAAGCACGCGGCCGTCGGGATCCACCAACGCCACCGCAACGACAAGTAGAACTGGTTGCGGCGTGGTCATTCTGGCGTCACGGGGCTAAACTCACGTTAAACGGGATGGTTAGCACGGCTTAACGCTTGTACGAAACTGTCTGCGATTTCAACAGGAGGACGGCATGACGACATTCGGCACGGCAAAATGGCAGGGCGGCCTGAAGGACGGCGTAGGCGCAATCTCGACCAAGAGCGGCGCCCTCAAGGATCATCCCTATGGCTTCGTCGCCCGCTTCGAAGGCGGTCCCGGCACCAACCCGGAAGAATTGATCGGCGCGGCCCATGCCGGCTGCTTCACCATGGCGCTGTCCAAGATCCTGGGCGATGCCGGCTTCACCGCCACCGAGATGAATACCAAGGCCGAGATCACCCTGGAAAAACAGGGCGACGGTTTTGCCATCACCAAATCGCATCTCACCTTGCGGGCAAAAATTCCCGGCATTGACGCGGCCAAGTTCAAGGAACTGGCCGGCATGGCGGAAAAAGGCTGCCCGGTGTCCAAGGTTCTGAACGCCGCCATCAGCCTGGATGCCGAACTGGTCTAAGCTCGCAATACTGTCATGGCCCACCGGAGTGTGGGCCATCCAGTTGGATGGGTGAATATCCTGAAGGTTGAGTGCTGGCGCCATCTGGATGGCCCGCATTTGCGGGCCATGACAAATTTGCTGATTTAGCTATCGAAAGAGCATCCCCAACTATCAAGAACGATAGCTGCCGTTGATGTCGATATAGCCATGGGTGAGGTCGCAGGTCCAAACCCGCGCCGCGCCCGTGCCCAGTCCGATGTCCACCGCGATCTGCACCTCGCGGCCCGATACCGCCTTGGTGGCGGTGGCCTCGTTGTACCTGGCGGCGCGCATGCCCTTTTCGGCAACCACATGACCGCCGAAGCTGATCTTCAGCTTGTCGCGGTCGGCCGCTTCGCCGCTCTTGCCCACCGCCATCACAATGCGGCCCCAGTTGGCGTCGTTGCCGGCCACCGCAGTCTTGACCAGCGGCGAATTGGCGATGGAAAGCCCGATGCGCTTGGCCGCCTTATCGCTTTCGGCGCCGGTGACGTCGATGCGCACCAGCTTCTGGGCGCCCTCGCCGTCCTTGACCACTTGCAGCGCCAGATCCAGCAACACCGCATCCAGCGCCCGGCGGAATTCGGTCAGCTTCTTGTCCGCCGCCTTGGCGATGGCGGTGTGCTTGCCGCCCTTGCCGGTGGCGAACAGCATCAGCGTGTCGCTGGTGGAGGTGTCCGAATCCACCGTGATGGAGTTGAAGGACGGCCCCACGCCCGCGCTCAAACATTCCTGCAGCACGCTGGCCGGCAGGCTGGCATCGGTGAAGACAAAGCTCAGCATGGTCGCCATGTCGGGCGCGATCATGCCCGAGCCCTTGGCGATGCCGTTGATGGTGACCTTCACGCCGTCGATATGCGCGGTGGCGGTGGCGGCCTTGGGGTAGGTGTCGGTGGTCATGATGGCGTCGGCCGCGGCGCGCCAGTTGCCGGCAGCGCCCTGCGCCACCAGCCCGGACAGGACCTTGGTGATCTTCTGGGTGGGCAGCGGCTCGCCGATCACCCCGGTGGAGGCCATGAACACTTCGGACCCACGACAGCGCGCCACGGCGGCGGCTTCCTCGGCGATGGCGCGCACGCCCTCCTGGCCGGCCTTGCCGGTAAAGGCATTGGCGTTGCCGCTGTTGACCACCAGCACCCGGGCCTCGCCGCCCTTCAACTTGTCGCGGCACCACAGCACCGGCGCGCTGGCCGTCTTGGAGGTGGTGAAAACCCCGGCCGCCTGGGTGCCGGGCGCCAACAGCGCCAGAAGCACGTCGGTACGCTGGGCATAGCGCACCCCGGCGGCGCAAGTTGCCAGCCGAACCCCGGCCAAGGGGGGCAGCTTGGGGAAGGCCTTGGGCGCCAAGGGGGATACGGCTGGACCCTGTTTTTGAGTCGCTTTGCTGCTTTTGGCCATTTTCCCCTTAAATCCCCCATTCGGTGGGGGCGGATATTCTTAAAAACCCCCGGTTTGACAAGAGACTAGCGCGTTCTTATGTCTCCCGCGCGGCCGCCATGCGGAAAAGGCGGTCCCTCCGCCCCAAATTCCGGCCCGTTGTTTGAGGATTTCATGCTGGGTTCGCTCGCCAAATCGCTTTTCGGCTCGGCCAATGACCGCAAGGTCAAGGGCTTGTGGGGCCCCGTCGCCAAGATCAACGCGCTGGAGCCCCGCTTCCAGGCCATGTCGGACGCCGAACTGGCCGCCATGACCCCGGCCTTCCGCGCGCGCCTGGCGGGCGATGAGGATCTGGACGACCTGCTCCCCGAAGCCTTTGCCGTGGTCCGCGAGGCGGCCAAGCGCACCCTGGGGCAGCGCCATTTCGACGTGCAGCTTGTCGGCGGCATGGTCCTGCACCGGGGCAATATCTCCGAGATGAAGACCGGCGAAGGCAAGACCCTGGTCGCCACCCTTCCCACCTATCTCAACGCCCTGGCCGGCGAAGGCGTGCATGTCGTCACGGTCAACGACTACCTGGCCAAGCGCGACAGCGAATGGATGGGCCAGATCTACCGCTTCCTGGGCATGACGGTGGGCTGCATCGTCCATGGCCTGGATGACGCCGAGCGCAAGGCCGCCTATGCCGCCGACATCACCTACGGCACCAACAACGAGTTCGGCTTCGACTATCTGCGCGACAACATGAAATACTCGCTGGACGCCATGACCCAGCGCGGCCACGCCTATGCCATCGTGGACGAAGTGGACTCCATCCTGATCGACGAGGCCCGCACCCCGCTGATCATTTCCGGTCCCACCGAGGACCAGAGCGAGATGTACCGCAGCGTGGACGCGGTGATGTCCCAGCTCGTGGCGCCGCACAAGGTCAAGACCGGCAAGACGGTCAAGGACAAGGAAGGCAAGCTTGTCGATGAGGTCACCCTGGACAAGGGCGATTACGACCTGGACGAAAAAACCCGCCAGGTGTCGCTGACCGAAGCCGGCAACGAGCACATGACCCAGATGCTCAAGGCGGCCGGCCTTCTGGAGAGCGGCGATCTCTACGACACCGAGAACATCACCACCGTCCATCATGTGAACCAGGCGCTGAAGGCGCACATGCTGTTCCACAAGGACAAGGACTATATCGTCAAGAACGGCCAGGTGATCATCATCGACGAGTTCACCGGCCGCATGATGGAAGGCCGCCGCTTTTCCGAAGGCCTGCACCAGGCGCTGGAAGCCAAGGAACAGGTCCAGGTCCAGCCGGAAAACGTCACCCTGGCCTCCATCACCTTCCAGAATTACTTCCGCCTCTATGAAAAGCTGGCGGGCATGACCGGCACGGCGCTGACCGAAGCCGCCGAGTTCATGGACATCTACAAGCTGGACGTGCTGGAAATTCCCACCAACGTGCCGGTGTCGCGCAAGGACGCGGATGACGAGGTCTATCGCACCGAGAGCGAAAAGAACGACGCCATCGTCAAGCTGATCCTGGAATGCCGCGAACGCGGCCAGCCGGTGCTGGTCGGCACCACCTCGATCGAGAAGTCCGAGAACCTCTCCGCCCTGCTGAAGAAGCGCAACATCCAGCACAATGTGCTGAACGCGCGCTATCACGAGCAGGAAGCCTTCATCGTCTCCCAGGCCGGCGTACCGGGCGCGGTGACCATCGCCACCAACATGGCGGGCCGCGGCACCGACATCCAGTTGGGCGGCAATGCCGACATGCGCATCAAGGCCGAGCTGGTGGGCATCACCGACGAAGCCGAGCTCGCCGCCAAGGCCGACGCGATCCGCGCCGAAGTCGCCGTCAACAAGCAGAAGGCGCTGGCCGCCGGCGGCCTCTACATGATCGGTACCGAGCGGCATGAAAGCCGCCGCATCGACAACCAGTTGCGCGGCCGTTCAGGCCGCCAGGGCGATCCGGGCGCATCCAAGTTCTTCCTGTCGCTGCAGGACGACCTGATGCGCATCTTCGGGTCCGAACGCATGGACGCCATCCTCACCAAGCTGGGCCTGGAACCGGGCGAAGCCATCACCCATCCCTGGGTCAACAAGGCGCTGGAAAAGGCGCAGCAGAAGGTCGAAGCGCGCAACTTCGAGATCCGCAAGAACATCCTGAAATATGACGACGTGCTGAACGACCAGCGCCGCGTGATCTTCGAACAGCGCAAGGAAATCATGTCCTCGGAGGACGTCTCCGACCAGATCGCCGACTTCCGCGAGGAAGTGGTGGAAAGCCTGGTGGAACGCCACATTCCCGAAAAGGCCTATGCCGAGCAGTGGGACGCCATCGGGCTGCAGAACGAAGTGCGCGGCATCTTCGGCATAGAACTGCCGATCCCGGAATGGACCAAGGAAGAAGGCATCGCCGAAGAGGAAGTGCGCGAGCGCATCTTCAAGGCGGTGGAAGCTCGCGCCGCCGCGCGCTCCGCCGAATACGGCCCCGAAGTCATGCGCTATGTCGAAAAGGCGATCCTGCTGCAGACCCTGGATCACGACTGGCGCGAGCATATCGTGGACCTGGATCACCTGCGCCAGTATGTGGGCCTGCGCGGCTATGGCCAGCGCGATCCGCTCAACGAATACAAGGGCGACTCCTTCGAGCTGTTCCAGACCCTGCTGTCCAGGCTGCGCATCGAAGTGGTGCGCCAGTTGATGAACGTCCAGATCCAGACCGGCCCGTTGCCGTCCCTGGAGCAGACGCCCCTGCCCGCCTTGCATGCTTCCCACATCAATCCGCTGACAGGCGAGAATGAAGTGGAAGTGGCCGGCGAGTATCCCGATGATGGCGTGGTCGACCCCAACAATCCCCGGACCTGGGGCATGACCCAGCGCAATGCGCCGTGTCCGTGTGGGTCTGGCCGCAAATACAAGCACTGCCACGGCGCGTTGACGTAGAAGTTTAATTCAGTGCCGCCTCATGCTTCGACAAGCTCAGCATGAGGATTGAGAAAGAGTCCTCACCCTGAGCTTGTCGAAGGGAGAGGTTCTGGGGATGAGTCCGTGCTGACAGAGCATCAATCCGGCGGCAAGACAGTCTGGGTGGACCTGTTCAATCCCACCAATGCGGAAATCGGCGAGGCCTGCACCAAGTACGGCCTGGACATCCCGCCCCGTGAGAAATTGGAGGAAATCGAATTCTCCAGCCGCCTCCAATATGAGGACGACGCCTTCACCATCTCCGTCCCGGTCACCCCGCACAAGAAATCCGGCGATGGTGAGGACGAAACCACACCCCTGGGCTTCGTCCTGAGCCGGGACCTGCTGGTGACGGTGCGCTTTGCCCAGCTTCACACCTTCGACGCCATCACCCAACGGGTGAAGCGGCGCGAACGCAGCGCCCCGGACATCTTCCTGGTCATCCTGGAGGCCATGATTGACTATGGCGCCGACCGGCTGGAGGAACTGCGCGCCGAGGCGTTGCGGATTTCCCAGCGCATCTTCCACAAGAACATGCAGCAGTTGCAGAAGAACAAGGTGGCGCGCATCAACCGCATGCTGCGCGACACGCTGGTCGAGATCGGCGATATCGGCGAGCGGCTATCCTATATCCGCGATACCTTGCTGGTGCTGCAGCGCGCCGTCCCCTTTGTCGCCGAGCATGGCGACGGCTGGCTGGAAAGCCAGGTCAAGGCGCGGCTGAAAATGGCCGCCGCCGACGTCCAGTCGCTGAACGAATACGAAGTCCATCTCACCGACAAGCTCCAGTTCCTGCTGGACGCGGACCTTGGCTTCATCACCACCGAACAGAACGACCTGTTCAAGATCATGACCATCTGGTCGGTGGTCGGCATCCCGCCGGTGCTGGTGGCGGGCGTCTATGGCATGAACTTCCATTTCATGCCCGAACTGTCCTGGCCCTGGGGCTACCCTTTTGCACTGGTCCTGATCGCTGTCAGCGCCCTGCTGCCGCTGCTGTGGTTCCGGCATAAAGGGTGGTGGGAGTAGCCTCCGGCCCGTCGCTTACGCTCCGGGCATTCGTCGCTCGAAATGGTCCACTGGACCATTTCGTGGCCTGCGGCCACCGCTCCTCATTGCAGATTTTTCACCTCGCGCTAATCTGCCGTCCGCGCGGTGGCGTACAATCCGCGTATCTGCATTTCAAAGGGGTTCATCATGCGCAAGTTCCTAGCGACAGCGGCCTCGGCCTGCCTTGTCTCCTCCAGCCTGCTGGTGACACCGGCCTTCTCCCAGTCCTCTGCCAGCCGCAAGATGGACCAGAAACAGTCCGAGATTCCCACCTGCGGCCGCAAGATCGGCAGCCTGGCCATCCGCGAGCCGGACACAAGGTGGTGGGAAGGCCTTGGCCTGGAATCGCCCGAAGCGCTGCTAAAGGTCTTTGTGATGAAGTCCGGCTGCTTCACCCTGGTGGATCGCGGCAAGGCGTTTGAAATGGCCCAGCAGGAACGCGCCCTGGCGGCCGGCGGCACCCTGCAGGGCGGCGCCAATGTCGGCGGCGGCCAGGTGCGGGCGGCGGATTATATTTTGGTGCCTGACATTGCGTCCAAAAACGGCAATTCCGGCGGCACCAATTTCGGCGCGCTGGCGGGTGGTCTGCTGGGCGGTTTTGCCGGCGCCATTGTTTCCAACATCAACGTCTCCTCCAAGACGGCGGACGTGGTGCTGACCGTCACCAATGTGCGCACCAGCGAGCAGCAGGCGATCGCCCAGGGCCATGGCTCCAAGACCGATGTCGGCTTCGGCGTGGGCGGCGGCGGTTTCGGGCTGGGCGGCTTCGGCGCGGCGGGCATTTCCAACTACCAGAACACCGCCATCGGCCAGGTCGTGATCCTGGCTTACATCGACGCCTATACCAGGCTGGTGGGCGAGATGGGCGGCCTGTCCACCGACGCACGCGCCGATGCGCCGGCCCAGGCCGTCACCCTGGCCCGTCCCGGCATGATGCGCGCCAGCGCCGATGAGAAAAGCAAGGTGCTCAAGCCGCTGGAAGCCGGCGTGATCCTCTATCCCACCGGCAACAAGGAAGGCATGTGGGTGGAAGTGGCCGACGAAGTCGGCAACAAGGGCTGGGTGTCGCAGCTCTCCATCGCGAACTACAAGTAGCGCGATCCGCAAAAAGAAAAGGCCCGGCGCGATGCCGGGCCTTTTTCTTTGCCGTTGGCGCCGGCTGAGCCTTGCTCAGCCGAAAAAATACACCACGGCCATCAGCATGATGATGGACGCGAATGCCGACAGGACGAGCTTTCGAAAGAAAGGCGAAAACAGAAACCGGTCCGTCCAGGATAATTTAAGTGCCATTGCCGCCCCCTGAGATGTTGCGTTCCTGACAATACCCTTAATACTCGGCTCACCAGAGGGAGCGGGTCAAATGAAACATGCTGCTGCGGTGGCCTTGGTTTGTGTCCTTGTCGTCAATGTGACGGTAGCAGGCGTGGCGAAAGCCGATGCCGGGTCAGGAAAGCCCTCGCCCGCCCCCCGGTCAGGCAAGGGCATTGTCTACAATCCGGGAGGATGCCCCGCAGGGCAGATCAGAAAATATCCCGATGGCGGTGCCGGACCCGGCTCGGATTGCGGGACATGGGAATTTGACGAACCTGTCATCAATTACGTTCATTCGATGAAGGAGCATAACCTGCACTGGGTTTGCGCCAATCCTTTCGCTTCCTGCGACCCGGGTGGCGCAAGCCGTTCGATGGAAATCAATGAATGACGGACCGGGCGGGCCTTACAGCCTTCGCCCGATGCCCAGAAACTTGGCGCGGCGCTGGCGCAGCAGTTCCTCGCCGGAGATGCCTTCCATTTCCTTCAGGCCCGCCGCGATCTGGTCGGCGACTGCCTCGATGGTGTCGGACGGCCCGCGATGGGCGCCGCCCACGGGCTCCGGCACGATGGCGTCAATCACCTTGAGCTCCAGCAGGTCCTGGGCGGTGATCTTCAGCGCCGTGGCCGCTTCCTGCGCCTTGTCGGCGCTGCGCCACAGGATGGAGGCGCACCCCTCAGGCGAGATCACCGAATAGATGGAATGTTCCAGCATATAGACGCGGGATGCCGCGGCGATGGCGATGGCGCCGCCCGACATGCCTTCGCCGATGATGGTGGCGATGAAGGGCGTCTTGACCGACAGCCCCGCCGAGATCGAGCGGGCAATGGCTTCGGCCTGGCCGCGTTCTTCCGCCGACACCCCCGGATAGGCGCCGGCGGTGTCGGCAAAGGACAGCACCGGCAGGCCGAAACGGTCGGCCAGTTCGAAGATGCGCGCCGCCTTGCGATAGCCTTCCGGCATGGCGGAGCCGAAATTGTGCTTGATGCGGCTTTGGGTGTCGTTGCCCTTTTCCTGGCCGATAAAGGCGACGGGACGGCCGCGGAAACGCGCCAGGCCCGCCACAACCGCCTGGTCCTCGCCAAAAGCGCGATCGCCGGCCAGCGGCGTGAAGTCTTCCAGGATCTGGCGGGCGTAATCGAGGAAATGCGGACGGCCCGGATGCCGCGCCACCTGCACCTTTTGCCAGGGCGTCAGGCGCGCATAGGTGTCAGCCACAAGCGTGCCGGCGCGGCTCTGCAGCCGCTCCACTTCGCCATCAATGTCCATGCTGGGGTCTTCCTCGGCGAGCTTGCGCAGCTCAACGATTTTTCCTTCCAGCTCGGCAATGGGCCGCTCAAATTCCAGGTAATGCATGGCTCAAATCACCCAACCAAACGGGAAAATGACACAGGCATCCATGAAAGGAAACGCCTAAAGAACCCTGTTTTTCCAATAGGTTAACGGACCTTTTTGACGGCCTTGGCCAGGGGATGGGCGCCGCGCATCACCTTGGTCAGATGATCGCGCGCCACATGGGTATAGATCTGGGTGGTGGCGATGTCGGCATGGCCCAGCAAGGTCTGCACGCTGCGCAGGTCCGCGCCGCCTTCCACCAGATGGGTGGCGAAGGCATGGCGCAGCACATGCGGCGAGACTTTCTCCGGGTTCACGCCGGCCTTGAGCGCCAGCGCCTTGAGCAGTTGGTGAAAGCGCCGACGGGTGAGGAAGCCCTCCTCGCCGCGCGAGGCAAACAGATAACGGTTGTTCTTGTCGTCCTTGGGAATGAAGGCGCTGCGCACGTCCAGATAGGCGTTCAGCGCGTCGCGGGCGGCGCCGCTCATCGGCGACAACCGCTCCTTGTTGCCCTTGCCGGTAATGCGGATGAAGTTCTCCTTGGTTCGCACCGCCGCCAAGGTCAGTCCCGCCAGTTCGGACACGCGCAAGCCGCCGCCATACAGCATCTCCACGATCAGGGTCAGGCGCAGGCCTTGCGGCGTCTGGTCTTCGGCCGCCGTTGTCAGCATCGCCTCCAGGTCGTTGCCGGACAGGATCTTGGGCAGCGGCCGGCGCGCTTGCGGCGCGGCGATGGTCTGGGTGGGATCGTCGGTCCGAATGCCCTCGCCATAGAGAAAGCCGTAGAACTGGCGCAGCGCCGACAGCTTGCGCGCCTGGGTGGAGGCCGCCAGCCCCGCACGCGACAGGCCGGTGAGAAAGCCGCGCACCTCGTCCCGGCCGGCCTTGGCCGGATCGGCGTGCCCTGCAAAATCCAGCAGGTCGCGGCGATAGGCGGCCAGGGTGTTGGCGCCCGCGCCGCGCTCGGCGCTCATCATGTCGAGAAAGCTCTCGATCAGATGCGAGGAATCAGGTGCCCGGGCCATGGGTTAGATTTAACACGGCCTTTGGTGTATCGGGATGGTCATGTTGCTGAAGAAAACCGTGGCGCTGGTCGGCATGATGGGGGCGGGAAAAACCTCCATCGGCAAGCGGCTGGCCACGCGCCTGGACGTGCCGTTCTTCGACGCCGATCACGAGATCGAGACCGCGGCCGACATGACGGTGGCGGAGATTTTCGCCAAGTATGGCGAGCCGGAATTCCGCCGCCTGGAACGCAGCGTCATTTCCCGCCTGCTGGGCGAGGCGCCGCATGTGCTGGCAACCGGCGGCGGCGCCTATATGGACGACACCACCCGCGCCGCCATGAAGAACGCCGCTTTTACCATCTGGCTGAAGGCACCGCTCGAAATCCTGCTGGGACGGGTCAGGAAGCGCCAAGCCGGCGACAATGCCCAGGGCCAGACACGGCCGCTGCTGGCCAATGACGACATGCGCGGCACCCTGGAGCGGCTTCTGGTCCAGCGCGAGCCGACCTATGCCCTGGCCGACATGGTGCTGGAATCGGGCGACGAGCCCCATGCCGTGCTGCTGGACAAGGTCGTTGCCGCCCTCACCGCCGATGGGCTATGCGAGGACGCATGAGCGAGACCATATCCGTCGGGCTTGGCGAGCGAGCGTATGACATCCATGTCGGCGCGGGCGCGTTGGCGCGCGCCGGCGAATTGCTGAACCCCCTGGCCAAGGGCCTGGTGCCCATCGTCACCGACAGCCATGTCGCCAAGCTGCATCTGCCCGCCCTCACCGAAGCCCTGAACAAGTGCGGCATCCAAAGCCGAGCCATCATCATGGCGCCGGGCGAAGTGAGCAAAAGCTTCGCCGGCCTGGAACGGCTGAGCAACGCGCTGCTGGACCTGGAAGTGGACCGCAACGGGTTGGTGATCGCGCTGGGCGGCGGGGTGATCGGCGATCTCACCGGCTTTGCAGCCGGGGTGCTCAAGCGCGGCGTGGCGTTCGCGCAGATCCCGACGACCTTGCTGGCCCAGGTGGATTCCTCGGTGGGCGGCAAGACCGCGATAAACGCCGCGCAAGGCAAGAACCTGATCGGGCTATTCCACCAGCCGCGCATCGTCATCGCCGACACCGCGCTGCTCTCCACCCTGCCCAAGCGCGAATTGCTGGCCGGTTATGCCGAAGTGGTAAAGTACGGCGCGCTGGGTGATGCCAAGTTCTTCGACTGGCTGGAGGCCAACGCCGCCAAGGCCCTGTCCGGCGACAGCGCCGCTATGGTCCAGGCGGTGGCGCATTCCTGCAAGATGAAAGCCGATATCGTGGCGCGCGACGAACGCGAGACCGGCGAGCGCGCCTTGCTCAATCTCGGCCACACTTTCGGCCATGCGCTGGAAGCGGCCACCGGATTCTCCGACCGCCTGATCCATGGCGAAGGCGTCGCCATCGGCATGGCGCTGGCCTTCCGCCTGTCGGTGCATCTGGGCCTGGCGCCCGGCCAGGATGCCGAGCGCTTCACCCGCCATCTCAAGGCCATGGGCCTGCCTGCTGCCATCGGCGACATTCCAGGCGCCCGCCCGAGCGTGGGCGAACTCATCCGCGCCATGGCCCATGACAAGAAAGTGACGGACGGCAAGCTGACCTTCATCCTGCTCAAGAGGCTGGGAGAAGCCTTTGTCACGCGGGATGTGCCGCTGGAGGCGGTAAAATTGGTCCTGACGGACGGCTGAATTCCGGCTATCATTACAGCCGTTTCACCAGGCACCCCATTTCCATGCTCGCCGACACTATCGCCGGAAGATGAGTTCCACCCTCGTCGATCTGCTGCTTGCGGCCTTCCTCCTGGCCGCGAACGCCTTCTTTGTTGCCGCCGAGTTCGCGCTGGTCAAAGCGCGCGGTTTTCGCATTGACGCGCTGGCCGAGGAAAACCAGCTCGGCGCACGGTTGGCCAAGAAGATATTGAAAAATATCGAAGCCCATCTGGCCTGCTGCCAGCTCGGCATCACCATGGCCTCGCTGGGCCTGGGCTGGGTGGGCGAGCCCACCGTCGCGGCGCTGCTGAAGCCCGCGCTCGAGCCCCTGCACATGTCGACATCGGCGCTGCACTTCACCTCCTTCATCGTCGGCTTCCTGGTGTTCTCGTCGCTGCACATCGTGCTGGGCGAACAGGTGCCCAAGACCCTGGCCATCCGCGAACCCGAACCGGTGGCGCTGTGGATCGCCTATCCCCTGCGCGGTGTGTTCCTGCTGTTCTATCCGCTCAACTGGCTGCTCAACATGGCCTCGCGCTCCATCCTGACCATGCTGGGCGTCAAGGAAGCCCCGCACCACGACATCCTGACCGATGCCGAGATCGAGGGGCTCGTCGAGGTCTCCGCCGAACATGGCAAGATGGGCAGTGGACAGGCCGGCTACATCCACAATGTCTTCCGTTTCGGCGAGATGGACATATCCGACGTCATGGTCCACCGCACCGAGATGTTCACGCTCAATGTGGACGATCCGCCCACCGTCATCATGAGCGCGGTGCACAAGGCCGGCTATACCCGCGTGCCGCTATGGCGCGACATGCCGGAGAACATTGTCGGCGTGCTGCATGTCAATCACTTGGCCCAGGCGTTGCTGGAGAAAGGCGATCTGGGGAAGGTAGACATCGCGGCACTGGCCAGCGAACCCTGGTTCGTGCCGGACACCACCTCGCTGGAGGAGCAATTCAACGCCTTCCGCGCGCGGCGCACCCATCTGGCAATGGTGGTGGATGAATATGGCGCGCTGATGGGCCTGGTCACGCCCGGCGACATCTTGTCGGAAATTCTGGGCGAACTGCCCGATGAGCATCGCCACCAAGGCCGGCCGCTGGTGCGCTCCCGGCCCGACGGTTCCTATCTGGTGGACGGCACGGTGCCGGTGCGCGATCTCAACCGCGAACTGAACTGGAGCCTGCCGGAAGACGACGCCACCACCATCGCCGGCCTGGTGATCTCCCAGTCCGGCACTATCCCGGATGTGGGCCAGCGCTTCGCCTTCTTCGGATTTACCTTCGAGATCATGCGCCGCCAGCGCAACCAGATCACCGCGCTGCGCGTGGCGCCGCCGGTCAGTGCGTCTCAGCCGGCGTAAGCGCCGACAAGGAGAAGGCGTGAACCGGGCCGGCCAGCTCGTCTTTCAGCGTGGTGTAAACGCGCCGCTGGCGTTCCACGCGGCTTAAGCCTTCGAACGCCGCCGAGACAATGCGCACCTGGAAATGGGTTTCGCCCCGGCTGCCGTCATCGCGCGTGGCGCCGGCATGGCCGGCATGTCGGGCGCTTTCATCCACCACCTCCAGGCTTTCGGGCGCGAAAGCCGTGGTCAGTTTGGTACGGATGTCGGCGGCAATGGTCATGGCGTGAACTTCCCCCACGCAAGGTGAAAGTCAAGCGATACGTTTTCTTGTCTTTTACGGGTTCAATCCCATAATTGTTCGATGGTTGAACCCCGTACATCGCGATTCAAAAGCGATATCCGCATCAAGCCTGGCAAGGGCGCCAAGAAGCCCGAGCCGGAGACGCGGATGTGCGAGGCGCCGGACTGCATACGCCCCGGCGATTGCCGCGTCTCCAAGTCGCCCAAGAACCTGACCGAATATGTCTGGCTTTGCGCCGCCCATGCCCGCGCCCACAATGAGTCCTGGGACTATTTCAAGGACATGGGTGATTCCGACATCCAGCGTTTCAAGGAAGAGGCCCTGACCGGCCACCGTCCCACCTGGCCCCTGGGCAAGCGGGGCGCCCGGGCCCGCATGGGCCAATCGCCGCTGGGCGGCGTGAATGACAGCCATGCGATGTTCGCAGAGGACGGGGAAACCGTGCGCCGTCCGGAGCGGCATTTGACGCGTTTGCAGATCATGGCCATGGACACGATGCAGTTGGCCCATAACGCCACCTTGATCGAGATAAAGGCGCGGTATAAGGAACTTGTGAAGCGTTTTCATCCCGACGCCAATGGCGGCGACCGGGGCGCGGAAGAACGGCTGAAGCAGGTTATCAAAGCCTATGGCGTGTTGCGCGCCTCCGGCCTTCTCACCTGAACGGGCCTGCCGCGCGTTATCCTGCTAGCTGCACCCGTGACGGACTTATGAGCACCCACACCGAAACCCTCGACACCGCCTCCGTCCCCGACACCACCGCGGATGCCGGCACGCTGTTCGGCATCAAGACCAAGATGAAAGTTCCCGCCTTCAAGAAGGGCGGCGAGCATGTGCCGGAGATCGATCCGGCCTATCGCTTCGACCGGGAAACCACCCTGGCGATCCTGGCGGGCTTTGCCTTCAACCGCCGCGTGATGATCCAGGGCTATCACGGCACCGGCAAGTCCACGCACATTGAACAGGTGGCGGCGCGCCTGAACTGGCCCTGCATCCGCATCAACCTGGACAGCCATGTCAGCCGCATCGACCTGATCGGCAAGGACGCCATCGTGCTGAAGGACGGCCAGCAGGTCACCGAATTCCGCGAAGGCTTGCTGCCCTGGGCGCTGCAGCGCCCGGTCGCGCTGGTGTTCGACGAGTATGACGCCGGCCGTCCCGACGTGATGTTCGTGATCCAGCGCGTGCTGGAAGTGTCGGGGCGTCTGACCTTGCTGGACCAGAACAAGGTGATCCACCCCCATTCCGCCTTCCGCCTGTTCTCCACGACCAACACAATTGGTCTTGGCGACACCACCGGCCTGTATCACGGCACCCAGCAGATCAACCAGGGCCAGATGGACCGCTGGAGCATCGTCACCACGCTGAACTACCTGACGCACGAGGCCGAGGAAGAAATCGTGCTGGCCAAGGCGCCGCACTACAATACCGCCGAGGGCAAGAAGACGATTTCCGCCATGGTGCGGCTGGCCGACATGACCCGCAACGCCTTTGTCGCCGGCGACCTGTCCACGGTAATGAGCCCGCGTACGGTGATGACCTGGGCGCAGAATGCCGAAATCTTCGGAGATGTCGGTTTTGCCTTCCGCCTCACCTTTCTCAACAAGTGCGACGAGCTGGAACGCGCCAGCGTGGCGGAGTTCTATCAGCGCTGCTTCGGCGAGGAATTGCCGGAGAGTGCCGCTAAAGTTCTGGTGGCGTGAAACCGGAGTCTCCATCCGAGCCGTTCAAGCGTGCCGTCTCGATCGCGGTGCGGTCGCTGGCCGCGGAACCGGAACTGGAAGTCAGCTTTTCCAGCGAGCAGCCGGCGCTCAAGGGCCTCAAGGCCCGCCTGCCCTCGCCCCATCGCAACCTTTCGGCGGCCGACGTCGCGCTGGTGCGCGGCACCGGCGACGCCTATGCCCTGCGCAAGGCCTATCACGACGAGAAAGTGAACAGCCGCTTCCGCCCCGCCTCGCCGGACGGCGCCGCGGTGTTCGAAGCCGCCGAACAGGCGCGGGTGGAAGCAATCGGTTCCCTCGCCATGAAGGGCGTCGCCGCCAACCTGGCCTCCGGCCTGGAACAGCGGCTGCTCAATCGCGGCTTGGGCAAGGCACGGGTCAAGGATGAAGCCCCGCTGGCCGATGTGCTGGGACTGTTGGTGCGCGAGGCGCTGACCGGACAGAAGCCGCCGGCCTCTGTTACAGGCGCCGTGGATCTGTGGCGGCCCTTCATTGAAAGCAAGGCAGGCGCGGACCTTGGCAAACTGGCGGGCGCGTTGCGCGACCAGAAGGCCTTCGCCAAGCTGACCCGTACCCTGCTGAACCACCTGTCGCTGGGCGACCAGAGCGACAGCGACAAATCCGCCGATGACGAGGCCGAAGGCGAAAACCCGGACGGCCAGGAAGACGACGGCGAGGACAGCGAGGACCAGCAGGAGGGCGAAAGCGCCACCACCGAATCCGCCGCCGATGCCGAGGATGGCGAGCAGGTGGAAAGCGACGCGGCCTCCGAACAATCCGAAGACCTGTCCGACGCCACCGAACCGGAAGACGGCGCCAAGCCCAACCGCAACGAAGCGGCCTTCTCGGGCCAGGACCAGTGGGGCTACAAGATTTTCACTGCCGAGTTCGACGAGGAAATCGCCGCCGCCGACCTGTGCGAGGCCGAGGAGCTGGCGCGGTTGCGCGGCTTCCTGGACCAGCAGCTTTCCTCCATGCAGGGGGTGGTGTCGCGCCTGGCCAACAAGCTGCAACGCTTGTTGATGGCGCAGCAGAACCGCCATTGGGAATATGACCTGGAAGAAGGCATGCTGGATGCCTCGCGCCTGCCGCGCATCATCATTGATCCGATGTATTCCTTGTCCTTCAAGCGCGAGAAGGACACCACCTTCCGCGACACTTGCGTGACCTTGCTGCTGGACAATTCCGGCTCCATGCGCGGCCGCCCCATCATGGTGGCGGCGATGTGCGCCGATATCCTGGGCCGCACCCTGGAGCGCGTCGGCGTCAAGACCGAAATATTGGGCTTCACCACCCGCGCCTGGAAAGGCGGCCAGGCGCGCGAGAAATGGCTGAGCGCCGGCAAGCCGCCCCAGCCCGGCCGGCTGAACGACCTGCGCCATATCGTTTACAAATCGGCGGACGAGCCCTGGCGGCGGGCCAAGCGAAATCTCGGCCTGATGATGCGCGAGGGCCTGCTGAAAGAGAATATTGATGGCGAGGCCCTGACCTGGGCGCACAACCGCATCATTGCCCGCCCGGAACAGCGCAAGATCATGATGGTGATCTCCGACGGCGCGCCGGTGGACGATTCAACCCTGTCGGTGAATGCCGGCAATTACCTGGAGCAGCATCTGCGCCGGGTGATCGAGGAGATCGAGACCCGCTCCAGCGTGGAATTGACCGCCATCGGCATCGGCCATGACGTGACCCGCTATTACCGCAAGGCGGTGACCATCGTGGATGCCGAGCAATTGGGCGGCGCCATGACCGAGCAGCTCATTACCTTGTTCGCGGAAGACATGGCGACGGGCGGGCGGCGGAAGAAGCGGGCTGCCTAGACACCGGCCGCTCGCCTAAGCTCGCGGCGTACTGAGGCTCGCAAAGGTCCACTGGACCTTTGCGTACGCTGCACGTACCGCCTCAGTACCCATTCATTCCATGTAACGGCCGCATCGCGGGCCGCAGCAATCCGTAAGGCACCAGCAAAAGCACGCTCTCGCCGAAGAACAGCAGGAAGTGCACCAGCGCCGATTGCATCCAGGCGATCTCGCCGGCGAAGGCGGCCGGGTAATAGACCGCGCTGAACACCAGCGAGGCGGCGAAGGAGGCCCAGAGCGGCGGCACCCACCAGCGGGGCCCGCGCGCGGCATCGAAAAGCGTAATGGCGATGAAATTGGCCAGCAGGAACGAAAAGCCGAAGGCCAGGATGGCGCGCCACGACAAAGCGGGTGTCAGGTTGATCCAGTTGTTCACATCGCCCGGATTGGCCAGGGCGATAAAGCCGGCAATGACCAGGGCGGCGACAAGTTGGCCCAAGGCGTAGGGCGCGCCATAGCGGCGGTTGGTCAGGTGCAGGCAATACCAGGCGACGGGCAGAATCAGGTCGCTGGTGGCCAGCAGCGCGTGCTGCAGCATCGCGCCGGGCAGGATCAGGAAATCATCGCTGTACAGATAGGCGGCGCCCAGCAGGGTGACCAGCAGGGTTACGGGCAGCAGCAGCCTGATGACGATGCGGATGGGCCGGGCATGGCGCGCGGCCAGATTGTCCAGCGCGCCGCCATAGGCGCGTTCCCTCGGCGGCCAGGTCGCGTCGGCGCGGAGGCGGTAAGGCCCCTGCTCGGCTTCCAGCACCGCCAGTTGAAGGCGTGCACCATCGCGGTAGTCATAGGCTTTCAAAATACCCAAATCCCGCCCGGATTGGTTCAATCCGGGACATCACGGCAAGTTTCGGGTGTGACCACGCAAGCGTGATGCCGCGTGGAGGATGTGTGCTTAACGGCGGCGGAAAGGCCTTAGGCGGCCTTGGCGGCGACCTTCTTGGCGATGGCGCGCTTCAGGCGCAGGGCCTTGGGCGACAACACGCTGTCCTTGCACTTCAGGATGAAGGGATCCAGGCCGCCATTGCGGTCCACGGAACGCAGCGCGTTCATGGAGATCTTCAGCTTGTAGCTGTTGCCCAGGGATTCACTGGCCAGCGCGATGAGCTGCAGGTTCGGACGATAGATCCGCTTGGTCTTGTTATTGGCATGGCTGACATTGTTGCCAACCAAAATACCTTTTCCGGTCAATTCGCAGCGGCGGGCCATGGGCGGTTCTCACGATTCGCAGGGATTTGCCGGGTTTTACCCCGTCAAAAGAGCCGGGTTCATAAGCAAAGCCGCCCCGCTGGTCAAGCCGCAAGCTTGGCTGGGCGCCCCAAAAGCACCAATATAATCAGGCACAAAGGCTTACCGATGCCCCGGACCCCCGCAAAAATCTCGGCCTTGGCCGTTATGGCCCTACTGGCGGGCGCCCCGGCCTTTATCTGGGCTGCGCCCGGCTGGGCCGCCGGCGGCGCCGGGGGCGAGACACCCGCCCCGCCGGCCTCGCGGCTGGAAATGGCCATGACCCTGTATGCCGGCGGCATCACCATGGGCCAGATGGACATAGACGCCACTTTCCGCGGCGGCGAATACCATGCCGTTTCCAACATGCACACTTCGGGCGTGATCAACGCCTTCTGGCAGGCGCAAATCCAGGCGACCTCCTCCGGCAAGCTGGTGGCCAGGAATTTCGCACCCATCCTGTATGACAGTTACGACACCGGCCGCTCCGGCAAGCGCCAGCAGGTGTCGCTGAACTTCGAGAGCGGCGCGCCGAAGCTCTATGCAAATCCCGCCTATGCCACTACCGGCTATGACGTAAAGCCCGACGACATCAAGAATACCCTGGATCCATTGAGCGCGGTGGCCTTCATCTTCAGCGGCATCACCGCGCCGGTGTTCGACGGCCGCCGCCGCTATGACATCGAGATGACCCGGATCAAGGATCTCGACATCCGGTTGGACAACGGCCTCTACCAGAGCAAGGCGGTGCAATGCGATGTGCGCTACCGCCAGCTTGCCGGCTTTCGTCCCAAAGTGCTGAAGGACAATGAAAGCTTCCCGCTGATCCATGCCTGGTTCATCCGCGTGCCGAGCGGCGTGACCGGACGCGATTACACCCTGCCGGTGCGGGTCTGGGCCGACACCAAATATGGCACCCTGACGATGCTGGCCGCGTCGCTGAAAGTGGACGGCCAAAGCCCGCCCGCCCCGAGAGACCGGCCCTGAAAATCGGCCAAATCGTAACAAAAGAGCGGTATTTCATGCCCAAAGTTGCTCCGGGTACGGAATAGAGTCTCCGGGGGCAGACAAAGCCCGATTGGTCGAGTCGGCTACTAGATGTGGTGGTCCGGACCCCTCGCCCATCCAGCTAAATGTATGAGAACAAAGGCAGATATTGAATTGGTTAGTGATTCGGGCCCGATATGTTCCCGTGTTGTACTGGTTCTTAACGCTGCATCCACAGCACCACTGCCTTCGTACTAGTCTGTACCCGGCAATTACGCCGGAAGACGGGAGAGCAGCATGATTTCGAAAATTCAGGCATTGGCGCTGACCGGAACCCTGGCGGCGGGCATGCTGATCGGCCAGGCCGTCGCGCAGCAGCCGCACATGTATGCGGCGCTGGACGCGCTGCGCACCGCGCGCTCGGAACTTCAGAACGCCCTGGCCAACAAGGGCGGCCATCGCATCAAAGCCATCGCACTGATCGACCAGGCGATCGCGGAAACCAATGCCGGCATCAGCGCCGGCCGCGGCAACTGATGAAATTGTGACCGCATTGGCGCGGGATTTTGAAAAGGCAGCTCAGGTAACGCCTTTGGCGACACCGGCTCTGTTTTTATTTTTGCTTGTCTGAATGTCCGCTTATGACCCAAAGCGGACATTCGCGGTGGAAGCTTCCGGCTCCCGTTTTTTCTGATGCCGATGAGGCTATTTGGCCGGCGGAGTCCGACGCCAGCCGTAGATGCCTGAAATAGCGCGTCATTCGGTCCGTAATCGTACCCCCGTTGCCAGCAAAGTTCCCGTCTGGCTCAATGGCCGAAAATAAGGCTGTGGGGGCCGCGGTGTCTGAGGAAAAGGACGGGGCGGAAGCATCGCAATGCGTGACCCCGCGGCCGCGCGCGTCGCCATGCAGACCTTGATCGAAGATTCTTATCACGACGCTAAGATTGTCGGCGCAACTCAACGCGACTGGCGTCCCTCCAAAGCGCCAAGGCGCGCTTCCAGGCCAAGCAGCAGAAGGAAAACAATATGACCAGACAGGTGTTGAATAGATGCAGGTGGACCCTTGCCATGGGCGGCATCGTGGTTTTGGCGTCAGGGCTGGCCACCCAGGCTGCGGAACCCGACGGGCTCCAGCTGCCGCAAGGCTTTCATGCCAGTGTTGTGGCCGACGGCATTACGGGAGCGAGGCACTTGGCTTTCCGCTCCAACGGGGATCTTTTTGTTTCCCTCCGGGGAGAGAAAGAATCAGGTGTCGTCGCCATTCATTTCGACGCGGATCACAAGGCTGCCGTAGTGAAGCGATTTGGTGATGTCGGAGGCGGGACCGGCATCAGATTTCACCGTGACGCTATCTTTGTTGCGGCGCCAACCGCCGTTTACCGTTTTGAACTCGCGCCGGATGCCCTGACGCCTGTTGGCGAACCTGTAAAGATCATCGTGGGCATGCCGGACAAGGGCTTTACTGCGCGGCCCATCGCCTTCGACGACCGGGGCCATCTTTATGTGGGGGTCGGGGGCGGCAGCAATTTGTGCGTCCAGGGAAATGCCGCTGCTGGTGAACAGCCCCAGGGCCTCAGCCCCTGCCCGGACCTGGCTGTCCGAGCCGGGATCTGGCGCTTCGATGCCAATCGGCCCAACCAACAATTTCCGTCCGATGGGACCAGGATCGCAACCGGTGTTCGTGATGTGGGGGCGCTGGACTGGGACCAGAACGCTGGTCTTCACATGGTGATGCACAACCGGAACGGAACGAGCCGGACGTGGCCGCAAATCGTGAGCCCTACCGATGAGAACGCGATCGCCGAGGAGATGCATCGGCTGGGAACGGCAACCGACCTGGGCTGGCCGTACACCTACTATGATGGCGCTCGCGGCATACGCCTGGTGGCTCCGGAATATGGCGGGGACGGAAAGACCCAGCCAACAAATGGAAAATATGCCACGCCGGAAGTGGCGTTTCCGGGTCATGGCGCCCCTCTGGACCTCGTTTTCTATACCGGCCGCCAGTTCCCAAAAAAATACCGCAACGGAGCCTTTGTGGTCTTCCATGGTGGAAACGGCCCTGACTTGCCCGATGGCCACAATGGCTACGATGTGATGTTTGTCCCGTTCTCCCGCACCGGGAAAGCCGGTTCTCCCCTGACGTTCGCCACCGGTTTCGCCGGCGAAGCGCCGGCAGACCGCAATGTCAGCCGCGCAAAGTACCGCCCCGTGGGCGCCGCCGTAGCGCCGGATGGTTCGCTTTTTATCGCGGATTCGAACCGGGGCCGCATCTGGAGAATTTCCTACGGCGAAGCCCAAAATTGACGGAGGCAAAGATGTTCCGTTCAAGCTTCCTGGCGCGCGTCCTGGCAATAGCCCTGTTGGCAGGATTGTCCGGCGGTGGCGCGGAATGGCAGGCGCACGCCCAAGGCTCCGCCTCCGATCCCCGCATCGCCCGTGCATTGCAGGAGTATAAGCAGCGGTTGGTGCTGGAAAACAACGCCGCCCGCGACGAGCGTGTTCGCGCCAGGATTGACGCCCTAACCGCGAATCCCGGCTCTCCTGTCCTTGCAAACCCGAAGGGCGATGTGACGATTGTCGAATTTTTTGACTATGTCTGCCCCTATTGCAAGGCGGCTGAGCCGCGGCTGATTCATCTGGTCAATTCGGACAAGCGCGTGAAGCTTATCATGAAGGAGTTTCCCATTCTGACCAAGGAGTCGATGATCGCCTCCCGGATGGCGCTGGCAGCGGTCAGGCAGGGGAAATACCGGCCCTTTCATCTCGCCTTGATGCGGCGGACCGGTCGTCTGGACGAAGCTGCGATCGTGGAAACCGCGACGTCGGTAGGTCTCAATATTCCACAGTTGCGGCGGGACATGTACGCCCCGGAGGTAACGGATGAAATTATCGCCAATTTCAATCTCGCGCGCGCCATCCGGGTATTCCAGACGCCCACCTATATCGTCGGAAGCCATGCTCTTGCGCAGGATTCGGCGGATATCAATTTTTCTGCCGAGGTTGCGCAAGCACGTGCGAAACAGGTGGAGTCAAACAGGAGGAAATGAGCCCATTCTCTCTTGGGCCGTTGCACCAGCGAGCTGCCGTTGTGAGCCGCGTCATCGCCAGTCCTGTTTTATCAGACAATGGCATTTCCAGGCAAAGCGCACCGGCAGGCCTTATCATAACGGGAGGACAGAATGCGGATTGAAGGGATTTTGATAGCGGGGCTTTTGGTGGTGGCGGGCGGAGTAGCGGCCAGAGCGGAGCCCACAGAGATTGTCATTCATGTCCTGGCTAAGGACGCAAAATTCGTAGGAACCGGAATCGGCGGCGCCCGCATCACCATGCGTGATGCCGATAGTGGTGAAATTCTCGCAGAGGGGCTGACCGCCGGGGAAAGCGGCAACACGTCCAAGATCATGGCCGACGGGCATGCGCGGCGGGACACATTGTCAGATGACAAGTCGGCCAAGTTCACGGCCACTGTCGATCTTCGGCGGCCGCGGCGGATCACCGTGACAGCGATGGGCCCCCTGAATGGCGGAAACGTGACTGCGTCGTCTACGCAATGGGTGCTGCCGGGGAAATCCGTCAATGGCGGTGATGGCTGGGTTCTGGAACTGCCGGGCTTTGTGATTTCGCTGGTCGATCCGCTGCCGGCCAATGTGGATCTGGGCGGCAGGCCGGCAAACATTCCCCTCAAGGCCAAGATCACAATGCAATGCGGCTGCCCGATCACCCCCGGCGGTCTTTGGGATTCCAACAAGCTCCAGCTGGCAGCTATGCTGGAAGACGGCGCCAAAATTTATCCAGCTGCGGCGCTCACCTATGCCGGTCAACCCAGCACCTTTGCGGGCGAGCTCGTGATAGCTGCGCCTGGCAATTACACTGTAGACGTGTATGCCTATGATCCTTCGAACGGCAACACTGGCCTAGCCAAATTCCCCCTCTTGGTGAAATAGCACCAAGTCCCGCTCAGCGTTCACCTCCATATAACCTTCCGATTGGAGCTCCATGAAGGTGGTCGTCGCAGGAAAGTTCAGCTTGACCGACGGCAGCAGGTCGGATGCCGCGCCCCCTCGCGCTTTCCGCGAGAAAGTAGCTTAGCGCTTTATGCGAGACGGATGTAGGAGGCGAAAAAAGGAACGGTGGCGGGCGAAAAATCTGACGAGAACCGGGCTGTTACGGCACGATGTGGTGGGTATCTTGCCCACACTTTGCCCTACCAAGAGCTAGTTGGGAATGACCGCTTTTGGCGCAAAGCGGACATTGAGCCCTAAGGAACTGTGGGCCTTTTTCTCTGTTTTTTTGCTTGCCTAACCCGCGGCAAGACACAATCTAGCGCCATGCACAAACACGATGCGCACCCCAAGGTCACGGCGGTGCTGGGCCCCACCAACACCGGAAAAACCTTCTTCGCCATCGAGCGCATGCTGGCGCACAAGTCCGGCATGATCGGCCTGCCGCTGCGCCTGTTGGCGCGCGAGGTCTATGACCGCATCGTCAAGCTGCGCGGCGCCAACGAAGTCGCCCTGATCACGGGCGAGGAAAAGATCGTCCCCAAATTCCCACGCTTCTATGTCTGCACCGTCGAAGCCATGCCACTGGACATTCCGGTGGCATGCCTGGTCATCGACGAAATCCAGCTTTGCGCCGATCCCGAACGCGGCCATGTCTTTACCGACAGGCTGTTGCATGCCCGCGGCCAGGAAGAGACCATGTTCCTGGGCAGCGACACCATGCGGGGCATCATCCAGCGCTTTGTTCCCAAGGCCTGGTTCGTCGCCCGCGCCCGTTTCTCCGACCTGGCCTATACCGGCGCCAAGAAACTGACGCGCCTGCCGCGCCGCTCGGCGGTGGTGGGGTTTTCGGCCGACGATGTCTATGGCATCGCCGAAGTGATCCGCCGCCAGCGCGGCGGCGCCGCGGTGGTGCTGGGCGCGCTCAGCCCCCGCACCCGCAACGCGCAAGTTGATCTCTATCAATCGGGCGACGTGGACTTCCTGGTGGCGACCGACGCCATCGGCATGGGCCTGAACATGGACGTGGACCATGTCGCCTTCGCGGCGCGCGACAAGTTCGACGGCGCGCGCATGCGGCCCTTGTCCCCCGCCGAGATCGGCCAGATCGCCGGCCGCGCCGGGCGCTACATGAATGACGGTACCTTTGGCGTGACGGGTGACTGCGAGCCTTTTGAAGACGAGATGGTGCAGCGGCTGGAGACCCATCGCTATGATCCGGTGCGGGTGCTGCAATGGCGCAATGGCGCGCTGGACTTTCGCAGCCTGGCTGCCCTGAACGAAAGCCTGGATGCGCCGCCGCCCGTTATAAATGGAAGTGGGCGCGGCCTGGTGCGCGCCCGCCCCGCCAGCGATGCCGTGGCGCTGCGCATCCTGTCGGCGGATGAGGACGTGGCGGCGCTGGCCACGTCGCGCGAAAGCGTGGCGCGGCTGTGGGACGTCTGCCAGTTGCCGGATTTCCGCAAACTCTCCACCGACGATCATGTCCGGCTGGTCCGGACCATCTTCCTGTTCCTCAGTACGGACGGCGCCATTCCCGATGACTGGCTGGCGCGCCAGATCGCCCGCGCCGATGTGACGGAAGGCGATGTCGCCACCCTGTCGGGCCGGCTGGCGCAGATCCGCACCCTGACCTATGCCGCGCACCGGGCGGGTTGGACACGCGACGGCGCCCATTGGCAGGCCACTACCCGGGCGGTGGAAGACCGGCTGTCGGACGCCCTGCATGAACGCCTGACCCAGCGCTTCATTGACCGGCGCACCTCGGTGCTGATGAAGCATCTGCGCGACGATGAATTCGCCTCGCTGGCGCTGGACGAAGCCGGCGGCGTTTCCATCGGCGGCGAGGCTATCGGCAAGCTGGAAGGCTTCCGCTTTGTCCCCGACCCGCGCGCCGTGGGCATCCATGGCCGCACCTTGCGCGCCGCCGCACTCAAGGGGCTGGAAAGCGAGATCGCCGCCCGCAGCACGGCGTTGGCATCGGCCGAGGACAGCGCCATCACCCTGAGCGAGCATGGCAAGCTGTGGTGGGACGGCGCCATCGTCGCCAGGCTGGCGCCCGGCCCCTCGCCGCTGGCGCCCATGATCGAAATGCTGGCCGATGCCCATGTGAAGACCGAAGGCCTGCAGGCACGTCTGGAGGCCTGGATGACGGCGCGCATCACCGCAAGGCTGGGGCCGCTGCTGGCGCTGCGCGATGCCGCCGAAGCCAGGACCGGCTCGGCAGATGCCCTGCCCGGCGAAGCGCGCGGCATCGCCCACAGCCTGGCGGAGAATTTCGCCAGCCTGGAACGCAAGACTTTGCCCCTGCCCGAGAAGATCGGGCCGCAGATCCGCGCCTTGCGCCGTTTCGGCGTCTGGTTCGGGCGGCGCACCGTCTATCTGCCCAAGCTGCTGCGTCCCGATGCGGCGGGCCTGCTGACCCTGCTGTGGGGCGTGTGGAGCAAAAAGGATTCCCCGCCCGCCCCGCCCGCGCCGGGCCTGACGTCATTCGCCGCCGACAGCGGCAATGATCCCGCCGCGCTGCAGGCGAGCGGCTTTGCCGTGATCGGCGGCCGCGCCATCCGCTTCGACATGCTGGAGCGGCTGGAGGACGAGCTGGAAAAAGCGCTGGCCAGCGGCAGCGATGCCGAGACGGTGCAGGCCCAGATCGTCTCGCTCTTGGGCAGCGGCAAAGAAGAAGCGCGCAGCGTGCTGGCCGCGCTGGGCTGGCAGACGGTGGAAGTCGCCGGCGCCAAGCCGGTGTTGCGGCGCATGAAGGAAAAAATCCGCCGTCATGAACGCGCCAGGCCGAAGAAGCCCGAACCGCCGCCCGATCCCAATTCACCCTTTGCCGGTTTGGCGGCGCTGCGCATCCGATGAGCCGTGCGGACAAATGGCTGTTCTGCGCCCGCTTCTATCGCACCCGCAGCCTGGCCCAGGCGGCGGCCGCGGCAGGCAAGGTGCGGCTGAACGGGGTGCGGCTGGACAAGCCCGGCCATGCCGTGAAGCCGGGCGATGTCATCACCCTGGGCCGAGGGGCCGAGGTTATGGCGGTCCGGATCGTGGCGCTGGCCGAACGAAGGGGCCCCGCCAGCGAGGCCAAAAACCTCTATGAGATTGAGGAACAGTTGAGAGCGGTTCGCAAAAGCGCTGCGGCCTCAATTTGCTTGCTTTGGGGGGCCGACGCGCCGTAAGCACAGCCCGTTTTCGCCGTCCTGGAGCCTGCCCCGCATGACCTATGTCGTCACCGAAGCCTGCATCAAGTGCAAGTTCATGGACTGCGTCGAAGTCTGCCCGGTGGACTGCTTCTACGAAGGCGAAAACATGCTGGTGATCCACCCCGACGAATGCATCGATTGCGGGGTTTGCGAGCCGGAATGCCCGCCGGAAGCCATCAAGGCCGATACCGAATCGGGCCTGGAAAAGTGGCTGTCGGTGAACGCCGAATACGCCAAGACCTGGCCCAATATCGCCCAGAAGGGTGAGGCCCCGGCCGACGCCAAGGAAATGCAGGGCGTGCCGGACAAGTTCGAGAAGTTCTTCTCCCCCGAGCCGGGAACAGGCTCCTGAGGCCAATCCTTGCGGTTGTGTTCTGCACACAGAACAACCCGGACAAGCGGTTGAATTGCCTGCCCCTTTCGGATCGGATAAATTAACGACGCTATTTCAATGGGATGGCGCGGTTTTTTCTTCCATTTTGGCGCCTTTTCTGGTAGCCTCTTCTTCGTTTAGAACCTTGACGAATGCAGCCATCCGGCGCCCCCACCGGTGGATCACCCCATGCTTTGTCCGTACAGGAAGAAAATATGACCGCCCTCAAGACACCCCCCGCCAAGACCGCCGCTCCCGCCGCCGCCCCGGCCAAGAAGATTCCCGCCAACTCGAACAAGAAGCACGAGTTCAAGACCAACGATCACGTCGTCTATCCCACCCATGGCGTCGGCAAGGTTGCCGGCATCGAGGAAAAGGAAGTCGCCGGCACCCGCCTGGAACTTTTCATCATCGAGTTCGAAAAGGACAAGATGACCCTGCGCGTCCCCACCCTGAAGGCCAAGGCCGTCGGCATGCGCAAGCTGTCGTCGCCGGAAGTCGTCACCGGCGCCCTCAACACGCTGAAGGGCCGCGCCCGCATCAAGCGCACCATGTGGTCGCGCCGCGCCCAGGAATACGAAGCCAAGATCGACTCCGGTGACCTGGTGTCGATCGCCGAAGTGGTGCGCGACCTGCACCGCGCCGGCGGCCAGCCGGAACAGTCCTATTCCGAGCGCCAGTTGTACGAAAAGGCCCTGGCCCGCATGGCCCGCGAAGTCGCCGCCGTCGAAAAGACCGACGAGCCGACCGCGGTCAAGCGCGTCGAAGGCATGCTGACCAAGAAGGCGGCCTAACTGATACGAAAAATTGCGACCCTCTATCGCAAACAGAAAGGCCCGGCGGAAACGCCGGGCTTTTTTGCTATGATCCTGACATGGCCCGGTCCAAGCCCTTCATCAAGAACCACCGCGACGGCACCCTGTGGGCCAGGGGCCAGACGCTGGAAGGCGTGCCCACGGGCTATTGGGAATGGTTCCGCAAGGATGGGACGAAGCTGCGCTCAGGATATTTCGAATCCGGCGTGCAGGCCGGCGAATGGACGACCTATGACGCAAAAGGCCGGGTGTACAAAGTCACCAGGATGAAATCGAAGCGTTAGTTCAGCACTTCGATCTGTTGCGGGTTCGACAGCGCGATCTGGGGCCGGCCGCGATAGTCCTGCACCGTGCCGCGCACCCGGATGCGATGGGCGATCAAGCTGTCAAAATCGAAGTCGCGGAAGGCGCGGCGGTCTTCCGGCGCCACGATGGCCGTAAAACTGCGCCGGCCATTGCTGCCGAAATTGATAAACACGCGGCCGTCACCAAACCCCACCGTCGTCACCCAGCCGTCCACCAGTTGAAAGCTGCCGCTGGGCGCGGCCTTGGCCGTCATTTCCTGCGGCGCCTTGGGCTGGCTGCTGCTGAGCGCCCACACGCCTGTGCGTTTCGCGCGGGCGCGGCTTTCGGCTTCATAGAGATCGGGGGCGCATTCGTTGCGGTCGGGCGAGATCGCCACCCGCGCCAGCCCCTGTTCCAGCAGGGCCGTCTGCAGCCATTGCTTGCCGAAGCCCTGCGCCCGGATGCGGTCGTAGCGGTCTTCCTTGGGCGCGGTGGCGGTGAAAGTGATGGGCCCGGCCAGCGCCATTTGCGTCAGTTGCGTCATCGCCTGCTCGGCCAGATAGCGCGGGCCGTTGTCGGCGCCCGGCAAGCGGATGCCTTCCAGCAGCACGGCGCGGCCATCGGACAGGATCAGGGCGCCGTTCTTTTCCACCCGCACCACCTTGGCGCGCGCAATCTCCGTGGCGCCAGCGCAATCGGGAATAAAGCGAATGCCTTGCGCCAATGCCGCATTGAGGTCCAGCGACAAACACATTACCGCCAAAATAAGCCCATAGGTCAGGCGCAAGATCATCATGCATCCATAGGTTTCAAAATACCGAAGGCGGTCAAGCCTTGTGCTGGACGCCCCCATCCCGGTTACAGTAAAGGTTAACGCATGGCTTTGTCAGTTGCTCTCTCCACCGCCATTCCCACCGCCGTCGCCGCCATGCCCGGCGATGTGAAGAATGCCCTGCCTGCCTTGACCGTGATGATGGTCGATGGCGCGGTGAACTTCCTGATCGCGGTGCTGATCCTGATTGCCGGCTGGCTGGTGGCCCGCTGGGTGGGGCGCTGGGCGTACAATGTGGTGGATCGCACCCATTACATAGATGAAACCATCAAGCCGCTGGTCGTCAATTTCGTGCGCTATGCCATCCTCGCCATCACGGTGGTGGCGGTGCTGAGCCAGTTCGGGGTGCAGACCACTTCACTGATCGCTTTGCTCGGCGCGGCGGGCCTGGCTATCGGCCTGGCGCTGCAAGGCACCCTCTCGAATGTCGCTTCGGGGGTGATGCTGCTGATCCTGCGGCCCTTCCGCGTCTATGATGCGATCAAGGTGAGTGATGTAAACGGCACCGTGCGCGAGATCGGGCTGTTCCGTACCGAGATCGTCACCGCTGACGGCACCTTTGTCTCCATTCCCAACGCCACCATCTTCGCCGGCACCATCGTCAACACCTCGCGCGAGCGAAGCCGCCGCATCAACTTCACGGTGGAAGTGGACCGCAGCGAGAATGTCGACATGGTGGAGAATACCATCCTGGAAGCTCTGGGCCGGGAGACGCGGGTGCTCAAGACGCCGCCGCCGGTGGTCGAGGTCGAGAGCCTGGGCCCGCTTTCCACCACCCTGACGGTGAAGGCCTGGGTGCAAAACCGCGATTTCGGCGGCGCGACGTCGCAGGTCAAGAAGCTGGTGCGCCATGTCCTGCAGGACGCGAATGTCGGGGCGCCTGTGCCGGTGGCCGCGCCCGCCGTGGCGCCCTGGACGCCACCGATGCAGAACCACCCAGCGACAAAGAAGCCCAATTAAGGGCTTTTGCGTCTGCCCTCGACATGGGGGCCAATCTGCCGCGGCCGGGCTTTATTCGCTGTTGCGCGCCCGGCCTTGGTATTTGCCCCATTCGCATTGCGAAAGGGGCAAATGGCAGTAAATTGCCCGCCATGATCGCCCTCCAGACCCGAACCGCCCCCGCCGATGCCAAGGGCATTGCCGAAGCCGCCCGCCTGCTGAAGTCGGGCGCGCTGGTCGCCTTTCCCACCGAGACCGTCTACGGCCTGGGCGCCGACGCCACCAATGGCGAGGCCGTGGCCGCGATTTTCGCCGCCAAGGGCCGGCCGCTGTTCAATCCCCTGATCGTGCATGTCGCCGACCTGGAAGAAGCGCGGCGCTATGTGGAACTTTCGCCCCGCGCCCAGGCGCTGGCGCAGAAATTCTGGCCGGGCGCCCTCACCTTGGTGCTGCCGCGCCGGAAAGATTCGCCCCTGTCGCTGCTGTGCAGCGCCGGGCTGGACAGCGTGGCGCTGCGCGCGCCGTCACACCCCGCCGCCATCGCGCTGTTGAAGGCCGCCGGCGTTCCGGTGGCGGGCCCTTCCGCCAACCGTTCCGGCCAGGTCACCGCCACCACCGCCCAACATGTCGCCGACAGTTTGGGCGACAAGGTGGATTTCATCCTGGATGCCGGCAGCGCCACCTTGGGCATCGAATCCACCGTGATCGGTTTTGACGGCGACCGGCCGCTGTTGCTGCGCCCCGGCGCCATCCCGCGCGAGGAGATCGAGGACCTGATCGGGCCGCTGGGCGCGCCGGGCAACCTGATCCAGTCGCCGGGCCAGCTTGCCTCGCATTACGCGCCGCGCGCCTCACTAAGGCTGAATGCCGGCGAGATCGAATCCGGTGAAGTGCTGCTGGGCTTTGGTGACGTGAAGGGCGCCAAGCTCAATCTTTCGCCGCGCGGCGAGCTCCGCGAGGCCGCCGCCAACCTGTTCGCCATGCTGCGCGAACTGGACAAGAGCGCCGCCCATATCGCGGTGTCGCCGATTCCCGACACCGGCATCGGCGAAGCCATCAATGACCGGCTGCGGCGGGCGGCAGCGCCGCGATGAGCGTCCTCGACCGGCTGAAAGACGCGGTCGGCGCAAAGGGCTTTTCAACCGACCCCAGCGAGATCGCACCGCACTTGGAAGAATGGCGCGGCAAGTATCACGGCCATTCGCCGCTGCTGCTCAAGCCCGCCAGCGCCGCCGATGTTTCCGCAGCCTTACGCATCTGCCATGAGACCGGCACGCCCATCGTACCGCAGGGCGGCAATACCGGGCTGGTCGGCGGCCAGGTGCCGCTGAACGGCGAAGTGCTGCTTTCCACCAAGCGGCTCAATCGGCTGCGCGGCGTGGATGAAAGCGGCATGACGTGCACGGTCGAAGCCGGCGTCACCCTGGCCGAGATCCAGAAATGCGCCGACGAACGGCGCTTGCTGTTTCCCCTGAGCCTTGCCTCGGAAGGCAGTTGCACCATCGGCGGCAACATCGCCACCAATGCCGGGGGCACCCATGTGCTGCGCTATGGCATGACCCGCGCTTTGGTGTTGGGACTGGAAGTGGTGCTGCCCGACGGCACGGTGCTGGACATGCTGCGCGCCCTGGCCAAGGACAATAGCGGCTATGACCTGAAACAGGTTTTCATCGGCAGCGAAGGCACGTTGGGCGTCATTACCGCCGCCACCCTGCGCCTGTTTCCCAAGCCCGAGACATGCGTCACCGCTTTGGCGGCGGTGCCCTCGCCAGAAGCTGCGGTGGCGCTGTTGGGCGCGATGCAAAGCCAGACCGGCGGATTATTGTCGGCGTTCGAGCTGATGCCGCGCATCGCCCTGGAATTCGTCACCCGGCATATCGCGGGTGCCCGCGATCCTCTGGCCGCGCCCTCGCCCTGGTATGTGCTGCTCGAAGCCACCGGCGGGCGGCACGCCAACCTGGCAGCCACTTTTGAGGACGCCCTGGCCTCTGCCGTCACGGCCGGACTTGTGACCGATGCGGTGGTGGCCGCCAGCGATACCCAGGCGGCGGCCCTGTGGAAGCTGCGCGAAAGTATTTCCGAGGCGCAGAAGCGCGAAGGCGCCTCCATCAAGCATGACATCGCCGTGCCGGTGGCGGCCGTGCCGGCCTTCCTGGCCAAGGCGACACACGCCGTGCTGGAGGTCGTGCCGGGGGCGCGGCCGGTCAGTTTTGGCCATCTGGGCGACGGCAACATCCATTTCAATTTCAATGCACTCGCTGCGGGAAATGATCCGGCCTTCCTCGCCTTGTGGGACGAGGTCCAGCAGGTGGTGCACGATATCGTCAAGGAATTCGGCGGCTCGATCAGCGCCGAGCACGGCATCGGGGTGATGAAGCGGGACAGCCTGCCCCGCTACAAGTCCCATGAAGAGCTGGATGCCATGCGCGCCCTCAAGGCGGCGTTCGACCCGAAGAACATCCTCAACCCCGGCAAGATGATCCCGCCGGTGCTGCGGCTCTGACCTGTCAGAGCGCCGCCGGCGTACTGGATTCGGCGATCATGCGCGTGAGCTGAAGGGCCAGCGAACGGCCGGCCAGGATTTGCTTGTTGTTGTCATAGCCTTCCGCCGTCAATTGCCGGGACAAGTCGGCAATGGAGCCGACCGTCCCGCTTTTGGCGATCTGGAATGCTCTTTCTATGACACTCGGCCGTTCTTCCACAGGTACCGTCACGTTGATGAAGGCGCTTTAGAAAGCGCCACAGAGAATCATTATGCGCTTTTGTGGACCGCAAACCAAATGAGTTTGTGTGCCGCGCCTTAAGAGCGCACCACCCGGCCATTCTCGATCACGATGACCTGCGGGCTGGAATGCGCCGCCAGGGCCCATACCAGCGCCAGGAACCAGCCAATCACCGTCCAGCCCAGGAAGAAGTTGACAACCGCCACGCCCAGCGCCGAGGGCGCATGGCGCACGACCGCGATGATGGTGGGCAGCCAATAGAGCAGGAACAGGGTGAGCAGGAACGTCATCATGGCGGACCCTTTGGAACCACGCCTCTAATATAGGGCGATTTTCCCAATTGTCATTCCCGCGAACGCGGGAATCCAGCTTCTGTGCGGCAAAGAAAGCTGGATGCCCGCTTTCGCGGGCATGACAGGTGGTTTCAAGCCGCCTGGGACAGGCTGGTGTCGGCGGACATTTCACCCGGCGTGCGGTTGGAGCGGGCGGAGATTCGCGCCGTCACCATGGTGGCGGCGTACGGCAGCGCCTGAACCCCCAGCATCACCATCCACAGCGACACCGCCGGGTCCTGGAAGCCGCGGTCAAAGCCCATGGAGATCATCGCCAGTGTCAGCAGGGTCAACAGCGTGGCTTCCTGCCAGCAGACGCGCAGCACCTGGGTGAAGCTGGCGGGATCGGCGCATTTGGGGGTGCGCAGGAACGGCTTGCGCGAAGTGAAAAGCCCCGCCCACACCGCCTTGCCCACGGTGTGCGTCAGGGACAGGCCCGCCACCGAAGCGACGACGGCGCCCTTGAAGCCGGAACCCACCTTGGGCGGATAGAGCAGCAGGGTCTTGAACAGCTTGGTGGCGAACAGCGCCATGGCCGCCGCCGACAGCGCCGGCATGGGCACATCTATGATGCTGGGCATCACCCACATCAGCACGGTCCAGACGATGGCCATCAGGGTCACCACCATGCCCAGCCCGTCGGAAATCCAGGGCAGCCAGCCCGAAACGAACTGGTAGCGCTGCGGCCAGGACAGCGCAGAGCCGCCGGTGAAAATCGGTTTGGCGTGGCGCTTGAGCATCTGCATGGCGCCGTACACCCAGCGATAGCGCTGCGTCATGAAGGCTTCCAAGGTGTCGGGCATCAGGCCCGAGCCCATGCTTTGCGGCACGTAAGCGGCCTCATAGCCGGCCTCGAACAGCTTGAGCCCCAGCTCGGTGTCCTCGGTGATGCACCAGTCGCTCCAGCCATCCACTTCCTCCAGCGCATCTCTGGAAACGATGGTCATGGTGCCGTGCTGGATGATGGCGTTGTGCTCGTTGCGCTCCACCATGCCGATATGGAAGAAGCCGCGATATTCCTCATAGGCCATGGATTTGAAGCGGCTCTCATGGGCGTCGCGGTAATCCTGCGGCCCCTGTACCAGCGCCACGCCGGGGGATGCGAAATAGGGAATGACGCGCCGAAGCCAAAAGGGCTGCACCTGATAGTCGCTGTCGATCACCGCGACATACCTGGCGTCCGGATCGGTCAGCGCCAGAGCGCGGTTCAGCGCCCCGCCCTTGAAGCCTTTCAGGCCCTCGAAATGGAAGAAGCGGAAGCGTGAACCCAGAGTGCGGCAATGAGCTTCCACCGGCCGCCAGGTTTCCGGATCGGGGGTGTTGTTGTCCAGCAGGATGACTTCGAAATTGTCGTAATCCAGCCGCGCCAGCGCGTTCAAGGTTTCGATCACCATTTGCGGCGGCTCGTTGTAGGTCGGCAGGTGGATGGAAACGCGCGGGCTTTTTTCGGGGATGCCCACCCGCACCACCCGGCGCTCGACCCGCCATAGGCTGGCGGCCATCTCGATGCCCTCGGTCAGGATCACGGCGCAGGCCAGGATCACCAGCGGCGACATGGCGATCATGGCGCCAATGTCGGTGGGGGCGATATATTCCAGGGCGGTGGCGTCGATCAGCGCCAGAAGGCCGGTGGACACCAGCACGATCATGCCGCCCATCACCAGATAGCCGGTCTGTCGCACCCGCGGCATGCGCCCCAGCACCAGCAGGCCCAAGAGCAGGCTCAGCACCGACGCCATCAGCGCATAGCCGCGCCATTCGGGGAAATTGCGGATCAGGCCGGTAAAGGGAAATTTCGGATTGCCGGTGGCGTCGAACAGGCCCCAATAGCGCCCGGCCACGCCTTCATTGGCGTCCTTCCAGGGCTGGTCATAGGCTTCCAGCAGGTAATAGTCCCAGCCCTTTTCCTGGGCGAACTGCACAAAGCCGCGAATGAACCATCCTTCATTGGCGGCCGATGCCTCGGCGCGGCCATGGGTTCGCCCTTCCGACGGCCAGCCTGCCTCGCCCACCACGATCTGCTTGTCGGGGAATTCGCCCTGGATGTGATTGTAGAATTTTTCCGTGGATTGCAGGCTGCCGCTGATGTCCACATTTTCCCAATAGGGAAGCAAATGGACGAAGATCACGTCCACATACTTGCCGACCTCCGGCGTCAGCATCCAGGTGGACCAGGGCTCGGCGGTGGTGATCTTGATGCGGGCCGGCAACGCCGAGCGCACCCGCATGATGTAGGCGTTGAGCTGGTCGGGTGAGACATAGCCGAACAACTGGGTCTCGTTGCCCACGATCACCCGGTCGATGGTGCGGCGGTTGGCCAGGGCGGTGCGGATGGCGAGCTGGATCTGCTCTTCGTTCTTTTCCATGTCCGGGCTGATCCAGATGCCCAGCGACACGGTCATGCCATAGCGCCGCGCAATCTCCGGCACCTTGTCCATGCCGCCATCCACCGTATAGGTGCGGATATGGTTGGTGAGCTTGGAAAGCTGCGCCAGGTCGCGGGAGATATGGTCCGGCGTGATGTTCTTGGTGTCGCGAATGCTGAACTGCCGGCTGGGGCTGTAGGCCAGCCCACGCACCTGCCCGTCCCATTCCGGCGCCGTCACGCTGTAATCGCGGCTTGTCCAGAACAGTGCACTGGCCCCCACCACCATGGCCAGCGCGATGGTGATGCGCAGCTTGCCGCCGCCCAGGTGCCGCGCCGTCCATAGCCGGGTGAAGAAGCCTTGCGGCACGTCGGTTACTGCTCGTTGTCGCCTGGGTCGGGGATATAGCCCTTTTCGCCGCGCCGTAGCGCCGGCGTGGTCTGGATCAGCTTGATGTCGAAGATCAGCACCTGGTTGGGCGGGACCGCCTTGCCGCCGTCGGGCGAGCCGCGCACGCCATAGCCCAGATTGGGCGGAATGGTGAGCAGCCAGTGATCGCCTTCACGCATCAACTGCATCGCCTCGATCCAGCCGGGGATCACGCTGTTGAGCTTGAACGTGGCCGGCAGGCCCGGCGAAGTGCCGTCGAACACCACCTTGTTGATCAGTGTGCCGGTGTAATAGACCTTCACCTCGTCGGTGGAGGTGGGCCGCTTGCCATAACCATTCTGGATGATGCGGAACTGAAGTCCGCTGGGGCGGGTGATGACGCCTTTCTTCTTCTTGTTTTCTTCCAGGTATTTGAGATTGCTTTCGATGCTCAGGGCATCGCCCGCCGGAGGGGCCAGCACCGTGGTGAGGGCCGGTTGGGCCGAGCCGGCGCCGGGCATGGCCAGCGGCGAAAGCAGGGCCAAAGTCGGTATCAGGAGGGCAAACAGGCGTTTCATAACAGTCTCCAAGGCATGCCCATCCTAGCGGGGGGCCGCCCCGGCCCCAAGCCGAAAGCGTTAAACCCCGGCTTTCCGGCGAAAATAAGCCTGATTTAGCTTAAGGCCAGCCCGGCATATTTCAGAGACAGGTGGACCAGGACCACCAGGCCGCAGACCATGACCAGGACGCCGCAGATCCGGTTGATGAGCCGCATGGCCTTTTCGTCGATCCGGGTGTGGAACAGGCCGATCACCGTGGTCAGGGCCAGCCACCAGCCGGCCGAGCCGCCCACCACCCCGGCCACCACGAAACCGGCATCGCCATAGTCGCCCGCCCCGCCCGCCAGCCCACCCAGGCCGGCGAACATCACGCCGAAGGACAGAAGCGTGACCGGATTGGTTACGGTCAGGGCGAAGGTGGACATGATGGCGCGGAACAGGTTGGTGCCTTCGCTGTCGGCGCGGTCATCCACCCCGCGCGGCACCGGCGGCGAGCCGAAGGTGCGAAAACCCATCCACACCATCAGCGCTCCACCGATCAGCTCGATGATCGTGGCATAGCCTTCGATCATCTGGGCGATCCAGGTCAGGCCGAAGCCCATGATGGCGGCGAAAATGCCGTCGCCCAGCGCCGCGCCAAGTCCGGAGACGAAACCGTTGAGCGGTCCGAAGGCGAAGCTGCGGCGGATGCAGATCAGGTTGACCGGGCCGATCGGCACCGCCGCCACCAGGCCCATCACCACACCCGACAGGATCAGGTAGAGGATGGTCATGCCGGTTCCAGCGTTTCCACGAAACGCACCGGTTCACCTGCCGCCGCCCCGGTGGCGGCGAAGTCGCGCATCACCGCGCGGCCGCGCAGGATGGTGGCGACCGGCCAGCCCTTGGTCTTCATGCCGTCGAACGGGGTCCAGCCGCAGGTGGAGGCGATCCACTTGTTCTCGATGGTGCGGGTCAGCCCCATGTCCACGATGGTGAAGTCGGCGTCATAGCCCAGGGCGATGCGGCCCTTGCCGGCGATGCCGAAGATGCGCTGCGGGCTGTAGGCCGTCAGGTCAATGAACCGCTCCAGGGTCAGATTGCCCTTGGCGACATGGTCCAGAAGGATGGTGGCCAGGGTCTGCACCCCCGGCATGCCCGACGGCGTGTCGGGATAGGTCTTGTCCTTTTCCTCGCGGGTGTGCGGGGCGTGGTCGGAGCCGATCACGTCGATCACCCCGTTACGCACCGCTTCCCACAGCGCCAGGCGGTGGCTTTCATCGCGGATGGGCGGGTTCATCTGGGCATAGGTGCCCAGGCGCTCGTAGCATTCGGGCGCCGACAAGGTCAGATGCTGGGGCGTGGTCTCGGCGGTGGAGAAATCCTTGGTCGCGGCCAGCAGCGGAATCTCATCGGCCGTGGTGACATGCAGCACATGCAGGCGGCGGCCGGCTTGCCTGGCCAGGCGCAACACGCGCTCGGTGGACATGCGCGCGGCTTCGGCGTCGCGCCACACAGGATGCGTCTCAGGCTTGCCGCGCTCGGCCAGATGCTTGCGCGCGACCATGCGGTCTTCATCTTCGGAGTGGACCGCCACGCGGCGCTTGCCGGCTTTCAGGGCGGCGAGAATGTCTTCTTCCTTGTTGAGCAGCAGCGTGCCGGTGGAAGAACCCAGGAACGCCTTGATGCCGCAGACGCCGGGCATCTTTTCCAGTTCGGCCAGGGCGCCGATATTCTGCGGCGTGGCGCCCACGTAAAAAGCATGGTCGCAATGCATGCGGCCACTGGCGCGGGCCAGCTTGTCCTCGATGGCGGCGCGGGTGGTGGTGGGCGGATTGGTGTTCGGCATTTCGAACACGGAGGTGACGCCGCCCAGGATGGCGGCCAGGCTGCCGCTGGCCAGGTCTTCCTTGTGATCATTGCCCGGCTCGCGGAAATGCACCTGGGTGTCCATCACCCCCGGCAGGACATGCAGGCCATTGGCCTCGAACACTTCGGCGGCCTTGGCGCTCCCAAGGGAACCTATGGCGGCGATCTTTCCGCCAATAACCCCGACATCGCCGATGGCAATGCCATTGGGGGTTGCCACGGTGCCGCCCCGGACCAGCAGGTCGAAACTTTCCTTCATGGCAAGGCAGTTAGCCCAGCCTTCCGCCCTTGGCAACCGCAGCGCTGGGGCCTAATTGAGGGGGATGGACCCCGCATTTCTGGATGACCGCGCCGTTCTGGCCATTTCAGGGCCGGAAGGCCGCGAATTTTTGCAAGGGCTGGTCACCAACGACGTGGTCGGCGGGCTGGCGCCGGGCAGCGGATTGTACACCGCCCTGCTGTCGCCCCAGGGCAAGATCCTGTTCGACTTCCTGGTGACAGAAGGCGATGGCGCGCTGCTGCTGGACGTGGCCAAGACGGGCGCCGAAGCCCTGCTCAAGAAATTGAAGATGTACAAGCTGCGCGCCAAGGTGGAGGTGGAGCTGCGTCCGCAACTGGGTGTTTACGTCAACCTGGCCGGTCATCCCGAAAATCGCCCCACGCCTTATGCCGATCGTGCCGTCACCTTCACCGATCCGCGGCTTGCCGCGCTGGGCCGGCGCAGCATCGGCGCCCATGCCGAGATGCCGGCCAATCTTCCGGGGCCCTGCGCCTATCACGAACGCAGGCTGGCGCTGGGCGTGCCGGAAGCCGGCGATTTCGGCTTTGAGAAAATCTTCGCCCTGGATGCGGGGCTGGACGAGTTGAACGGCGTGTCCTTCACCAAGGGCTGCTATGTCGGCCAGGAACTGACCTCGCGGATGAAGCATCGCGCCACCTCGCGCAAGCGCATCCTGACGGTGACCTCGAATGCCTCCCTGCCCGCTGCGGGCGCGTTGACGCGCGGCGGCGTGGAGATCGGCGAGCTGGTGTCCGTGCATGGCGGCCGCGGTTTTGCCCTGATCCGGCTGGACCGCCTGGAAGAGACCCAGGGCGACGTCAAGTTGGGCGAAATTCCAGTTGCCTTGAACAAGCCGGCATGGCTCACTGCCTGAATGGCTGAGAAGACGCGCTGCTGGTGGCCGGGCGAAGACCCGCTCTATGTGTCGTATCACGACACGGATTGGGGCGTGCCCGAATATGACCCACGCGCCTTGTATGAAAAACTGGTGCTGGACGGATTCCAGGCTGGGCTTTCCTGGATCACCATCCTGCGCAAGCGGGAGAATTTCCGCAAAGCCTTTCATGGTTTTTCGCCCGAGAAGATCGCCCGCTATGGGTCGCGCGATGTGGACCGGCTGCTGAAGGACGAAGGCATCATCCGCAGCCGCGCCAAGATCGAGGCCGCCATCAAGGGCGCCAAATTGTGGCTGGAGATTGAGGAAAAAGAACCGGGCGGCTTTCGCGAGATGATCTGGAAACATGTCGGCGGTAAGCCGCAGGTCAATCACTTCAAAGCCCGCGACAAGGTTCCCACCCAGACCGAGATGAGCGAAGGGCTGGCGAAAGAGCTGAAACAGCGCGGCTTTAAATTCTGCGGGCCGGTGATCGTTTACGCCTTCGCCCAAGCGGTCGGCATGGTCAACGACCATCTCACGACCTGCTTCCGCCATGAAGAGTGTGCGAAGCTGGCGCGGAAATGAAGCCCGTTATTGTCTGGTTTCGCCAGGATCTGCGGCTGGCCGACAATCCGGCGTTGCGCGCGGCGGCAGCGACGGGCGCGCCGCTGATCTGCCTGTTCGTGCTGGATGACCAGACACCGGGAGATTGGAAATGGGGCGGCGCCTCGCGCTGGTGGCTGCACCATTCGCTCTGCAGCCTGGACAAGTCGCTGGATGGCAATCTGGTGCTACGCCGGGGCGACGGCGCGAAGATCGTAAAATCGCTGGTGAAGGAAACCGGCGCGGAGGCGGTGTTCTGGAATCGCTGCTACGAACCCTTTGCCGTGGAACGTGACAAGGCGCTCAAGGCTGAACTGGCTGTGCAAAGCTTCAATGGCGCGCTGCTGCATGAGCCATGGGCGCTGACCACCAAGACGGGCGGCAAGCCGTTCCGCGTCTTCACGCCCTTCTGGAAAGCGATGCGTATGCTGGAGGTGGACAAGCCGCACCCTGCTCCAGGCAAGCTTCATCATCACTCCGTCAAAAGCGATGCGCTGAAGAGCTGGAAGCTGCTGCCCACCCGTCCCAATTGGGCGAAGGGCTTTGTTGACTGGACGCCCGGCGAGAAAGCGGCGCAGGACGCGCTGTATGATTTCCTGGACGATGTGGGCGAATACGGCACCGCCCGCGACCTGCCGGACCGCGACGGCACCTCGCGCCTGTCGCCGCATTTGCACTGGGGCGAAATCTCGCCGCGCCAGGTCTGGCACGCGATCAAGGCGCGGCATGCCGGCCATGGCAGCGAGACATTCCTGAAAGAGCTGGGCTGGCGGGAATTCTGCGCCCAGCTTCTGTTCCACAATCCCGAACTTCCCGACAAGCCGCTGGACCAACGCTTTGTGAAGTTCAAATGGCGCAAAAGCGAAAAAGATTTTGGCGCCTGGACGCAAGGACAGACCGGCATTCCCATCGTCGATGCCGGCATGCACCAGTTGTGGCAGACGGGCTGGATGCACAACCGGGTGCGGATGATCGTGGCCAGCCTGCTGATCAAGCATCTTGGCATTCATTGGCGCGAAGGCGAGCGCTGGTTCTGGGACACGCTGGTGGATGCGGACCTGGCCAGCAACAGCGCCAACTGGCAATGGGTGGCGGGCTGCGGCGCCGACGCCGCGCCTTTCTTCCGCATTTTCAATCCCGTGCTGCAAGGCAAGAAGTTCGATCCCAGGGGCGTCTATGTCCGCCGCTTTGTGCCGGAGCTGAACATCGTGCCGGACCAATATATTCACAATCCCTGGGAGGCGCCCCAGCCGCCCGCCAATTACCCGCAGCCCATTGTGGATTTGGCAAAGGGGCGGGATCGCGCCTTGAAAGCCTTTCGCGCCTTGAAGGCTTGAGGCCCGGCGTCTAGGTTCCGGCCATGCCCGAACAGATCAAAAAAGACGTCATCGCCGCCATCGGCAACACCCCGCTGATCCGCCTGCGCCAGGCTTCCGAGGCCACGGGCTGCGAAATCTTGGGCAAGGCGGAATTTCTCAATCCCGGCCAGTCGGTAAAAGACCGCGCCGGCCTGTTCATCATCCAGGACGCGATGCGGCGCGGCGACTTGCGCCCCGGCGGCACCATCGTGGAAGGCACCGCCGGCAATACCGGCATCGGGCTGGCCACCGTCGCCAACGCGCTGGGCTTCAAGACCGTGATCGTGATCCCCGACACCCAGAGCCAGGAAAAGAAGGATGCGCTGCGCCTGTTGGGCGCCGAACTGATCGAAGTGCCCGCTGTGCCCTACAAGGACCCCAACAATTACGTGAAGCAATCGGGACGGCTGGCCGAGCAGTTGGCGAAGACCGAAACCAACGGCGCCATCTGGGCCAACCAGTTCGACAATGTCGCCAACCGCCAGGCTCATATCGAAGGCACCGGACCTGAAATCTGGGAACAGACTGGCGGCAAGATTCACGGCTTCACTTGTGCGGTGGGCACGGGCGGCACCCTGGCGGGCGTGGCCATGGCGCTGAAGGCGCGCAGCAAGACGGTCCGCATCGCCGCCGCCGACCCGATGGGGGCGGCCATCTATAGCTGGATCAAGACCGGCAAGTTGGAAGCCCACGGCACTTCCATCACCGAAGGCATCGGCCAGGGCCGCGTCACCGCCAACCTGGAAGGCGCGCCGATTGACGACGCTTACCAGATCCCCGACGAGGAAGCCCTGCCGGTCGTGTTCGACCTGCTCGCGCACGAAGGCCTGTGCATGGGCGGCTCCACCGGCATCAATGTCGCCGCCGCCATGCGCATGGCCAAGGACCTGGGCCCCGGGCACACCATCGTCACCGTGCTGTGCGATTACGGCAACCGATACCAGTCCAAGCTGTTCAACCCGGCCTTCCTGCGCGAAAAGGGCCTGCCCGTCCCGCCCTGGCTGGTGGAACGAGGCGCCGCCCTGGCGGTTCCCTTTATTCAGGGAAGTGGGCAATGACCAACCTGGTGTCCACCGAATGGCTGGCCGCGCATATGGGCGATGTGCGGCTGGTGGATGCCTCCTGGTACATGCCCGCCGAGAAACGCGACCCGGCCAAAGAGTTCGAAGCTGGCCACATTCCCGGCGCGGTGTTCTTCGACATTGACGGCATTGCCGATCATTCGACCGACCTGCCCCACATGTTGCCGTCCGCGGGTGATTTCTCTGCCGCCACCGGCAAGCTGGGGATCGGCAACGGCGACACGGTGGTGGTCTATGACGGCAGCGGCATCTTTTCGGCGCCGCGGGTGTGGTGGACGCTCAAGGCCATGGGCCACAAAGACGTCAAGGTGCTGGATGGCGGCTTTCCCAAGTGGAGACGCGAAGGACGGGCAGTAGAAACCGGACCGGCCAAGCCGAACGCAAAAACTTTCACCGCCAGTTTTCAGCCTGGCCTGAAACGCGACTTCGACGATGTGATGGGCATCGTCAAAGACAGAAGCGCCCAGATGGTGGATGCGCGCAGCGCCTCGCGCTTCACCGGCGAAGAAAAAGAGCCGCGCGCCGGTGTCCGCTCCGGCCACATGCCGGGTGCAGCCAATGTACATTTCCGCTCCCTGATAACCGCCGACGGCACCTTGAAGCCCAAGGCGGAATTGCGCGCCGCGTTTGAAAAAGCCGGAGTGGATCCCGCCAGGCCCATCGTCACCACCTGTGGCTCCGGGCTGACGGCCGCCATCCTGATGCTGGCGCTGGACGAGATCGGCGCGCGCGATGTGGCGCTGTATGACGGCTCCTGGACCGAATGGGGCGGACGGCCGGAAGCAGTTGTGGTCTCATCAGCAGAAGTTGGGGGCTGATGGCCACGCGATCCGCCAAGCGCCGCATCCCCATGACGGTGACGTTCCTGGAAATGACCGCCAGGCCGTCGGCCCTGCCGCCGCCCCAGCCGCGCGGCAAGGTCGCCCTGCTGAAATGCGAAAAGCCGCCGACGCACTTTTATCGCTATCTCTATGACACGATCGGCGAAGGCTATTACTGGGTGGACCGCAAGAAGCTGGCGCCCGAGGCGCTGGAAAAAGTCATCCACGATCCCCTGAACCAGCTCTTTGTCCTCTATGTCGAAGGCAGCCCCGCGGGAATGGCGGAATTGGACCTGCGCAACAGCGGCACTGCCAATATTTCCTATTTCGGCTTGATGCCCGAATTGATCGGCAAGCGGCTGGGCTATTTCTTTCTCTACCATACCTGCATCAACGCCTGGGCCATGGCCATCCAGCGCCTGACCATCAACACCTGCACCCTGGATCATCCCCGCGCCCTGCCGCTGTACCAGCGGCTGGGTTTTACCGCCTATAACCGGGAAGAACGGTTTGTTGAGTTGCCCTGATTTTGCGGGCAAGGTCATGCGATGAATCTCGACACCTCGCCCGGCAAGGAACTGACACTGCGCGGCCTGGTGCTGGGCGCGGCCCTGACCCTGATTTTCTGCGCCGCCAATATCTATCTGGGGTTAAAGGTGGGCCTCACCTTCGGCACATCCCTTCCCGCCGCCGTGATTTCGATGGCCTTTCTGGGCCTGTTTGCCGGTTCCAACATCCGGGAAAACAACATCGTGCAGACGGTGTGTTCGTCGGCCGGCGCCATGGCCTCGATCATCTTCGTGCTGCCCGGCCTGGTGATCGTGGGCTGGTGGATCGACTTTCCCTTCTGGGCCTGTTTCCTGATCACCCTGTCGGGCGGCGTGCTGGGCGTGGTCTTCACCATCCCCTTGCGCCACGCGCTGGTGACCCATTCCGACCTGCCCTATCCGGAAGGCGTGGCCGGGGCCGAGGTGCTGCGCGTCGGATCAGAAGCGCGGGAAGCCTCTACGCCCGAGGCGCGTGAAGGCCTGATGGCGGTGGTTTACGGCGCGCTGGCTTCGGCCGGTCTGGCCATCACCGCCGCCATGAGGCTGGTGAGCGAAGCGGCGGAAGGCTTCTTCCGCCTGGGCGCCGGCGCCACCGGTTACAGCTTTTCCTTTTCCCTGGCGCTGATGGGCGCCGGCCATCTTGTCGGCATTTCGGTGGGCGTGGCCATGGCGCTGGGCATCGCCATCGCCTGGGCCGGCGCGGTACCGATCCTCGCCGCCGTCACGCCGCAGTCCGGCGAGCTTGCGGAGTTCGTCACTGGCGTCTGGCGCACGCAAGTGCGCTTCATCGGCGCCGGCGCCATGGCGGTGGCCGCGCTATGGTCCTTGGGACGCACCATCGGTCCAATCCTGGCGGGCCTCAGCAAGGTCGCGGCGCGCAGCGTCGCCGCCGCGATTGACGATCATACCGACCGCGATATTTCCAAGCCATGGATCGTGGGGCTGCTGGTGGCCGCGCTGCTGGTCGCGGCCCTGCTGGTGTGGCAGTTCGCCAGCGATGCCGGCCTTGGCGGCAGCGCTGCCGGCATTGCCGCGCTGTCCATTCCCATCATGCTGATATTCGGATTCTTCATCGCCACTATCTGCGGCTACATGGCCGGGCTGATTGGATCCTCCAACAGTCCCATCTCCGGCGTCGGCATCCTGGCGGTGGTGGGCTGTTCGATTTTCCTGCTGGTGTTCTTCGGCGGCGGCGCGGCCAAGGCGCTGGTGGCGACCGCCCTGTTCATCACCTCGATCCTGTTCGCCGCCGCCTGCAGCTCCAACGACAATCTGCAGGACCTCAAGACCGGCCAACTGGTGGGCGCCGCGCCCTGGCGCCAACAGGTGGCGCTGCTGGTCGGTGTCGCCGCGTCCGCGCTGGTCATTCCCTATGTGCTCAATCTCTTGGCCCAGGCGTACGGCTTTGCCGGCGCCGCCAACCTCGGCACCGTGACGGCCAAGCCGCTGGCGGCGCCCCAGGCCAACCTGATCAGCACCCTGGCGCAAAGCGTGATCGGCCACAGCCTCAACTGGGCGCTGATCGGCAGCGGCGCGGTGATCGGGGCGGCCATCGTGGCGCTGGATGAACTGTGCCGCTGGAAGAAATGGCTGCGCGTGCCGCCGCTGGCGGTGGGCTTGGGAATCTATCTGCCCATGTCGGCGACCTTGCCGGTCGTGGTGGGCGCCGTCATCGGCTGGCTTTACAACCGTGCCGTCCGTACGTCCCGCGCCGAGCGGCTGGGCGTGCTGATCGCATCGGGCATGATCGTGGGCGAAAGCCTGTTCGGCGTCATCAATGCCGGCATCATCGTGGCGGCGAACCGTGATGGACCGCTGGCGGTTGTCGCGGCCGACTTTGCCTTCGCACTGCCCTTGGGAGCGATGGGCTTTATCGGGCTGACCGCCCTGCTTTATGGCTGGCTGCTGCGGCGGCGCGCATGAAGCGCTGGTTGTCCGGCCACCCGCCCGGCCTTGCCACCCTGTTCGGCACCGAGATGTGGGAGCGGCTGTCCTATTACGGCATGCGCGCGCTGCTGGTCGGCTATCTGGTCAAATACCTGTTGCTGCCCGGCAAGGTCGAACAGGTGCTGTTTTATCCGCAAGTGCTGGGCTTCTACACCGCGCTGGCCGGACCGCAGAGCGCGCAATCCTTGTCCTCGCTGATCTATGGCACCTATACGGGCCTCGTCTATGCCACGCCGCTCTTGGGCGGTTGGCTGGCGGACAATGTGCTGGGCCAGCGCCGCACCGCCCTGATCGGCATGGTGCTGATGGCGCTGGGCCATTTCATGATGGCGGCGGAGGCGCTGCTGTTTCCCGCCTTGTTGCTGCTGATCCTGGGCGGCGGGTTTTTCAAGACCAACACCTCGTCACAGGTGGGCCTGATGTACGGGAATGGCGATCCGCGGCGCGACAGCGGTTATGCGATTTTCTATATCGGCATCAATCTGGGCGCCTTCCTGGCGCCCTTCGTCTGCGGCACCCTGGGCGAGAATGTCGGCTGGCATTATGGCTTCGCCGCCGCCGGTGTCGGAATCCTTTTGGGCATCGCGGTTTATCTGGCAGGCTGGAAACATCTGCCGCCCGACACCAAGCCCGTTACCAAGACCGCGCCCCAGCCTTTGACGCGCCAGGAATGGCAATCGGTGGGCGCGCTGCTGCTGCTGGTGATCCCGCTGACCTTGTATTGGGCCTGCAACGAGCAAGGCGGCAACACCATGTCGCTTTGGGCGATGGACCATGCCGACCGCACCATCAATCTGTTCGGCTGGCACACGGCCATTCCCTTCACCTGGTTTCAGTCGGTCAATCCTTTCGTGATCTTCGTCGGCACGCCGATGTTGTTGGCGTGGTGGCAACGCCAGGGCGCGCGCCAGCCCAGCACCATCATGAAGATGGTGATCGGCTGCCTGCTGATGACCGCCGCCAACCTGTTGATGGCGGCGGTGGCAATGCAAGGCGGCAATACGAGCTGGCTGTGGCTGGTGGCCTATTTCACCGTCATGACCGTGGGCGAGATCTTCCTTTATCCCACCAGCCTGTCGCTGTTCTCCAAGGTCGCGCCCCTGCGCATCGCCTCGCTGATGATGGGAGTGGTGTTCCTGCCCAATTTCCTGGGCGGCGGCTTCCTGCAAGGCTGGCTGGGCACCTTCTGGGACAAGATGGACAAAGCCGTTTTCTTTGCGATGATCGCGGCGATTTCCGCTCTGGCCGGGCTGGTGATCTGGGCGCTGGGCCGGCCGTTGCGGCCCTATCTTGAGGAAAAAACCCAGTGAGCAGCAAAGATGTGAGCGGGAAAGACGACAAGATCGAAACCCGCGCCATTAGCGCCGGCCGCATGAGCGACGCCCATTTCGGCGCCGTCAACACGCCGGTCTATCGCGCCTCCACCATTCTTTATCCCGACCTGGCCGCCGTCAAAGCCAACAAACAGCCTTACACCTATGGCCGCCGCGGCACCCCCAGCACCGAAAGCTTCGACAACGCCATCAGCGAACTCGAAGGCGCCGCCCGCACTTGCACCGTCACCTCCGGCGTCCAGGCCATCGGACTGGCCATCCTGTCGGTGTGCGGCGCCGGCGATCACATCCTGGTGGTGGACAGTTGCTATGAGCCCACCCGCACCTTGTGCGAGCGCACCCTCAAGCGCTTGGGCATCGAAACGACCTATTACGCGGCCGGCGAGGACATCACCGCGCATCTGAAGCCCAACACCAAGGCGGTGTTCTGCGAAAGCCCCGGCTCGCTGACTTTCGAGATGGAGGACATTCCCGCCCTCGCCAAGATCGCCCACGCCCATGGCGCATCCGTCTTGATGGACAATACCTGGGCGACGCCGCTGTTCTTCCAGCCCCTCCGCCACGGCGTGGACCTCTCCATCCAGGCGGCTACCAAGTATATCGGCGGCCATGCCGATGTGATGCTGGGCTATGTCGCCGCCAATGAGCGCCATGCCGTCCGGCTGCACCAGGTCCATGGCGATCTGGGCCTGTTCGCCAGCGGCGATGACTGTTTCCTGGGGCTGCGGGGGCTTCGCACCCTGGCGGTGCGGCTGGCCCGGCATCAGGAGACGGGCCTGGCCCTGGCCCGCTGGCTGCAGGGCCGTCCCGAGGTCGCCCGCATCCTGCATCCGGGGCTGCCCAGCGATCCGGGACATACCCTGTGGAAACGCGATTTCTCGGGCGCCTGCGGGCTGTTCGGGGTGGTTCTTAAACCGGCGCCAGAGGCCGCGGTGGCGGCGTTCGTGGACGGGCTGCAGCATTTCGGGATCGGCTATTCCTGGGGCGGGTTTGAAAGCCTGATCGTCCCGGCCCATATCAGGCGGACCGCCAGGCCCTTCGCCGCCGAGGGGCCGGTGCTTCGGATCCATGCCGGGCTGGAAGATGCCGGCGACCTGATCGCCGACCTGGAACAGGGCTTGGCTCGCATGAAAGGTAAGATGTGACCGATACCCTCACCCATGCCGATTTCGTCTCGACGGTGAAATTCGACGACAAGGGCCTCGTCCCGGTGATCGCCCAAAGCAAGGCCACCGGCGAAGTCCTGATGTTCGCCTGGATGAACAAGAACACCCTGGAAATGACCCTGGCGACGGGCCGGGTCACCTATTGGTCCCGTTCCCGCCAGTCGGTTTGGACCAAGGGTGAGACCAGCGGCCATCACCAGCACCTGGTCGAGGCCTTTGTGGACTGCGACGGCGACGTGCTGCTCCTGAAGGTGGACCAGATGGGGCCGGCCTGCCACACCGGCGCGCCAAGCTGCTTCTTCCGGAAGTTAGACTGACGCCAAACCAACCCTCGCGGGTTATAGTGCCCGTGGAGTCGCCATGTCTGAACCGCAAACACCACCAGCGCCCCGGGCCGCCGCCGCCAAGCCCGACGTCCTGACGCTCAAATTCCAGGCGGCGGTGATCTCGTGCGTGATCGTGGCCGCGATCTATTTCGGCCGCCCGGTGCTGATGCCCCTGGCGCTGTCGGTGCTGATGTCCTTTGCGCTGGCGCCGCTGGTCGGCCTGTTCAAGCGGATCAAGCTGGGCAATGCCGGCGCGGTGATCATCAGCATCACGCTGGCGGTGATGGTGGTGGGATCGCTGGGCGTCTTCATGGGCTCGCAGCTCGCCAAGCTGGCCGCCGACCTGCCGCACTACCAGACCAACCTGGGACAGAAAATCCATTCGGTGGTCGGCGGCGCCACCCATAACGACACCATTTCCCGGCTGAACAAGACGGTCGAGAACCTGGCCGACCAGATCACCGGCGGCAAGCAGGAAGAAATCGAAGGCGCCGCGCCCGGCCAGATCAAGCCGATCCCGGTGGTGATCCAGCGCACCTCGCAGGCGCCCTGGGCGGTGGCCAGCACCTTGCTGGGCCCGCTGCTGGAGCCGCTGGAACTGACCGTGCTGGTGCTGGTGTTCGTCAGCTTCATCCTGCTGCAGAAAGACGATCTGCGCGACCGCTTCGTGCGCCTGGCGGGCTCGCGCGACATGCAGCGCACCACCGTGGCGCTGGACGAAGCCGCCAGCCGCTTGTCGCGCTACCTGTTCCTGCAGACCCTGATCAATACCTGTTTCGGCCTGACGATCGGCATCGGGTTGTGGCTGATCGGCATTCCCAATGCGGGCCTGTGGGGCCTGCTGTCCATGCTGTTCCGCTTCGTGCCCTATGTCGGCGTGCCGATTGCGATGATTTTTCCGCTCACCCTGGCGCTGGCGGTGGATCCGGGCTGGTCCAAGCTGGCATGGACGCTGCTCTTGTTCGGCGGCATCGAGCCGGTGATCGGCCAGGGCATTGAGCCGGTTCTCTATGGCCGCAGCATGGGCCTCTCCGCGGTGGCGGTGGTGGTGGCGGCGGTGTTCTGGACCTGGCTGTGGGGACCGGTGGGCCTGCTGCTCTCCACGCCGCTGACCATGTGCTTCGTGGTGTTCTCGCGCCATGTCGAAAGCCTGAAATTCCTGGACGTGATGCTGGGCAACCAGCCGGCCCTGCGCTTCGAGGAAAGCCTGTATCTGCGCATGCTGGCCGAGGACCCTGACGAAGCCGCCAACGAGGCCGAGAGCTTCCTACATGCCAATTCGCTGTCGGCCTATTATGACGAAGTGGCGGCGCGCGCCCTGATGCTGGCGCAGGAAGACGTCAATCGCGGGGTGCTGGACCCCTTGCGCCAGAACCGCATCCGCGACGCCATCAAGGGCCTGATCGTCAACCTGGCCGAGCGCCGCGACGACGAAGGCGCCGCCGCCTTCAATGAATTGCCCGAAACCTGGCGCGATTCCGAGCCGGTGCTGTGCGTGGCCGGGCGCGGGCCGCTGGATGAAGCCGCTGCCCTGCTGCTGGTAGACATGCTGGGCAAGCATGGCATCGGCGCGCGTGTGGTGTCGTCGGACGAAACCTCGATCCGCGAACTGGACTGCACCGGGGTGCAGATCACCTGTGTGTCCTATCTGGAGCCCGGCACCTTCAAGAACGCCCGCTACCAGGTGCGGCGCTTGCGCAAACGCATGCCCGGCGCGCCGGTGATGGCGCTGTTCTGGGGCTTGGCGGGCGACAATTCCCGCTACCTGGACGGCATCGAGGCCACCGAATGCGACATCGTCACCACCGGGCTTAAGGAGACGGTGCAGCATATCCTCACCTTCGCCCGCCGCGCCGGCGGGGTGAACCCCAGCTACCAGATGGCCGATGACTGACGCATCCGCTTACGGGATGCTGCTGACCACGGCGCCGTCACGCGACGAGGCCGCCAAGATTGCCAAGCTGCTGATTGACGAGAAACTGGCGGCCTGTGTGCAGCTCCTGCCCATCGAGAGCTTCTATGTCTGGGAAGGCAAGACCCAGAACGAAGCCGAAGTGCTGCTGCTGGCCAAGACCCGCACCGCACTCTTTGAATCGGCTATTGCGCGCATTAAGGAAGTGCATTCCTAAAGCGTACCGGAAATCGTCGGAACCCAGTTCCTGGCGGGGTCGCGGCCCTATCTGGACTGGATATCCGAGGTCACGGCCGACGCCAAAGGCTGAACGCCTTCACCGCTGCAGGATGCCGATCACTTTGGTGGCGAAGCTGAGGCGCTCGGCCATCACCTGGGTGACATAGCGCAGCAAGGCTTGGGCAAGAGCAGAATCGTCCTTCTGGATGGCGTCGAAATCGCTGACGCGCAATTCATACAGCAGGCTGGCCCGCTCGGCCTGGATGGTGGCGCTGCGCGGGCGGTGGGTGATCAGGCCCATCTCGCCGATGGTGGTACGGCGCCCCAGGCTGCGAACCCGAAGCCCGCTTCCAGCGCCCCGGTCCACGATCACCCCGATCCGCCCCTCCAGAATGAAATGCATGCTGTCGGCGGCATCGCCTTGGGCAGCGATGGTTTCGCCCTCCGCGACATCGCGGCGGATGCAGTGCCGGGCCAGCGCCTGGGCATGGCCGGCATCGCCCAGCGCCTCGGTCAGCCAGTCCTCCAGCGATGCCATGTCATCGTGCCTGGGCCGGTGCCCCAGGATCACTTCGCGCTCGCAATTCTCCAGGGCATGGTCCAGGTCGTCCGCGATGATGATGTCATCGGTGAGAAAGCCGGCGACCCGGAAGGCGCGCTCCAGTTCCGGCGACAGGCTGGTCAGCACCAGCTTGGCGCCGGCTTCGTCGGCGGCGTCCTTGATCTGGGAGAAGCTGTAACTGGCCGAGGAATCCAGCCCCGTCACCAGCCGGAAATCGAACACCAGGAAGCGGCAATCGCTACGCTGGGAAAGCAGGTGCTTGACCTTTTGCTGAAGGCCACTGGCGGAGCCGAAGAACAAATAGCTCTGCAAGGTCATGCCTTGGATCTCGCCGCCATGACGGGCCAGCAGCGCCATGTCGCCGGCGCTGCGGTCCAGGGAGCTGCGATATTCGGTGCCGTCGAAGCGGAACTTGATCGCGCTGACGCGGGCAGCGCTGAAGGCGAAGGTGGAACAGCCGATCACGATGCCGATCGCCATGCCGGCGATGAAGCCGAAATTGACGATCATCACCGCGATGACCAGCAGGGAGAGATATTCCAACAGGAGCAACCGCCGCGCCGAGCGCACCAGCCAGCGCAGCAAGAGCCGCCCGCCGGTGGAAAACAACAGGCCGCCCAGCGCGAATTTGGGCACATAGCCCAGGAAGGCGGGATCCACCACCAGCATCAGGGCCGACAGCCCCGCCAGGGTAAGACCGGAGGCGCGGCCCACAGCACCGGCTTCGCGGTTGAGGATGGTGCGGCTCAATGTCAGGCAACTGGCATAGCCGCCCAGCCCGGCGCTGAGCAGGTTGGCCAGGCCGACCGCTTTCAGCTCGCGGTCCACGCCGGCCTCTTGCTTGGTGGCGATCTCGATGCCGGTGGTGTTGAGCAACACGCTGATGGTGGTGACGAACATCACCGCCAGCATTTCGCCCGCCAGATGCGGCAGCGCGCCCCAGGGAAAGTTTTGCAGTTCGGCAATCCGCCAGGGCGAAGCCAGCGCCGCCGCCGGGGCAGGATTGAACATCCAGCCTTGCGCCTGCGCCTCGATCAGCGAAATCCCCTTGGCCTGCAAGACAAGGTGTGTCGCCAGGATCGCCACCGCCAGCACGCCGGGCAGGATCAGGGCGCTGCGCGAACGCAGCAGCAGCAGTTCCAGCGCCGCCGCCACCGCCACACCAGCCGCCAGCTTGGCCAGGGACTGACCGCCCAGGAACATCTGGATGCTGCCCAGGTTCAACCGGTGTTCGGTGATCACCTGGATGGCGCCCAGCACCATCACCACGCCGGTGGCGCCCATGAAGCCGCCGATCACCGGATAGGGCACAAAGCGCACCGCGCGCCCGGCATGGCTGAAGCCCAGGACGCACAACAGCAGGCCGGTGCCCAGCGTGGCCAGCGCCATCACGATCAGGGCGGCGCCCAAGGGATGGCCCTCGCCGCCCAGCCGCAGCATCAGGGCGGCCACCAGCGCCGCCATGACGGCGGAAGTCGCATTGTCGGGACCGGCAATGGCGAAGCGGAAGGAGCTGCGCCAGGCGACAATGGCCGCCCCCACCGCCGCCGACAGGAAGGTCACCGCCACGCCGGTGGCCAGAAACGGCGCCAGCGGCCCGGAAAAAATCAGCGCCGCGAAGGACAGGCAATAGGCGGCGGACAATATCCAGCAGATCGCGCCCGCGAACGCGTCCCGCATGCCGCCCTGAAGCGCCGAACTGCCCAGCCTGAAATCCCCCCGGCGGCCAACCTAGCCTGCCTTTGGGTCCCCGTCAGGTGGTTTTGCGGCGTGGCCTGATCCAGTCCACCACCGCGAAGGGCAGGTAATAAATCAGCACAAAGACCATGCCGGCCGCCACAAGCTGGGGAATGTACCAGGGCCAGGGCGACATCGCCGTCAGGAGATTTTGCCCCAGCGGCTTGGCGCGCAGAAAGCCGTAATTCACGCCCAGCAGCCAATCCACCAGCGCCGCAGCACCGAGGTAGCAGAAGGTGGCAGCGATCACCCGCGGCAGCGACGCCCAAGTCGGCCGCATGCGCACTCCCAAGGTCAGGTACAGCAACGCGGCGACGACGCCGCCATGCTGGATGAAGAAGAAGATGAATTGCGGATCGGGAAAATCGTAATAGAGCGGCGGCGTCAGCACGCCCTGCAGAGTGCCGCCCAGTCCCCAGAAATAGCCCAGCTCATAGGCGAACTGGTGGCGGGTCAGAAGCGCGACGATGAGCGCGGCTTCCGCCCAATCGCACAGATTCATGGGCAGGCCATTGTCCAGGCGCAGCTCGTGCCGCCACAGGCGTTGGCCGTACCAGCAGAGCCAGCCGAATGCCAGAAATCCCGTCAGCCCCATCCGCGCCACGCGGTCGGCGTGGCGGCCCAGATGCTCGTGCCGCGCCAGCAAGGCGAGCGCCAGCGGCACCATCAGCGCCAGCGCAATCGCCGTCAGATGCGCCGGCCCGAACAGGACAAAGCGAGGGGACAAGAATACCTCCAGCCTCAAAAGCTTATGGCAGGCATCCGCAAGTATCCACCCTGTTGGCGCGCACGCCCGGCCGTCGTACGCTTCGCCGATCTTGAATGGAGACTCTATGCGCCGAATGGCGGCCGCTATAACGCGGGCGGTTGTGGTGGCCGCGGCAGCGATGCTGCTGGGCGGCTGCACGCTGTCGGTGACATTGCGGCATGACGAGATTCGCTCCGTCTGGGGACCCGGAAGGGCCTTGCCGCCGCCAACCGTCTACTTCGTCACCGACCGGTCTCCCAGCGGCGCTGGTTTTTCCCAGTCCTGGGGCGGTGTAGCCCATTGCGGCCGCGCCCGCGTGCCGATTGCCAACGCCGTCAGCGCGGCGGCGCCCGATCCCTCGCTTGAGCCAATCGCCTGCGACGGAGCGGCGGCGATGGCCGCTTTTGCCGGCCAGGTTGCCGCGGCGGCACGGGCGCGAAACTGCAACAAGGTGCTGCTGATCGCGCAAGGCTTCAACCTCACCTTCCGCGTCGCCCTGCTGCACGGCGCCCAGGTGGCGATGGATTCGCAATGGTCCTGCGCCGTGCTGGCGTTCGACTGGTCCAGCGAAGGGCGCTTCAACCGCTACATGGCCGATGTCGAGCGCAGCGGCTATGCGGTGCCGGTGATGATCAGCCTGCTGGAAGCGCTGCACACCGCGGGACTGGAAACCGAAGTGTTGGCGCATAGCCTGGGCGCGCGCATCGCCATGGCCGCGACCGGCGCTGTCTGCTCCACGCCCAGACCGGTGGTGGGCGAGATGGTCCTGGTGGCCGCCGACGTCAGCGCCGAGCCGGGCAACGACGATTTCGCCCAGCTTTTGAAACGCGATGCCCCCTGCACCCGGCGCATCACCATCTATGCCTCGGATAATGATTTGGCGCTGATGGCGTCGCGCAGCCTGCATGGCGGGGTGGGCCGCGCCGGACAGTCGCCGCTAGCCGCCATGCAGTATCAAAGCCCCGGCATTGAAGTGATCGATTCCAGCCTGGCGCCCGACGACCTGTCGGGACACGCCTATTTCATTTTTTCCTACGAAATGCTGACCGACATCATGTGGACCTTGAATGGGACAAGCGTGCCGCAGCGGGCGGCGAACGGAGGGCTCGCCTGCGCCGACTGGAGCGGCGGCGCCTGCGCCGCGGGCACAGGACGCTATCTGCTGAAAGTGGCGCCGGATCGGCATCCCGGTTTGCGCCGACGCCTGCTCCGGCAGGTCGCGCCGATCGTGCTGCCTTTGCAGTGAGGCATTGGGCCTCCAGCACTGGCTAACGAATGACCGCTTTTGACCCAAAGCGGACATTGCCCGTCGGATTGATTTCACCGCGCTGCGACACATTTCCCACCGAGTCTGGGGGCGACGCCGCCTTTCCAGTCAAGGCAGAAGCGTCAGATGTGCTTGAGGTCGGCCTTCAAGACTTCCACCAGATACTTCTTGTGGCGGGTCATATCGTCCTGAATGGTGCCGTCACGCCCTTCGGCATTGAAGTCGAGCGTCGCCCAGCCGCTCCACTGTTTGGCGCGCAAGATCTTGAAGATGCCCGGGAAGTCGACGCCGCCCGCGCCCATGCGCTTATAGAGATGAGTTCGGCGATGTTCTTCCTGACTCGGTGCCGGGCCCTTCCAGCCGGCCTTTCGGACATTGTACTTGGCTTCGGCGTCCTTCAGGTGCATGGCGGCGAGGCGTGAATAATAAATGTCCATCACGCGCATCGGATCGATGCCGCCCAGGGTCGCATGGCCCGGATCGAAGGTCAGCCAGACATAGCGGGGATCGGTGTTCTCCATCAGGTAATCCAGCTCGTGCGTGCGCTCGCACACCGTCCAGGCATGGGGATGGAATGCGAACCTGACGCCGACATCGGCCATTTGCTTGCCGATTTCATTGATATGGCCGGCAATGACCTTCAGCTCCGCCGGTGTCATGTCGCGGGCATCACTGGGACGTTTGCTGAGATTGACCTTGAGGTGATTGCAGCCGAACTGTTTCACATACCGGGCATTGTCCAGGTTGCTCTTCAGTGTGTCCTGGAACTTGGTGGGGTCCAGATACTGGCCGCCGCTGCCGACGGTGCAAAGCTGCAGCCCGACTTCGTCCAATTTGTCCTTGAGCGCCCGGAAGCTCTGGCCCTTGTCCCGGAATTTCCGCGTCTCGTCATCAAAAGGTTCGATGCCATGATAGCCGTAATAGGCCGTCATCTTGATGCCCTCATCGGGATGCGGCTCCATCGAAATAAACTGATGGCCGCTGGTCGCGTATTTGATCTTGTCGCCCGGCAGCGCAAAAGCATGCGGCGCGGAGGTGGCGACAGCGGCGGCGGCCAAGCCAGTGCCCATCAGGTTTCTACGGCTTAACATTTCTCTCCCCTTCTTTCTGAACCAACACCAGAACCGACTGTGTCTGATGAGGTCGATGGTCCCAGCATATTTGTATCAAAGTGCATTGTCGCGCGCCGAATCAGCCAGTAGTACCAATTACTTATATTAGCGGTTGCGGTGATCGAGATTCACGCCAAAGCTACATAAACAACCAGTGGAACACTTAAATCCGGGGAGTGGGGCTATGGATCGTCGAAATCTCCTGAAGAATTCGTTCGCTCTGGGAGGGCTTACTGGCCTGGGCGCCGGTGCGGGTCAAACCGCGACGGCACAAGCCGCGCGCGTCCCTCTGATAGATCGGCCGCCGGTACTTGCACCAATCCGGGCGCATGTGGACCGCATCTATGACATCAAGTCTTGCATCCGGCCCTTTCGCACCAAGGGCCCCAACCTGGGCGTCGAACAAATCGGTGATGCCACGGTGGTGCACAATTACGGCCATGCCGGGGATGGCTGGACGCTGTCTTGGGGTTCTGCCGACATGCAGGTGCAGAAGGCGATGTCCTTCGGTCCCAAAAAAGTCGCGGTGATCGGCTGTGGCATCATCGGTCTTACTTCCGCCCTGACAGCCCAGAGGGCCGGAGCTGAAGTTACTATTTACACGCGGGAGATGTTACAGCGCACACGTTCGATGCGCGCCAACGGCGTATGGGGACCAGGGATAGCGGCGCTGGCATCGGAAGCCCCCGCCAACCTGGCCGACATATGTGAGCAGATGTGCCGCATTTCCCTGAAGACCTACCGCTTCTATACGGGCCTGTCCGGAAATCCCATTGCCTGGTGTGATCATTATGATCTTTCCGACACGCCATTTGATGCACCCCCTCCGCCGCGGGCGCCCTTGCCATCCGGCGAGCCTGCTCCCGTATTCTTCAGGATGCCGGAAGGCCGCCTTGCGGATCTTACGCCCAAGCCGGAAATTCTGGCCCCGAACGTCAATCCATTCCCGGCGAAATACGCCGCCCGTACAAGCAAAATGTACTTTAATTTCAGCGAGTACGGTCACTTGCTGGTCAGCGATTTCTTCGCTGCCGGCGGCAAGGTTGTGATGCGCGACTTTCATTCGCCAGGTGAACTGGCCCACCTGCCCGAAAAGATCATCATCAATTGCCCCGGCTATGCCGCGCATGACTGGTGGCGCGACAAGGCGATGATCCCGGTGCGGGGGCAGACCGAATGGCTGATCCCCCAGCCGGAGGTCAATTACGGCGTGACCTATCGCAACGTACAAGCTCGCTCCAAAAGCGACGGCATCATGGTGATCGCCGTAGGCGACGCTCAACACGCGAAGAGTTGGAACAACAGCAACGAGAGGCCCGATCGCGCGGAAGCCGAAGGAGCCGTGCGCGTGATGGAAGAGCTGTTCTCGCGATTCACCGGCGTTCCGGCCTGAAGGGCCCGCCAGATAGCAGAAAGCTCAACTCGGAATGACCGAGCTTGTGTGAAGTTGGTGACCCCGGCTGGATTCGAACCAGCGACCACCGGCTTAGAAGGCTTTTTGCAGAAAAATCTAAGTCGTTTATCTCGCTCGTAATTTTGCGCTTTTTTCCGTGCGCGTGCCCAGCGTGGGCACGCAGGGGGCACGCACCCAATAAGCGATTGAAATAGCGGCATTATCTGTCATGTTTCCGAAAGCGCGGAGCAGGTGGTCGGTGAAGCTCCCGTCAAAAAAACGATCCCGTAGCTCAACTGGATAGAGCACGGACCTTCTAAGTCTGAGGCTGCACGTTCAAGTCGTGCCGGGATCACCACCACTAATGACCACCTGCCTTATAGGCAGGTTTCGTCACGAATCACTTTAAGCCGCCATCGCAAAACGAGCAGCCTTCGCATCTCCCGGCAATGGCGCTCGATCACTGTTGCGACGCAAGTCGGAGCAATAGGGCGAAACGTCCTCGACATGCAGCTTATGGATGATGGTTTTGAAAAGAGGTAATCGTGGCGGGCTTTAACTGGACGTGCCCCTACTGTCGGCAACCACAGGTAGTGAGCGGCGACAATTACGACAACGAAGCACACTCGATCAACGTAGGCGAAAACGCTCGCGGCGACGGTCTTGGTTTTTGGGTTCGTTCAATCGCTTGCCAGAATAAGCATTGTAAGCAGGTGACGATCGACTTTGCCCTTTGTGGAGACGGAAAATATTCGAACGGCTGGAAGAACGGTGGAATTATTCAACGCTGGGGACTTTGGCCAGAATCCAGCGCTAAACCGCAACCCGAATTCATCCCAAAGCCTCTACGAGATAACTACGTCGAAGCGTGCCGGATTCGGGACCTGAGTCCGAAAGCAAGCGCCACTTTATCGCGCAGGTGCCTGCAAGGCATGATCCGCGACTTCGCTAAGATTGCAAAGGACACGCTGAATGCAGAAATAGTAGCGTTGCAAAAGATGGTCGATGAGGACAAGGCGCCGCGTGGGGTGACCCCAGAATCTGTAGAAGCCATCGATCACGTTCGCAAAATCGGCAATATCGGTGCGCATATGGAAAAGGACATTGATCTCATCATCGAAATCGATCCTGACGAAGCTCAAATCCTGATAGAGCTGGTGGAAACGCTTTTCGACGAATGGTATGTCGCCAGGGAGCAAAGGACGCAGCGATTCAAAGGGCTTGCCGAACTGCGCGCCAAGAAAGACGCAGAAAAATCGACCAAACCAGCCCAATAAAACATTTTGGCGTGGCCATTGGGCTGCCGAATTACTCTCCAGTAAAGTCAGCGCATCCTCGTTGATGGCAACGATGCCGTTAATTTGCCGCCAATTGTGAAGCTGACGCGGGCACGCCATGGGCACGCGAGCGGTTCGCTAACCCGAGACGGAACCTTTAACCGAACCAGACATGCAGTTGATTGGACTCAAAAAATGGCTTGAGCCCGAATTATCGAATTTCCCCGTATAACGGGTATTCGGGCTTAGAAGGCAGGTGCTCTATCCAACTGAGCTACGGAGTCGTAAGGGCAGTTTAGCCCCAAATTTCCTAAATTCTCACCACGATCCCATTTGTCATGGCCCGCAAGTTCATAGCGGCAGCGTGTGAACGGGCCATCCAGATGGTCATAAAGCAGATTCATTGGCTCGCGGACGCTCGCCTGCTGGATGGCCCGGTCAAGCCGGGCCATGACATGCGAGGTTCAATGCGACCACGGCACCTTGCGGTCGAACTTGAAATTGTCCGAATAGGATTTGGGCCTTTGCGTGGGCACATGCGGCTCGAACAACTGATAGGGGATGTTGTGCGCCGTGGCATAGGCCACCGCTTCCTCCGCCGTGTCGAACTCCAGGCAAAGCTGCTGGCGCATGTCGCCCGACGACGTCCAGCCCATCAGCGGATCGATGGTGCGGGCCGTTTCCGGCTCATAGTCCAACAGCCATTGCTTGGTGCGGGCCCTGCCCGACTGCATGGCGTTCTTGGCTGGTCTGTAGATACGGGCGCGCATAGTACCTCTTCTGTTTTCTACTGCCGCGCCCACCCTCAAGTCGCTGACGCGCGGGCGGGCTTGGCATTCGTTTTCCGCGAAGTGCGGAAAACGAATGGTCGGAGCGGCTGGATTCGAACCAACGGCCCTTAGCTCCCAAAGCTAATGCTCTACCAGGCTGAGCTACGCTCCGATCAGAGCCCCTGAGGAATTACACGCATGCGGCCAAGGCGTCAATTAACCCCCGGAAAACCGCCCGGAAAACAGCATCGGCCAGTATTTTCCGGTCAAAGTGAAGCGCCCGCTGGCCGGGTCATAGGCGATGCCGTTGGGGATGAAATTGGCGTCGGAATCGATGGCCTCGCGGTCGGCCTTGGTCATGCGCGCGCGCAGGGGCTTGAGATTCGCGGTGGCCTCGACGCAACCGGTGACGGGCGAGATCTTCACGACATTCCAGTCCTCAAAGACATTGGCCCAGATCGACCCTTGCGCGAATTCCAGCTCGTTGATGTTTTCCAGGAAGCGGCCATTGTTGATAACCCGCAACGTGCGGCGGGTGGAAAAATCCTGCGGCGACAGGAAATAGAGCCGGCTGGAACCGTCGCTGGCGATCAGGTTGCTGTCGTCATGGGTCAGGCCCCAGCCTTCGCGCGGATTGACGAGTTCGGGCAGGCGGCGCATCTGCTCGTCGAACACGAAGACGCGGTTCTCGCGCCAGGTCATCTGGTAGAGCTTGCCGCCGAAGAAGGTCATGCCTTCGCCGAAATAGCTCTTGCCGGCATTCACCAGGGTCGAGACATGGCCGCTGACGGGATCTATGCGGTTGATGCGGCTTTCGCCGAAGAAGTCGCCGGTGCTTTCGTAAAGCGCGCCGTCATGCACCTCCAGCCCTTCGGTAAAGCCCAGCATGTCGCGGCGGATTTCCTTTTCCACCTGGAAGCTGAGCAACCTGGGAACGGGGCATTTGACCGCGGCAAGAACCGTGGTCGGCAGACATAACAGAAGGATCAGCAGGGCGCGCATGGCTTTGGACTATTGCCAGCGCCACGAGGCAAAAGCAATTCAGCCGTCCAGCACCGCGATGTCCGCCACAAGCTCCCCTTTGGGACCGTCACCCACCCGCACCTTGACCTTCTGGCCTTCCGCCAGCTCGCGCACATTGCAGCGGCGCAAGGTTTCCATATGGATGAAGATGTCGGGCGTGCCGGTGCCGCGGCTGACAAAGCCATAGCCCTTGGCGCGGTTGAACCACTTGACCGTGCCTTCAAAGGCCGGGCCGTGCGCCTCGGCGACATAGCGCGGTGCGCTGGGTGCGGCCGCCGGCATCACCTGGGCGGTGGAATTGTCCAGGCTGATGATCTTGCTGGCCTGAAGCCCGCGCGGGCCCTGCACCGCTTCGCACACCACCGAAGCGCCTTCGACCGCCTGGCCGAATCCCGACTGGCGCACGCAGGTCTGGTGCAACAGGATGTCGCCCGCGCCCGGCGGCGCGCTGGGCGTGATGAAGCCATAGCCTTTATGGGCGTCGAACCACTTGATCTGACCTGTGACGGTCAGCGCCCCCGCATCGCTTTCCATTCCCCTCTCCGCATTGGCAGCAGAGTTCGCCACAATCCTGCCCCAATGGAACTCGCCCGGAAAGGGGCTTGATCCTGGGCTGGCCAAACCCCTGTTCCGGCTTTAGGAAATAGCCATGCCGACGCAGAAGCCCCGCAATCCGATGCCCGCGCCCTGGCTGTTGGGCCTGTGTGGGGTTCTGGCCATTCTGGCCCTGCTGCTGGTGCTTGCCTCCCGAAGTTAGTCCCTCCCCCGCGCGCGCATTAGCGCGCTTGCATAGGGGGAGGTGCCCGTAGCCGGCTCTTGAGCCGGCGAAGGGCGGAGGGGGCATTTTCTTTTTCTACGCAAATCACCCAGACTGATCTTCCTGACAGGGTTTGCGACAAACCTTTGTTTGCGTGGGGTGGCTGCGTGGCGTCAAAATTGCGGCTTATGATCAAGGAAGAAGCCAAGCCGCATATTCTCCTGGTGGAGGATGCGCGCGACATCCGCGAGCCTTTGGCGCGCTACCTGCGCGAGCATGCCTATCGCGCCACCACGGCCCAGGACGCCGCATCCGCCCGCAAGGTGATGAAGGGCGCCGCCATAGACCTGGTGGTGCTGGACATCATGATGCCGGGCGAGGATGGGCTCAGCCTGTGCCGCTCCATCCGCGAGACCACCCAGATTCCCGTCATCCTGCTGACCGCCCGGGGCGAGGAAGTGGACCGCATCATCGGGCTGGAAATGGGCGCCGACGATTACATCGCCAAGCCCTTCAGCCCCCGCGAACTGATCGCCCGGGTGGCCGCCGTCCTGCGCCGCACCCAGGCCCTGCCGCCGCGGCAGAAGCCGCCCGGGGCCGAGCGGGTGCGCTTCGGGGACTGGATGCTGGACACCGGCCAGCGCGAGCTGATCGGGCCGGATGGGGTTGCCCTGCCCCTGTCCAGCGGGGAATTCCGCCTTCTGTCGGCGCTTCTGGAGCGCCCCAAGATCGCCCTGACCAGGAACCAGCTCCTGGACCTGACCAAGGGCCGCGATGCCGACCTGTTCGACCGCTCGATCGACAACCATGTCTCGCGCTTGCGCAAGAAAATCGAACCGGACCCCAAAAATCCGCGCTATATTAAGACCGTCTGGGGCGGCGGTTACATCTTTGCGATGGACCCCGAACTGGCATAGCCGGGAAACGGCCAATAAAAACGAGAAACACCGATGCGCATAAGACTGTGGCCCAAGACCCTCTGGCCCCGTACTTTGGCGGTGCAGCTGATTGTGGTGGTGGCCGGCGCCGTCGCGATCTCCAATATCGGCGTGGCGTTTTATTTCTACAAACAGAGCGAAGCGCAGGCCAACACCTTCAGCACCGAACGCATGATCGACCGTGCCGTGGGCGTCGCCGCCACGGTCAATCAGGTCACGCCGCAGTCGCGCCTGGTGGTGATGCGCTTCATGAGTCGGCAGGACTGGCGCTTCCGCGAGGCGCAGGGGTCCCAGGACACCAAGCCCATGACGGCCGAGGAACACGCCCTGGCCAAGCGGATTTCCGATGCCCTGCCCAAGAACCATCCGCGCCGCAACAGGGTGATCGTCCACCTGCATGAGCCGATCGGCAATGTTCCGGAGGAATTGCGCCCCGTTCGGGCTTTTGAGTCGGATACCAGCACGGACGCCATCCAGACGCTGGTGCCGATTGATGATCACAGGATGATGAGCGGCGTATTGCTGCGGCCCCGCCCGGCATGGCCGATCGAAATCATGATTGCCGCCCTGCTGGCGGTGCTGCTGTCCTCCGCCGGCGCCGCCTTTGTCGCCCGGCGCGTGGTGCGGCCGCTGTCCGAACTGACACGCGCCGCGGCCAAGGTCGCCGGCGGCAGCGGCGCCCCCCATGTCGCCGAGGAAGGGCCTGACGATGTGCGCAAGGCGGCCATCGCCTTCAACGCCATGGCGGCGAAAGTGACCCGCACCCTGGACAGCCAGCGCCATCTGCTGTCGGCGGTGGGCCATGATTTGCGCACGCCCCTGACCGCCATGCGCATCAACCTGGAATTCGTCGAGGATGAAGAGTTGCGCGACGGGCTGATGCGCAACCTGGACGAACTGCAGGCCCTGACCGAACAGGTGCTGGCCGCCGCCAAGGGCGCCGGCGGCGAGCAGCCGCGTCAGGTGGACCTGTCGGCGCTGGTGGAAAGCCTGTGCACCGACCTGGACGAAATGGGCGAGCCGGTAAACTGGAACAATCATTCCCCCGCGCCCATCTCCTGCCGCCCCAACGAGATCAAGCGCGCCGTGCGCAACCTGGTGGAGAATGCCGTGGTCTATGGCCACAAGGCCGATGTGCGAATCAGCGAGACCGGCGACGGCTATGACGTGCTGGTGGAAGACGAAGGCCCCGGCATTCCCGAAATTGACCGCCAGCGTGTGTTCGAGCCCTTCGTGCGGCTGGAAAGCTCCCGCAACGAAGCCACCGGCGGCACCGGGCTGGGCCTGACCCTGGTCAAGGCCATCGCCGAGGGCCATGGCGGCGCGGTGAAGCTGGAGAACCGGCCGGGCGGCGGCCTGCGGGCCCGCATGCACCTGCCCCGGCTGGCCGTCAGCGCCTAGTGGGCAGCGGCCACACTGGGCGACCTTCAATCTCAAAACCGCCATGCTTCCAAAGGCTTTGACTTTGGCCTTGATGTGATCTCTGAACTATTCCGATGACGGATGATCCCCTTTACCGGCGCGATATCCTGCGGCTGGCGGCAAGCGCCACCGGTGCAGGCCACCTGTCCGTGCCCGACGCCATTGGGACCGCTCACAACCCCGCCTGCGGCGACCGGGTGACGGTGGAGGTGGCGCTGGCGGATGGCCGGGTCACCGCCCTGGCGCACACCACCCAGGCCTGTGTCCTGACCCAGGCTTCGGCGGCGCTGCTGGCCGGCACGGCGGCCGGGCAGGACCGGGAAAGTGTCGCGGCTCTTGCCGACGCGGTGCGGGCCTTCCTGCAAGGCGCCCCGGCGCCGGAAGGCTATGGGGTGTTCGACGGCGTGGCGGGTCATGCCGGCCGGCACACTTGCGTGCTGCTGCCCTTTGAAGCGGCGCTGAAGGCTTTAGAGAGCGCCGAAGAAGGCGCTGCACGGCCCCAGGGTCAGGCGACGCCCTGACAGTTGCGCTGAACCGGTGCCCAGGCCCATGTCGGTGGCCGCACCGGGCAGATCGAAAGACACTTCGCGCGAACCCAGGTTGAAGGCGCAGAGGATTTTTTCGCCGCCGCTTTCACGCACAAAGCCGAGCCCTTCCGGCAACAATGTCAGGCTGCCGTCGCGCAAGGCGGGATGAACATTGCGCGCCGCGCCCATCTTGCGGGTATAGGCCAGCGCCGAGTTTGAATCGCCTTCCTGCTGCGACACCGACAGGGCACGATGCTCTCCGCCCAAGGGCAGCCAGGGCGTACCGTTGGTGAAACCCAGATTGGGCGCTTCTCCATCCCACGGCATCGGCGTGCGGCAACCATCGCGGCCCTTGAACAGTGGATAATAAAGATCGCCCACCGGATCCTTGAGCTGGTCGCGGCGCAAGCTCACTTCGGGCAGGCCCAGTTCCTCGCCCTGATAGAGCAGCAGGTTGCCGCGCAGGCTGAACAGCAGCGCCAGCATCGCCTTGGCTGCTGCTGCGCCGAAGCGCGTGGCGGTGCGCACCACGTCATGATTGGAAAAAGCGATGCAGGGCCAGTGATCGGGAAACCGCGCCAGAGTTTCGAGGTGGCTGCGGATCGCCGTCGCGTCATTGGCCAGCAGCAGGGCGAAATTGTAGCCGGCATGAAGCCCCTTGTCCGGCGGCAGGTAACAACCGGAACGCTCGAACTCCTCGGAGAATTCGCCGAACACGAAGCGGCCCGGATGCGCCTCCACCCGGCGGCGGATCAAATCCAGCACCGCCTTGTTTTCTTCGAGATTGGAGTCGTTCAAGTGCCGCTGCAGGTTGGCGGCGGCCGACCATTCCGCCGCGCCGCGTTGTGCGGGCGGAATGGCAGGATTGTCGGCCAGTTTTTGGTCATGCAAAAAGGCATTGGCGACATCCAGGCGAAAGCCGTCCACCCCGCGCGCCAGCCACAGGTCCAACACTTTCAATGCTGCCTCGCGGGCATCGGGATTCGTCCAGTTCAGCTTGGGCTGCTGGCGCAGGAACTTGTGATGGTAGTATTGCCGCCGCGCCGGCTGGTAGGACCAGGCGGGCCCGCCGAACACCGACAGCCAGTTGTTGGGCACAGTGCCGTCGGGCTTGGGATCGGCCCAGACGTACCAGTCCTTCTTCGAAGAATCGCCGTCGCGGCTGGCGGCGAACCAGGCATGTTCGTCGCTGGTATGGGCCAGTACCTCGTCCAGGATGATTTTCAGCCCGCGCACGTGAGCGGCTTCTACCAGCTTGGCGAAGTCTTCCAATGTGCCGTAATCGGGGTGGACGTTGTCGTAATCGGAAACGTCATAGCCCCAGTCGCGGTTGGGCGAGGGATGGATCGGCGACAGCCAGATCGCGTCCATGCCCAGCGACTTGATATAATCCAGCTTGCCCGTCAGGCCGGCGAAATCGCCCTGCCCGTCACCGTTGCTATCGCAGAAGCTGCGGACATAGACCTGATAGATCGCCGCGCCTTTCCACCCGGGAGAGGCGGCGGCCACCGGTTACACGTCGCTGGCGCTGCTGATGACCTTGGCGGCAAGGCCGTATTTGACGGCATCTTCCGCGCCCATCCAGAAATTGCGCTCGGTGTCCTTGACGACCTTGTCATAGGTCTGGCCGGTTTCCGCCGCGATCTCACGGATCAGGCGTTCGCGCATCTTGATGATTTCTTCGGCCTCAATGGTGATGTCGCTGGCCTGGCCGCGCACCCCGCCCAAGGGCTGGTGCAGCAGGAAACGGGTGAAGGGCAGGCAGAAGCGGTTTTCGCGCTTGGCGCCCAGGAAGATATGCGCGCCGGCAGATGCGACCCAGCCGGTGCCGATCATCTTCACCCGGTTGCCGACAAAGCGGATCATGTCATGGATGGTGTCGCCCGACTCCACATGGCCGCCCGGCGAATTGACGATGACGCGGATATCGCCTTCGCTTTCGGCATAGGCCAGGAGCTGGGCGGTGACCCGCTCGGCCATCTTCATGTCCACTTCGCCGAAGATCAGCACCGTGCGCGACTTGTAGAGCGCCTTGGCGATCTCGGAAGATTGCGGTTCCGGGGCCTTGGACTTCTCGTCTTTTTCGTCATTTTCTTCGTCGGCGCGGTACAAGGGCAAGTCTCCGGATTCGGGGGTTGGCTTAGTCTAGCCATCATATAGGTAGGGGCAACCCGCCTTACAAAGCCTGAACAACCGCCCGGATTGTGGGGCCTATTTCGGCATTCACGACCAGGTCCGCATAGCGGTCCTGGGGCGTGGGCTCGCGGTTGAGGATGGCCAGATTGGCCCCATTCTGCTTGGCCAGCAGGGGAAAACTGGCCGCCGGATAGACCGCCAGGGAGGAACCCAGCACCAGCATCAGGTCGCAACCCAGGCTGGCGGCCTGGGCGCGGGCCATCTCGCCTTCCGGCATGGGCTGGCCGAAGGAGATGGTGGCGGTCTTCACGATTCCGCCGCAGGCGGCGCAATCGGGGCCATCGCCATGGATGTCGAAATGGGCGCGGATGTCGGGGATCTCCACCCGCATGCCGCAATCCAGGCATTTGGCATAGCGGGTGTTGCCGTGCAGTTCGATCACTTTGTCATCCGGCACGCCGCCCGCCTGGTGCAGAGCGTCAATGTTCTGGGTGATGACATGGCTGACCTTGCCCATGGCCACCAGTTCGGCGACGCAGCGATGGCCGTCATTGGCTTGCGTGGCGTTCCAGGTGTCTTCCATCTCAAAGCGCCGCTGCCAGGACACGCGCCGCGCCTCCGGATCGGAGATGTAGTCCTGGAACTCCACCGGCATCATCTTGGTCCAGATGCCGCCGGGCGAGCGGAAATCCGGAATGCCGGATTCGGTGGACATGCCGGCGCCGGTAAAGACCACGCCCCGCCGGCATGCGCGCAGCAGCGCGGCCAGCGCCGCTACGCTATCCGTCATTTCGGCGCCGGCGGCCTCGGACCGGTCGGTATCTTGCCGGTGAAAGGCTTGACCGATCCGCAATCGGCCTTCACCCAGTCGCCGACATAGCTGCTGCTGATATTGCTGGCATGGCCGTCCATGGTGCCTTTGAAACTGTAGCTGCCCTCATAATGGCTGTCGCCGCGCCAACTGATCTGGGAGCGGCCGACGCCTTCCATCTTGCCGTGACAGGTGATCTCGGTGGTGGCCGAGATGGCAGTCTGGCTGAGGACACGGGGGGTGCATTTGACCCCTTCCCTGTCCATGTTCGGCGGCCGGTCCATTGCCGCCTGCTCCGCCGTCGTGCAGACTTGGCTGACGATGGGCTTGCCCAGGCCCGGCAGGTTCAAGCCCCGCTGTTTCATCATCGCCCTCACCTCTGGCGGCATTTCAGGCATGGCCGCCGCCTGCAAGGTGGTGAAGATATTCCACAGGCCGGGCTTGCCGCGCGGCGCAGCCAGCGCGGCGGGCGCCACAAGGACGGCGCCGGCGATCAGGGTCGAAACGAATTTGCGATTCATGTCAGTCCCCATTTTTCTCTTGGCGAAGCCAAATCTGACACGGCGGCGGCTTCTGTCAATTGTCCTGGGCAATGAAAGGCCGCACCCCGCGGCAATCGTCGCCCGCCCAGTCGGCGGTGAAGGTGGAACGCATGCGCGCCGGATCGCCGCGGAATTTGCCGCGAAAATCCGCAATGCCTTCAAAATGGCTGTCGCTGCGCCAGGTGACCTGGCCGCGGGCAACGCCTTCCACCGGGCCATGGCAGATGCTCTCGGTGACCATCAACCCACGGCGCATGGAAACGGTGCGGAAGGTGCAATCCAGGTCGCGGCTGTTGAGATGCAGCGGCTGGCGGCCATCGGCTTCATACGGCGTCATGCAGATATGGTGGATGAAGGGCTGGCCGTTGACGGGCGGCTTCAGCCTTTGCTGGCGCGCCAGGTCCACCAGCGCCGGCGGCACCTTGTTCATGCTGAATTGCCAGATGGTGGTGACCGTCCACAGCCCCGCCTTGCCCGCGGCATGGGCCGGCGTCAACAAAGCCAGGATGGCGAAAGCGGCAAGCAGGATGCGGCGCATGAAATTCTCCGAAGCTGCGCGAAATCTCGCATGCGGGGCCGGGCTTGCAAAGCATCCGGGGCGGTCTAAGTTTTGATTATGACAAGACCCAAGGCCCTGATCACCGGCGCTTCCACCGGCATCGGCAAAGTCTATGCCCAGCGCCTGGCCGGGCGCGGCTATGACCTGGTGCTGGTGGCGCGCGATGCGGCGCGGCTGGAAGCCTTGGCCGGGGAACTGCGCGCCAAGGGCGTGGGCGCCGAAGTGCTTGTCGCGGATCTGACACAAAGCGCCGATGTCACGCGGGTGGAACAGAAACTGGAAGGCGATGCCGCCATCAGCTTTTTTCTCAACAATGCCGGCATCGCCACGGTGGAACGGCATCTGGAAACCAGCCTGGGCACAATCGAAAACCTGATCGCCCTCAACATCACCGCCGCGACACGCCTGGCGCTGGCGGCGGGCCGCGCCTTTGTGTCTGCCAAGCGCGGCACCATCGTCAACATGTCCAGCATCACCGCGCTCAATCCCGAACGCTTCAATGTGGTCTATAGCGGCTCCAAGGCGTATCTGCTGGCCCTGTCCCACGCACTGACCCGCGAGTTGAACGAAAACGGGGTCACCATCCAAACCGTGCTGCCCGGCGCCACCCGCACCGAAATCTGGGAACGCGCCGGCACGCACATCGACAAGCTGCCGCCCGAACGGGTGATGGACGTGGAAGAGATGGTGGACGCCGCGCTCAAGGGCCTGGACATGGGTGAGCGCATCACCATCCCGTCCCTGCCCGACGCCCAGGACCTGGCGGATGCGGAAGCCGCAAGGCTGAAACTGTCACCCAACCTGTCGCGCAATCACGCGGCGGAACGCTACCGCTAGAACACCGACCATCCCGTCAGCGCCGACAATCGTTCCAGCGCCATGGAGCCGACCAGGGAATTGCCCTGGGCATTGAGGCCCGGCGACCAGACGCAGATCGAAGCCTTGCGCGGCGCGATGGCCAGGATGCCGCCGCCCACCCCGCTCTTGCCCGGCAGTCCGACGCGGCAGGCAAAATCGCCCGAGGCGTCGTAATGGCCGCAAGTCATCATCACGGCATTGAGGCGCTTGGTGCGGAACGGCGTGGTGACGCGGGCATTGTTGATGGGGTCCTGGCCGGCATTGGCCAGGAACAATCCGGCGCGGGCGAGCTGGCGCGCATTCATGCGAATGGCGCACTGGTGGAAATAGACGTTGAGCACGTCCTCGACCTTGCTCTTCAGGTTCTCATTGGCGCGCAGGAAATTGGCCAGCGCCGAGTTGCGGAAGCCGGTCTGGGCCTCGGACTCCGCCACTTCCTCGTCAATCACGATGGCGGGATCGTCGGCCAGCTTGCGCATGAAATCCAAAATCTCGGCGATGGTGGCGTCCGTGTTGCCGCCATCCAGCAACGCATCGGTGACCACCACGGCGCCGGCATTGATCAGGGGATTGCGGGGAATGCCCTTCTCCGCTTCCAATTGCACGATGGAATTGAAGCGCGAGCCGGAGGGTTCGCGCCCCACCCGCTCCCACAGATTGGCGCCCAGCTTGTTCAGCGCCAGGGTCAGGGTAAAAATCTTGGAGATGCTCTGGATGGAAAAGGGCAGATGCACCCCGCCCGCGCCGGCCGTGCGCCCATCACAGGTAGCGATGGCGATGGCAAAGTTCTTGGGATCCACCCGCGCCAGGGCGGGAATGTAATCCGCGACCTTGCCATGGCCCAGATGGGCTTCCATGTCCTGGCGGACGGTGGCGACGATATCGTCGAGATAATCCGTGCTTTCCATAACAGCCCTGCCGGTCTGGACCGGCTCAAAAATCCCCAATCCGGACCTTGCACTGTCCCGTCCGCCCTGTCCAAACTCACTTCATAAAAAGACTTGGCGCCGGGTGGGGCTCGGCCAATAAAATCGCAAGGGGCGGACATGACATATTGCCTGGGAATCGTGCTGCCGGCCGGGCTGGTGCTGGCTTCGGATTCGCGCTCCAACGCCGGCGTGGACCAGGTCAACCGGGTGCGCAAGTTCGAACTGTTCACCCAGCCGGGCAGCCGGGTGATCGCGATCCTGTCGGCGGGCAACCTGGCCACCACCCAGTCCGTCACCAGCCAGCTCCGCGAGGCGCAAAACAGCGGCGGCGATGACGACGTCTTTGCCGCGCGCAGCATGTATGAGGTCGCGCGCATCGTGGGCGACAAGCTGCGCGCCGTAATCGCGCGCGACGGCCCTTCGGTGACACCCTATGGCGATCCCACCGGCAGCTTCCTGGTCGGCGGCCAACTCGCCGGCGAGACGCCGCGGCTGTTCCAGATCTATTCGGCGGGAAATTTCATCGAGGCGAGCTTGCGCTCCTGCTTCCTGCAGATCGGCGAGACCAAGTATGGCAAGCCGATTTTGGACCGCGCCCTGACGCCGGACTGTCCGCTGGACCAGGCCGCCAAGCTGGCGCTGCTGTCGTTCGACGCCACCTTGCGCTCCAACCTGTCCTGCGGGCCGCCCATCGACATCATGCGCTATGAGACCGACAGCTTCTCCACCAGCAACATGACGATGCTGAAGGAAGACGATCCCTACTGGAACAGCTTGCGCAACGGTTATGGCGAAGGCCTGTCGGGGCTGGTCAAGATGCTGCCGCCGCCGCCGGACTGGAGCGCTTAGGCCTTCTTCGCCCGGGCAACGCCTTCGGTGATCATCTTCTTGGCTTCCGTGGCATCACCCCAGCGAATGATCTTGACCCATTTGCCGGGTTCCAGATCCTTGTAGTGGGCGAAGAAATGCTCGATCTGCTTGACGGTGATGTCCGGCAGGTCGCTGTAGTTGGCGACCCCGTCAAAGCGCTGGGTGATGTGGGACGACGGCACCGCCACGATCTTCTCGTCCATGCCGGCATTGTCTTCCATCAGCAGCACGCCCACCGGCCGCACGCTCATCACCGCGCCCGGTGCGATGGCGCGGGAGTTGGCGATCAAAACGTCCACCGGATCGCCGTCGCCCGACAAGGTGTGCGGGATGAAGCCGTAATTTCCCGGATAGCGCATCGCGGTATAGAGAAAGCGGTCCACCACCAGCGCGCCCGAGGCCTTGTCCAGCTCATACTTGATGGGCTCGCCGCCGATCGGAACTTCGATGATGACATTGACGTCATCCGGAGCATTCTTGCCGACGGGAATCTGGTCTACGCGCATGGTGTGTCCTGCAACTGAGCGGGCGTGGTAATTTTATTGCTCCCGCCCGTCAACCGGGCTGGCCAAGTTCCGGACGAAACGCCGCAATGCCCTTCACATGCGGCCCTCCGGGCCTATCTATGGTTGATACGCCTGTTCCGGAGCTTTCATGCAAACCAAAGCCTTTGCCGCCCAATCCGCCACCACACCCTTCGCGCCCCACAGTATCGAGCGCCGCGCGCCCGGCCCCAGGGACGTGGTCGTGGAGATCCTGTTCTGCGGCATCTGTCACAGCGACCTGCACACCGCGCGCGGCGACTGGCCGGGCACCCAGTACCCTTGCGTGCCGGGCCACGAGATCATCGGCAAGGTGACTTCCACCGGCAAAGACGTCAGCCGCTTTAAGCCCGGCCAGATCGTCGGCGTGGGCTGCATGGTGGACAGTTGCCGCACCTGCGCCCAATGCAATGATGGCCTGGAGCAATATTGCGACGGGCCGGTCGGCTTCACCGGCACTTATAACGGGCCGGTCGGCGGCGGGCCCAACACCCATGGCGGCTACAGCGCCGCCATCACGGTGGACGAACATTTCGTGCTGGCGATCAACCATGCCGAAAAGGACCTAGCGGCGGTGGCGCCCCTGCTGTGCGCCGGCATCACCACCTGGTCGCCCTTGAAGCATTGGGGCGCCGGGCCGGGAAAGAAGGTCGGCATTGTCGGCATCGGCGGACTGGGCCACATGGGCGTCAAGCTGAGCCACGCCCTGGGCGCGCATACGGTGGCCTTCACCACCTCGCCCGGCAAAGTGAAGGATGCCAAGGCGCTGGGCGCCGATGAGGTGGTGGTGTCCAGCGATGAAGCCCAAATGAAGGCGCATCTGAACAGCTTCGACCTGATCCTCGACACGGTGGCGGCATCGCACAACCTGGATGCCTTCACATCCCTCTTGAAGCGCGACGGCACCCTGGCGCTGGTGGGCGCGCCGCCCACGCCCCACCCCTCACCCGCCGTGTTCAACCTGGTATTCAAGCGCCGCGCCATCGCCGGATCGCTGATCGGCGGCATTCCCGAGACGCAGGAGATGCTGGATTTCTGCGCCCAGCACGGCATCACCTCCGACATCGAGATGATCCGCATCCAGGATATCGAGGCGGCCTATGACCGCATGCTCAAGAGCGACGTCAAGTATCGCTTTGTCATAGACATGGCGAGTTTGAAGACCGGCTGAGGGCGCGTCACTATTCCACGCGGGAAAATGTGCCGGACACGCCCTTGTAGGTGCTGACGAGCTTGCCGCCTTCCATGTGCATTTGCACCAGGACGGTTTTGCCCTCGCTATCCAGCGAGGCTGTGATGCCACCATGGCCGTCCGGCCGCCATGTGCCCGAGGCGGGTCCGCCTGACGATTCCACCAGGGCCTTGCCGTCCTCCAATAGCTGGAGCGTTTCCCCGTTGCTTTCCCATTTGCCGATGTATTTGGCGGGTGCGGCAGGTTGATCGCAAGCCGCCAGAAACAGCGCGGCGATCATCATGATTTTGAAGCGCATGGGTCCCCCGGGCGGACATTAGCAGACCCTTTTGCGTTGTCACGGCAGACAAGCGGCTTGGCATCCGCGGCGGTGTTTGCCATGGTCGCGCATCACTAAGAAAAAGAACGGATGAACCGCTCTCTTCATATCGCGACCGCAGCAGCCCTGGGCCTGATCGGGCTTTTCCTTGCCTTGTTGGGCGCGCGGTTGGCGATGCTGGGCGGATCGCCCTTTTACCTGCTTTTGGGTATCGGCTGGCTGGTGACCGCGGCCCTGCTGCTGCGGCGCGCCGGCGAAGCGCTGGTGCTGTTTGCGGTCCTTCTGGTCGCCGCCATGGCTTGGGCGCTGTGGGACAGCGGATTGCAGTTCTGGGGCCTGGAGGTGCGCCTTGCCGTGCCCGCAGCGCTGGGCCTGTGGATGCTGCTGGTCATTCGCCGGCCCGGCCGCCGGATGCTCGGGCTGGCAGTCGCGGCGGTGCTGCTTTTGCTGTCCGGCAGTTTCCTGGCGCGGGAACGCTTTGAGATTCACAATACGTCGCCGCGCACGGCCGCTGCGCTTGCCACCACAGAGACCGGCAAGGACTGGCCGCAGTATGGCGGTGGTCCCAATGCGGACCGCTATTCCAGCCTGGCCCAGATCACCCCGGCCAATGTGTCCGGGCTGGAAGTGGCATGGATCACCCATACCGGCGACCACAAGCAGAAGATGACGTTTGAATCGCCGCCCCTGAAGGTCGGCGACACGCTCTATGTCTGCACCGGCAGCGCCTGGGTCTTCGCCATCGATCCCGTCACGGGCAAGGTCAAGTGGCGCTTTGTGCCGCCCAAGACCAGCCTGCGGATTGTCGCTTGCCGCGGCGTTACTTATGCGGCGCTGGCCGATGTGCCGGATGGTGCGGTCTGCGCCACCCGCATTTTCGCGCCGGCGCCCAACGCGCAGATCGTGGCCCTGGATGCACGCACCGGCGCGGTGTGCGACGGCTTCGGCGAGCATGGCTATATCGACCTGAAGAAGGACCTGGGACCGGACGCGCTGCGGTTTACCGGCATCAGTTCGCCGCCGCTTTTCCTCAAGGGCAGGCTGGTGACGGGGCTTTATGTCTCCGACAATGTCCATGACCGCGAGCCGTCCGGCGTGGTGCGCGCCTTCGATGCCCGCACCGGCGCCCTGTCCTGGAGCTGGGATATCGGCCGCAACCCCACCAACAAGCCCCTGGCGCCAGGCGAGATCTATACGACGGGCACGCCCAATGTCTGGGGCGTGATCACGGGCGATGCCGCGCTGGGCCTGGTTTTCCTGCCCACCGGCAATCCGACGCCGGATTATTTCGGCGGGCACCGGCGCCCCTTCGACGAGCGCTACAATTCCTCGCTGGTGGCGCTGGATATCGAAACCGGGCTGGAGCGCTGGCGCTTCCAGACCATGCATCACGATCTTTGGGACATGGATGTTCCGATCGGCCCGACCCTGCTGGATTTCGCCGGACGGCCGGCGCTGTTGCAGACCACCAAGCGCGGCGAAGTCTTTGTCCTGGACCGGGCCACCGGCAAGCCGCTGTCGCAGGTGGTCGAAAGACCGACGCCGCGGGGCGAGATCAAGGGAGAGCATTACGCGCCGACCCAGCCCTGGAACGTTGGCATGCAGTCCTTGTCGGCGCCGGGCTTGCGAGAATCCGACAGTTGGGGCGCGACCTTGCTTGATCAGCTCATCTGCCGCATCGAATACCGCTCGCTTCGCTATGACGGCCCGTTCACGCCGCCATCGGTGCAGGGCACCCTCATGTATCCCGCCTTCTTCGGCCTGTCGGATTGGGGCGGCGCATCGGTGGACCCGGTGCGCAAGCTGGCCTTCGTCAATCTCAGCTATCTGCCCTGGGTGGTGCGGCTGGTGCCGCGCGAGGAAGCGTTGCGGCAGAAGATCGTCAAAAGCTGGAGCGGCGCCGGTCCGTTGCCGCCGGATGCGAAACAGGGAACCTCACCGCAATACAACACGCCCTATGTCGCGCTGCTGCGCGCCTGGATGAATCCCCTCGGCGTGCCGTGCTTGCGCCCGCCATTCGGCGAGATGGCGGCGATGGACCTGCACACCCGGAAAATCGCCTGGAAGCGCAGCTACGGCACCGCCCGGCACAGCGGCCCGTTCGGCCTGGACAGTCCTGTGGCGCTGCCGACCGGCATTTACAGCGTGGGCGCGCCCACCTCCACCGCCGGCGGGCTTGTGTTCATGGCAGGCGGGATGGACCGGACTTTCCGGGCGCTGGATTCCAGCACCGGCGATGAAGTGTGGCGTGCCGACCTGCCGTCGCCCGGCGCCTCCACCCCAACCAGCTATCTGGGCCGGGACGGGCGGCAATATGTGGTGATCGCGGCGGGCGGGCATTGGAGCATGGGCAAGGCGGCCAGCGACCAGTTGATCGCTTACGCCCTGCCGAAAAATCGCGCTGCCGGTAACTGACCGGCGTGCCGGAAAGATGTCGCGTTGCGGAGGGTTCAGCGCGGCTTTCTAAAGCGCAAAGTCATGCGGTCGCTTTCGCCAATAGCATCGTATTTGGCGTGGTCAAAACTTGGATTGGATGGTTGGCCGGAAGGCGCGTCGCGGCGAATAGGCGGCAAGGTCCAGACCCCAAACGGATGATCCTTGGTGTCACCTGAATTGGCATTGATTTCCGAGCTGGCCTCCAACACGAAGCCGGCCTTTTGTGCCAAGCCCACCACCGTCGCTATAGCCACATACCCGTCACGGGCTTCAGGGACTTGTGGCCGCGGGTCGGCGCGATGCTCTTCCACCGCCAGAATCCCTCCCGGTTTAAGCACATGAAAAAAGTCCTGCATGCTTTTTTCCGCCATGCCGGGGACCCACATCCAGTTGTGAATGTTGCGCGCAGTTATCACCAAGTCGGCGGAATTGGCGGGCCCAAGCGGTCCACTGGTCTGGGAAAAAACTGTGAAGCTGACCTTGCTGTAAAGATCACCACTAGTGAACTTCGCGCGATCCTTCAAATCTATCTCTCGGATAGCGGCGATATAGCGCCCTCCCGTCGCCTTGGCATAAGGTGCGAGAATCTCAAACCAATAGCCGCCCACGCCAGGCGCAACTTCTATAACTGTTTGCCCTGGCTTGAGACCCCAGAATGCCAGGGTCGCGCCGGGATGGCGTGCGCCATCACGCCGTACATTTTCCCTGGTGCGCGACGGCGCTGCCATCGCTGTATCAAGGGCGAGATCGGCGCCCATAGCGGAAACAGGCATCACGGAGGCCAGCGCAGCCGCCAAAAGCATCATGCGCAATGCCATTTCAGTTCCTTTTCCGTTGATAGGCTATATAGGACCACTGAAGCGGTTTCTCAAAACCCGGTCCACCCGGCCTGATAATCCGAAAACTCCACCTTCGCGCCGACCCTGGCGGCGAATTCCGCCACCATGCGGCCCTTGCCCCCGACAATGGGCGTGGTGGTGAAATCGATGGTGTTGTTGGCGCCCCGTACGAAATGCGCTGAGATCGCGCAATCATCTACGACGACCAGCGTATCTTTTCTCAATATCCGCAGCACCGCACCCAGCTCCATCATGTGATGCGCGGCGGACGGATGCCAATAATGCCAGTCGATATCGAATGAATCCAGATACACCAAGTCGGCCGTCCGGCCCTTGGCCAGGAAATCGGCCGTCAATCTGGTCAGATGTCTTACGCTATCATCGGTTGCCAGGACCGTCCTGGGCCCAATAAACGTGCTGGCGTAATCTGTCGCCGCTTTGTTGATGTCAACGGAGTATAATTGCGACTCCCCAGCATGCGTGTGAACATACTTGTCAAATAATATTGTGCTCTGGCCTTCGTTCCAGCCATCCTTGGTCCGAACACAACCTGTCTCAATAATGCTGACCGGCTTGTCGAACCGATCCAGATGCTCAAACATTTTGCGAAATGTAGTCGCACGCAAACCGAGCTGGGGCGCAGCCTCGCCGTCGAAGTAGCTCCAGAATTCCGGTGACTTGCGCATTGTTCAGACCCTAGTGAATTACATGCCGAATTCAGGCCGCATACTTTCAGCGCCAGCCGGCAGATTGGTCAAGACATTTACCGGGATTGCGTCATCGCAAGCGCGGGCCCGAACACCACATGACGAGAGACTTGCGGGTACCGGCTGTTATGGGCGTGACCCGGTGCAGCGAATAAGAGGCGAACCCTATCAAGGCGCCGCGCTCTTTCGGCACCGTGTCAATGCGGTTGGACGCATGAATCTGAAGTTCGCAGCCCTCGTAATCGGCCGCTTCGGAAAGCTGCAAGACCAGGGAGAATTTGCGCCGCCGCCCCACCGGGCCATGATCGACGTGCCAGTCGTAATGACCGCCCTCGCCGGCATGATAGACCGTGTATTGGAGCTTTTCGAGCGCCCCGAGGTCAAAGCCATAGGTCTGCGCGTTGAAGCTCAACGCCAGAGCGGACATCTTGTCGTATAGCCATCGTGTTTCCGGCTTGTCGTCAATCCACGCGATCCGGGCTATCCGAATGCTGTTCAGCTCGTGATGCGTCTGGTCGCCCTTGATGGTCGCCGTTTCCTGGCGCAGGGCATCGCCGTAGCGCGTAATATCATCCAGCTCTGCAGCCGTGAACGCGCCGTTCCACACCATGAAAGACTCGACCCCGGTGGCGTTGATCATGCGGAAAATCGGTTCACGGGGTCTTCGGGCATGGCGCGATGTTAACGGCCGAAACGTGGTCCGGCAACCGGCCTTGGCATTCTCTCACCGCGTTGCCTCAGCCGGCGTGGCCACTGGATCAGCGGGCGCGATGCTTGTCGAAGAAGCGCGCGATCACGATGTGGTGATCAATGGTCTGGCGCGCGCAAGCGTGCGCAGTCGCAGCAAATGGGCCTCATCCAAGCCCGCGCAGGTGACGGGGGACCCTAGCACAGGGACACGCCCCTCATGCTATGGTCCAGCAAGCGCGAGGGGAAAAGAGCATGGCTGATTCAGAACAGGTCTTCGCCAAATGCGCATGGCGGCTGATCCCGTTCATGATGCTGCTGTATGTGACCAATTACCTGGACCGGGTGAATGTCGGCTTCGCCGCCCTGACCATGAACCAGGACCTGGGCTTTTCCCCGCGGGTCTATGGCTTTGCCGCCGGCATCTTTTTCATCAGCTATGCGATATTCCAGATTCCCGCCACGGTGCTTCTGGAACGGATCGGCGCGCGGCGCACGGTGTTCACCATCATGACGGCCTGGGGCGCGCTGTCAGCCGCCACCGCCTTTGTGCAGGAGCCGATCGCCTTCTATGTCCTGCGCTTTCTGCTGGGCATGGCGGAGTCGGGATTTTTCCCCGGCATCATTCTCTACATCACCTTCTGGTTTCCCAAGGAATACCGCGCCCGTTTCACTGCCCTGTTCATGATGGCGATTCCGCTGTCCTCGACCTTCGGCGGGCCGGTGTCGGGCCTGATCCTGGGCATGGACGGCATAAGCGGGCTGCGCGGCTGGCAGTGGCTGTTTTTGATCGAGGGATTGCCGGCCTGTTTCCTGGCGCTCGCGGTGCTGAAATACCTGCCCGATGGACCGGCCAGCGCCAGCTTCCTGTCGGATGCGGAAAAACAGACCATCGCCCAACGACTTTCCAGCGACAAAGTGCTGGCGGCGCCCAGCCTGTTGCCCGGGCTGATCGATCCGCGTGTCTTGCTGCTGGGCCTGGCGGGAACCGGGATCGGCGCCAGCATCTTCGGAAGCCAGCTTTGGCTGCCGCAGATCGTCAAGTCGCTGGGCTATTCCAACCTGACCACCGGCTTCATCGCCTCCCTGCCCTATCTGGTGGCGATGCCCACCGTGCTGCTGATCGGCCGTTCCAGCGACCGGCATAACGAACGCGTCTGGCATACCGCCATCCCGCTGCTGGTTTCGGCGGGCGGTTTCACCGTCGCGGCCATGGCGGACAATCCCTTCGTGGTGATCGGCGGGCTGGTCGCCGTGGTCGCCGGACTGATCGGCACCTATGGGCCCTATTACAGCCTGGCTTCCTCCTTCTTCAGCGGGCGGGCGGCGCCGGCCGCCATCGCCCTGGTCAACCTGATGTGCACCGGGCTGGGTGGTTTCCTGGGCCCCAACATCGTGGGGCTGCTCAAGCAGAGCACGGGTGGCTATGCCGGCGGGATGCTGGCGCTGGCGGGCGGATTGGTCGGTTCGGTGATCATCCTGCTGGTGCTGGGACGCGTCATGGCGGCGCGCGAATCGCGCATGGCCGGCGCCCCGGCCAGCATTGCAACTTCCCCCGAATAGGAGGAGATTCACATCACCTCGTCATGCCTTGAATAATAAAAAAATCATAGGGAGGAAAAAATGACAGTGATTACTGCGGCGGCGCGCGCGCTCGCCATCATCCTGGCCATCGCATCTGCCTTCATCATGGTTCCCTTGACACCAGCTTTGCTTCTGATCCTTGGCGGCATCGCGGCACTCCAGAACAATTCCGAGAAAAATTCCCGAAACTTCCTGATGACCATCGTCCTGATACTGGGCGCCGATTCACTTTCGGCCATTCCGGGTGTCGGGATTTACCTGGCGACGATCTTTGCGTCCCTGGGCACCGCCTTTATCGGCGCGTCCATCGTCGCCATCGTCGTCACCCTGGTCTTCCGCCTGAAGCGGGACTGGGTGAAGTAACACACCGGCAGAACGGCGCCTCCGAACCAGTCCTGGTCGGAGGCGCCTGTTCGTCGTTAGCGCCGCTAGCTGTTGGTCTTGGGCTGGGCCGTGACCGCCGGGGTGCGGTGGTGATGGCGCTTCTTCTTGTGATGCGGCAGCACCTTCCATTGCAGATAAGCGACCTGCCGCTTGAGCTTGGCGACGGCGGCCGCATTCGCATCGGCCTTGCTGTTGGCGGCGTCGGCCGAGGTCTGGGCATTGTTGCCCACGCCCAGCGCGTTGTTGCCCACGCCATAGGCCTCGTCGGCGCGCGCCTGGGCGGCGCCGGCATGTCGGTCCGCGGCATTGGCTGAATTCTGCGCCGTCTCAACCGACTCGCGGGTGGCGCAGCCGCTCAAGGCCACGCCGATCGCCAGCACGGCGATCCCCATTTTTCCTGCGGTGAAGTTCATGCTGTTCTCCTTGTTGCCCGCATCCCTGGGCTTGTTGAAGGTGCGGCATGAACAGACCGGCGCATGGCCTTATTGTGGCGCGGGCGGGGCGAGGAAAAGGCGGCGGATGTTTGCGCGCGCAGGAACTTCTGGAACTTGAAAGATCGAGACGGCGCAGCTAAGGCATTTTACAACAACAAGGATGATTTCCATGGCTGATACCAAGACCGGTACCGTGAAACTGCACCGCGTGCTGGCCGCCAAGCCTGAGAAAGTCTATCGCGCCTTCCTGAATGCCGAGGCGCTGGTCAAGTGGCTGCCGCCCAATGGCTTCACGGCGGCTTGCGAACATCTCGACGCCAAGGTGGGCGGCACCTTCCACATGCACTTCACCAATTTCACCAGCGGCAACGCCCATTCCTTCGGCGGCGAGTATCTGGAGCTGAAGCCCAACGAGCTGCTCCGCTATACCGACAAGTTCGATGATCCGGGCCTGCCTGGCACCATGACCGTGACGGTGAAGCTGAAAGCCGTTTCGGTGGGCACCGAGATCGACATCGAACAGTCCGGCATCCCGGCCGCGATCCCTGTGGAAGCGTGTTACCTGGGCTGGCAGGAGTCCCTGACGCAGCTATCGGCGCTGGTCACACCGAACATTCCTGGGTGAGGCCCGACCGGCTTCGCCGGTCAAATCGATCCAGTGGATCGATTTGAGGGCCGAACGCCGCAGCGGCGCGCGCCCAAGCGCGACGCGAGGCCGGAGAGAAACCCAGAACCATTCGGAGAATTCATGTCTGAGTTAGTCCTAACCACCTTCGACTGGGTGATGAGGACGATAATTTTCCGAGTGCCCCCCAGGTCGCGGCCCCCTTAGCGGCAAACATAATTCATCGTGCCGTTGGAAAATCTTGGGTTTACCGGGCCGCGCAAAAAACTACACGCGCCATACTGAATCTTTAAGCTGTATGATCCGTCCTTATTCAGTGATGCAGTTAGGACCTTATCAGAAGCGCCAGGCGCCAAGGTCAAGCCCCCAAAATTCGAACGCTCGCAGCTAAAGCTTGTATTTTCTCCTACATTGCTGCCGATCCGGTACGATCCTGTGGAGCAAAAAGAGATGGAAACTTTGCTCGCGCAATGGTTGGCAATTTCGAATCCGTTTCTTGAAGCCCAGGCTCCGCCCGTTTCGCGAAATTCGGTGACCGTCAGACACTGTTTCATGTCCCCACCAGTTGTGTCGCTCGCCATGCTGTTGCTCCCACCAATGTCTCTCCAACCAGGCGTAGGCTTATTGGAAGGCGGCGGGACATCGACGAAACTATTTCCCCGCCGTTGGTTACCTGACGATTGCAGGGATTGGATTTGTTGTCGCTCAATCGCCTGTCTCTGCGCGACGCCATTATTAAACGCTTGAGCTATGCCATTTAAAATTGCCAGAGTTGCATTAGCGCCATCATTTGTTTCGGCGCTGGTGGTATCGGCCTCAGTGCTTTCGAAAGTCCAATCGCTCCCATTCCAAATGGTACGAACGCGTGTAGTAACGCCGTTCGCTTTTGTTACCATTCCTTCTCCGGGATATTGCCCCCTATAAACATCGCCATTCGCGTACCGCGCTATCCCGAAGCCGCTATTCCGGCCATCCTTTTTGTTTCCTTGATAGCTGCCTCCATTTAGGAACTTGCGGGTACCGTAGCCTTCCGGCTTGTCATTTACCCACTGACCTTCGTAGCTGTCCGCTTCGTTGCCAAACGTCTCTTTGCCGTTGCCGTGACGATTCCCATCCTTCCACTCGCCTTCATAGCGGCCATTATTGAACTGCATGATGCCCCAGCCATGGCGAAGGCCGCTTTTGAATTCTCCTTCATACCGCTCGCCCCCAGGGAGAAGCAAAGTGCCGACCCCCGAGTAAGCGCGGTCCCGGTCCATTCCGCCTGCGTACCAGTAGCCCGTCTTATGTACGAAAATCGTGCCACGGCGATCACCGAGTTCGCCTGCTTTCAAAACACCAGAAAAAACCCACCCACCTTCTTTATGAATTAGGGTTGGGCCATCTGGCTTACCGCTTTTCATCTCAGCTTCAACAATTTCTCCGTCTGCGTTTTTTTGGACCGGAAGACGAAGGCGGATACCTGATTCCCAGTATCCTTCTTTAAGTGGTTCAGAGTTCTTCTGAATTCTCATATGTCCCTGAGGAAGTCCGCGTTCGTAGTACCCCGAGACGGTAGTTAGGTTACCAGTCGAAGTAGACAAGCTGATTTTCCCTAGGCCGGAAAATAGTTGATTTTCGCATTTTCCGTTCCATTTGGCGTTTGCCCGCTCGTCTGCATCAGGCACAAAACCCCAACAATTCTTTTCGATGTCTTTGGCCCAGAGAGGACTGCTTCCTGTGAAATCCGGAGTAATTTCCTTTCTTGTCGGCGCGCCCGCTTTGGCTTTGGGGCGGGCGATCTGTCTATCCGCCGCCAAGCAAAAAAACGCCGAAGCCAAATAGACGCTCGCTAATATCAGAAAGCCTGTTTTTGTTGACACGTCCCCCTCAGATCCCAACACAGATTCGATACTAATATCGGCACTTTGGACGGTCTAGAGGTCGGTTTGACGTTTCGTGCAAGGCGGGCAGCTTTCCTATTCTAACGGCGGGACTGCGAATTCAGTCCGCCGCTGTCATCTCTGTAGCTGTCCAGAATGCAGAAAATCGCCAATCCACCTTGCCCGTTCACAATCTCAAATTCATAGGCCGTTGCTGCGGCAACAGCCTCTTGAGGTGTGGCGTACTTAATCTGGTTATTGCAGCATTCGATGAGGCGCATCCGACCATGCTTGTCAGCTGTCAGAACTGCTAAGCCAGTTATCCAACCATATGTCGGCAGGTTCACGCTGGGCCAAGCCATCCATGCTGAAGGCTGGTCATCCGCCGGTTTGGCGGACCGGACGGCCCACGGTATCCGTGGGGGTGCTGCCACCATAGCTGCTGAGAACCACGCTACAGTACACATGCTTATGAGCATGTTCGGATGGTGCAGCGAATCCATGGCGATTCGGTCCACGAAGAAAGCGAACCGAAAGAAGCTGGCAGATGCAGGGATGAAGCTCGTTCGGTTAGAACAAACCGGTAGTTAGATTGTCCAACTGGGACTCTCATGTTTTAGGAGTTGGACAATCCGGCCTCAAAGCCCAATTGTTTCAGTTTGAACAAATGGGAGAATGGTGCGCCCTAGGGGAGTCGAACCCCTCTTGCAGGAATGAAAATCCTGAGTCCTAACCGATAGACGAAGGGCGCCACCGGAGGGCGGGGGTTTACCGGCCAAAAAGGCCCTTTGCAAGCCAAAATCAGGCGGTTGCGGGCCCTGCATCCTCAATTTCCAGCTGGACCCGGATACGGCCGTTCCAGTCGTCCTGGCGCAGGCGCCCGGCGGCGTGGATCCGCTGCCCACGGGCGGCCAGGAGGCCGTCTCCCAGGGGCGTGCCGACCGCCCGGAAGGCGATGGCGTCCAGCATGGTGCCGTCGCCGCCCTGCAGGCGCAGTTTCACATGCGCCTTGCCCACCACGTCGGCGAAGGCCACCCGGACATCGGGCAGGCCCAAGAGCGGCTCGGCATTGCCCGCCCCGAAGGGTCCGGCCTGGGCGATCTCCTGCACCAGGGCGATGTTGGCCCCGGCGGGCGAGGATACCGCGTCCAGGTAGAGGTCGTTGGCCGCCGCCAGCGCGGGGCCGGCGCCGCTGAACCGGGCGTCGATGAATTTGTGAAAATCGTCGAGCTGCGCCGTGGTCAGCGAGAATCCGGCCGCCATGGCATGGCCGCCGCCATATTCGATCACCCCCGCCTCGGCGGCGGCGCGGATGATAGCGCCGATGTCGATGCCGGGAATGGAGCGGGCCGAGCCGCGCCCCATGCCGCCTTCGAAGCCGGCGACAAAGGCGGGCTTGGCGAAGCGCTCTTTCAACCGCCCGGCCACGATGCCGACCACGCCGGGATGCCAGCCATCGCCGGACACCAGCAGGAACGGCGCATTGGCCTGGACCTGGCCCAGCGCGATGGCTTCTTCCAGGATGAGTTTCTCGATCGCCTGGCGTTCCTTGTTGTGCAGGTCAAGCTGGGCGGCGAATTCGCCCGCCTTGTCGGCATCGCGCGCGGTGAGCAGGTCCACGCCAAGCGAGGAGCGCCCTACCCGGCCACCGGCATTGATGCGCGGGCCGAAGACAAAGCCCAGGTGATACGGCGTGAAGGGCCCCTTGGCGCCGGCGATACCGGCCAGCGCCGCCAGGCCGGGGCGCGACAGGGCGCCGATCTGCCCCAGGCCGAAACGGACAAAGGCGCGGTTGACGCCGTTCAGCGGAACCACGTCGCAGATGGTGGCAAGGCCGACCAGGTCCAGGAATAGCCGCAGGTCGGGCTCGGCCATGCCGCGCTCTTCGTAGAAGCCGCTTTCGCGCAAGTGCCGGTTCAATGCCACCAGAAAGAGAAAGCTCACCCCGGCGGCGCACAGGTGCCCCAAGCCGGAAGTATCGTCCGGCTGGTTGGGATTGACGTGCGCGATGGCGGGCGGGCTTTTGTCCACGCGATGGTGATCCAGCACCACCACATCCATGCCCAGCGCCTTGGCTTCTTCCAGCGCAGCGATGGCGGCGGCGCCGCAATCCACGGTGATCACCAGCGCCATGCCTTCGGTGTGCAGCACCTTCATGGCGGTGGGCGACGGGCCATAGCCTTCGGTCATGCGGTCGGGGATATAGATGCGTGGGCTCGCGCCAACAGCGGACAGGAAATCCGACAGCAAGGCGGCAGAGGTCGAGCCGTCCACGTCATAATCGCCGAACACCGCGATGCGCTCGCCCGCGGCCAGCGCGGCGCTGACACGCGACACCGCCTTGTCCATGTCCCTGAGCACATGCGGATCGGGCAGCAGATTCTTCAGTTTCGGGGTCAGGTAGTCAGCAGCCTGCGCCAGCGTCACCCCGCGCAAAGCCAGAAGGCGCGACAGCACCGGCGAGATTTCGCGCAGCAATTCGCGCTCCACGCCCTCATCCACCGATTTCAGCAACCAGCGGCGGCCCGAGAAGCTGCGCGCGACACCAAAGGCCGCGGCGTCCTTCTCTATGGCGCCCTCAAGCACCGCGGCGGTGCCGTGTCCGTATCCAGCGCACCGTGCCGGTGGCCGAACGCATCACCACGCTTTCGGTGGTGATAAAATCGCCTACGCGATGCACACCGCGCAGCATGGAGCCGTCGGTGACGCCGGTGGCGGAAAACACCACATCGCCCGATACCAGCTCGTGCAAACCATATTTGCGGGTCAGGTCCTTGACCCCCCATTTGGCGGCGCGGGCGCGTTCCGTGTCATTGCGGAACAGCAGCCGGCCCTGCATCTGGCCGCCGACGCAGCGCAACGCCGCCGCCGCCAGCACGCCTTCGGGTGCGCCGCCCTGGCCCAGATAGATGTCCACATTGGTGGCCGGATCGGTGGTCTCGATCACGCCCGCCACGTCGCCGTCGGTGATCAGCTTCACCTTGGCGCCGGCCTTGCGGATCTTGGCGATCAGGGCTTCGTGGCGCGGACGGTCCATCACCAGGGCGGTGATCTCGTCGGCGCGGCAGCCTTTCGCCTTGGCCAGTTCATTGATGTTGTCGCCGGGTTCGGCGTCCAGGTCGATCAGCCCGTCCTTGAAGCCGGGACCGATGGCGATCTTGTCCATATAAGTGTCAGGGGCGTTGAGCATGGTGCCGGGTTCGGCCATCGCCATCACCGCCAGCGCATTGGCCATAGCCTTGGCGGTGAGCGTGGTGCCTTCCAGCGGATCCAGCGCGATGTCCACGGCCAGGCCGCCCTGCCCCACCTTCTCGCCGATGAACAGCATGGGGGCTTCGTCGCGTTCGCCTTCGCCGATAACCACCGTGCCGTCGATCGGCAGGCGGTTGAAGGCCAGGCGCATCGCCTCCACCGCGGCATGGTCTGCATCATGTTCGTTGCCGCGCCCGATCTGGTGATAGGCGGCGATGGCGGCGGCCTCGGTGACGCGCACCGCTTCCAGCGCAAAGGCCCGGTCCAGCGGCTTGGATTGGGCGGGCGGGCGGGCTTGGGTCATGGCTTCTTCTTATTTTGGACTCAGTGGAAAACCACTCACGATTCCATGGGAATCATGCAGGGACGGGCTCGCACCTTGTCGGAAGCGCCTATGGCCTTCAAGGCGCGTTCCACCGATGCCTGTGCAGTTTCATGGGTGATCATGACAATGGCGACAGGCGCGCCGGGGGCCCGCACGCGCTGGATCATGCTTTCGATGGAAACACCGGCCTCGGCCAGGTTTCCGGCGATGGAGGCCAGCACGCCCGGCACGTCCAGAACCTCGAAACGCAGATACCAGGGCGACACCGAGGCCTTGCCGTCGGCGGGGGCCAAGGTCTTGAGATCCGATACGGGGCGGCCGAACACCGGGCTGGGCGCGCCGGATGCGGCTTCGACAATGTCGGCGATCACGGCGCTGGCGGTGGGCGCTTCGCCCGCGCCGCGCCCGGAGAAGAAGAAGGTGCCCGCCTCGCCCGCGTCCACCGACACGCCATTGGCGGCGCCCGAGACATTGGCCAGGGCCGAGCGCACCCGCACCAGGACGGGATTCACGCGTTGATCGATCTTGTCATCCACCCGGCGGGCGATGCCCAGCAGCTTGATGCGGAAACCGAACTCGGATGCGAAGGCGATGTCGTCGGGCGTTATGTGCTGGATGCCTTCCACCGCCACCGAACCAAGATCGGGCGCGGTGCCGAAGGCGATGGCCGAAAGCAATGCGAGTTTGTGCGCGGTATCGCCGCCGCCCACGTCCAATGTGGGATCGGCCTCGGCATACCCCTTGGCCTGCGCTTCCTTCAGCACATCGGCAAAGGCGCGACCCGAACTTTCCATTTCGGTCAGGATGTAATTGCAGGTGCCGTTGAGGATGCCCTTAACCGCATCCACGCCATGGGCGATCAGCCCTTCGCGCAAGGATTTGACGATGGGAATGCCGCCGGCCGCGGCGGCTTCGAATTTCAGCGTGACCTTGTTCTTCTCGGCCAACTGCGCCAGCGCCAATCCATGCTTGGCCAGCAACGCCTTGTTGGCGGTCACCACATGCTTGCCGCCCGCCAGCGCGGTCTCGACCAGTTGGCGGGCGATGCCTTCCTCGCCGCCGATCAGTTCGACCACGACATCGGCGTCACCCTTGGCCAGGCTGAGCACATCATCGGTCCAGCCGGATACGGCAAAGTCTCGCGCCTTCTTCTTGTCGCGGGCCGAAACGGCAACAATCTCAAGCTTGCGGCCGGCGCGGCGCGACAGCTCATCGCCGCGCGCAGCAAGCGCCTTGACCACGCCGCCGCCCACCGTGCCGAGCCCGGCGATGGCAATCTTGAAAGACGTTGTCATTTTGCGGGAGCCAAGTCCTTGGGCGCCATGTTGCTGCCCATGGTGAGGAACTTCTTCACATTGCGCGCCGCCTGGCGGATGCGATGCTCATTCTCCACCAGCGCCACGCGGACATAGCCTTCACCATACTCGCCAAAGCCGATGCCCGGCGACACCGCCACCTTGGCATGGATCAGCAGATCCTTGGCGAACTCCATCGAGCCCAGCGTCTTGTACTTCTCCGGCACCGGGGCCCAGGCGAACATGGAGGCTTCCGGCGCGGGGATGTCCCAGCCCGCCGCCGCCATGCTTTTCACCAAGACGTCACGGCGCGATTTGTAGACGGCGCGGATGTCGTCCACCATGTCCTGCGGCCCGTTGAGCGCCGCGGCGGCCGCCACCTGGATGGGCGTGAAGGCGCCGTAATCCAGATACGACTTGATGCGCGCCAGGGCGCCGATCAGCTTTTCATTGCCGGCGGCAAAGCCCATGCGCCAGCCGGGCATGGAATAGGTCTTGGACAGGGACTGGAATTCGATGGCGATGTCCTTGGCGCCGTCCACCTGCAGGATCGAGGGCGGCGGGGTGTCGCCGAAATAGATGTCGGCATAGGCAAGATCGCTGAGCACCCAGATCTCGTGCTTCTTGGCGAACTTGATGACCTCTTTGTAGAAATCCAGATCCACCACCTGCGCGGTGGGATTGGAGGGATAGTTCACCACCAGCGCCAGCGGCGACGGCACCGAGTGGCGCGTGGCGACGCCGATCTTGCTGAGATACTCCTCCGGCGAGGTGGCGGGCACGTGACGGATGGCGGCGCCGGCGATCATGAAGCCGAAGGCATGGATCGGGTAAGCGGGATTGGGCACCAGCACCACATCGCCCGGCGCGGTGATGGCCATGGCAAGATTGGCGAAACCTTCCTTGGAGCCCAGCGCCGCGATCACTTCCTTATCGGGGTCCAGATCGACTCCGAAGCGGCGCTTGTAATAGGCGACATGCGCCTTGCGCAGGCCCTTGATGCCGCGCGAGGCGGAATAGCGGTGGGCGCGCGGATCGCGCGCGGTTTCGCACAGCTTGTCCACGATGTAATCGGGGGTCGGCATGTCGGGATTGCCCATCCCGAAATCGATGATGTCCTCGCCGCGCGCGCGCGCCTGCGCCTTGAGGCGATTCACTTCCTCAAAGATGTAGGGCGGCAGCCGCTTGATGCGGTAAAAATCGGTATTCATGGAAACGAACCTTGGGGACGCGAGGATAACGCCTGAGAATCGGGGATTCAGCCCCGCGAGGCAATCATTATTGGGTTAATTGCGGCGGATTTGGTGCGGGTTAGCCCTGCACGTAGATCTCAGCTCGCCGGTTGCCGGCCTCGCCCTTGGGCATGGATTCATAATAGACGGGCTGGCTGTCGCCCACCGCCTCGACCCGCACCCGGTCGGCCGGAATGCCCGCCCGGATCAGGGCCTGGGCCACGGCATTGGCGCGCGCCTGGGACTTCTGGAAGATCACTTCCAGGTGGCGTTCCACCGGCATGTTGGCGGTGCGGCTGGAGGCATGGCCCACCACCTTGACCGAGCCGTAGCTGCCGCTGGCCCGGAAGGCGGCCACGGCATCGCGCACCTGGGCGCGGGCGCCGGCCGGCAGGCTGGTGCCGTCACCGTTGAAATAGACGATGGCGGTGGGGGGAACCCCGCCATTATTGGCCGCGGCCATGCCGGCGGGCGAGCCCGGAACGGCATCCAGATTGGCGATCACGCTGCCGGACATGGACGGACCGCCCATGCCGCGGCGTCCGGAACTGGCAGGCACGGCGGCAACGGCCGGCGTGCCGGTGCCCGCCGAACCGGCCATGGCGGCGGTCTGGCGGTAATGGGCGAGGATCGGCGGGGACACCCACTGCGCCACGCTGGCGTTCAGCGGCGGAGCCGAGGACGGCCGGAAGCCAAGCTGGGCGTCGGTGGGGGCGCGCATGGTCATGCGGCTGCCCGCGGTCATGGGAACGGCGGGTTCGGCGCCGGGCGGCGGGGCCATCCTGGCAGAGGGGGCAGCAGACGGCGCGGCAACAGGCGCCATGGGCTCATCGCGCGGCGGCGGGGCGGCCGAAGCGACCCTGGAGGGCACGGCGGCATTGGGCGAGGACGGCGCCGGTGCAGCTCCGGCGCTGGGCGGCGCGTCAGCACTGGGCGGGCCGTCGCTGGCGCTGGGCGGCGCATCCACCGAGGCCATCGCCTGGCGGGTGACGGAAGCGTCGGTCGCGGCCGGCGGCGGCGCGGCGGCATCGGTGCCGGCGCGCAAGGCATCGGCGCTGTATTGGGCCTGGGCGCCGGCGGCGGCGACCTGCTGGCTGGCATTGGCCTGGGCGGCGGTATCGGGCGCGGCCGGGCGGCTGGGCATAGCGGCAAGGTCGGGCGTGGTGGTGTTGGCGTCGGCGGCGGCCTGCTCGCTGGAGTCGGTGGGGAACTGGCTGTCGGGCGTGTCGTCGCTATCGCTGATCAGTCCAGTGGGATCGAGGTCGGACATGGTCTGGCAGCCGGTGGTGCCCACCGCCAATGTGATCACCAGCGTCGCCATCACCAACGGACGCGCATAAATCTTGGTCATGCCCAAAAAGCCCTTGTTCCCACATGCCGGTCCCCCGGCTCCGCACCACCTGCGCGCGGGCGCCAACCCAGCCTGTTGGATATACCGCGCCCGGACGCTGTGCGCCAGCGAAAGAGCAGGTCATTCCCGCCGCCAATTGCGGTATTTGGGCGCTCGTGGTGGGTTTTCAGCGCGGCTTGCGGGTGTCACCGTGGCCGGGCTATCACAGTTTTGCGAAAGGCATTTCCCCGAGCCATGGCCCCCAAACCCCCTGCCGCAGAGCAGTCCGAATCACCGCCCGGCCTGAACGGCCAGGAATTCGCGCGCAACATGCTGACGGTGGGCGTCAAGAGCCAGAAGCTGCTGATGGACTTCGCCGCCCGGATGGCCAACCGCGACGGGCCGATCGATCCCCTGAATATTTCCGGCGCCATGATGGCGCTGGCCAAGGCGATGAGCGGCGATCGCGATGCGGTGATCGCGGCCCAGACCCAATGGTGGAACGATGTGATGACGCTGTGGGAAACCACGGCGCGGCGCATGCTGGGCGGCGAGAGCGCCCCCGCTTTGGTGGAGCCGGCACAGGGCGACCGCCGCTTCAAGAACGAAGCCTGGCGCGAAAACGAAGTGTTCGATTTCATCAAGCAGAGCTATCTGCTGACCGCCAACGCCATGCAGGAGATGGTGGGCAAGCTGCACGGCCTGGATGACAAGGAACGCGGCCGCGTCGCCTTCTATACCCGCCAGTTCGCCGATGCCCTGGCCCCCACCAACTTCCCCCTCACCAACCCGGAGGTGCTGAACGCCACCTTGGCGTCCAATGGCGAGAACCTGGTCAAGGGGCTGGACAACCTGCTGGCCGATGTCGAGCGCGGCCAGGGCGAGCTTTCCATCCGCCAGTCGGCCGACGGCTTCACCATCGGCGAGAATGTCGCCACCACCCCCGGCAAGGTGGTGTTTCGCAACCGGATCATGGAGTTGCTGCAATATTCTCCGACCACGGATGAAGTCCGTGAGCGACCGCTGCTGATCTTCCCGCCCTGGATCAACAAGTTCTACATCATCGATCTTCGGCCCGAGAACAGCTTCGTGCGCTGGCTGGTGGGCCAGGGCTATACCGTGTTCCTGGTGAGCTGGGTGAACCCCGACGCCAAGCTCGCCCAGGCCGGGTTCGAGGATTACATGCAGGACGGCATCTTCGCCGCCCTGGACGCGGTGGAGAAAGCCACCGGGGTCAAGGATCCCAACTGTGTCGGCTACTGCATCGGCGGCACCTTGCTGGCCTCCACCCTCGCCTACATGGCCACCAAAAATGACGACCGCATCCATTCCGCCACCTTCTGGGCGGCGCAAACCGATTTCAGCGAAGCCGGCGATCTGTCGGTGTTCGTGGACGAAGCCCAGCTCGAAGCCTTGAAAGCCAAGATGGACAGCGAAGGCGGCGTGCTGCCCGGCTCCAAGATGGCCGGCGCCTTCAACATGCTGCGCGCCAATGATTTGATCTGGTCGTTTGTGATCAGCAATTACCTGCTGGGCAAACAGCACATGCCGTTCGACCTGCTCTATTGGAACAGCGACACGACGCGCATGCCGGAGAAGCTGCACCTGTCCTACCTGCGCAACTACTACAAGGAAAACAACCTGGCGCGCGGCAAGATGGAAATGGCGGGGGTGAAGCTCGACCTGCACAAGGTGAAAGTACCGGTCTATCTGCAATCGGCGCGCGAGGACCACATCGCCCCGGCCAACTCGGTGTTCAAGTCCACCCAACTGTTCGGTGGGCCGGTGCGCTTCATCATTGCCGGGTCCGGCCATATCGCCGGCGTGATCAATCCGCCGGCGGCGAAGAAATACCAGTATTGGACCAACGAGGCGGGCGCCAAGGACATCGAGGCCTGGCGCAAGGGCGCGACCGAGCATCCCGGCTCCTGGTGGCCGGATTGGGACAAGTGGCTGAGCAAACTGTCAGGCGCGAAAATCCTGGCACGCAAGCCCGGTGACGGCGAACTGAAAGTGCTGGGCGACGCGCCCGGCACCTACGTCAAGGTGAAAGCGCAATAGCATCGCTATTGCGCTTTCATTCCCGGCGAGAAAGACGCATCTGCGTCTTTCGAGGAAAGGGAATCCAGTCAAAAAAAGTAGTAATCAGCGGCCGCGGGCGGAAAAGCGCTGTGCGCTGACGCTGGTGGAAACGCCGTTCCCAGAGTTGGGCTGGACCTGCATGATCTGGATCATGCTGCCGCCTCCGCCGTCATTGCTTTCCCCCGCGCCGACGCCGCCGGTCAGATCCTGAACCACGATGCCTTCGGGCTCGATGGTTTTGTCGAACTCCAGGGAATGCGGTGCGATGGATTCCTGTGCGTGACACGGCGCGGCGGCCAGCGCGGCCATCACGGCGCCGATAAGCGGAACGATACGAATAGTCATGTGCCCTCCTAAAACGAGACACCTGGTGTCTCGGGAAATACGGCCGCCGGCAGGGGGCAACTGCCGGCTGGCCCAATTTGAAACAATGGACGTGAAAAACAATGGTGCTGTCAGGTCTGTCGCAATGGCCGTGCCAGCCGTCAGTTAATGCGGCCCGGCATCAGTTTTTCATTCTCGCCGCCGACCTGATGGTAATAGCCCGGCCCTTCGGCGCCGTTCAGCCAGAAATCCTTGCGGGGATGGACCAGGAACATGTCGCCTTTCAGGTTATGGACATAGCCCAGGCGCAGCACCTTGAGATAACTCGCGGCGAAATCACTCTCGTCACAGGCGCCTTGCTGGCAGCGCAGCGACACACTGGTGTCTGTTAGGTGATCGGCCTTCACCAGCGGCGGCGCCCCCGGCGCGGCGCAGCGCATGGACAGCGCCACCGCCCCCGCCAGCGGCTTGGCCCAGCCGGCTTCGGCACCCGCCACCCCCACCAACCATAGGGCGATGCGATTACCGCTGACGCGATACAGCACAAAGCCCGTGCCGCCCTTGGCGTTGCCATAATCGCGCACGACAAAGCCATCGGGACGCTTCTGCGATGGCGTCAGGGTAACCGGCGAATTGAACGCCTTTCCCAGAATGCCGCGAAGCGTTGCATCGGTATCGCCCTGGACATCGCTGATCGTGTGGATGGCGTGCAGAAAGCCGGACCCGGCCATGACATGGAAAAGAGAATTGTCGGGGGCATGCGCCGCCACCCGCCAGCCTTGCGGCGCAAAGGCGTTGCACTGCCCGGACCCCAACCCGCTCAACGCCTGCGGACGGATGGTGGCACCCAGATATATCTGGCGGGCCCAGGCGGCATGGGCGGTGGGATAAGGCTGGCCGAAAACTTCCTTCGCCAGGGTGCGCGGCGGACGCAACGAGAGTTTTTTGCCCGCCGGCGGGGCGGCATCGAAAGTCAGGGCGACGTCGCGCGGATGCACTTCGCCCTTTGTGATGTCATAGACGGTGAATACCACGCGGTCGCCCGCCTGATGCTTGCGCACCAGTTCGGAAGCCTGCTGCGCCGAATGGATCGTCACGCCATCGATCGCCGATACCACTTCGCCGGATTTGATCTTGGCCTTGTCGGCGGGGCTGGCGTCCATCACCGCGGCGATCTCGGCGCCGCCCCGGACCAGCAGCGGGGTGCGCGACGCGGCGGCCGGGCTGAGGGCGGCAAATTGCAGGCCGGAAAAGCCGCGCGGTTTCGCGGGCCGATGGACGGCGTGAAACACCACGCCGGCGAACAGCGCCAGCCCGATGACGACAGAGACGATGGTACCCTTAAGCCCCATCCGTCCTGTTTAGCACACTCTAGAGGCCAGTGGTTTCGGGTAAGCCCAGCATAATGTTCAAGTTCTGCACCGCAGCACCGCCGGCGCCCTTGCCCAGATTGTCGAAGGCCGCAACGACCCGCGCCTGCCCGGCCTTCTCATTGCCGAAGACATAGAGCGTCAGCCCGTTGCTGCCGGCCAGGATTTCCGCATCCAGGCTTTTGACCGCGGCGGCGTCTTCCAGCGAAGCGACCTTGACCAGCGGCCGTTCCGGATATGCCTTGGCCAGCGCGGCATGAATGTCGCGGGGGCTGGGCTTGCCCGGCAGCGCCCACAATTGCAGCGGCACTTCCACCAGCATGCCGCGCATGAAGCGGCCCACGCTGGGCTCGAACAAGGGCGGATGCGCCAGGCCCGAAAGTTTCTGCATTTCGGGAATATGCTTGTGCGAGAGGTTCAGGCCATAGATGCGCGACACCGTCTCGGTATAGTCGGCAGCCTTGGGATCCTCGAACTCGGCGATCATCGCCTTGCCGCCGCCGGAATAACCGGTGACGCCGTTGGCGGTGACAGGAAAATCCGCCGGGATCAGTCCCGCGCGCACCAGCGGGCGTGCAATCGCCAGGAAACCGGTGGACCAGCAGCCCGGATTGCTCACCCGTTTGGCGGCGGCGATGCGGGCATAGCCGTCCGGCTCCAGCTCGGCAAAGCCATAGGTCCAGCCTTCCGCCACCCGGTGGGCGGTGGAGGCGTCGATCACCCGCGTGGCGGGATTGTCGATCAGGCTGACGGCCTCGCGCGCCGCCTCGTCCGGCAGGCACAGGATCACCACATCGGCATCGTTCAGCGCGGCTTTCCGGGCGCCTGCGTCCTTGCGCTGGGCCTCCGGCAGCACGATCAACGTCAGCTCCTCGCGGCCGGCCAGGCGCTCGCGGATTTCCAGGCCGGTGGTCCCGGCGGCGCCGTCTATGAAGATTTTCGCCTGTTTGCTCATCTCGTACCCGCCGACATTGACACCGGTGTAATGTGCCTTTTAGCTGATTTGGCTCTTCCAGGGGCTTGTCGATTTCCTGGATCGGGCCTGCACCGTGTGCAGGGGTATATAGGCCGCCCGGCCCGATACGCCAGTGGCGCGCCGAAACAGGGGGTAGCGTCATGGACGTGCAAGCCATTTGGGACAATTTCCGCCGGACCGTCACCGAGCATTATTTCGACATGAACGGCCGGGTGGGCCGGGCCCAGTTCTGGTACTTCGTGCTGGCCAACATCGTGATCGCCATTGCCGTGGCCATCGTGCAATCGGTCGTCTTCCTGCCGCTGGCGGCGATCTACAACCTGGCGATGCTGCTGCCTTCGGCCGGCATGGGGGCGCGGCGCCTGCAGGATACAGGGCGCGACGGCAAGCTGGTGTGGATCTTTATCATCGTTGCTTTCTTCTCCCAGATCATCGCCTTCATGACCATGCTCAGCGTCATGTCGGTGGGCGGCTGGCTGTTCCTGGGACCGGCGTTGGCGCTGAACGGGATTATCGGCCTGGCCCTGCTGATCGTGTCGGTGGTGCTGATCTATTTCTGGTGCCAGCCGGGCGATCCGGGATCCAACGCCTATGGTCCGCCGCCGCCCACCTTCGATCCGTCCACCAAGCCTATCGTCTGAAACGAAAACGGCGGCCTTGCGGGCCGCCGTTTCCAAAACGATAGAACAGTTCGCAGCTAGCGCTTGCTGAACTGGAAGCTGCGGCGCGCCTTCGGGCGGCCATACTTCTTGCGTTCCACCGCGCGCGGGTCGCGGGTGAGGAAGCCGCCCGGCTTCAGCACGGGGCGCAGGGTGGGCTCGTAATTGACCAGGGCGCGCGAAATGCCGTGACGCACCGCGCCGGCCTGGCCCGAAAGCCCGCCGCCATTGACGGTGACGACCACATCGAACTGGCCATCACGGCCGGCCGCGATCAGCGGCTGGCGCAGGATCATGCGCAGAACGGGGCGGGCGAAATAGACGGTCTCGTCGCGGCCATTGACGGTGATCTTGCCGCTGCCCGGCTTGATCCAGACGCGGGCAACCGATTCCTTGCGGCGGCCGGTGGCATAGGCGCGGCCCTTGGAGTCGCGCTTGCTGTCGGTCTTGGTGGCGTCCGCCGCGTCGGCGGTCTTGGCCTTGATCAGCGTGGTCTTGAGTTCGGTGAACTTGTTCTCTTCGGCCATGGGTTAGGCTGCCTTCTTCGCGACGGAGCGCTTGTACTGGGTGTTCTTGGGGTTCATCGCGCCGACGTCCAGCGCCTCGGCCTGCTGGGCTTCATGCGGATGGTCAGCGCCGGCATAGAGCTTCAGGTTGGACATCTGGCGGCGGCCCAGGGGACCGCGCGGCACCATGCGCTCAACGGCCTTTTCCAGCACGCGCTCGGGGAACTTGCCGGCCATGATGGCGCCGGCGGTGCGTTCCTTGATGCCGCCGATATAGCCGGTGTGGTGGTAGTACACCTTCTTCTTCAGCTTGTTGCCGGTCAGCAGGACCTTGGCGGCGTTGATCACGATGACATAGTCGCCGCAATCCATGTGGGGGGTGTAGGTGGGCTTGTGCTTGCCGCGCAGGCGCATGGCGATGATCGAAGCCAGGCGGCCCACGACCAGGCCTTCGGCATCGATCAGGACCCACTTCTTTTCGATCTCACTGGCTTTCGCCGAGTAGGTTTTCATGGCTATTTCCGTTGATTTGACGGGGGCATATACGAAACGCCCTCCCCGGGGTCAACAAAATAGTGGAAATAGCGGGGTTTTTCTGATGCGGTATTATAATACCGCACGAGAAGTCAAAGGCCTAGGCATCGAGCTTCGGGGGTTCGGGGATGGCGATTTCCAGCGCCTCAATCGCACGGGTGAGACTTTTGAACTGAGCCATCTCCGCCCGAAGGTCAGCCAGCTTGCCTTCCATAACCTGGCGCGATGTCCGGAATGGGATGAGTTCGACCATACCAGACCCTAGGCCCCGCCCGGAGGCCCCGCAATCTCAAGATTTAGCCAACTGGAACAGTGCTTATAAGACACCTTTTTTGCTGGCTAGTTCTCGGTACTTATTCGCTATCGCTTCCCACTCTCTGTGCAACGGCAGATCCACCGCTTCGGCTGCCCTTTCATCAGCTTCCTTGGCCTTTGGTGCTGTGCCCCACACTTGACGCGTGAGTCGAGATTTCTTGTACAAAGCCTTCCTGCCCAACCTTGCGCTGCTGAGATGAGGCGCTGATCTTAATGGGTCAGCAAGGTATGAGGCCCACGGTCTTTTGATGGAAAAGACCATTGCTCAGATGCAGGCCGAGTGGATCACGCACGGCAATATCTCCCGGCTGCAATACTCGCTCGATTGCGAAAAAGACGCGGGCCGCCGCAAGTGGCTGGGAGAGTTGCTGCAGGAGCAGCTCGATCTCGTGAACCCCGATACGTCCGCCGTGCCGCACTAAGTCCGGAAGGCGAACAGTTCAGCGTCCTTGGCCGGGCGGCCCTTGAGCAGGCCCGGCATCAACTGCGCCGCCAGCATGGAATAGACCGTGCCGTTGCCGCCGAATCCCATCACCGCGAAGCAATGGGGCATGCCGGGCACCGCGCCGATGATGGGCAGCCCGTCGCTGCTTTCCCCGAAGGCGCCGGCCCAGACATGGGTCCATTTTGGTTTAAGGCCCGGCAGCAGCCGGCTGGTCTTCTGCGCCAGCTTCTTCGCCTTCAGGCCCAGGGTACCGGCGCGATAGCTGGGGCTGTCGAGATCGGCATCCTCGCCGCCCACGATCAACTGCCCCTGCGCGCCGGTGCGAAGATAGAGGTACGGGCTGGCCGCTTCCCACACCAGGGTCTGGTCCAGCCAGGCGGGATAATCGGCATGGGGCGCGGTGGCGGCCGCCCAACTGGACGTGATCTCGGTGTGCTGGTCGGGAAGACCTTTCAGCACTTCATAGCCGGTGCAGAACACCGCCGCTTTCGCCTCCACGAACCAGCCGCCGGCATCCAGCATGACGCCGCGGGCCGCGCCCATCACATCGTGCACCTCGCAGGGGGCGAATATCTTCGCGCCCCGCGCCCGCGCCCGGCGCAAGAGGCCGCGCGCCAGCGCCACCGGATCGGCCACCGCCACACGATCACTGAAGATGGCGCCGGTGCGGGCGATGCCGTAGCGCGCCTTCAACTCGCGGCCCGACAGGAATTCGCAGTCCAGGCCGGCGCGGCGGCGGGCGCGGGCTTCCTTTTCCATGCCGCGGCCACCCATCTCGTCGCCCGCCAGGTACAGCGCCGAGCGATCTTCAAACCCGCAGGGAATCTTTTCGTCGCGCACCAGCCGGATCAACCCTTGCGTGGCGGCAAAGGAGCGGCGCCAGGCCCGCGCCGCCTTGGGGTGACCGATCATGTCCGACAGTTCGGTCAAGGGCGTGTCGATCTCATATTGCAGCATGGCGGTGGAGGCATGGGTCGAGCCCATGGCCGGGGCGCGGCGGTCCAGCACCACCACCCGGCCGTAGTGGCGGCTCAGCGCCTCGGCCATGAAGGCGCCGGAAATCCCCGCCCCCACAATGGCGACATCGCATTGGAGCGGACGGCGCAGGGCATGGGTCTTGAGCTGGGGATGGGGCGTGTCGCTCCACACCGAGCGGCCGGTGCGCAGGCGCTTTTCGGGGGTGAGTGCGATGGTGGCGGTCATGGGGATCACCGGTGCAACGCCTGATTGGCGGCATTGTTCCGGCGGGAGTGGCGCACTACATTCCCGGCATGAATGCCGCACCCCCGCTGCTGCTGACCGCCACCACCAAGGGCGTGCTGCGCCTGACCCTGAACCGGCCGGGCGCCCGCAACGCCCTGTCGTCGGAGTTGATGGCGGCGCTGAAATCGGCGCTGGACGGGGCCGCGGCCGACAATGCCACCCGCGTGGTGGTGATCGCCGCCGTTGGACCGGTGTTTTCCTCCGGCCATGACCTGAAGGAGCTGGCGCGGCACCGCGCCGATGGCGATGCCGGGCGCGCCGCCTATGCCGCCCTCTTCACCCAATGCTCGGCCCTGATGCAGGCCATCGTGAAAAGCCCCAAGCCGGTGATCGCCGAGATCCAGGGCGTTGCCACCGCCGCCGGCTGCCAGTTGGTGGCGAGCTGCGACCTGGCCGTGGCCTCGACCTCGGCGCGCTTTGCCACCCCCGGCGTGGATATCGGGCTGTTCTGTTCGACCCCCATGGTGGCGCTGTCGCGCAATGTCGGGCGCAAGGCGGCGATGGAGATGCTGCTGACCGGCGAGATGATTGACGGCGAAAAGGCCGTGCAGATCGGGCTGATCAACAAGGTGGTGGCGCCGGAAATCCTGGAAAGCGAAACCATGATCCTGGCCAACAAGATCGCCGCCAAGCCGCGCGCCACGATCAAGACCGGCAAGGAAGCATTCTATCGCCAGTTGGAGATGCCGCTGGGTGAGGCTTATGCCTATGCCAGCCAGGTGATGACCGAGAACATGCTGGACGGGGAAGCCTGCGAGGGCATCGGCGCGTTCCTCGAAAAACGAGAACCGAAATGGTCGAGCTAGCGCTGCCGCAATATCCCGACACCCTGATCAAATCCATCCTGCGCTCGGTGAAGACCATCGCCATGGTGGGCGCCAGCGGCAATGACATCCGCCCGTCCTATTTCGCCATGATGTACCTGCTGAACAAGGGATACAAAGTGATCCCGGTGAACCCCGGCATGGTGGGCAAGGAGATATTGGGCCAGAAGGTTTATGGCTCGCTGAAAGACGTGCCCGCCCCGGTGGACATGGTGGACATCTTCCGCGAAGCCAAGTTCGCCCCCGACATCGCCCGCGAGACGGTGGCCGAGAAAGACCGGCTGGGTGTGAAGGTGCTGTGGATGCAGCTCAGCGTCATCAGCCCGGAAGCCGAGAAGATCGCGGAAGGTGCCGGGCTGACGGTGGTGATGAACCGCTGCCCCAAGATCGAGCATGGCCGCTTTTCCGGCGAGATGGGCTGGCTGGGCATCAATCGCCGGGTGATCGACAATCGAAAGCCGCTATTGTTCAGCAAAGGCGGCAGCCTGAAGAACGCATAACAAAGACGGAGGATGATGATGGGGCGTTTGTGGACTTGGGCATTACTGGCGGCTGCTTGCGCCATCGTTCCGGCAAGCGCGCGCACTTTCTACACGCCCAGCGGCACCTGTGACGGCTTTCCCCGCGCGCCGATTGCGATGGCGAAAGGCTTCTGCGCCGGCATCATCGTTTCCCCGCCCGCCAGTGATTTTGAAGGCCGCACCGTCCTTTTGCCGCGCGTGCTGCTGCCGCTGAAGGGCACCAAGGACTTCCTGCTCACCGACATGGGCAAATGGAACAGCGCCGGCGGCAAGGTCTTTCGCATCCACGCGGAGCCCGGCAAGCCCACGACCGTCACCGCCGTGCTCACCGACCTCTACATGCCGCATCCCATGACCTATGGCCCCGGCGGCAAGGTCTATGTCAACGAACAGGGGCGCATCTTCCGCTTCGATCCGATGGCGGCCGATCCCAAATCCACCATCGAAACCGTGATCGCCGATGCGCCAGACACGCGCAAGCGTTTCAACTTTCATCCCCTGTCCGCCTTCCTGTTCGACACCAACAACGACATGCTGGTTTCGGTGGGCGCGCCATCCGACCAGTGCCTGGTCGGCGTGCCGTCCAGCAAGGACGGCCCGCCGGACGGCGACAAATTCTGCAACCAGTCGGAAGGCGACTATATGTCGGCCGGCATCCGCCGATACAAATACCTGGGCGACGGCAAATGGGAGCCGACCTTCACCGTGATGGCGCGGGGCCTGCGCAATTCGGTTGCCATGGCGCGGCACAGCTCCGGCACCGTGCTGCAGGCGGAGAACAGCGAGGATTTCGCGCCCGCCGACACGCCGTTTGAGGAATTCAATGTCATCAAGCAGGGCGCCCATTATGGCTGGCCCTATTGCTATGACATGAACGGTATCAACCCGGTTTGGGGACCCAAGAAGGTGTTTGACTGCAGCGGCAGCGCCTATACACCGCCGGTGCGCCTGTTGCCGCCGCACAGCGCGCCGCTATCCATGCTCTATTATGACGGCGCGATGTTCCCGCAGTTGCGCGGAAAACTGATCGTGTCGCTGCACGGTTATCGCGTGGCGGGCGCGCGGATCGCCGCCTTCACGGTGGATTCCAAGGGCGTACCCGTGCTGACACCGAATGCCCATTATGCAGCCTATGCAGGGGAGAATGGCAACGCGACGGTCAGCCTGCCCTATCCCGGACCGGCGTCGGAGCCGCTTTTGATCACGCCAGGCTGGAACAATGTGGACGGCCGCCATCCCAAGGGTTCACCGCTGGGACTGGCGGTGGCGGACGATGGCGCCATCTGGGTGGCGGAAAACAACAATGCCACGGTCTTGCGGATCGCGCGCGACCGGCCCTAACGTTGGGGCATGTCTCTCGATAATGCCTCCATGACGATCTACGGCGACTCCATCTCGGGCAATTGCCTGAAGGTGAAGTTCGTCGCCGACCGGCTGGGCCTGCCCTATGACTGGGTCGAGGTCAGCGTGCTGAAAGGCGAGACCCGCACGCCAGAGTTCCTAGCGATGAATCCCGCCGGCCAGGTGCCGGTGGTGCGCTTTGCCGACAACGGCGTCTTGGCGCAGTCCAACGCCATCATGCTGCACCTGGCGCAGAATTCCGATCTGATCCCGGACGACGCCTTTGAGCGCGCCCTGATGTTCCAGTGGCTGTTTTGGGAACAATATTCCCATGAGACCGCCATCGCGGTGCTGCGCTTCCACAAATTCTATCTGAAGAAGAGCGACGGGGAGATTGACCCTGCCCTACCCGTCAAATGCGCCAAGGTGCTGACCCTGATGAACCAGCACCTGGAAGGGCGCAGCCATTTTGTCGGCGCCAAACTGTCACTGGCCGATATCGCGCTGGTCGCCTATACCCGTTTCAGCCACCAGGCCGGTCTGGACCTGAAGCAGTATCCCGACGTCCGCGCTTGGGTGCGCCGGATCGAGGGCGAACTCACAATCGAACACGCGGAGGCATAAGATGGCCGAGTATGGATTCAACACCCTGGCCGTCCATGCCGGGGCCCAGCCCGATCCCGCCACCGGGGCGCGGGCGACGCCGATCTACCAGACCACCGCCTTTGTGTTCGAGGATGCCGACCATGCCGCGGCGCTGTTCAACCTGCAGGTATTCGGGAACGTCTATACGCGATTGATGAATCCCACCAATGCGGTGCTGGAGGAAAAGGTTGCGGCGCTGGAAAACGGCCGGGCGGGCCTGGCCTGCGCCAGCGGTCATGCCGCCCAGCTTCTGACCTTCCACACCTTGATGAGTCCCGGCGACGAGATCGTGTCGGCGCGCCAGCTTTATGGCGGCTCGATCAACCAGTTCAACCAGAGCTTCGCCAAGTTCGATTGGCGGGTGAAATGGGCCGACACCACCAACCCCGACAGTTTCAAGCCGTTGATCACCGACCGGACCAAGGCGATCTATGCCGAAAGCATCGCCAATCCGGGCGGGCTGATCACCGACATCGAAGCGCTGGCCAAGATCGCCCATGACGCCGGCGTGCCGCTGATCATCGACAACACGCTGGCCTCGCCTTACCTGATCCGCCCCATCGAATGGGGCGCCGACATCGTCCTGCATTCCGCCACCAAGTTCCTGGGCGGGCACGGCAACTCCATGGCCGGCGTGATCGTGGACGGCGGCAAGTTCGACTGGGGCAGCGGAAAGTTCCCCACCTTGTCGGAACCCAATCCTTCCTATCACGGCATGCGCATGTGGGAGACGTTCGGCGACATGGCCTTCGCCATCACCACCCGCGTCTTTGCCTTGCGCGATTTGGGCCCGGCGCTTTCGCCCATGAACGCGTTTCTGGTTTTGACCGGCACCGAAACCCTGCCCTTGCGGATGCAGCGGCATTGCGACAACGCCATGATCGTTGCCAAATGGCTGAAGGCCAATCCCAAGGTGGAATGGGTGAATTATGCCGGCCTGCCGGACAATGCTTCTTACAAGCTGCACCAGAAATATTGTCCCAAGGGCGCGGGCAGCGTGTTCACCTTCGGGCTGAAGGGCGGCTATGAGGCCGGCATCAAGCTGGTCAACAGCGTCAAGCTGTTCAGCCATGTGGCCAATATCGGCGACACCAGAAGCCTGATCATCCATCCGGCCTCCACCACCCATCGCCAATTGTCCGACGAGGACCGCGCCAAGGCGGGCGCCGGCAATGACGTGGTGCGGCTGAGTATCGGCATCGAGGATACCGCGGACATCATCGCGGATCTGGAACAGGCGCTAGCCTAGGCGCTTCAACTCAAAGGCGTGCCAGACCGCGGCGCACAGCAGCGCCGCGGCGGTGACCTGATGCAGCGCGGAGAGCCAGACCGGCGACACCAGCAGCAACGTGGTGATCCCCAGGAATATCTGGACCGTGGTGATGACGGCGACTGCCTTGGCGCTGACCTTGGCATAGCCGCTGCGCTTGATGCCCTGGGCATAGATCCAGCCGGCGAAACCCGCCACCGCATAGGCGCCGATGCGATGGTCGAACTGGGCCAGGCCTGGATTCTCGAAAAAATTGATCCACCAGGGCGCGGCGAAGAACGCATCTTCCGGAAAGACGCGGCCGTTCATGTCGGGCCAGGTGTTGTAGACCAGCCCGGCATCCAGCCCCGCCACCAGCGCGCCCAGCAGCATCTGGATGTAAACGAGCGCGGCAAAGGCGAAGCCGCGCTTTGCGTCTCCCTTACCTTCGCTTGCACGCAGGTATCCCAGCGCGATCCATAAAATCGCCACCAGCAGCAACAGTGCCGCGCCCAAATGGATGGCGAGGCGATACTGGCTGACCGAGACACGGGTTTCCAGGCCGGACGTCACCATCCACCAGCCGATCAGCCCCTGCATCCCGCCCAGCGCGAACAACAGGATCATGCGCGGCCATTCGCTGCGCCGAATCGCGCCCACCGCGGCAAACCACAGGAACGGCACCAGGAACATCACGCCCAGCAGCCGCCCCAGAAAACGATGCGCCCATTCCCACCAAAAGATGGCCTTGAAGCCCGCCAGGCTCATGCCCTGGTTCTCGACCACATATTGGGGAATGCGCCGGTACTTGGCGAAGGCGTCGGCCCATTCGCCATCGCTGAGAGGCGGCAGCGCGCCCATGATCGGTTTCCATTCGGTGATGGAAAGGCCCGATCCGGTCAGTCGCGTGAGCCCGCCGATGATGACCATGCCCAGGATCACCAGCGCCACCGCCAGCAGCCACAGGCCCACCGCGGTGCGGGTCTTGAAGAAATTGTCCGGAACGGTCATGACGGTCTCATACCGTCCCGCCCACCTTGCGTCAAAGATTCCAGAGCCCCATGTCCCGCCGCACCAAGACCCTGATTGCCGCCATCCTGATCGTGTTCGTCTGGCTGCCCTTCTATGCCCTGTTCATCATGGGCCTGGCGCGCCATCTGCTGCCGGGCGCGCCCTGGTACCTGGCGCTGCTCTTCTATGCCCTGGCCGGCACCCTGTGGATCGTTCCCATCGGCTTTTCGTTGCCTTGGATGTATCGCGAGAAACCCAAGAAACGGACATGATCGACAACAAGGACCAGGGCCGCTTCGAACTGGAAGAGGACGGCTTTCTGGCCTGGGCCGAGTATCGCATCAAGGGCGGCCAGTATGTCATTCCCCATGTCGAGGCCGAGCCGCCCCTGCGCGGCAGCGGCGCCGCCGGCCGGCTGATGCAGGCCATCGTCGAGCATGCCCGCGCCAACAAGCTGGTGATCGTGCCGCGCTGTTCCTATGCCCGCATATGGTTCCAGCGCCATCCTGACGCTGCCGACGTGCTTGACTGAAGCGCTGCGCCCGTGCCCGATGGGCTCGCGGGCTTTCGGGTGGTTCACGATGTGGCGGGTCAAGTCCCTGGACGCGGTGCTGGCCACCGCCGAGAAGAAATCCCTGCATCGCAGCCTGGGTCCGGTTCAGCTCACCATGCTGGGCATCGGCGGCGTCATCGGCACCGGCATTTTCGTCCTGACCGCCGAGGCGGCGCAGAAGGCCGGTCCCGGCATGTTGCTGGCCTTTGTCATCGCCGGCGCGGTCAGCGCCGTGGCGGCCCTGTGCTATGCCGAGCTGTCGTCCATGGTGCCGGTGTCGGGCTCGGCCTACACCTATTCCTATGCGGTGCTGGGCGAAATGGTGGCCTGGCTGGTGGGCTGGGCGCTGATCCTGGAATATGCCGTGGCCGCCAGCGCCGTGTCGGTGGGCTGGTCCGGTTACATTGTCGGGCTTTTGGCGCATCTGCCCACCCCCATCATCATTCCGCCGGCGTTGGCGACGGGGCCTTATGCGGGCGGGGTCATCAATGTGCTGGCCGTCCTCATCGCGCTGGCGGTGACGTGCCTGCTCACCATCGGCACCCGCGAAAGCGCCACCGTAAACGCCTGTCTTGTGGCGGTGAAACTGGTGGCGCTGTCAGCCTTCATGTGGCTGGCGCTACCGGTGATGCACATGGAGAATTTCCATCCCTTCGCGCCCTTGGGAACGCCGGGCGTTATCGGCGCGGCCGCGTCCATCTTCTTCGCCTATGTCGGCTTCGATGCCGTCTCCACCGCGGCGGAGGAAACCAAGAATCCCCAGCGCAACCTGCCCATCGGCCTGATCGCCTCGCTGGGCATCTGCACGGTGATCTATCTTTTGGTGGCGGCCGGAGCGATCGGCTCCTATGGCGCCCAGCCGGTGTTCGGCCCGCATGGCGAAACACTGGCGCCGGGCTCCATGGCGCTACAGGCCCAATGCGCCAGCCTCGCCAGCCAGCCGCTGGTCTGTTCGCGCGAAGCCCTGGCCCATGTGCTGCGTTCCATCCATCACCCGTTGGTGGGCAACCTCTTGGGGCTGGCGGCGGGCATCGCGCTGCCCACCGTCATCCTGATGATGATGTTCGGCCAGACCCGCATCTTTTTCGTGATGTCGCGTGACGGGCTGTTGCCCGAAGGGCTGAGCCGCGTGCATCCGCGTTTCCGCACTCCGCATGTGGTGACCTGGCTCACCGGCATTGCCGTGGCCTTCGCCGCCGCCTTCCTGCCGGTGGGACAATTGGCGGACATTTCAAACTCCGGGACGCTGTTCGCCTTTGCCGCCGTGTCGGTGGCGGTGATGGTGCTGCGCCATACCCAACCGGATCGCCCACGCCCTTTCCGGGCGCCATGGATTTACCTGTTCGGCACCCTGTCGGTGGGTGGCTGCCTGGTGCTGTTCTTCTTCCTGCCCTGGCAGGCCAAGCTGCTGTTTCCCATCTGGGCGGTCATCGGGCTGGGCTTCTATTACGCCTATGGCTACCGCCATAGTCATGTGGGGCGTGGGCTCACCGAAGTGCCGGAGCTGGATTCCGACGCGCCGAAGGGACCGATTGCAAATTAAGGAGAGTGGTACTTGTGCCCTGCCGCGCCGCGCTTTTGCGCGCGAAAGAAATGGTCGGAGTGGCCGGGTGAGCCGCGGCGCGCGAAGCGCGTGAGCATGTCCAGCGGACATGCGAAAGCGGCGAACGCCCGGAGCGTCAGCGACGGGCCGGGAATCCGGCCTGAAGGTGTTCATGAGAAGAATGGTCGGAGTGGCCGGATTTGAACCGACGACCCTTCGCCCCCCAGGCGAATGCTCTACCAGGCTGAGCCACACTCCGATGCCAAATTGAGGACTGGATACCTCGGGGGCGCGGAACATAGCGGCGGCGCTCCCGGGCCACAAGCCCGTATCCGACCCGTATTTCTCGATGTTTTGCTTAGGAAAGGCGCTCGCGGGCTTCCTGCAACCGGGCCTTGAGGCCGGTCAGTTCGTCCAGAAGTTCGCCCAGGCGTTCCCGGTCCACCAGATCTTCTTCGATGGGCATCTCCACCGCTTCCAGCTCAGGTTCGGGGACAAAGGCGATAACGGGTTCTTCCATGGCGGGCGCCTTCACAGGCGCCGGCGCGTCGAAGCCCGATTCAAAGAAAGGCAGCGACATGTCGGGCACGGCGCGCAGATGCGCGGGCCGCGGCTTTTTGGCGGGGACGGCCGTCTTTTCGACATAGACGATCTTCTCGATCACCACCGGCTCGGGCGCATCCTGCGCCGCATCGGTCTCGCCGCGGCCGACATGGGCGACATGGCGAAGGCCGCGTTCCTTCAGGACCTTCTGCACGCCCTTGATGGTGAACCCGTCGCTATAGAGCAGCGCCCGGATGCCCTTGAGCAGGTCGATATCCTCGGGGCGGTAATAGCGGCGGCCGCCGGCGCGCTTCACCGGCTTGATCTGGGTGAAACGGCTTTCCCAGAAGCGCAGCACATGCTGCGGCACGTCCAGTTCGATTGCGACTTCGCTGATGGTGCGGAAAGCTTCCGCCGACTTTGCCGGATATGCGAAAGCCGCGGCGGACATCAGTCCTCACCCTCGGCCGGCGCGGCCTGGCCGTTGATCACGGCCTTGAGCACATGGCTGGGACGGAATACCAGCACCCGGCGCGGCGCGATCGGCACTTCATCGCCGGTCTTGGGATTGCGGCCCATGCGCTGGGACTTCTGGCGCACCGCGAAGGTGCCGAAGGACGACAGCTTCACGGTTTCGCCCTTGGCCAGCGCGCCGCAGACTTCTTCCAGCATGTCCTCGACCATCTGGGCCGAGTCGGTGCGCGAAAGACCGACGGCCTGGAAAACGGCTTCGGTCAGGTCGGCTCTGGTCAAAGTTCCCGTGGTCATTTTGGCGACTCTGTAAGGTTATCCACAGCACGGTAACCCTGCTGGGGAATATGCGTCAACATCAAAGACTTGAGGGGAAGAGTTTAAGTAGGGAACCGGCCGTGGCCGATTACCAGCGCAGAAGGGCCGCGCCCCAGGTGAAACCGCCGCCCATGGCCTCCAGCAGGACCAGGTCCCCCCGCTTGATCCGGCCGTCCTGAACCGCCGTGACCAGCGCCAAGGGCACCGAGGCGGCGGAGGTATTGCCGTGCAGGGCCACGGTGGAGACCACCCTGGCGGGGTCTATGCCAAGCTTCTTGGCGGTACCGTCCAGGATGCGCTGGTTGGCCTGGTGGGGAACGAACCAGTCTATCTCGGACAGGGGGATGTTCGAGGCATCGGCCGAGGCCTGGATGGCGGCGGACAGGTTGGTCACCGCATGCTTGAAGACTTCCTTGCCCTGCATCTTCAGCTTGCCGATGCTCTGGGTCGAAGACACCCCGCCATCGGTATAGAGCATGTCGTGCAGCCGGCCGTCCGAGAACAGGCGGGTGTTGAGGATGCCCTGGTCGGCATTGGTGCCCACGCCGGTATGGGCCTGCAGCACCACGGCGCCGGCCCCATCGCCGAACAGCACGCAGGTGGTGCGGTCGTTCCAGTCCAGCAGCCGTGACATGGTTTCGGCGCCGATCAGCAGGATGGTGCGGGCCGCCCCGGTGCGGATAAGGCTGTCGGCCACCGACAGGCCGTAAACGAAGCCCGAACACACCGCCTGCACGTCGAAGGCCGCACCCTGGTGCATACCCAGGCGCGATTGCACGATGGTGGCGACGGCGGGAAAGCTTTCATCCGGTGTGGTGGTGGCGCAGATGATCATGTCCAGTTCGCCGGCATCTATGCCGGCATCGGTCAGGGCGGCACGCGCCGCCCCCAGCGCCAGGTCGGAGGTCTTTTCGCCGGGCAGCGCGATATGGCGCTGCTTGATGCCGGTGCGGCCCTGGATCCATTCGTCCGACGTGTCCACCGTCTTGGCCAGCTCGTCATTGGTGACGATGTTGGACGGCAGGCAGGCCCCTGCCCCGATGACGCGGGCGCGGATCATAACTCACCTGCCCGGGCGCCGGCGCTTTCGGCGGTGATGCGCGAACGGTCGGTGGTGATGCGGGCATTGATGTCGGTGCGGGCCATGTCGATGGCCATGTCCAGGGCGCTGGCAAAGCCCACCGCATCGGCGCCGCCATGGCTTTTGACCACGATGCCGTTGAGGCCCAGGAAAATGCCGCCATTCTGGGCGCGCGGATCGAGCTTGCGGCGCAGGGTCTGCAACGCGCCCGAGGCGATCACCGCCCCCAGTTTGGACAGGAAGGAGCGTTTCAGGGCGCTGCGCAGATAGGCGCCCACCAGCCGGGCGGTGCCTTCGGCGGTCTTGAGCGCGATATTGCCGGTAAAGCCGTCGGTCACCACCACGTCCACCGTGCCCTTGGCGATATCATCGCCTTCGACAAAGCCGTAAAAGTCCATGGGCAGGTTGGAATTGCGCAGGATCGTCGCGGCCCCGCGCACGCTTTCATTGCCCTTCTGCTCCTCGGCGCCGACATTGAGGATGCCGACGCTGGGCTTTTCCAGGCCGAAAATGGCATGGGCGAAGGCTTCGCCCATCACCGCGAAATCCACCAGCATCTCGTCGGTGGCCCCGACATTGGCGCCCACGTCCAGCACGATGGTCTGGCCCTTGAGCGTGGGCCAGATCACGGCAATGGCGGGACGGGAAATGCCCTCGATGATGCCAAGGCCGAACATGGACACGGCCATCAGCGCGCCGGTATTGCCGGCGCTGACCGCAACATCGGCATCGCCTTCCTTCACGCAATTGACGGTGCGCCACATGGAGGTGTCCTTGCCGCGGCGCAGGACATGGCTGGGCTTGTCTTCCATGGTGACGCGGCCGGGCGCATGTCGCACCGTGACGCGGCCCGCGAGCTTGGACTGGCGCGCGACCAGCGGATTCAGTTCGGCTTCATCGCCATGCAGAATGAAATTGACGGTGCTGTGGCGCTGGATGGTTTTCAGCAGCGCGCTCACGACCACGGCCGGGCCGGCATCCCCGCCCATGGCATCGATGGAAACGGTCAGGGCGCGGGTCACGGTCACGGCCAGCTTTCGGGCGGGCGGATTTTAGCTCTTCGCCTTCACGACTTCGCGGTCGGCATAATGGCCGCAAGCGCCGCAAATGTGATGGGGGCGCTTGGGCTCGCCGCACTTGGGGCAGTCGCCATGGGCGGCCGCCGTCAGGGCATGGTGCGAGCGGCGCATGTTGCGGCGCGACGGCGAGGTTTTTCGTTTCGGGACCGCCATGGCGGAAAACTCCTAAATGCCCAGCAAGTGGGCGCAAACAGGCGGCGTGGGTAGCAGGAAAGACAGGCCGGTTTCAAGCCAAAAGCCGGTCGGTCTAAGGGGTTAAAGCCCCTATTTCAGGCCTTTGAGCACGGCAAAGGGGCTTTCGGGGGCCTCCAGGCCGTCGCTGGGGGGGGTAAACTCCACCCCCGGGCAGCGGGGATAGGGCTCCAGGGACAGGGCGAACTCCTCCAGCACCGGGGCGGCCAGGTCGTAATGCAGGCTGGAAATCTCCTCCGGCCCCTCTTCCTCGTCCGAATCCAGCACCAGGTCGGCCGGCGATTCGACGGCCGGCTTGCCCCGGACCGGCCCGGCGAAAATCAGTTCCCGGTGGAAGCTGTGGTCCAGACGCGCCGGCACAGGCTCCAGAGTGACGACACAGGCCTGGGTGACATCGGCGGAGAGGGAAAAATCCAGGCCGAAGCGCACCGGCCCCAGCTTGTTGATCTGGATCTTGGTTTCCAGCCGTTCCAGCGACAGAAGGCCGGCCCAGCGGGCGATGGCGGCGCGTTCCGCATCATCGGCGGCAAACGTCACCACATCGCCGGCAGCGCCAAGCCGGGCGAGATTGTAGGGATGGGCGAGCGGCAATCCGTCTGTCATGTTGTTTTATATAGTCGGCCCAGAAAAAACCGGAAGAGGGCCGAAATCGAGCCGGCCGGGCAGAGATTGTTTCAGGGCGGCGCGGGCGCTGGTCGCATAGACGGCCAGCGCGTGGGCGCGTTGGTCCACCGCCGCGCCGCGCCACAGATTCCTTGCCAAGGCTGCGGCCAGTTCGTCTTCGCTAGTTGCCGCGTCATAGGCGGCGATGCGGCCGTAAAAGGCGTTGGCCATGGCCTTGAGCTTGTGGCCGATTCCCATGTCGCCCGCGCCCTGCTCGCGCATGGCTTCGTCAAATCCGGTGAAAATCGTGTCGATCAGTCCTTGCGCGGCGCCGGCGCCCTTCAGTTCCGCAAGCGCCATCCAGGCATGGAACACCAGCATGTCGAAGCGGCCATCAATATTGTCGGCCACGCCAAAAGCGGAAAAAAACACAGGTTCCCGGCTGCGGCTTACAAGCGTGTCATATAGAAGGCGCGCTTCCTGCTTGCGCGCGGCCGATTTCTTGAGCAAATTCAGCATGAAAAGTCCTTAGGCGTGGCCGGGTCTTGCAAGCCCGCCCCCCGGACGTTAGCACATCGCCGAGAGTTGAAGGCCCACGACATGAAATTTGTAGCAATTCCGCTTGTCGCCATCGCCCTGCTGGTCGCCTGCGCCCCGGTGATCAGCCAGCGCGGCTACCTGCCCGATCCGGGCAGCGAAAGTGCCATCAAGACCGGCACGGACACCAAGACTTCGGTGCAGTCGCGGCTGGGTTATGCCTCCACCACCGCCACCTTCGGCAATGACAGTTGGTATTATATTTCGGCCACTGAAAAGCAGGTCGCCTTCTTCAAGCCCACGGTGCTGAAGCGCCAGATCACGGCGGTCTATTTCGACAAAAACAACAAGGTGACCGGCGTGCGCCATTACGGCCTGCAAGACGGCCATGTCATCGCCTTTGAATCCCGCGAGACGCCGGCGCGCGGCCGCGAGACCACCTTCCTGCAGGAATTGCTGAAGGCGACCCCCGGCTCCAGCGCCACCAGCATCAAGGAAACCAATCCGGGTAACGGCGGCGGGCCGATTCCGTAAGATTGCCGGCGTAGGGCAGCGAGAAATAGTTGCCCGGACACCGGCCGGTCGGTTAAAAAATGCAACATGAGTATGAGTGCCTTCAGCCCGAGCTTTCCTCGGCCTATGGGTGGACCTCTCATTGCCTGGGAGAGCGCCTTTAGCGCCGCCGAGGTGGACCGTATCAACGCGATCGGCGATAGCCTGGTGCGGGAGCGCGCCGAACTGGTCCTCGCAGTGGACGCCCTGGGCAAGAAGCGGGTCACCGACGTGTCGTGGCTGCAGCGGGACAGTTCAACCCATTGGCTGTTCGCCCGGCTGGAACAGGTCGTGCGGCACCTGAACAGCCAGTACTACAAGTACTCCATATTCAACGAGCTGCGCGAAGCGCCGCAATACACCGTCTATGACGCCAGCCAGGGCGGGCATTACGACTGGCATGTGGATCACGGCTCCGGCGGGCCGGACGCGCGCAAGCTGTCGCTCAGCGTGCAGTTAAGCGATCCTTCGGCGTATGAGGGCTGCGACCTGGAGCTTCAGTTCGGCGACGGCATCGTCACGGCGCCGCGAAGCCGCGGCGCGGTGATCGCCTTCTCCTCCTACGTGCTGCACCGCGTGACACCCGTGACCGCCGGCACCCGCAAGTCGCTGGTCACCTGGGTATCGGGTCCGGAATTCACCTGATCAGCGGCCCGTCAGCCTGGGCACCTGGATGCTCGCCAGCCGTCCCGTCATCTCCGGCGTGAAGGCGTTGCCCAGCGAGGCGCGGCGGTCGAATTTCTCTCCCGCATGGGGGCCGTTGGCGTCGACATAATGCAGGAAAACCTGAAACAGCCGTTCGCCCTGATAAGCGTCGCGCCAGTGCGTCAGCTCCGGCCCCCGGTACAGAAGCACGTCGCCGGGGCGCAGCATGGCGGCAAAGGGCGCATCTTCCTCGCCGATATTGAGCGGCCAGGGAACATCGGGCTCCTGGCCCAGATTGAGGCTGATGGAAATCTCGCAGGCGTCCCGGTCGCGATGCGGCGCCAGCACGTCGCCCTTCTTGTAGATGCGGGCAAAGGAATAGGTGGGATGCAGTTTGAGGCCGCTATGGGCCTCGATCAGGGGCTTGATGTCCTGCATCAGCGTATCCACCGCGGCATCGCCATAGACATGCGGAGTGCCCGGCACCTGTTCGTCGCCATTCATGCGCAAGGTGCCGGCGGCCGCGCGCGCCGCCATGTGATCGCGAAGCCGCGCCACACGATCGGCAGCGACCAGGCCACGGATGACGGCATAACCGTGGGAACGAAAAGTTTCGACGGTCGTGAGTGGATCGGGCGGCACGGCACGTTTATTGGGCTGTCACCTCGGCAATATAAAACACGGCCGCAGCGGAAAAAAAGAGCTTTCGATGCCCAATTTTCGCCACGATCTGCCACCGCAAGGCTTCGCGCCCCGAAACCGGCGAGATTTGTGACAATTGCGTTTCCAACAAGCCCTGCCGCGCGTGATCCGGCTATTTGGTAGCGGCGTTGCAGGGGGCAAGCAAAGAAAAAGGCGCGGGTGTCGCCACCCGCGCCTTTTTTGGTTTTGCAATCAGATCAACCCAGATGGGCCAGGACCGCCAGCAGCAGCAAGGCCACGATGTTGGTGATCTTGATCATCGGGTTGACGGCCGGACCGGCGGTGTCCTTGTAGGGATCGCCGACCGTGTCGCCGGTCACCGCGGCCTTGTGGGCTTCCGAGCCCTTGCCGCCGTGATGGCCGTCCTCGATGTACTTCTTGGCATTGTCCCAGGCCCCGCCACCGGAGGTCATGGAAATCGCCACAAAAAGACCGGTGACGATCACGCCCATCAGCATGGCGCCGACGGCGTTGAAGGCCTGGGTCTTGCCCGCGACCCAGTTCACGAAGACGAACAGGACGATGGGCGAGAACACCGGCAGCATCGACGGGATCACCATTTCCTTGATGGCGGCCTTGGTCAGCAAGTCCACGGCGCGGGCATAGTTGGGCTTCTGGGTGCCCTGCATGATGCCCGGCATTTCGCGGAACTGCTTGCGCACTTCCTCGACCACCGAACCGGCCGCGCGGCCAACCGCCGTCATGGCCATGCCGCCGAACAGGTAGGGCAGCAAGCCGCCGAACAGCAGGCCCACCACAACCCAGGGGTCGGACAGGCTGAAGGTCGGCAGCTCAAGCCCGGCGAAGAAGCCGGTGCCCTGGGCGGCGAAATACTTCAGGTCCTCGGTATAGGCGGCGAACAGAACCAGCGCGCCCAGGCCGGCCGAACCGATGGCATAGCCCTTGGTGACGGCCTTGGTGGTGTTGCCCACCGCGTCCAGCGCGTCGGTGGTCTTGCGGACATCGCCCTCAAGACCGGCCATTTCGGCGATGCCGCCGGCATTGTCGGTGACCGGACCGAAGGCATCCAGCGCCACCACCATGCCCGCCAGCGACAGCATGGTGCTGACCGCGATGGCGATGCCGAACAGGCCCGCCAGCATGTAGGTGACGATAATGCCGGCGCAGATCACCAGCGCCACCGGGGCGGTGGATTCCATCGAGACCGCCAGGCCCTGGATCACGTTGGTGCCGTGACCGGTGACCGACGACTTGGCGATGGACTGCACCGGGCGGTAGTTGGTGCCGGTATAGTATTCGGTGATCACGATGATCGCGCCGGTGACGGCCAGGCCGACCACGCCGCACCAGAACAAGGTCATGCCGCTATAGTCGATGCCGCCGGAGTTGAGCTGCGTGTCCATGCCGATCATCGTGTCGGTGAGCGGCCACAGGCCGATCAGCGACAGGATCACGGTGGCGATCACGCCCTTGTAGAGAGCGCCCATGATGTTCTTGGACGCGCCCAGACGGACAAAGAAGGTGCCGATGATCGAGGTGACGATGGAAAGACCGGCGATGGCCAGCGGATAGATCATCAGCTGGGCCTTGGTCTCGCCCGAGAAATAGATCGAGGCCAGGACCATCGTGGCGACGGTGGTCACCGCGAAGGTCTCGAACAGGTCGGCCGCCATGCCGGCGCAGTCGCCGACATTGTCGCCCACATTGTCGGCGATGGTGGCGGGATTGCGCGGGTCATCTTCGGGAATTCCCGCTTCGACCTTGCCCACCATGTCGCCGCCCACGTCAGCGCCCTTGGTGAAGATGCCCCCGCCCAGACGGGCGAAGATGGAGATCAGCGAGGCGCCGAAGCCAAGGCCGACAAGGCTGTCCACGATGATGCGGTTCTGTTCGGTGCTTTCCAGCGAAAGGCCGAGACCCATGGTGAGGAAGGCGTAGTAGCCGGCGACCGCCAGCAGCCCCAGGCCCACCACCAGCATGCCGGTGACGGCGCCGGAGCGGAACGCCACCGACAGGCCCGCGGCCAGGCCGGAGCGCGAGGCTTCGGTGGTGCGGACGTTGGCGCGGACCGAGACATACATGCCGATATAACCGGCGGCGCCCGACAGGGTCGCGCCGATCAGGAAGCCGACAGCGACCTCCCAGCCCAGCACGAAGAAGGCGAGCGCGAAGATCACCACGCCGACAGCGCCGATGGTGGCGTATTGGCGGTTGAGATAGGCGGCCGCGCCTTCCTGGATGGCGGCGGCGATTTCCTGCATCCGGGCATTGCCGGCCGGCAGGCTGAGAACCGAGCGGATGGTCCAAAGGCCGTACAGCAGCGCCAGCACGCCACAGGCCAGAACGATTTCCAATTGCATGACTTCCCCCAGAGGTTATTTCGTTTTGGGCCGGAGCGCGCCCGCTCGTTGAGAGAGGAAGGGCGCGAAGCCGATCCCCATGGCCGGTGTCTCGGATCAGGTCCGGACTCGCCGCTTCAAGGGCGGCGGGAGACTGCCAAAAGCCGCCTTGCGAGGCAACCGGAAAGCCGCGCGGAAACGGCCCGAATCAGGCGTCGCAGCGCGATTTTATTGGGTTCTTGTGGGCATCCAGCGCCGGCAGGTCGGCCGGGGCCGTCAGGGCCGGGGTCTGGACCGGGTGAAGTTCGGCGATCTGGACGCTGCAGACCGTGATCAGCTTGATCTTGGCAGCGCCCATCACCTTGCGGGCGTTGGCCAACAGGCGCGCTTCCAGGCGGGCAACATCCACGCTCCTGGGATCATCGGCACTGGCGACAGGGTTGGTGTTGATGTCGCGCACCATGGCGTCCTGGATGAAGGGCAGCTTCTCACGCACATCGGTGACGATGCCTTCCGAAGACGCCGTGAGACGCGATGAGACATAGGCATAGCCCAGCAGCTTGCCGTTTTCATTGGTCAGGGGCGCCATCAGGAAGGGCATGTCGACATTGGTGCCGGGCTTGCCCTTCTTGGCTTCGCCGTGTCCGGCTTTGGCTTCGCCATGCCCACTTTTGGCTTCGCCATGCCCGGCCTTCTCCTCGGCGGCGAACGCCGGAAGAATGAGGACAGCAGATATCAGGGCCAGAATCGCCGCCTTGCGCATGGGCAGAGCCTGGCAAAACAGGGTTAGCGAATGGTTAATTTTGTTCCAGGTTCAGGAAGTCGAGCGCGTCGCCGATAGGGATGAAAAAATTCAGGCCCGTCGCGACAGTAACGTCCACGCCTGAGACCGCGATGCCGATCATCGCGCCATTTTCATCCAGCAGCGCGCCACCGCTCGAGCCATGGGATATGGAGACATCGCTTTGAATATAGCGCAGTCCCTCAACGACACGGCTCGCTGAAACAATACCGCTGCTGACCGTGCCCTGGTACGCCTGGCCCCTGGGAGAACCGATGACGTAGACGCGCTGGCCCGGTGTCACGGCACCGCGCTTGATCGGCAACGGATCGCGATCCCGTGAACTGGTCTTGATCAGGGCGATATCGCGGGCCTTGGCGACACGCACCACCTCGGCCACCGTCTCGATGCCGTCGGACCAGCGGACGCGCACCTGCTTTTCATCGCCCACGACATGGGCGTTGGTGAGCATGTAGCCGTCGTTCGACACAAGATCGCCGGAACCGGTGGCCGAGCCGGTCAGGATGGTCACCACACTGCCCACGGAATCCGCGACCGGCCGCTTGCCGGCCTTGAGGCTGCCCGCCAGCGCGATCTTGGCTTGCTGTCCAGGACGAACAATCTCGTTGGTGGCAGGTTTGGACGCCGTCAGTGCGGCACGGAAGTCGGCATTCGATGCCAGGGCGCGCGCATTTTCGGCGAAGGCCAGGCTTATCAACCTCTGTATGCCGCCGGATGCGCTGCGCTCCAGTTTTGCCTTGCCGTTGGTGGTGGCGCGCGCCACCACCTGTTTTTTCAGCGGTGAATAAAGTTGCCAGTCCACCTTCATGGTGCTGTCTCCGCGAACGGTACCGCTCTCGGTGAAGTAACTGCCATCATTCACGCAGCCTTCCACATGCAGGTCCGAGATCACGGCCGCCACTTCATAGTCGGCGGAGGCGGCGTCAGGCTCAAACAGGTTTTCTTCTCCCGGAGTGACAATCTTGTATCCGGCCTTCTCCATTTCGGTCTTGAAAGGCAGGGAGTAGGCGGTGGGATTTTCGCGCTTGCGTCCGCCCGACCAATCCAGGGACCTATGATCCTGGATGCAGAATATGTCGACATGCACCGATACCCAGGTCGTGCCGGCAGGCATGTCTATGAGGACTTGCGAGAGTTTTACGGATGTTTGCGCCGCTGTCGCGGTTTGGGAAAATGCGGGAGCACCGGCCACAAGCCATGCAAGTATCGCCGCTGTCAGGAATTTCCCGTTCATCGCCCCGCCCCCGCGAGAATTCGTCTTTCAAATAAATAGCCCGGCGGACGCGCGGTGACAATCGGCTAGAAATGCCGGTAGCCGGCCTTGGACAGGGCAACGTCCTTGCCGTTCACGGTGAGGCTGACGCCCTCGCCTTTTTCCGCTCGGCCGATTTGGGTGAAAGGCCCGTTCAGGCCCGGCGGTGCGGTGAAGGCGATCTGGTAATCGTCGCCCGCTGCCACCGCGCGCAGCAGTGCATTATCGTGCCATAGCGCACGGAGCGGCGGCGATAGCGGCACGGCCTCGCCGTCCACCACAATGCGCACGCCGGACGCCGAGGCGATATGGCCCAGATCTGCGATCAACCCGTCGGAAACGTCCACGCTTGCATGGGCGATGGCGCGCAAGTTCTCCGCGAAGGCCACCGGCGGCTGCGGCACCCGGTAGCGTGCGATCAACGCGTCGCGGTCAGTATCGGACAGGCTGTGCTTTTCGCGCTTGAAGATGGCAAGGCCGCCGCCGGAATCCCCGATGGCGCCGGTGACATAGACGGCATCGCCTACCTTGGCGCCATCGCGGCGGATCATTTTGCCTTGCGGCACGAAACCAAAAGCGGTGACGGCGATGGTCAGCGGGCCATCGGTGGCGCCGGTGTCGCCGCCCAGCAGCGAGATGCCGAATTCCCGCTGGTCCTGCGCCAGGCCCGCGGCGAAACCCGCCAGCCAGTCCGGCGTGATGGTGTGGGGCAGCGACAGGTTCAGAAGATAGTGCGCCGGCATCGCGCCCTTGGCGGCCAGGTCCGACAGGTTCACCCGCAGCGCCTTGCGGGCAATGTCGCCGGACGGATCGAAGGCGAAGAAGTCCACGCCTTCGGTAATCGTGTCGGTGGTGACGACCAGATCCTGGCCGGGACGCGCGGGCAGCAGCGCGGCATCGTCCTTCAGGCCGAAGCTCCCCTCGCCTGCCAGCGGCGCGAAGTACCTAGCGATGATGCCGAACTCATCCATACCTCACAGCATAAAGAAAAACGGCGGCGCCGTAAGGCGCCGCCGCTGATCTTTCCGAAAGCCGAGGTTTACTTCTCGTCGGCGTCGAAGTTGTGCAGGATCGGGGGGCGCGGATTGAACGGCACGCGGGTGGACCAGGGCGCGCTCGGGTCGTTGCCGGCACGGTGCCAGCGGCCCTGGGCGGCGGTCATGATGTCGCCCGGATCGGTGACGAAATACTTCTCGCCTTCGATCTTGATGCCGATATGGCCTTCCATGATGAACCAGAACTCGGTCCAACCAACATGGAAGTGGCCCTTTTTCTCATCGCCCGGAACCGGGGCGCCCTTGCCGCGCAGAATGTTGGACGTGAAGTGGTCGTCCCACACGAACTTGCCGCCATAGGGCTTATCCGTGCCGTTGAACTCCTTCATATAGTCCACATAGATCGGATTGGACTCTTTCTCCTTGGCCGGGCCGGTCAGGTTGGTGACCCGGGTATAGGTCATGCCCTTGACGGCATCGGGAGTCTCGCTGACCGGATAGAGCGGAACCGAGCCGACCTGGCGCACTTCAAAGCGCAGGGCCGGCGTCGAGCCGACATTTTCCAGGGTGAAGAGATTGCGGAAGGGCACGTTGACCATGAAGCCCTTGGTTGCGACGAAAGGTTCGTGGCCGGCGATCGAGACCTTGATCGAGCCGTCCCAGACGATGAACACCAGCCGGTCGTCCGGATACATCATCTCCTTGGTCTTCTTGCCCGGGGCCATGGAGATGTAGTCGGCTTCCTGGTCCTTGTTGCGGATGATGGGCTGCACCCAATCGCTCTGGCCCCTGTGCGACGCCAGTATCTCCGACAGCTTCCAGTGCGGCTTGTTCGGCGCGGTATAGCGCGTCATCGAGGTCGGCTTGGGCGACAAGAAGACCGTGCCCTTGGCGAAAGTGCCAATCGGATTTTCTTCCTTGCCGAGGAACTGGGCCGAGGCGGGCAGCGAAAGCGCCACCGCCGCGGCGGCCAGCAGGATTTTACGGATAGTCTTCATTACGCACTCCCAAAGATTGAACTGTTGAAAAATCAAACCGCGCCCGCAACGGCGCCTGTGAGGAAGAAGTCGCGATTCTTGATGTCCACGAAACTCCCCCAGAGTTTTTTGGCATGGCGGACCTTGCATCGCATTTGCTGCGGTCGCAAGGCCGCCAAGGGCCTTAAAACTCTTCGCAGATGCAACAAGGCAAGCGTTTGATTTGTGGGGAACTCGTTACCGAACGGACATGTCAGGATCAGAAATCCAATTCCCCTTCGGGAACGGGCAGTCCGAACTCCGGCGCGCGCTTTCGGCGGGCAAGGGTGTCGAGCGCGGCATTGACGAAGCCCGGCTCGTCGCCGCCGAAGAAAGCGCCCGACACTGCGACATATTCGTCAATCACCACCTTGGCCGGCACGTCGCGCCGCGCCACCAGCTCGAACACGGCGCAGCGCAGGATCGCGCGCAGGATGGAATCCACCCGTTCCAGCTTCCATTTCTCGGACAGGGCGCCCGCAATGGCGCGGTCGATTTCGACCTGGTGCTTGGGCACCCCGGTGATGATGGCAAAGAAGAAATCGCCGTCCGGCGGCACCGGCAATTCGCTGAAACGGTGCTCGGCGAATTCCTGGGCCACTTCCTCGGCGCCGTTACCCGACATTTCCATCTGGTACAGCGCCTGCACCGCGCCGAGACGCGCGGCATGGCGCGCATCGCCTTTGCTTTCGTTCGTGGGGCTTTCGTCGCTACTCATCTGAGGAAGCCCAGGCGTTCGGCGAAGGTGCACAGGGAAAGGCAAGCGCGGGCCGCATCGCCGCCCAGATCCTGGCGCGTAGCCAGGTCATGGGCAGCGCCCTCGTCTCCCGCCAGCACGATGCCGTTGCCCAGCGCGATGCCGGAAGCGCCCAGGGTCATCAAACCGCGCAAAGTCTCGGCATAGAACATGTCGGCGATATGGGCAGGTCCGGTAACGCAGCCCAGCGCGACATAGCCGTCAAAGGGCCGCGCCGAACGCGCCGCGATGGCGATGGCGGCCGGCACTTCCAGCACGCCGGGGACGGAGACGCGCTCGAACAGCGCGCCGCCCTTGTCCAGCGCCGCGGTTGCGCCGTCCACCAGCGCGTCGGCGACATCCGGATGGTAACGCGCTTCAACAATCAGAATGTTCAAGGCTTGTCTTCTTCGCCTTCGAGTTCGCCGATCAGCATCTCGAAGTCGCGCGTCTCGCGGAAATTCTTGTAGACCGAGGCGAAACGCACATAGGCGACCTTGTCCAGGCTGGCCAGGGCCTGCATCACCAGCTCGCCGATCACATTGGCGGGGATCTCGTTTTCGCCCATGGATTCCAGGCGGCGCACGATGCCGGTGATGGTGCGGTCCACCCGCTCGCGCTCCACCGGGCGCTTGCGCAGGGCGTGGTTGACGGAGCGTTCCAGCTTGTCGCGGTCGAAGGTCTCGCGTCGGCCATTCTTCTTGGCGACGATCAGCTCGCGCAACTGCACGCGCTCGAAAGTGGTGAAGCGCCCGCCGCATTCGGGGCAATGGCGGCGGCGGCGGATAGCGGAATTGTCCTCGGAAGGACGCGAATCCTTCACCTGGCTGTCTTCATGTCCGCAAAATGGGCAGCGCATCTTGGATTCCCCTTACGGATAGATCGGAAAGCGTTGGCACAGTTCGCTGACGCGGCGCGCCACGCTCTGCTCGACCTGGGCATCGCCCGTTTCGTTCTTGGCCACCGCATCCACCACTTCCACGATCAGCTTGCCGATCTCGCGGAATTCGCCCACGCCGAAGCCTCGGGTGGTGCAGGCGGGCGAACCCAGCCGCACGCCGGAGGTGATGGTGGCCTTTTCGGTGTCGAACGGCACGGCGTTCTTGTTGCAGGTGATGCCGGCGCGATCCAGCGCGTGTTCGGCGGGACGCCCCTTGGCGCCCTTGGGGCGCAAATCCACCAGCATCAGGTGATTGTCGGTACCGCCGGTGACGATGTCGAGGCCACTGGCCTTGAGCACTTCGGCCAGCGCCTTGGCGTTCTCCACCACGTTCTTCGCATAGGTCTTGAATTCCGGCTTCAGTGCTTCGCCGAACGCCACCGCCTTGGCGGCGATGACATGCATCAGCGGACCACCCTGCAGGCCGGGGAATATGGCGGAGTTGATTTTCTTGCCGATGGCCTCGTCGCGCGACAGGATCAGGCCGCCGCGCGGACCGCGCAGGGTCTTGTGGGTGGTGGTGGTCACCACATCGGCATGCGGCACCGGATTGGGATGAACGCCGCCCGCCACCAGGCCGGCGAAATGCGCCATGTCGACCATCAGGACAGCGCCGACTTCGTCCGCGATCCTGCGGAAGGCTTCGAAGTCCCAGATGCGCGAATAGGCCGAACCACCAGCCAGAATCAGCTTGGGCTTGTGTTCGCGCGCCAGCGACGCGACCTGGTCCATGTCGACGCGCTGGTCATCCTTGCGCACCGTGTAAGGCACCGGCTTGAACCATTTGCCGGAAAAGTTGGCGGGATGGCCGTGGGTGAGATGGCCGCCGGCCGCCAGGTCCAGGCCCATGAACGTGTCGCCCGGATTGAGCAAGGCATAGAAGGCCGCCTGGTTGGCGTTGGCGCCGGAATGGGGCTGGACGTTGGCGAAGGCCGCGCCGAACAATTTGCGGGCGCGATCGATGGCGATCTCTTCGGCCACGTCGACATATTCGCAGCCGCCGTAATAGCGCTTGCCGGGATAGCCTTCGGCATATTTGTTGGTCAGGACCGAGCCCTGGGCTTCCAGCACCGCCTTGGAAACGATGTTCTCGGACGCGATCAGTTCGATCTTGTCGCGCTGGCGGTTGAGTTCGTCCTGGATGCTGTTGAAGACGTCCGGGTCGGCGGCTTCGAGCCCCTGGGTGAAGTATCCGGGCGGGGGAGCCAGAGCGACAGCAGACATGCAAGCCTCGTTTGCAACCAGAAGGGGTGCGGAGGCCGATGTTGCGCCCCCGCGCAGGAATGGCGGATTTACCCCTTCCCCGGCACCAAATCTAGCGGTTTGGGGAAGAATTGAAGAGCTTCTTGCAAGGCACGGGAAAAGCTGAGATTTCCTCACCTGGCCCGCTGCCCTAAGGTGGCGGGCGGCAACATCGGTCTGGGGTCATGGGCAAGAATAATGAGGACGACATCCTCAAGCTGGTGACGGAAATCGTCGCCGCCTATGTCAGCAAGAATACGGTGGCGGCCAGCGAGCTGCCCGGCATCATCAAGAATGTGCATGCCACCCTGGGCGGCTTCGGCGGCGGCGAGACCCGCGCCCTGCCCCGTGCCCCCGCCGTGCCGGTGAAGAAGTCAGTCCAGGCCGACTTCATTTTCTGCCTGGAGGACGGCAAGAAGCTGAAGATGCTCAAGCGCTATCTGCGCTCACGCTACAAGCTGTCGCCGTCGGAATATCGCGAGCGCTGGAACCTGCCACCCGACTATCCCATGGTGGCGCCCAACTATGCCCAGAAGCGCAGCGACTTCGCCAAGAAGATCGGGCTGGGCAAGGGCGACGGCCGCAAGGGCAAGAAAAAGAAGTAAGACTAATCCGCCGGCGCCAAGCGGTAGCCCACGCCCTGTTCGGTTTGGATCAGCCGGGGCTGTTCCGGGTCGGTTTCCAGCTTCTGGCGCAGGTTGCGGATGTAAATGCGCAGATACTGCACATCCGCCTCCCCGCCCCAGACTTCCTGCAGGATGAGTTTGTGGGTCAGGACCTTGCCGGCATGGCTGACCAGCAGCCGCAGCAGGTCATATTCGCGCGGCGTCAGCTTCACCTCGGCGCCTCGCGCGGTCACGATGCGCCGTACCAGGTCCACCGTCACATCGCCGCTGCGGAACAGCGGCTTCTCGCCGTCCTGCTTGACCCCGCACAGGCGATACACGAAACGCTCCACCGGCGCCAAGAACCGGATTTCGCCTTCAAAGACGCGGGCCATGTAGAGCCCCAGCGGTTTCACGCAAACAAGGACCGCCACGCAGAACAGGCCAATTTGAATCCAGCCATTGGCGGTCATCAGAAACGCTCCGGGCGGATCAGGGCGTAAACCAGATAGCCAAGAACGCCGAGCGTGACGCAGGCCGCGAGGATAAAGTCGCCGCCCATCACAACCTCTCGCAGATCAGGGTGTAGCCGACCGCGGCGGCGAAAAACGCCAGGCCCGCACACACGAAAATCGCATCCAGCATGACTGCCTCCATCTTGGAGGCGAGAAATAGGCGGGCGGGGATATAGATTCGAGGCAGGCCAAGAGCGTGGAAAATATAGATCCCGTATAGACGGGCTTACCCCTTCTTCTTCGCCATGAATTCCAGCTTGCGGCGGGCGGCCTGGGCCATGGTGCTTTGGGCGGCATTGGCCGGGCCGATGACGGTGGCTTCCAGGCCTGTCTCGGGATCAATCGCGGTCGCCTTGAGCGAATTGCCCAGGATCACGAATTCGACGTAGATCTCTTTTGGCAATTACGCGGCGCGAGCGATCTTGTGGGCGTCCCACACGATCACCAGCGCCTCAACCAGCGCGTCCATCATCGCATCGCTATGCGCCGGGCTGGGGGTAAAGCGCAGCCGCTCGGTGCCGCGCGGCACGGTGGGATAGTTGATCGGCTGGACATAGATGCCGTGGTCCTTCAGCAGCGAGTCCGACACCGACTTGCACAGGGCGGCATCGCCCACCATCAAGGGCACGATATGGCTTTTGCTGTGCATCAGCGGCAGGCGGGCGGCGGCGAAGCGCGCCTTCAGCGCCGCGGCGCGTTCGGCCAGCTTGGTGCGCTCCACGTCCGAGGATTTCACATGCCGGATGGAGGCCAGCACGCCGGCGGCGATGGCCGGCGCCAACGAAGTGGTGAAAATGAAGCCCGGCGCGAAGCTGCGGATGCAGTCCACCAGCTCGGCGCTGGCGGCAATATAGCCGCCCATGACGCCGAAGGCCTTGGCCAGGGTGCCTTCGATGATGTCGACGCGGTGCATGGTGCCGTCGCGGGCCGCCACGCCGGCGCCGCGCGGGCCGTACATTCCCACGCTGTGGACTTCATCAATGTAGGTCAGCGCGCCGTATTTCTCGGCCAGGTCGCAGATGGCTTCGGTGGGCGAGAATTCGCCCTCCATGGAATAGACGCTCTCAAACGCGATCAGCTTGGGCGCCGCCGGATTGGCCGCCTTCAGCAACTCTTCCAGATGCTCCATGTCGTTGTGGCGGAAAACATACTTGGCGGTGCCGCCATGGCGGATGCCTTCAATCATCGAGGCATGGTTGAGCTCGTCCGAGAAGATGATCAGGCCGGGCAGCACCTTGGCCAGGGTGGACAGCGTGGCGTCGTTGGAGACAAAGCCGCTGGTGAACAGCAGCGCCGCGTCCTTGCCGTGCAGGTCGGCGAGCTCGCGCTCCAGCTCCACATGATAATGGGTGGTGCCGGAGATGTTGCGGGTGCCGCCGGAACCGGCGCCCACCGCGTCCACCGCCTCATGCATCGCCGCCAGCACCTTGGGATGCTGGCCCATGTTCAGGTAATCATTCGAGCACCAGACGGTGATCGGCTTGCCCTTGTTGTCGGTATAAGAGCTGTCGGGGTCGTGCAGGCCGGCCTTGGGAAAAGCGCCCCGCTCGCGCAGAATGTCGGCGAAGACCCGGTAGCGGCCTTCGCGCCGAAGCGCCGCCAGGGCATCGGCAAAACTGGTCTTGTAGGAAAACGCCATGACTCACGCCTTTGGACAGGTCTACGCCCGCATACGGCACGATAGCGCGAAACAAGTGTTTGATTCCACGCAATTTGTCACATGAAAACAGCTCTTTCCCCGCTCCTGGCCCACCTGCCCGCCTTATCACCCACGAGCTGGGGGCTGGTGTTTGCGCTGACCGCGGCCGTGGTCCTGTGGCTGGTGTCCCTGCGCCTGAAAGACGCCAGCATCGTCGATATTTTCTGGGGTCCGGGCATAGCCGGGATCGTGGATATCGCCGCCGGCATGGGCCATGCCGCCGGTCCGCGCACCTCCGCCGTACTTTTGCTGGTTAATTTGTGGGCGATACGGCTGGCCGCCCATGTCTGGGCCCGCCACCAGGGCGAGGATCACCGCTATGGCGCCATGCGCGCCAAGTTCGGGCCGAACTGGTGGTGGCTGAGCCTGGTGCAGGTGTTCCTGTTGCAAGCGATTCTCATCTGGTTCATCCCCGCCCCCTTGGTGGCGGCGGTGCTCTATAGCGGGGTCCCGATGGGATGGCTGGATTATGCCGGGGTGGGCATCGCCGCCGCGGCCCTGGTGTTCGAGGCGGTGGCCGACTTCCAGTTGGGTGCCTTCCGCGCCGATCCGGCCAACAAGGGCAAGGTGATGGACAAGGGCCTGTGGGGCCTGTCGCGCCATCCCAATTATTTCGGCGAGGCCGCGATGTGGTGGGGCTTTTTCATCATCGGCTATGCCGCCAGCCATATGTGGTGGCTGCTGTTGTCGCCGCTGCTGATCACCGTGCTGTTGTTGAAAGTGTCTGGCGTGGCGTTGATGGAAGGCGATATCGCCGAGCGCCGGCCGGGCTATGCCGCCTACAAGCGGCAGGTCAGCGCCTTTGTTCCCTGGTTCAGGAAGCCAGGGTAACGCCCGCGTTCACCGCCATCGCGATAAAGACGGTGTTGAAGAAGAACGACAGGACGCCATGCACCAATGTGGCGCGGCGCATCACCGTGGTGCGCACCTGGACGTCGGAAACCTGCGCCGTCATGCCCACCACAAAGGAATAATAGAGAAAATCCCATATCCCCGGATCGCCCCGGCCGGGAAAAGCCAGGTCGTCGCCGTCGGCGCATTCGGGATCTTCGAAATAATGAATGTTGGCATAGTGGAACGCCATCAGGGTGTGGAGCACGAACCAGCCCAGCGGCGCGCCGATCCCCGCCAGCACCAGCGGCCCGATCTCCAGGCCATGCTTCTTGCTCATGGCCATGAACACCGCCTCGCAGAAGAAGGCCATGGTGGCGATGGTGATCAGCAGGACGACGGCGATGCCCTCGTCTTCGTGTTTCGCCCGCTTCTTGAGCTCGGATTTCTTCTGGTTGGCGATCAAGACGCCGCACAGCACCAGGAAGACCAGATAGAAGGCGTCGCCGCCGGCCAGCAGCGGCGCCTCAAAGCCGGCATAATAGGCCGCGCCCGTGGTGGCGAGGCCGCAAGCCAGCGCGATGTAAAAGCGTCCATGGCGCGACAGGATGGCGATCAGCCCCTTCATGGGGCGAGTTTATCTGAGTCGTGGCGGTCGAAGGACCCTGCGCGAGGGATTTTGTGGCGTGAGCGGGAGCGCCGCGCCACCTGTACAAGGACGGATCGCGCAAGTCTGCTTCATGCTTGCCCGCCGGCCTGCACGAATGCCTAGAGACGGAACCGCACCTGGTCGATCCAGAAACGCTCCAGGCGCTTCAGGCTGGTGTTGAGGTTTTCCAGGTCCGCCGCGCCGACATTGCCCACTGCTTCCAGCGAGCCCAGATGGCGGTCGAACAGTTCGCGCAGCATGTCGCGCACCACTTCGCCCTTGCGGGTCAGGCGCACCAGCACCGAGCGGCGGTCGGATTCGGACCGCTCATGATGGATGTAACCGCCTTCCACCAGCTTCTTGAGATTGTAGGAAACGTTGGAGCCCAGATAATGGCCGCGGGTACGCAGCTCGCCGGCCGTCAGTTCCTGGTCGCCGACATTGAACAGCAGCAGAGCCTGGACCGAATTGATTTCGCGTTCGTCGCGGCGATCCAGCTCGTCCTTGATGACGTCAAGAAGCTGGCGATGAAGCCGCTCAACGACGTTCAACGTCTCGAGATAGTGCTTGCGAACCGTGGAAGCGCCGCTGAGCGCCTCCGCGACTTGCGGTTTGGCCAATGCCGTCATCTGCTTTTCCCCGCTTTTTGCGGAGCCCACCTGTTGTTGTGGCCACACTAAGGGGGATGTCTTAAAGACGCGTAAAATGCGCGCAGGCGGCAGCAACACTTTCGCAGAGAGCCGCAGTCTGTCGGACTATGGCAAATAAAACGTAAACAGTTTTTCGAAAATCAGAAAAGTTCGTCCTGCAATGGTGCAAAGTACGGCGCGATGTCGCCGACACCCGCCAGCGCCGACGGTTGCCACTTGGGCGCGCGGTCCTTGTCCACCAGAGCGGCGCGCACGCCTTCGCGGAAGTCGTGGCCGGCGAGCAGGCGCAGCGCCAGGCGCAATTCCATCGCCAGGCACTGTTTCAAATCCAGTTTTTCCGCTTCGCGCAACTGGCGAAACACGACCTTGAGCGAAGTGGGCGAGCGGGCGCGGATGGTTTGCGCCGTGAGGCGCGCGAACTCGCTGCCGTCGCGGTCCAGCCGCTCCAGTATGGCTTCCACGCTGGCGGCGGAGAAGATGGTCTGGATGCGGCGGCGATGCGGCGCCAGCGCACCGGGTGGCGCCTTGCGGATGAAGGGCGCGATGGCCTGGTCCACGCTTTGGCCTTCGGCCAACGCTTCGATCACCGCATCGAAATCCGCGGCGTTCACGGCATGGGTCATCAGGCCCGCTTCCAGTGCATCGCCCAGGTCGATGCGCTCGGCGGTCAGGCCCAGATACATTCCCATCTCGCCGGGCGCGCGCGACAGGAAATAGCTGCTGCCGACATCGGGGACAAAGCCGATCGCCGTCTCGGGCATGGCGAAGGCGACAGACACATCCGCCAGCCGGTGGCTGCCATGCACCGACATGCCGGCGCCGCCGCCCATGCAGATGCCGTGGATCAGGGCGATATAGGGTTTGGGAAAGGCGCCGATCAGGGCGTTCATGTGATACTCGTCGCGCAGCAGCGCGGCGCCTGCATCCGAACCCGCCTGCACCGCCTGCTGCACCGCGCGGATGTCGCCGCCGGCGCAAAAGGCGCGAGGCCCCTCGCCCCGGATCACCACGGCAGCGATTGTGTCGTCCGCCGCCCAGTCGCGCAGCGCAGCGGCAATGGCCGTCACCATGCCATGGGTCAGGGCGTTCAGCGCCTGAGGCCGGGCCAGGGTCAAAAGGCCCAAGGCCCCGCGCTTTTCGCTGATTATGTGGGGGTCGGTAACGCTCATTGCGGCCCAGACTTGCGCGGCATCCGCCGAATTGGCAAGACACAAGAATGAGCTCTTATCCCGCCCTTCGCATGCGCCGCCTGCGCCGCCATGACTGGACGCGCCGCCTGGTGGCCGAAACCAGCCTGTCGCCGGCCGATTTCATCTGGCCGGTGTTCGTCATCGAGGGCGACAACAAGCGCGAGGCCGTCGCCTCCATGCCTGGCGTGGAGCGGTTGTCGGTGGACCTGGCGGTGAAGGCGGCGAAGGAAGCCGCCGAGCTGGGCATTCCGGTGATCGCCCTGTTTCCCCAGACCCCCGCCGCGCTCAAGACCGAGGATGGCCGCGAGGCGCTGAATGCGGGCAACCTGGTGTGCCGCGCGGTGCGCGCCATCAAGGCGACGGTGCCGCAAATCGGCGTGATGTGCGACGTGGCGTTGGACCCTTACACCAGCCATGGCCATGACGGGGTGCTGCGCGACGGCGATGTGCACAATGACGCAACGCTCGAATTGCTGGTGCAGCAGAGCCTGGTGCAGGTGGCGGCGGGCTGCGACATCATCGCGCCGTCCGACATGATGGACGGGCGCATCGGCGCCATCCGCGGCGGCCTGGAAAAGGCCGGGCATCACAATATCCTGCTGATGGCCTATGCCGCCAAATATGCATCCGCCTTTTACGGCCCGTTCCGCGATGCGGTGGGATCGGCCAAGTCCCAATCTCTTCAAGGATTAGAGGCCGGCGACAAGCGCAGCTACCAGATGGATCCGGCCAATGGCGACGAGGCCTTGCGCGAAGTGGCGCTCGATCTTGCCGAAGGCGCCGACATGGTGATGGTCAAGCCGGGCATGCCGTACCTGGACCTGGTGCGGCGGGTGAAGGAGCGCTTCGGCGTGCCGACCTTCGCCTACCAGGTGTCGGGCGAATACGCGATGTTGTCGGCCGCGTTCGAAAAAGGCTGGCTGGACCGCGACCGCGCGATGATCGAAAGCCTGACCAGCTTCAAGCGCGCCGGCGCCAGCGGCATCCTCACCTATTTCGCGGTGGAAGCGGCCAGGCTCCTGCGGCGCTAGTCGCGCTTGGTCGAAAACAGGCTGCGCAGGATGATCTCCGAGCGCGTCGGCAGGACGTGAAGCCCCGACTTGCGCTGGCCCAGGTCAATCACATTTTCCAGCACCAGCATCGCCAACCCATGCACCGCGGCCCATACCGCCAGGCCCAGCGCATTGTCGGACAGGGCGTCGCCGATCTCGGCGCCGATGGAATCCGCCTTCAGCCCAAGGGCGGGAAACTGGTCGCGGTTGGGCAACTGGCCGCCGAACATCAGGCGCGCCAGCGCCGGGCGGGCCGCCACAAAGCGCATATAGGCCGCGCCGATGCTGGCGATCTTGTCGGGTTCGCTGCCGGGGGCCTTGGCGGCTTCGGCGATGGCTTCGCGCAATTCGTCAAAGCCTTCGATGGACAGTTCCACCAGCAGGGCTTCGTGATTGGGAAAATGGCGATAGGGCGCGGCATGGCTGACACCGGCCTTGCGCGCCACGGCGCGCAGGGTCAGGGCCGCAAGAGATTCCTCTTCCAGGATAGCGCGCGCAGCCTCGAGCAGGCCGTTTCGCAAATCGCCATGATGATAGCTGCGCCCACCCGCGCCCTTGGCAGCAGCCGAGGACGCAGCGGCAGAATCCCGCTCTTTATTCATGTACGCAAACCCCTATGACTTGTTGCCCTTACGCGCGGTCTCCTGGCGCACGAAAAGGCTGGACGTGTCCCAGCGTTTGCCCCCCAAATTCTCAACTTCCGCATAGAACTGATCCACCAGCGCGGTCACAGGCAGGCTGACACCCTGCTTGCGAGCTTCCTCCAACGCGATGTTCAGGTCCTTGCGCATCCATTCCACGGCAAAGCCGTGATTATATTCGCCCGCACTCATCGTCTTGATGCGGTTCTCCATCTGCCAGCTCTGGGCCGCGCCCTTGGAGATCACTTCCGTCACCGCTTCGATATCGAGTCCGGCGGCGCGCATCAGGCTATAGGCTTCCGACATGCCCTGCACAATGCCCGCAATGCAGATCTGGTTTGCCATCTTGGTGAGCTGGCCCGAGCCCGCCGGTCCGAGACGCTTGGCCAACTTTGTATACACCGCCATCACCGGCTCGGCCTTGGCGTAACCGGCTTCGGTGCCGCCGCACATGATGCCCAGCTTGCCGTTGACGGCGCCCGCCTGGCCGCCCGACACCGGCGCATCCACGAAATCAAAACCACGCTTCTGCGCTTCGGCGTCCAGTTCGCGCGCGATGGAGGCGGACGCAGTGGTGTGGTCCACGAACAGCGCGCCCTTCTTCATGGCGCCGAACGCGCCCTTGTCGCCAAGGGTCACTTCGCGCAGGTCCGAATCGCGGCCCACGCAGCAAAACACGATGTCCTTGTCCTTGGCGGCCTCGGCCGGGGTCGGGGCGGTATCGCCGCCATACTCCGCCTTCCACTGCGCCGCCTTGGCGGGGTTGCGGTTGTAAACCGTGACCTCATGGCCGCCCTTCTTGAGGTGGCCCGCCATCGGATAACCCATCACGCCCAGGCCGATGAATGCAGTCTTCATTTAGTCCACCACTTCTGTCTTCGGAGGTTGGCCGGCTGCGAAGGAAGGACGCTTCATCAGCCAGATAATCGCAAACACAGGCAGGGAGATCAGGAACATGAAAAGGAAGTCGTTGGAGTAGGCCTGCACTTGTGCGCGGTATTCTATGAGAGAATTCAGATTTGCCAACCCAAAAGGTATCTGGGGATTCATCATCATCGAGGCCCCATTGACGCCCAACGCCCGGTTGAAGGGCGATGCCAGGCCCGCCAATTGGGAATGAATCGCCTGAACCGAGTTGATCAGGATGGTCGAGGTCAGCGAAACGCCGATAGCGCTGCCGATATTGCGCATCAGGTTGGACAATCCGGCGCCATCGGTGCGCTGCTGCGGCGTCAAGGTGGCAAAAGCCACCATGTTCATGGGGACAAAGACCAGGCCCATGCCGAAGCCCTGGACGAAGGTCACCCACGTGACAGCGCCCACATTGATGCCGGGGGTCCAGCCGGTCATCGCCCAGAGCGACCAGACCATCAGCGCGGCGCCAACCGTCATGATGATTCGCGGGTCCATCTTCATGGTCAGCTTGCTGGCGAACATCATGGCGACCATCACGCCCAACCCGCGCGGCACCATCAGAAAGCCGGTCTGGGTGACGCTGCGGCCCGACAGGTTTTGCAGATACGGCGACAGCAGCGCCGAGGAAGCCAATAAAACAAGACCCATGGTGAACATCAGCACCAGCCCGCTGACGAAATTGCGGTCCCTGAAAATGTCCTTGGGAATGAAGGGTTTTTTGGCGGTCAGCATATGGACCAGGAAAAGATAAAGCCCGATGCCGGCGATGATCGCCTCGATGACGATCTCGGGCGAGGAGAACCAGTCCTTGGTGGTGCCGCGGTCCAGCATCAGTTGCAGCGCCGCCAGCCCCACTGACAGTGCGGCAAAGCCGAACCAGTCGAACTTCAGACTGCTATCGCGGGCGGTGTCCTTGAAGAACACCCACAGCATGGCGCAGGCAGCGATGCCGAAGGGTACGTTGATGTAGAACACCCACCGCCAGTTGTAAGCGTCGGTCAGTACCCCGCCCAAGGTCGGGCCCAGGATCGGCCCCAGCATCACGCCCATGCCCCAGATCGCCATGACGTTGCCGCGCTTGGCGGGCGGATACATGTCCAGCATCACGGCCTGGGAGAGCGGCCCCAGGGCTGCGCCGAACACGCCCTGGATGATGCGGAACACAACCATCTGTTCCAGATTCTGGGAGGCGCCGCACAGCATGGAGGCGACGGTAAAGCCGGCGATGGAGGTGATGAGGAAATTCTTCTTGCCGAAGCGCGCCGCCAGCCAGCCCACCGGCGCGGTCATGATGGCGGCGGCGATGATGTAGCTGGTAAGCACCCAGGTGACCTGGTCGCGCGATGCCGACAGACTGCCTTCCATATAGGGAAGCGCGACATTGGCGATGGTGGTGTCCAGCGCCTGCATCAACACGCCCGCCATGGACCCGATCAGCACCGCCCATTCAGCAATCTTGCTGTCATAGACATGGGCTTCATGGTGCACGGCCTGGCTCAAGCGATCAGAACCCTTCGAGCAGGCGAGTCAGGCGGCGCTTGCCGGTGTCGATGGTGATCACCGCGCTCATGCCGGCGCGCAAGGCGCGCTGGCATTCACTTTTTTCGATGGCGATGCGGACCGGAATGCGCTGCACCACCTTGACCCAGTTGCCGCTGGCATTTTCCGCCGGCAGTGCGGAAAAGGCGCTGTCGCTGCCCGCGCTCACCGTGTCCACATGGCCGCCCCACTTGCAGCCGGGATAGGTGTCGATGCGGATGTCCACCGGGGCGCCGTTGCGCACATATGTCAGGTCGGTTTCCTTCATGTCGGCGGAGACCCAGAACTTGTCGCCGATCAGGCCCACCGCGCTGGTGGTAGTGAAAGCCGACATCGCCGAGATCACCAACGTGCCGGGCTGCAAACTGTCCACCGCACCGACGGTGCCGGCGAAAGGCGCGCGCACCACCGCATGATCGAGCTGGCGCTGGGCTTCATCCACCGCCGCCTGGGCTTTCATATAGGCCGGGGTCTGTTGCGCCGGCAGATTGGGATCGCCGTTCAGCTTGGCGAGCTGAGTCGCCGCGGTCTGGCGCAGCGAAGCGGTCATGGCTTCGGAATTGAGCTGGGCGGCGTGCGCCGTATCCACCTGCATGGCGGCGATGGCATTTTCCTTCTGCAGCGCGCGGTAGCGGCCATAGGTCTGGGCGTTCATCGTCGCCATCGCCTGCTGGGCGGCGATCTGGGCCACCGCCGAGCGATAGGCGGCGCGGGTGGATTCCACTTCCTGCACCGTGCTCGCCAGGCTGGCTTGCGCATTTTCCAAGGCGATCTGGAACGGCCTGGGATCGAGGCTGAACAGGACGTCGCCCGCCTTCACCTTCTGGCCTTCATGGACACGAACGCTCTGCACCAGTCCCGACACATCGGTCGAAACCATCAGCTTGTTGGCATGGATGTAAGCATTGTCGGCGCTGATATAGCGGCCGCCCACCAGATAAACGGCCGCGGCGGCGAGAAGGAAAAGCCCCACGCCCCACACCATCAGGATCCGGCGCAGCCGCGCCTTGTCGGCCCACAAGGCGCCGGCCAGGCCCTGGCGCGGCGCGGCATAGGCCGGAGCCGCGTTGTTGATGGACGACATGCTATTCTCCCGCCGCCGCGATCTTCGCGGCCGGCTCCATGGTCAGTTGGGTTTTCATCTTCAGCAGCGCGACTGTGACCAGCTCCACCGTGGGCGCGTCCAACCCTTCGGTGACTTCGCGGAACAGCTCTTCCTTGTAGCGCTGGATCTCCTTCAAGATCGGCTCGGAGGCCGGCAGAAGATGCAGGCGGCGGATGCGCCGGTCCGCAGGGTCCAGGCGGCGCTCCAAAAGCCCCCTCGCCTCCAGCCGGTCCACAAGCCGTCCCACGGTGATGGGCTCCACCTCGCACAGGCCGGCCATTTCGTTCTGGGTCATGCCGGGCTGGCGCGACAGGCGGGCCAGGATGACACCCTGGGCGCGGGTCATGCCGTAAGTCCGGGCCCAGCGGTCAAAACGGGTCCGCATCAGGCGGGCCACGTCATAAAGTTCAACGAGCATCTCGGTTTTCATGGCGGGAACGTAACGTGCGTTATTATCCCTTGCAATATCATAAGCCATGCAATTCCCGCCGGGGCTGCCATGCGGGCAACAAACCAGCCTGCCGCGCAGGCAACAAAAAAGGGCGGCCCCGAAGGACCGCCCTTTTCAAATCATGTCAACTTGCGGCTAGCGTGCGCTGACGATCTGCGCATTGGCGCGTTCGACGGCTCGGGCGACACAGCCATGGTTGCTAACGGCTTCCAAACTCGCCCACCCCCCCAATTCCGCCGTATCGCGAACCGAGCCGCAAAGCTGAACGGCGGCGCGGTGAATGCGAGCCTGGGCGGCCGCCTGGCCGGCCGGGTGATTCAAATTCAGGTCGCCAAGAGAGATTTGCATTTGGCGCGGTGTTTCGGCTTGGGCAGTAGCTGTGACGGACAGGACAAGGAAAGCGGCGGAAAAGAGATTGCGCATAAAGTCCTCCACTATGTTTTCGTAACAAGTCTGTGACAAACGTAGGGAGATTTCAAGAATTATTAGCCGATTCCAAGTATTTAACATGCCTAAAAACTAGGCAAACAAAACAATCTTTGTCACACAAACGTCATACCGTCTGCCCCCGGAATGCCATTTAGATTGCAGGATGAACCTTCGAATTTACTACTACGATGCCGCGCAAAGATTGGGAGCCGCGCCCGCGCCGCCGTCCCTCGAGGACGCCGTTCGCGTCGCCCGGGAAGGGCTTGTCAAGCACAACGCCCGCTACGCCCACATCATCGATCTCGCCCAAGGCTTTAATCCGGTTGAGATGGTGCACCGTGATGTACTGCCCTAGAGCAGCGGCCTAGCAGCCGGGCAACAAAACTCGCCTGCCGCGCAAGCAAAAAAAGGGCGGCCCGAAGGCCGCCCTTTTTCCATTCCAGGCCAGGGGAGGCCCAATTACATGCCCGAGCCTTGGATGCCCTTCCAGGATGCCTGGATGGACTTCACGGCAACTTCCGGCAGCGGGACATAGTCCAAACCCAGCGCCAGTTGGTCGCCCTTTTCCTGGCTCCACTTGAAGAACTTCAAGGTCTCGGCGGTGATGGCCTGGTCCGGCGGATTCTTGTAGACCAGGATGTAGGTGGTCGCCGTGATCGGCCAGGACTGCGCGCCCGGCTGGTCCACCAGGATGATGTAGAAGCTTTGCGCAGCAGCGGCCGCCCAGTCGGCATTGGCGGCGGCGGCGCGGAAGGCTTCCACCGTCGGCTCGACCGTCTGGCCGGCCTTGTTCTTCATCTTCACATGGCTGAGACGGTTCTGCTTGGCATAGGCATATTCGACATAGCCGATCGAACCGGAGATCTGGGCCACATTGCCGGCCACGCCTTCATTGCCCTTGGCGCCGATGCCGGTGGGCCAGTCAATGGCGGTATCCGCGCCCACATCAGCCTTCCAGGACGGGCTGACGCGCGACAGGTAATTGGCGAAGATGAAGGTGGTGCCTGAACCGTCCGAACGATGCACGACGCTGATGCTCTTGCCCGGCAAGTTGACGCCGGGGTTCAGCGCCTTGATCGCCGCATCATCCCAGCGCGCAACCTTGCCCTGGAAGATGGCGGCCAGGGTGGCGCCGTCCAGGGTGATCTGGCCGGGCTTGATGCCGGGCACATTGACCACCGGCACCACGCCGCCGATCACGGTGGGGAACTGGGTCAGGCCGGCGGCCTGCAATTCCTTGACGGTGAGCGGCTTGTCGGTGGCGCCGAAGGCGACCGTCTTGGCCTTGATCTGGGCGATGCCGCCGCCCGAACCGATGGACTGGTAATTCAGGCCGGTGCCCGAAACGCCCTTATAGACCGCCGCCCACTTGGCGTAGATCGGGAAGGGAAAGCTGGCGCCGGCGCCGGTGATGTCGAGGGCGAAAGCACTGGTGGCCATCGCCACACCCGCCACCGCACCGAGCAATGCCTTGTAGATCATCTTCATCTGTTTTCTCCAATTGGGGACGATACCCCGTTGTGACGTTGGTTAGTTCGCAAACTGCAGGCGCACGCCAACAATGTTGAGGTCCTGGCTGTCGCGGCTGGGAAGCGCGGCGGTGCCCTTGCTGACCTTGACGAAGCTGTTATGGATCTGCAGTTTCACATTGCGGTTCATGTACCAGTTGACGCCGAGGTCGATGATGCGTTCACGGCCACCGACGATGCCGGCCAACTGGGTCGTGCTGGCGACCCGGCGGGGATTCCAATCCAGGTCGATATCGCTGTAGCGCGCCACCAATTCCCAGGCGCCCCAACTGTCGCCGGCAAGCGAGAAAGGCCGCGACGGCACCGGCTGCTGGAAACCGCCGATCTCATTGTTCAGCGCGGCAACGGTGTAGGGCTTGGTTTCGCCCGTCAGGATCCACGAAGCGTGGACATAAAAGCCTTCAAACGTGGGATTGTCGGCGGTCGCTGTGAAGAGCTGGCCGGCGCAAGAGCCGCCGTTGAAGGTGACGGTAGGGAGGCCGCAACGGCGGTCCAAGGTGAACTGCGACCATTCACCCCCCAGGTAGAAGTTCTGGTAATTGCCGGCCAGGTCGAACGCCATCATGTCGGCGGTCTGGGCGTTGATGCCGCCGGTCGAGACCAGGCGCGTGCCGTCCACGCGAATCTGCGGACGATCCTGAAGGTTGATGGTCGGCGTGCCGCCGCCGGCATCGGTGCCGCTGTTGAAGACATGCGCGAGACTGGTGCCGACGGCCAGGTTGGAGGGACCATCGGACCAGAGACGGTAACCGAAGCGGCCCAGAATCTGGGTCTGCTCGTCGCCGTTGTTGCCGTGACCGGCGGCGGAATGGGACTTGCCGCCGGTGAAATAGACGGTGGCGTTCAGCGCGTCGCCGCTCCTGAACACGTCGGCCTTGGCATAGCCCACTTCGATGCCGCGGCGCGCATCGCCACCACCAAAAACATCGGAGCCGATATTCACGGTTTCCGGGCGCTCCAGGAACATCAGGTTGCCCGAAGATGTCGTGTTTTCCAGCATGAAGGCCGGCTCAAGGATGCCCATGCTGAAATGCCAATTGGGAATACCGATATAATGGACCACGGCCTTGGAGAGTTCGATACCTTCGACGCCGCTGCCACCCAGGTTGAGGCGGAATTCATAGGCGAAGTCGTTATAGGCCTTGCCCTCAATGCCGAAATAGGCACGGCGGACACCCAAGCCGGTCGCGAGGTCGCGCGGACCGCCGAAAGAAGCGGGCTGCGTGTCTTGCGAGAAACCGGCGAAATCGGTCTGGAAACGCGTGCGCAGCGACATAGTGAAACGGCCGTCGCCGGTCTGGAAGGTCGGGCGGCCATTGTCGTAGGTCAGCGAGGCATAATTGTATTGCTGCTCCAGGGTGGAAAGGCGGGTGCGGTCGCTCCGGGCGCGCTCGTCGCGGCTGGCCAGCGCGTCTTCCAGCGCCTGGACCCGCGCGGCCAGTTCGCCATTGCCGATGCCGCCGCCGGCGGGAGGGGGTACATTCTGCGCCAGGACCAGCGGAAGATCCGCGGCGCTGATCACATTATCGGCCGCATTGGCGGCCTGAGCGCCCACCGTCATCGTGATGGCGGCAACGCCCGTCATCAACGCCATTTTCCCCAACTTCATATTCATCAATCCCTTTTTGAAAATCCCATGCGCTTCTGCGCGGGACTTCGCTGCCGGTGGGAACGACGTATGCATGAAGTTACTATGATAAATCAGGGATACCGTTCGCGGATACGGTAGAAACGGTGTTTTGGGTCAAAATGCCGCTGTGGATATCCCGCAAAATGACAGGAAATCACGACTTTTATTATCCACCGCCGCCGCGACAGACCGGCTCAGGCCGGCCTGTCGCGAGTGGCGGATAAACCCTAGAATTTCAGGCGCAGTTCCACGCCGAAGGTGCGCGGGGGATTGAAGTTGGCATAGTCGCCGATCGTACCGCGGTTCGCGACCGATCTGCGGAAGATGTGCTGCTCGTTAAACAGGTTTCGCGACCAGAGCGAAAGGTTCGCCGTCGCGTCTCCAGCGCCCATGCCGATGTCAGCCAGGGTGACATTGCCGTTGACGATGAAGCTGGGATCCACCTTCTCTAATACACTCTGTTCCAGCTTCGCAGTCGGAGACACGTCGGCGTACTCGCTCTGGAAAGAATATTGCTGGCTGGCGTAATTCGCGTCGAGGTGGAAGCGGAAGGTCATGTTGCCTGCAGGCATCGCATAGTCGATATACCCTGACGCCGCGTTTTGCGGCGTATAGACCGGACGCACCGGGAACGGCGTGTTCTGCGGGATCGCGGTATTCCCAGTGAAGGGGAACGGTGCAGCTGGGATAGCCACGTCTGTGTAGGCGTAGGATACGCCGGCCGACAGGCCGTCCGTGATCAAGGCGGTCACATCGGCTTCGAACCCACTGATCTTCGAAATGCCCGGAGAGTTACGCGTCTCCTCGGTGTGAGCGCCCTGGGTCGGGCTTCCAATGATGGTGTCGACATTGTCGAAGTCGGTCTGGGTATTACTGCGATCCATCATGTAGCCCGCCAGATTCACACGCAGACGCCGGTCCAGCAGATCCATCTTGGCGCCGATTTCATAGGATTCCACCTCTTCAGCGCCAAAGGCCGTGAAAGTCGCTGAGCGCGCGTTGGCGCCGCCGGCGCGGTAGCCTGTCGAGTATTTGGCATAAAGGCTGATATTTTCGGCCGCGTCGTAAGCCAAGTTCGCCATCGGGTCGAAGCGACTGTTATCGTAATTGAACGGGAAGTTCGCCGCCTTGCCGTTGACTTTGTAGAGCGTGCCGTGGCGCTTATCCTGCGTGTAGCGGCCGCCCACAGTCACGTGCAGCGTGTCGATCGGGGTATAGGTGGCTTGGCCGAAAGCCGCGGCGCTGTTGGAGGCGGCCTCACTGCCACGGGTTAGAAAGCGGGTGCCCGTTTCCCAACCTTGGGTCGCACTCGTAATCGCCGCGGTGCCGAAGGTGCCGGTGGCAGAGCGGATAGTGTAAGCGCTGCCGTCGGCATTCCATGTGTTTGTGAGCGGCGTTGCGGCCTCTTCTCTGACGTGTTCGCTGAAGTAATAGGCACCCACGATATAGGTGAACTTGTCACCGAAATCACCGATCGCCTGAACCTCCTGACTGAACTGTTCCTGCGTAAGGTCCGACAGGCTGTAGCGGCCGAAGTTGGCGTTAGGCGCGAAGATGCTGCGGCTTTCCACGCCCGAATTGTCCGCCTGGTGGGCGGTCACGGCGCGGGCGGATGTGATCGAGCGCAGCTCCAAGTTGGGCAAGGCCTGGTACTTCAAGGTGCCCGAGACACCGCGGGTCTTGTCGACGCTGGGCTGCATCACGGCACCGATATCTGAGGCATCCTGGCGATCGGTGCGGACCTTCATCAGGGCCGCAAGCGGGTTGATCGTGCCGGCCGGAGCATTGGCCACAGCTGTTACTTCAGCCAGGGTACGCACGCGCTTGCCATAGGGGTTATAGCTGACTAACTGGCTGAAAAATGGAGTGTTCTGATCTTGGGTATAGTCGGCCGCGATCAGAGCGCTGAATTTGTCCGACGGCTCAAAGAGGGTGGAAACGCGAATGCCACTGCGGTCAAACTGGTTCCAACCAGCTTGGCCACTTAACGGGTTCTTTGTGGTCGGATCCTGATGCTGGACCAGCGCGTCGACTTTCACCGAGATATCATAAAATTTCTGGAAATCCTGGTGTATTTCGCCGGTGTAAGAACCGAAGTTTCCAGCTCCGGCAGTGATCCGGCTACCCATCACGCCAGTCGGCGCCTTGGTGACGATGCTCAGCGCACCGCCTTCGGTGTTGCGCCCGAACAGAGTGCCCTGCGGGCCGCGCAGGACTTCGACGCGCTCAAGGTCAAACAGTGCGGCATTCATGCCTTGCTGGCGGCCCAGGTAGACGCCATCGATGTAAACGCCGACACCCTGGTCGCGGGCGGTCTGGTTGGCGTCGAACGGAACGATACCGCGGATACCGATAGTGAGCGCGGACTGGCGAGATTCGAAGGGTGCAACGCGCAAGGACGGGATGGAGCCATCCTGGAGGCTGATCAGGCTCTCGGCATGACGCGTCGTCATCTGGTCCGAGGTCATCACGGAAATCGCGATGGGGGTCTTTTGCAGGTTCGTCTCGCGCTTTTCCGCGGTCACCGTGACGGTCTCCAGGCCGCCTGTATCGGCAGCGGCCACCTGGACATTGCCCTGGCCCCAGGCGGAAGGCGCAACGACGGCGGCAAGGGCGGCGATCGCCGCACCCTGGAGAAGACGCATTTTCATAAAAGACCCCTTTGATTGTTTGTAGTCAGGGGTTTCCCAAGGCTGTGTGACGGCGTGGTTACAAGATCGTGAAGTTTTTATTGCGCTGCGCTGCAATGCAATAGAACGCCCGAAAAATCAGCAATTAGTTGTGGGCAACGGCGGAAATGGCGCCAGCGATCAGTCGCTTTCGGTCACGCCGGCGGTTCGCCTTGCGCCAACGCGCCATAGCGTCCACGGAAATAAACCAGGGGGGCGCCCGCGCCGTCATTGCGCGAAAACCTCAGCACACGGCCGATCAGGATGGCGTGGTCGCCCGCATCCTGCACGCTTTCGCGTGCGCATTCGAAGATGGCCAGCGAATCGGCCAGGCCCGGCGGTCCCAGCTTGGTGGGAACCAGCGCGATACCGTCCAGGCTGTGCTCGCCCTGCCCCGCCAGCCGCGCCGACACCGCCTTGTGACCGGATGCGAGGATAGAAACAGTGAAGCCGGGCGCCTCGGCAAAATAGGGATAGCGGCGCGAACGCCGATCGATGCACCACAGCACCAATGGCGGGTCGAGGGACACCGAGGCGAAACTGTTGACCGTGATCCCAATATGGGACGTTTCGGCAGCTTCTTTTAAATTGCTGGCTTTCGCCAGCGGGGCCGCCGTCATCACAGCGACCCCGGTGGGGAAACAGCCCAGCGCGTCGCGGAAAGCCTTGGTATCAAAGTCCATATGCCACCCTATACCAATCCTGGCAGGCCCGCTTCACACTCGGTTAATGGGGATTGTGCATGATCGCTCAAAGGTTAGGCGACGCGGCGAAAAGACCGCAAGGCCTGTCTGGGTGATTTAAACGGGTGGCGGGCATGGCCGGCAATAACGCGGTCGTAATCAAAAAGATCAAGAAGGGCGGGCATGGCGGCCATCACGGCGGCGCCTGGAAGGTTGCCTATGCGGACTTCGTGACCGCGATGATGGCCTTCTTCCTCCTGATGTGGCTGATCAACACCACCTCTCCCGAACAGAAACGCGGCATCGCCGACTATTTCGCGCCCCAGTCCATCGCCCAGACCGTGTCGGGCTCGGGCGGCGTGCTGGGCGGCAAGGTGGTGGGCGAAGACAGCGCCCGTGCCGGCGGCGCCCAGTCGGTGATGCAGAAACAGTCTCCGCCCTCGCCTTCCTCGGCGACCAAGGGTTTGGCCGACGGCCAGACCGAAGGCGGCGCCAATTCGGACTCCACCAGCAACTCCAATGCGCGTTCGACGCAGGATGGCGACTTCGCCCATGCCGCCGAAGCCATCCACCAGGCGATACAGGACAATCCCGATATCGCCAATCTTTCCCACCAGGTGATCACCGAGAACACGCCCCAGGGCCTGCGCATCCATCTGGTGGACCAGGACGGCCGGCCCATGTTTCAGAACGCCTCCACCGAGCCCATGCCTTACACCCGCAAGCTCCTGGCGGCCGTGGGCCGCATCGTCGCCGGCCTGCCCAACCGGGTTTCGACCGCCGGCCATACCGGCGGCAATGACAGCGCCGCCACCGGCGCAAGCTGGGAATTGTCGGCCAATCGCGCCAACCAGGCCCGCGCCTTGTTGCAGGCCGGCGGGTTGGGCAGCGACCGCATCTATGAAGTCGCCGGCAAAGCCGGGTCCGAGCCGCTGTTGCCCGAAGACCCCAATGCCTCCGCCAACCGCCGCCTTTCCATCGTGCTGATGCGCGAAGCCCCGCCGGTGCCCACCCATACCGGCCAGTAATACCGGGCTGCTTCGGGCGTTAACCCCTGCGCCTTGCAAGCAAAAAACGCGGGCGGACAGCGAATAATCCACTTCACTTGGGCGCCGGCCGCGCCATACTCGATGCGACACGGGCAGGCCCCACTTCAATGAACAACGACCAGTGACCGACCAGCGCAACACACGCATACCGCAATTCTTCCTGACGCCCGGCGGGCCCTGCCCCTACCTGCCTGGCCGCACCGAGCGCAAAGTCTTTGCCTGCCTGGGCGGCAACCTGGCCCAGCCTTTGTCCGAAGCCCTCACCCATTCCGGTTTCCGCCGCAGCCAATCCATCGCCTATCGCCCGGCCTGCGAAGGCTGCTCGGCCTGTGTGTCGGTGCGCATCCGCGCCGGCGAATTTGCTGCCAGCCGCAACCAGAAACGCATCCAGCGCAAGGGCCAGGACCTGGCCCGCGCCGAAGTCACCTCGGAAGCCACCCGCGAGCAGTTTGCGCTGCTGCGGACCTATCTGGATTCGCGCCATCCCGGCGGCGGCATGAGAGACATGGGCCTGTTCGACTATGTCGCCATGGTCGAGGAAACGCCGGTGGACACCCATATCGTGGAATACCGCAAGGAAGACGGTACCCTGGTGGCCTGCGCCCTCACCGACCGGCTGAAAGACGGACTCAGCATGGTCTATTCCTTCTTTCATCCGGGCGAAGACACCCGCAGCCTCGGCACCTACATGATCCTGGATCATGTGCGCGCGGCGCGGGCGCAAAACCTGCCGTACGTCTATCTGGGATATTGGGTCCGCGGCAGCGAGAAGATGGACTACAAAATCCGCTTCTCGCCGCTGGAAGCGCTGGGCCCCAATGGTTGGGAAGCGCTCACACCGGCTGAGGCCGCCGGCGCCTAGACATGGCCAAACGGCAATGAAACCGGCTTAAACTGACGAAATGTCAAAATGCCGGGCGCGGCTAAGAACCGTGATTATTCAGGAAATGCCAAGCCGGACGGCACTCAGGCAAGTCAGTTGCCGGCGCCACCAAACCTGTTTTTCCACTCGGCGATCTGCTCGTCGGTGATCTTGGCCACCAGAACTTCCGGCGCCTTGATCGGCTGGCCTGGTTTCAGTTCGTCCAGCGCTTCGGCCATCGGCGCATCCGGGAACGGAATCACTCCGCCGCGATAGCCCACCGGCTGGATGCATTCATGAATGGTTTTTGCGAAGGACGGCATTACCGGCCACACCAGATGCGCGAATTGGTGGATCAGGTTCAGCCCCATGCGCACTCCCACCGCCGCCTTGGCGCGGTCGGTCTTGATATGGGTCCAGGGCGCGGCGCGGGTCATATATTCATTGCCCGCCACCCAGATGGCGCGCATCTCGCCCATCGCCTTGCGGAATTCCACATCTTCCATGAAGGCGGCATATTGCGCGAAGCGGCGGTCCAGTTCGGCGATCAGCGCCTTTTCGTCCTCGCCATATTCGCCCTCGCCCGGCACCTGTCCATCGAAGCGCGCCACGCAGAATTTGGTGACGCGGTTGACGAAATTGCCCAGCACATCGGCGAGGTCCTTGTTGATGATGCCGGCGAACTGTTCCCAGGTGAAATTGCTGTCGCTGCCTTCCGGCGCGTTGGCGATCAGGTAGTAGCGCCAGTAATCGGCCGGCGCCACGTCCAGCGCCGCATCCATGAAAATGCCGCGCTTGCCCGAAGTGGAGAATTTGCCGCCGTCATAATTCAGCCAGTTAAAGCCCTTCAGCCGGTCCACCAGCTTCCAGGGCTCGCCCGACGCCATGATGGTCACCGGAAATCCCACCGTGTGGAAAGGCACATTGTCCTTGCCCATGAACTCCCAATAGGTGACGTCCCTGGCGGCATCGCCGTACCACCAGTCTTTCCAGGCATCGCCTTTGCTGTTCTTGTCCGCCCATTCCTTGGTGGCGGCGATATATTCGATGGGCGCATCGAACCAGACATAGAACACCTTGCCCTTCAGCTTGCCGTCGGCAATGTCGTCCGGCACCGGGATGCCCCATTCCAGGTCGCGGGTGATGCCGCGATCCTGCAAGCCCTCGTCCAGCCACTTATAGGCAATGGACGTGACCAGCGAAGGCCAGTCCGCCTTGTGGCTGTCAACCCACACGCGCAGCTTGTCGGCGAATTGCGATTGCTTGAGGAACAGGTGGGTGGAATCGCGGATCTCAATATCGGCGGCGCCCGACACCGCTGAGCGCGGCTTGATCAGGTCAATCGGATCCAGCACCCGCGTGCAATTTTCGCACTGATCACCGCGCGCCCGGTCATAGCCGCAATGTGGACAGGTACCGATGACATAACGGTCCGGCAGGAAGCGCTTGTCCGTGGGGGAGTAGGCCTGCTTGGTGACCCGGATTTCCAGAAAGCCGTTCTTCCACAGCGCCCGCGCGAAATGCAGCGTCAGCTCATGGTTCTGCGCCGAGGACGAGCGCCCGAAATTGTCCCAGTCCAGCGCGAACCGGTCGCCCAGTTCCTTCTGCACACCATGCCACTTGGCGGCATAGTCGGCGACGGGCGTGCCCTCCTCCAGCGCCGCCAGTTCCACCGGCGCGCCATGCTCGTCGGTGGCGCAGATCGCCAGGGTCTCGTAACCCCGGCTGCGGCAAAAGCGGGCGAAGATGTCGGCCGGCAGCATGGACCCGACCAGGTTGCCCAGATGCTTGACCCCGGCGACATAAGGAATGGCGGAAGTGATGAGGACGCGTTTCATGTTCTGCTATATAATGTGAGGATCAGGCGGCCAGTCCCTCATACAAGGGGACGGCGGGGGAAGCAAAAGGGGCCAAGAATGAATAAAGTGATGTTCCGCAAAACGCAGAAATTGGCTTTGGCCGCAATGGGTTCGGCCGCGATCCTCACAGGCGCCGCGCTGGCCCAAACCCGCCCGCCGGCCGCCACCGTCATTCCCGCCTCCACCCTGGACGGCCTGCCCCACAAGAACATCTCCAACGGCATCGTCTCGGCCAAGGTCTACCTGCCGGGCGAGCATGCGCTTTACCGCGGCACCCGCTTTGACCGCGCCGGCGTCGTAGCCCATGCCACCTACAAGGACCATGACTATGGCGGGTACTGGTTTTCCAGTTATTCGCCCTTGGTGCGCGACTTTGTCTGGCAGGACGGCCAGGTCACCGTATCCCCCGTCAGCGGCGCCCCCGGCCCCGTCGAGGAATTCACCGCCATCGGCTTTGACGAAGCCGGCATGGGCGGCCGCTTCCTCAAGATCGGCGTCGGCATTCTCAAGCGCGACGTCCAGACCTATGACTTCGTCCATGCCTACCCCGTCCTGAACGAAGGCAAGCGCGGCGTCAGCGCCACCAAAAGCAGCGTGCGCTTCACCCAGAACCTGTCGGACAAGGAAACCGGCTACGGCTATTCCTATGTGAAGACGGTCCGCCTGGTGCCCGGCAAGCCCCAGATGCAGATCGAACATGTCCTGACCAACACCGGCAAGAAGGACCTGGACACCTCGGTCTATTGCCACAACTTCCTGACTCTCAGCACCGGCAACGAAAACGTCTCTATCACCGCGCCGTTCGACATCAAGGCCGGACTGCCCTTCGCCCCCGGCGCCGCCGAAGTCAGCGGCAAGACCTTCCGCTACCTGCGCGCGGTCAAGGAGGGCGAAGCCGTCACCTCGCCCATCACCGGCTTCGGCTCTGACGCGAGCGACTATGACTTCAAGGTTGTGAACACCGCCACGGGTTTCGGCCAGCGCATCCGCGCCGACCAGCCGCTGAGTCGCATCAACTTCTGGTCCATCCGCACCAATGTGAGCTGGGAGCCCTATATCGCCATCGCGCTCAAGCCGGGCGAGACCAAGCGCTGGACTTATACCTACGATTATTTCGGCCCGGGCGAGGGCTGACATGAAGCGCACAGCGTTCGCCGCGGCGTTGCTGCTGGGCGCCGGCATGGCCGCGATCGCCCAACCGGCGTCTGTTCCCGGCACCCTGCCCGCCACGGCGCTGGAAGATTTCGCCCATGTGGACATTTCCAACGGGCTATTATCAGCCCGCGTCTATCCGCCGGAAAAGAACGAGCTCAATCGCGGCGCCCGCTTCGACCATGCCGGCGTCGTCTTCCACATCACCTACAAGGGCCAGGATTTCAGCAACTACTGGTTCGACCGCTTCGTCATCGACCCTCTCGACAACGGCCAATATCCGCCCCGCACCGAACGCGCCTGCTGCAACATGAGCGGCCCGGTGGAGGAATTCGCACCCGTGGGCTTTGATGAGGCCGGCATGGGCGGCCGCTTTCTCAAGCCCGGCATCGGCATCTTCAAGCGCAACTCTGACCAGTATGAGCAATTTTCCACCTGGCCGGTGCTGAACGAAGGCTCCCGCACCTTCAAATCAACCAAAACCGGCGCGCGCTTTACCCAGGACCTCAAGGATCCGGAGTCCGGCTACGGCTATCGCTATTCCAAAAGCGTGCAACTGGTGGCCGGCAAGCCGCAAATGACCATCAGCCATGTGCTGACCAACACCGGCAGCAAGCCCATCGTCACGACCGTATTCTGCCACAACTTTCTGACCATCAGCACCGCCAGCGAGCATCTGGAGATCACCGCGCCCTTCGCCTGGGGCTCGGTCGAACCGCTCCAGCCAGAACTGGTCAAGCTGGACGGCAATACCATCCGCTACCTCGCGCCGATCCCCCCTGGCGTGACCACCCAAAGCCTGATGACCGGCTTTGGCGACAAGGTCAGCGATTACGACTTCACCATCACCAATACCAAGACCGGCTTTGGCCAGCGCATCCGCGCCGACACCGCCGTCGCCAAGATCAATATGTGGTCCGTCACCCCGACCTTCAGCCTGGAACCCTATATCGCCATTTCCCTCAAGCCGGGCGAGACCAAGCGCTGGACCTACACCTACGATTTCTTCGGACCCAAATAGACCAAGCGGAGAACCACAATGAAGAAGACCACCCTGGCCCTGGCGCTTCTGGCCGGCGCGGCCTTTGCGCCCGCCGCCTTCAGCCAAGGCAACGCCCCCTTCATTCCGCCCAATCCCGCCGAAACCTCGCCCGCCAGCGCCCTGGACAATCTGCCGTCCAAAACCATCAGCAACAGCATCGTCTCGGCCAAGGTCTATCTGCCGGACCCGTTCGGCTTCTACCGCGCCACCCGCTTCGACCATGCCGGCATGATCACCCACATCACCTACAAGGGTCAGGACTATGGCCGCTATTGGTTCGTCAAGACTTCGCCCGGGGTGAAGAACTTCACCTATGACCAGGACGGCGTGGTGGCGCACAACAACAATGTCGCCGCAGGCCCGGTGGAAGAATTCGGCGAGAACGGCTTCGACGCCGCGGGCCCCGGCGGCCGCTTCCTCAAGATCGGCGTCGGCATCCTCAAGCGCGACACCGAAAAGTATGACCGTTTCCACACCTATCCCGTCCTGAACGGTGGCAAGCGCACCACCAGCGCCACCAAATCCAGCATCCGCTTCACCCAGAACGTGACGGGCGATGCCAGCGGTTACGGCTACCGCTTCACCAAGACCGTGCGGCTGCTGTCGGGCAAGCCGACCTTGCTGATCGAGGACCGTCTCACCAACACCGGCAGCAAGCCGATAGACACCACCGTCTACAACCACCACTTCCTGACCATCAGCCCCGGCCAGGACGCGGTGGAACTGGTCGCGCCCTTCAAGCTGACCAATGCCCGTCCCATGCCGGCCGATGTGGTGAAGTTCGACGGTGCGCGCATGACCTACCTGCGCGGCCTGACCGGCCAGGAACAGGTCGCCAGCGACCTGACCGGCTTCGGCCCCTCTGCCAGCGACAATGATTTTCGCGTCACCAACACCAAGACCGGCTATGGCGTGCGCATGCGCGCCGATCTGCCCGTGTCGCGCCTGCTCTGGTGGTCCATTCCCGCCACCATGGGGATTGAGCCTTATATGGACATCAAAATTGCGCCGGGCGAGACCAAAAGCTGGACCCACACCCTGGACTATTACGGCCCCGGCGACCGCACATGAGATGGAAGATCGTAACGGCTTGTGTGCTGCTGGCATCGGCGGCCGCCGCCCAGCCGGCACAACCCGTGCCCAAAGTCAGCGCCCCCGTCAGCGATCTGCTGGAATCATCCCCCAGCCTCACCATCGGCAACGGCCAGATCGTGGCCCATATCGCGCCCCCTGGTCCCAACGCCTTCTATCGCGGCACTCGCTTCGACCAGGCGGGTGTCGTCACCAGCCTCAAACTCAACGGCCGGGAATTCTACGGCCCCTGGTTCGACCGCACCGCCCCCGAGGTTCTGGACTACACCTATGACGCCAATGGCGTCGTGGTCGGCGGTCCCGACAGCGCCACCAGCGGCCCGGCCGAGGAATTCGCCCCGCTGGACTTCGCGGCCAAACCCGGCCTGTTCGTCAAGATCGGCGTCGGTACCCTGCGCCAGCCCGATACCCAGCCCTATGATCACTACCGGCACTACAAAATCGAGGATGCCGGAAAGTGGACCGTCAACGCTTCCCAGACCGGCGTCACCTTCATCCAGACCTTGAAGAACGGCGAAACCGCCTACACCTACGAAAAGATCCTCCGCCTGGAGCCGGGCAAGCCGCGGCTCATTATCGAGCACCGCCTGACCAACACCGGCAGCAAACCGATCAACACCTCGGTCTATGACCACAACTTCCTGCGCCTGGTAGAAGGCAATGCCGGCACCCGGATCACCTTTCCCTTCCCGCTGACCGTCGCCACCAATCCGCCCCCGCCCGACCTGATACGGGTGGACGGCAAGACCCTGACCTATCTGCGGCCGATGAAGCTCAAGGAGCGCGTCTCATTCCTGGTCACCGGCTTCAGCAACACCGCCGCCGACTACGACATCGCCATCCGCGACACCACCGGCGGCGGCGTCACCATCGCGGGCGACCAGCCCATCACCCGCCTCAACATCTTCTCGATCGACAAGGTCCAGTCTGTCGAACCTTATATCGCCATCGACCTGGCGCCGGGGCAAGAAAAGCGCTGGCGTTATACATACATCTTCACCACGCCATAAGCGGGTTTTGAGTCAGGTACTAAGTGTACGAACTCAATGTCATGAAGCACGCCACCGGCGACATCCATCTTGCTGGCCAGAAACTAATCCTACCGCCTTAAAAAGACGAGTTGGGCGCCATAAACCCCGTCTTCGGGACACGCAACGCCGTCCGTTTCATGGGTTCGCGCAACAAGCCGGAAGCCATGCAATTCTGCGATCTGCCGGACGCGGCTCTCTGCAACGGTCCGCGTTGGGTAAGAGATAACCCGGTTTTCGAAGCCTGGTGGAATCGCGCCCCTGCCATTCTCGAAGAGCGCGCTGCGATGCACGCGGAAGACTTCACGCTCACTGAAATTGTTACGCTTCAGAACCACCGCCCGTTTGGCCGACGCAAAGCCCTGCTCCAACGCAGCGTATGGATCGGGCAAGAATTGGAGGGTTCCGCTGGTAAAGAAAATGTCGCACGATGGAGGTATGTCGCTGGTGAAGCGCAGCCCGCCCCTGCCGCGCATCTGCTCAACAAGGGTGGAATTCTCTACCACGGTGCAGGATATGTCGGCCCCCGTCGCGAGCAACGCAGTCCCAACCTCGCCGGTTGCCCCACCGAAATCCACAATGGAAGACGGGCCTGGAATAAACTCGATCAACCAAGCCAGCGCATTGTCGCTCAGGTCAATGACCTCGCTATGACGCGCGGCTCGGAACTGGTTGACTAGGAGATCGTCATAGGTGCCGGCAGCAACCGCGGCAGCTTCCCATGAGCGATATATGCGATTTTTATGCGCAAGCTGCCGAGCGATATCCCATACCAGCGGCGGAACAATGCCACGAAGAACAGATTTTACGCTTTGACCCAAAGTCATGCGATTTTTTATAGACTATGACGGGACGGCAAGGAAGTCAGTGAGACTGCTCATCGCTATGGGCTACGCACCGTTCCGATCTCAGTATGAGTATGGAAAATGAAAAGCCCGCTTGCGCGGGCCGACGGTGAAGATCGCTGGGCGCATCGGCTCACCGAGAGAAAACTTCAACGCTCATTTTAAAATCGGTCAACACCCTCACAAGACCGCTTGAATCACAGCCGCCGGTCGTCGCCGCAATGCGCTTCCGGATTGGCGCAGATGTTGGTGGTCTGCTGTACGCCGCGCTGGAAATACCAGCCGCCGACCCCCAGGCTGGCGAATATCGCCAACACCGCGCCGACGATGATCCACCGATCCATGCCGTCCCCCCGGAACCCAGAATAGACCCCTCGCCCGGCCGGCGCCAACGCCCCCCCCCAAAACCCGCCGCTTTTCCGGCATTTCCCCAGCCTTTATGCCCTCTTAACCCGCCCTCCTTCATATTGCGCCCCTAACAAGGGGTCCGGTTTGAACGAGGTCTGGCAAACACCTGCTGCGCCGATGCCGCCGCTGGCGGCGCGTCCGCCCGCGCCTGCGCCGCTGACTCCCGCCGCACCCGCGCCCGTTGCACCCGCATCCGTTGCGCCCGCGCCCATTGCGCCCGCTCCCGTCCGCCCCGCGCCGCTGGGCCCCGCGCCGCGCACCACGCCGGTCAAGCTCGGCCGCATCGTCAGCGTTGCCGGCTGCCTCGCCCAGATCGAACTGATTGACGGCGCCGCCCCACGCGCCGAGATCAGCTGCCTCGCCAAGATCCTCACCCAGAACGCCATCGTCATCGGCGTCATCTCCGCCCTCCAGGTCTCGTCCTCCGCCTCCGGCGAAAAAGTGATCGTGGACCTGCTGCTGGTCGGCCAGCTCGCCCTCGACGGCGCCCGCCTTTCCTTCCGCCGCGGCGTCGCTCAGTTCCCCTGCATCGGTAACGAGGCCTATCTCTCCGACCGCCAGGATCTCACGCTTGTCTATTCCCAGGTCCCGGCCGCCACCATCGAAGTCGGCACCCTCTACCAGGACCCCGCCGTACCGGCGCGCCTTCTCTCCGACGATCTTTTCTCCAAGCACTTCGCCATCGTCGGCACCACCGGCTGCGGCAAGTCCAGCGCCCTGACCTGCGTGTTGCAACAGGCGCTGGCGGCGCACAAGCACGCCCATGTCCTGGTCCTCGACATCCATGGCGAATATGGCCGCGCCTTCGGCGCCCAGGCCGAAGTGATCAGCGCCGAAGGCCTGCACCTGCCCTTCTGGCTGCTGAACTTCCAGGAACTGCGCCACGTCCTGACCAGCCGCGACGACCATTACGACTCCCAGGTCGAAATTCTCTACGACGCCATCCTCTTCGCCAAGAAGCGCTACAGCGAGGCCGCCGGCGGCCGCGTGCGCAGCCGCGTCTATGAACCCACTGCCGCCTCGGTGGACGCGCCCACCCCCTTCCGCCTCTTCGACCTGATCGCCTTCATTGACGAACAGCTCGGCAAGCTGGAACGCCCCCATCCCACCATCGCCTATCGCCGCCTCAAGGCGCGCATCGAAACCCTCACCACCGATCCCCGCTACAGCTTCATGTTCGGCAACCCCAACATGGAAGACAACATGGTGGAGGTGCTGGCCCAGCTCTTCCGCATCCCCAATGACGGCCGCCCCCTCACCATCGTCGAGCTGGCGACCGTGCCGGAAGAAATCCTCGACGTGGTGATCCTGCTGATCGCCCGCCTCACCTTCGACCTCGCCGTCTGGAGCGAAGGCGGCCTGCCGGTGCTGCTGGTCTGCGAGGAAGCCCATCGCTACATCCCCGCCGACGACCGCAAGGGCTTTCACCCCACCCGCCAGGCCCTGGCCCGCATCGCCAAGGAAGGCCGCAAATACGGCATCGCCCTGGCGCTGGTCACCCAGCGCCCGTCCGAGCTCGACCCCACCATCCTGTCACAATGCAGCACCATCCTGGCCATGCGCCTTGCCACCGAAGTGGACCAGCGGGTGATGCGCGCCAACGTCCACGACTCCACCTTCGGCATCCTGGAATATCTGCCGCTGCTGGCCGACCGTGAAGCCATCGTGCTGGGCCGCGGCGCCGCCATGCCCATGCGCATCCGCTTCCGCGACCTGCCGGCCTCCTGCCTGCCCGCCATCGGTCAGGAAGACTTCACCCAGCGCTGGGCCACGCCCAACATGGACCGCCGCCAGTTGGAAGAAACCGTTGCCCGCTGGCGCGGTGGCCAGAGCCGCCGCTAAATAAACCGGACGCCTCGGCAAATCCCTGCTAGCTTGGCCGGGATGGAAACCTCCAGCCGCGTCATCGCGGTCCTCCAAAAATCACTGATGCTGGACCCCGAACGGTTCACAGCCACCGCCTTGCTGGTGGACGATCTCGGCGTCTCCAGCCTCGACCGTTTCGAGCTGCTGATGGATCTGGAAGACGAATTCAAGATCGAAATGAACGAGACCGAGCTGGTCAGCGTCCGCACCGTCGGCGACCTCACCGCCTATATCAAGGCACGCATGGTCGCCTAACGGCGCCGCGTTCAGTGGTCGCGCACCGACCCGTCCACCGCATCCCACATTTCCGGAAATTCCCATTCGGGAATGCCGCGCTCATTGTCGATCAGGTGCTCGTCCAGCGCGATCCCCAGGCCCGGCCCATCAATATTGCCCTTCAGCAGGATGGACCCGCCCGTCATCACCATCGGCGTCTTGATATAGCTCTTGCCCAGCGGACTGCGATCCACGTTCGGCGGCCCGCCCTTCACCGCCTGCAGGCTCGGCACTTCATGCGCCAGGAAATTGGGAATGCTGGCCGACACATGCATCGAGGCGGCAAAGCCGATCATGCCCTCCTTGGCATGCGGCAGCATGTTGGCCGAGAAGGCTTCCGCCAGACTTGCGATCGCCTTCAACTCGGTGATGCCGCCGGTATGCGTAATGTCCGGCTGCAGCAACTGCGCCGCTCCGGCCGTCAGCAAGTCGCGGAACTGCCACTTGGTCACCATCCGCTCGCCGGTGGCAAACGGCACCGTGGTCTTCTTCGCCATCTCCGCCATCAGCGGCAGATTCTGGAACTGGATCGGCTCCTCGAAGAACCAGGGCCGGAACGGCTCCAGCGCCTTGATGATCTGCATCGCCGCCGCCGGCTCATGCTCGCCATGCATCTCGATCCCCAGGTCGAAATCCGGCCCCACCAATTCGCGGATCGCCTTCACCTTCTCGACAAAGCCGTCAATGAAATAGGGATTTTCGCTCGCCCGCGACAGCCGCCCGCGGCTCGAGCTGACGCTGGTCTTCATCGAGACATAGCCTTCCGCCAGCACATGGCTTTTTGTCTCTTCCACGCTTTCGGCCTGGCCATAAAGCTTGATGCGGTCGCGCGTCGGCCCGCCCAGCAAGTCATAGACCGGCACCCCCAGCGCCTTGCCCTTGATGTCCCACATGGCGATATCGACCGCCGATAGCGCACTGCACAGGATGACGGCGCCGCGGTAAAAGGCGTGGCGGTAGATCGCCTGCCAGTGATGTGCCGGCTGGCGCGGATCCTTGCCCTTGAGATACGGCTCCAACTGCCGGATCGCCGCCACCACGGTCTCGATCTTGCCTTCCACTGTGCCTTCGCCCAGTCCGACAATGCCGGCATCGGTATGCATCTTGACGAAGATGGAGCGCAGCGAATGAACCGGAATGATCTCCAGCCTGGTGATCTTGATCGCCGAACGCGGATCGGCCAGCGCCCGCCCCGACGGCTGCGCGCGGCTCCCCCGCTCACTGGCCAGCAAACCGGCCATGCCCAAACTGGCCATCGCCATCCAGCCGCGGCGGGAATGAAACATGCGTCTTCCTCCTAGCGCTTGCCGCGCCCTCTTCAGGACAGGTTAGCCGATTTGCAGCCGCTGCACAGGATCACCCAACCTTGCGCCGCGCCCGCCTCCGGCCCTTCGCTTACGCTCAGGGCGCACGTCGCTCAAAACGATCCCCGGATCGTTTTGCCGCCGGCGCTGTCGCGCGGCGGGCACTCCTTAGCCCCTAGACCAGCGCATCCAGCGCCTCGCGAAACTGCGCCAGGGCTGCCGCCATGAACATGTGGCAGGTCATCCAGCAGGGCGCAGGCGCCCGGCGGAGCCTGCCCTGCCCCTTCTGCGGCTGGAACAAGCGCGCGTGATTTTCTTGCCATTAACGGGAGCTGTGGTAATTCCTCGGCCTGCTTTGGCCGGGTTAGCTCAGTTGGTAGAGCACCTGATTTGTAATCAGGGGGTCGCGGGTTCAAATCCTGCACCCGGCACCATTCGTATAGCCCGCAATGCGGGCTATACGAATGACAAGCGGGCCGCGCGACAGCGACTTAAGGCCCGCGCGTCAGGGAGCCAGCGGCGACGAGACAAGCACCAGGCCGCCTCGCACTATTTCAGGATTTTCTTCTTGGCTTTCGCCTTCACCGGCGCAGCGGCCTTGGCCGCCGCCTCTTCGGCTTCCTTGGCCAGGCGTAGCGCTTTCAGCCGCACGGTCTTGGCGTCGCTCGCCACCCGCTCCTTCTCGACCTGGTCCAGGACCATGCGGGTGCGCTGGTCCGATGCCGTGGTGGCGGCAAGGGCGCGGGCGCCGGGCGGGGCTTTTGGTGTGTCTGCCATGCCCAACCCTAGCACGGGTCCGGCCCGCCCGGCAGGGCGATTTTCCGGCTGTGGCCGGTGGCTGCGGACATGCTATCCTCGCCCCGGGTGCTGGAAAAAAATCATAAAACCCGGGGAGACTTCCATGAAACGCCTGGCTCTGACTGCCGGTCTTCTGCTGGCCGCGACCGCGGCCCATGCCCAGCTCGCTCCGCGCATCACCCATTACGATCCGGCCAAGACCGCCAATCTCAAGGCGGTGCATGACGGCGCAGGCACCATGAATTTCGGCGCCCTGATGAACGACAAGACCCTCTCCACCAACTTCATCTTCCTGCACCGCGGCGTGCTGCATCCGGGCGGCGGCATCGGCCAGCACTTCCACAATCACTGCGAAGAGATGTTCGTGATCTTCGACGGCGAGGCCGAGTTCACCGTCAATGGCCGCACCTCCCTGCTCAAGGGCACGGTGGGCGCCCCCGACCGCATGGGCTCCTCCCACGCCATCTACAATCCCACCGACCATGACGTGGAGTGGATGAACATCAATGTCGGCACCTCCAAGGTCTATGACGCCTTCAACCTGGGCGACGACCGCGTCGGCGCAGCCAAAGACCCGATCCCGCAATTCATCACCATGCGCCTGGAAAAATCGCTGCTCAAACCTGCCCCTAATGGCGGCAAGGTCCAGCGCCGCCGCGCCCTGGGCCCCAGCGTCTTCTATTCCCCCTGGTCTTACGTCGATCATGAACTGATCGCGCCCGGCGGCGACACCGGCACCACCAATCTCGCCGATCTCAGCGAGGCCTATTACGTGATCTCCGGCGAAGGCAGCGTGACTGTGAACGGCGAAACCGTGGCCATCAAGAAGGGCGACGCAATCCCGGTGGATCTGGGCCAGGCCAAAAGCTTCAAGGCCGGCGCCGCGCCCTTGGAGCTGATGATCATCGGCGTGGCGCGCGACATGGCGGTCAAGAACGCCTTCGCCGCCAATGCCGCCAATGAGAATGCCGAACCTCTGCTGGCGGTGCTGAACAAGCCGCGCTGAACCATCATAAGGAAGACGCCATGAACCGCCGCCTTGCCGCAGCAATCGTTTGCCTGATGTCCACCTCAATCCTTGGAGTGGGCGTGCTGGCCCAGACCCCGGCCACGCCGCCGCCCCTGGCCCCCGTCGTTGCCGACAAACCGGACTATACCGCGCTGGTGGAAGGAAAGCCGGTGGACAGCCGCGTCAATGAGAATGTCCGGGACAAGCCGGCCTTTCCCGGACAGACCCGCGCGCCCTATCACAAGACCGCGCCCTACAAGCTGACTGAAATCACCGCCGGCCTGCACGCCCCTTGGGCCCTGGGTTTCCTGCCGGACGGCAAGTTCCTGGTCACCGAGAAACTGCCCGGCACCTTGCGGGTGATTTCACCCGATGGAAACATCGCCCCGCCCGTCGCCGGCGTGGACGGACTGGCGCAGGGCTGGCCGCAGACCGGCATGTTCGACCTGGTGCTGGACCCAAAATTCGCCAGCAATCACCGCATCTATTTCACCTTCTTCGGCTTCGACCGCGGCATGATCAGCGGCATCCAGGTGGCGCGCGCCACCTTCAACCAGGCGGCCAATGCGCTCAGAGACGTGAAGGTGATCTTCAAGGCCCGCCCCCAGACCCCGAACGACAACCGCACAGGCATCGGCTCGCGCAGCGGCGGGCGCATGGTGATGGGCAAGGACGGCTATCTCTACATCACCATCGGCGACCGCGACACTGGCGGTTCCTATCCCTGGCTGGTGGCGCAGACCCTCGACACCCATCTGGGCAAGATCTTGCGCATCACCACCGAGGGCAAGCCGGCGCCGGGCAATCCCTTCACCGGCCCCAAAGACAAAGAGGACGGCGCCTATCCCGAAATCTGGGCCATCGGCGGCCGCAGCCAGGAAGGCCTTACCGTGGATAATGACGGCAATATCTGGGAGACCGAGCACGGCCCGCGCGGCGGCGACGAGCTCAATCTCGTCAAACGCGGCGCCAATTACGGCTGGCCCGTCGTCACCCACGGCATCGACTATCCCGGCAACCCGACCGGCGACAACGAAGCGTCCAGACCGGGCATCGAGGAGCCGGTCTATTACTGGTCGCCCTCCCCGGGCGTATCACAGGTGGCCTTCTACAAGGGCGACCTGTTCCCCGAATGGAAGAACAGCGTCTTTGTCGCCACCCTGCGCGGCAACGCCCTGGAACGCCTGACCCTGTCGAACGGCAAGGTCGTCAACGAAGAACCGCTGCTCACCGAGGTCAAGATGCGCCTGCGCGACGTGCGCGTTGGTCCCGATGGCGCGGTCTATGTCCTCAGCGACTCCGGCGGCGGCTCCATCACCAACAATACCCCGCTGGGCTCCAAGCTGCTGAAGCTGACGCCGCAGTAGCTACTTGCGGTAATACATTGGGATCTCGCCCGCGATCTTGGACTTCAGCCGGTACAGGCTGGTCGAGCCGGTCAGGTACACCGTCTTGCCGTCCTCGGCGAAGCCGACATTGGCGACGGTCTCCGGGATCACGATCTGGCCCAGCACCTTGCCCTTGGGCGAGATGATGTGCAGCCCGCCCGGGCCGGTGACCCAGACGTTGCCTGCGCTGTCCACCTTCAAGCCATCGGGCACATCCGGCGCCGTACCCGGCCACGAGATCAGCTTGCGCATGTTCGACAGCTTGCCGTCCGCCGCCACGTCATAGGCGCGGACATACATTTGCGGCATGGAATTGGACACATACAGCGTCTTGCCGTCCGGCGAAAAACCGATGCCATTGGGCTGGGTCATGTCGGTGATCACCGGCGTCAGCTTGCCGCCGGCATAGCGCCACACCGCATTGTATTTCAGTTCCTTCTTGGGATCGGCGTCCATCTTGGCCAGGCCGAAGGACGGATCGGTGAACCACAGCGCGCCATCGGCGGTGAACACCAGGTCGTTGGGACTGTTGAAGCGCTTGCCTTCATACTTGGACAGGAACGGTTTCAGCCCGCCCTTGTCGTCCATCTTCTCGATGGTGCCGGCATACATGCGGGTCAGCAGGATCGAACCGTCCTTGTCGGTGATCATGCCGTTGGAGCCGAAATTGGCGGTGGGCGGGGCGTTCTTCATCCCGCCCGAGTCGTTCAGGATCACCGTCACCTTGTTGGTCTTGGGATCGAAGGTCCGCACCTTGTCCATCCGCACGTCGGAGAACCACAGCTTGCCGTCCTTCCACATCGGCCCTTCGATGAAGATGAAGCCGGTGGCCACCTTCTCGATCTTGGTGCCGGGCGCGATCACGCCATCCAGCGCGGGGTCGAGCTTCTTGATGCTCATGCCCTGCGCCAGCGCGGGCGCAGCCAACAGACACAATGCGGGCGCAAGATATTTCAGCATGTCAGTACCCTCCGGTTATTTTTTGGGAAGCTTAAGTCTCGAGGATGGTATTGGGCAAACGGTTCTTGGGCACCCCGTCCGGCGGGAAGTGCTGCGCCAGCGCCGCGCCGCAGATCTCGATGGCCGAAACAAAGCCGTCAGCGGGCTTTCCGGCCTTCATGCCCTCGACCACCGCCGCCACCGCCGCATTCCATGGCCCCTCGCCCACCGCCTTGTGGATATTGTCATGCGCCACCAGCTCGACCCGCCGGTCTGTCAGGCAGGCATAGATCAGGATATGCGGTTCGGCGTCTGACAGCCGGCAGCCGACCGACACGAAATGCCGCCGCGCCATTTCCCGCACCCGGTGGCTTTTCAAAGGCCCCGGCGTCACAATGTGACGCACCGCCGGCACGGCCACGATGATGGCGACGATCAGGAACACCCCCGCCTGCACCAGGCTGTAGGTGGATAGCACCCGCAGGATCAACCCTTCCATGGCGCGGACGGATTCGTCGGTCCAGCTTGTGAAGATGCTGGCCAGTGCCAACCGGTGCAGACCCGCCAGCACCAGCAGCGGCGGAACCAGAAAGCCCGCCAATGTCGCCCATAGCAGCGGAATCTCCCGGTAGCGCGACACGCGCTTGGTCAGTACACAGAATATCTCGCCGGAGGTCTTGCTCTCGGCCAGGATTACCGCGGCGCTGATGCGCTCGCGCTCTTTTTGGTTCAGCATCGCCTGCCCATCCTACCAGCTCCCCGAAGAGCCGCCGCCGCCAAAGCTGCCGCCGCCGCCGCCCGACCAGCCACCGCCACCGCCGCCGCCGGACCATCCGCCGCCGCGGCCACCGCCGCCGCCGCCCATCAACAAGAAAGGCAGCAGGCCCCAGCCGCCGAACACCCGCGCGATCATGAAGAAAATGAACAGCACGATCAGGAACCCCAGCAGCCCGCCGCCGCCGCTGTCTCCTTGCGGCCGTCGCTCGGCAGCCGCCGCGGCACGCTTCTCCGCCTCCGACGTCTCCAGCGACAGTTGTTCGATCAGCGCGTCGGCGCCTGCTTCCACACCGGCATTGAAATCACCCTTTCGGAACGACGGCAGCACCCGGCTCTGGATTATGACGGACGACAACGCATCGGTGACAATCGGCTCCAGCCCATAGCCCACCTCGATGCGGGTCTTGTGCTCATTGGGCGCGACGATGAACAGGATGCCATTGTTCAGGCTCTTCTGCCCGATACCCCAGGCCCGGCCCAACTGATAGCCGTAATCGGAAATCTCATAACCGCCCAGCGAAGGAATGGTGACGACCACAAGCTGGCGCGAGGTCTTCTGCTCCAGCGCCGCCAGCTTTCCATCCAGGCTGGCCTTGGTCTGGCTCGACAGGATATTCGCATTGTCCACCACCCGCCCGGTCAGCGCCGGAAATTTCGGCGCCGCCCAGGCGGGCGTTAGAAGGACAAAGAATGCGAGTAAGGCCGCAGCCAGCCGCGTCATTTACGGCTTGGTCGTGCCGGGCTGGGCCGCTTCCGGCGCAGGCGCGGGCGCCGCGGCGCCGGGGAAACTCACCACCGGCGCGGACTGGGCCGCGGCGCTGGCGGCAAACGGCGTCGCCTGCTTGTAGCTCTTGTAGAAAGTCGCAGCCCACAGCGAACCGGGCACCGTCACCAGCTCGGTATTATAGTCCTGCACCGCCGCATTATAGTCGCGGCGCGAAATATCGATGCGGTTCTCAGTGCCTTCCAGTTGCGACTGCAGCGCCAGAAAGTTCTGGTTGGACTTCAGGTCGGGATAATTCTCGGTGATCATCATCAACCGGCCCAGCACGCCCGACAGCTTGTCCTGCGCCGCCTGGAATTCAGCAAACTTGGCCGGATCGGTGATGGTGGAGGCATCCACCTTCACCTGCGTGGCGCTCGCGCGCGCTTGCGTTACCGCCACCAGCACGGATTTTTCCTGCGCCGCATAGCCGGCCACGGTGTTGGCCAGGTTGGGAATCAGGTCGTTGCGCCGCTGATAGGCGGCCTGCACGTCGGCCCAGCGGGCTTTCACCGCCTGGTCCTTGGTGGGAATGGTGTTGACGCCGCAGCCGGCAAGGCCGGCGGCAATCGCCACGATGGCGGCAAACTTGGGAAGCTGTTTCCAAATCGACATAAGATTCCTCCGGGGCGAATACCCGCGCCGAAAGATGGGGTATGGCGCTGGAACCGCAAGGGATAAATTGACAAAAGCGGGCTTGATTTCCGGGGGCGCCCGCCTAAAGCGCCGCTACATCACCTTCCAGCTTGCCAGTAACCCGCCGCCGCCCTTGGGCGCGCCGCTGGACAGGCCGTACTCGGCATAGGTGGTGAAGGTCAGGCTGTCGGTCGCCACCCAACTGATCGAACCGAAAAGTTGTTGGCTGTCCGCCAGGGTCGAGCTGATGGTGCCGTCGAAATCATAGGACGCGATCGCCAGCCAGCGATCGCCAATCTGATAGCTGGTGCCGGCGGAAAAGGACGGCGCGCTGACCAGCGAATAGGCGGTGGGCGCGCCCGGCACCCGGTAACCGAACGACACAAAGGGCGCCCAATTGCCGATCTGGCGCGACACGTCCACCGCAAATCCGAAATCGGTTTCGCCCGAGGTCAGGCCCTGCCCCTCGTCGCCGGTGGCCAACTTGACGCGGCCGGTCAGGTCCACCTAGAAATTGCCGGTCAAATCCGACGGCACCGAATAGGTGGAGCTGAGATTGAGGTCGCCCCGGCCCTTGCGTTCCTTGTTGGCGGTGCGCCCCGGATTGACCACCACCGGCACCCCGCCGGCGCCCACCACCAGAAAGGCCGGCCCGATGATGGTGACGTAAGGCAGCGCCGCGGTGAACTGGAAGTCGCCCGTCTTGACCGTCACATCCGTCAGCGCCACCAGGATGTTGGTGGCCCTTACGCTGCCATAGCGGCCCGAGGAATAATCCAGTCCCGTCCCCAGGCTGACGCTTGTGTCACCCGGCGCCCGGTCCTGCGCGACAGCCGGCACGGCGCCCATGGCAATTACGCACAACAGCAGCCCCGCGGCGATGCGGAACGGCGCAGTCTTGTCTGTGCTTTTTCTCACCCCGCCCATCCTAGCGATGCATGGCCGCCAGCCGGGCGCGCAACGCCGCACGGATGGCCTGGATCTGCTGGCGTGTCGCCGCCGTGGTGCGCTGCTGCTCGCGCGCCGCGGTGATATCCGCTTTTGCCCTCGCATTGGTGTCTTGGTGCGTGGCATCGGGCGTCACGGGCTGCGGCGGATCGGCCGGCTGCGCCATGGCGCTCGCGAACCCGAACGCCAGGACAAAAGCCAAAACCGCGCACGACAGGTGTGTCACCCTTCGCCCTCCCCCACGCAGCGCGAAAGTGTTACCGCTCCCGTATACGCGCCCCATCCTGTCCCCGCAACGCTCGCGCATCATGGCTGTCCCGCTCCCGCCGCGCCGCCCGCTTCCAGGTCCAACCCGCCACACCGCGCCGGCGAAAGCTGCACATTGCATTGCGCGATATGGCCCTGCGGCACGCGCACCTGGTACTTGCCGATCCGCTTGTTGGCGACCAGGAAGTCGGTGGAGATGACCTGCGCGCCCGAGGCAAACGCCCAGTCCCGCCGCAGCGTGTCGTTCTTGCGTGCCTCACGGGTGTCGGCATCGGCATAGGTGTGCACAATCAGCCCCGCCTTGACGCGGGCGATGATGTCGTTGGAGTTCCTGGCGGGATTGTCGATGGTGGTGAAAGCGGCGGCCGGCGACTTGTCGTCGGTGGCCACGAACATCGCCCGCCCTTCCAGCGACGCGCGCGCCCCGGTAAAGCGCCACTTTCTCCTTTTTGTCGTCCAGCAGGAACAGGACCTTGCCCCGCACCGCGCCCAGCTTGGGCCAATTGCCCGCCGCCACCGCCTCTTTCAGGGTGAGATAGCTGCCCTGCACCATTTGCGGCGTGATCATTTCCTCGGGCTTGAACGCGGCGCGGATCTCCGCGTCCAGCGCATCAAAAGTGGCGGCGTCGAACTTGTAAGGCCGGGTGGCCCCGGGCATCGGCGTGCGCTCGTCATTGCTGCGCAAGGCGATGACCAGCGGCAGGTGGCGGGGATTGGCGCGAGACCAGATCGCCACCGCCTTCAAACAGTCCGTCAGCCTGACGCAACTGGAATTGAAATCGATATCCAGGATGTGGATGACCTTGAAGCCGGGTGTCGCCATGGCGGCGATATAGTCCGCCGCCACCAGCTCCCCGGCCATCGAGGCGCCGGCCGGATATTTGTAGAGCCCGCCCTTGGGATCATAGGCCACGTCGAACGCCAGCGAGCGCGCGCCGGCCGCCAGTTGCGCGGCGATCGGGGGATGGTCGTAATCCAGCGCCTGGGCATCGGCGTCCGAGCCCATCCTGATCAGCGACATCATCTCCTTGCTGGGTTGCAGCTTGTAGCTCTCGGCAGTTCCCACGGCCTGGATCTCGTTGAGCCGCAGATTGGCGTCGAACCAGGCCACGGCACAGCCGGCCCCCGCCAGCCGCACGTCTTTCGCCGCCAGGTCGCAGCCTTGCGCCGGCACGGGGCGCGAACCTGCGGCAAGGAACAGGCAGGCCAATGTCAGGACGGCGAAAACGCGCAATCTGCACCCGGGCGTACGAACTATGTCAGGACACACGCAATCGAAAATGGAACAATTGGGACGGGCACCGGTTTCGGATACGCGCCTTCGCAATAAGGTTCAGCATGGACCAAAGCAGCAGGCGGCGACAGTCCCGGTACAGCTTAAAGGAATGGACTTCCAATTGCCGTTTTTATCGCGCTTGATCAGCGCCCATCCAGCCGGCCGCCTTTCGCGGCTGGCCTACAAGGTTAAATCAGTTTGGGCCTTTTGAACCGCAAGCTTTGGACCTTTCCCGGCCTCGCCGCCGGGGTCTTCGCCATGGCCCTGGCCGCCCAGGCCCAACCGGCGCCCAGCGCCCAACTGACCATCCGGATCGAGAATCTCTCTCCCGCCGGCGGCATGCTGCGCCTGGTCCTTTATGACCGGGCACATTATCCCGATGACAATTCCAAGCCTGTCGCGGCCGCGGATGTGAAAGCCACCGGCACGGAGATGACGGTCGTCCTGCATGGCATCGCGCCCGGCCGCTACGCCATCGAAACATTCCAGGACATCAATGCCGATGGCGAGATGGACATGACCTGGCTGGGCCTGCCGAAGGAACCGTTCGGCTTTTCCCGCGACGTGCGTCCTAGGCTGCGCAAACCCAGCTTCGACCAGGTGGCGTTCACCCTGGCGCACGGCGACAATCTGCAGGTGATCCACCTGCAGACCTCGATCTCGCTGCTGCCTTAGCTCGAAAGCGCCGCCCGGAAAGAGACCAGCTTTTCGCGCTGCTCGCACCACAACGACAGCGGAACGGTCTTCAGGCTGTCCTTCAAGGTCAACCGCCCCACTTCCTTCAACTCGGGATGATCGCGCAGCACCCGCGGCAGCCGGTAGAATGGAATCCGGCTGTTGAGATGATGAATGTGATGAATGCCGATATTGCCGCTGAACCAGCGCAGCAGCCCCGGCAGGTCATAATGGGAACTGCCGCTCATCGCCGCGTCATGATGCGACCAGCCCTTGGTGCGTGCCCAGGCGACATCCTCGAACTGGTGCTGCACATAGAACAGCCACACGCCCATGGAAGCGGCGATCGCCATGATGGGCACATGCACCATAACGAACGGCGCCCACCCCACCAGCGCGATCATGCCCGCCACCAGCGCCGCGATCCCGGCATTGGTCGCCATGGTGCTGATCCAGGGCCCCCAGCCGTCGCGCCATTGGTGAAAAGGCAGCCGGTGCTGCAGGAAGAACAGCCAGGCCGGGCCGATCACGAACATCACCGGGGCGCTGCGATAGACGCGATAGCTGACGCGTCCCCACCAGGATCTGGCGCGATACTCTTCCACGGTCAGAAGATCGATGTCGCCGGTACCGCGACGATCCAGGTTGCTGGAGGTGGCATGATGGCCGGCGTGATTGCGCTTCCAATATTCATAAGGCGTCATGGTGAGCACACCCAGCACCCGCCCGGTCCAGGTATTGGCCGCGCGGCTGCGGAAAAAGGCGCCATGGCCGCAGTCATGCTGGATGATGAACAACCGCACCAGCAAGCCGCCCGCCGGCACCGCCAGCAGCAGGGTCAGCCAATAGCCCACATCCAGCGACAGCCACATCGCCGCCCACAGCAGGCACAGCGGAACAAGGGTGATGACCACCTCGAAAATGGCGCGGCGCGCACTGGGTTCGCAATAACGCAACAACGCACGCGACAGATCGGAAGGAGACATGGGACCGTTTTTGCCAGAATGAATTTCCGGCGCTGCCTAACATTTTGGCGCAGAAAGTGCCATAGCGTACGACAAAGTCGTGATACGGCCCGATTTACAGCAGGTTTTCCCAGGCCAGGGCGTAAAGCTCCTTCAGCCGCGGCCAGATGGGGCGGTTTTTCCAGGCCCGAATCTCTATGGGCCGGGCGTCGGCCTGGCTGGCCTGGAACAGGTCTTCCATCTCCTGCGCCGCATCGCTGCCCAGCACCACGGCATCCACCTCGTCATTGTAGATGACGCTGCGGTGATCGAAGTTGGACGAACCGATCGCCGACCAGACGCCGTCTATCACCACCGTCTTGGAGTGCAGGATGAACCGGTCAGTCTCGTAGATTTTCACCCCCGCTTCCAGCAGGTCGGAATAATGCGAATGGGCCACGGCGATGGACAAGCCTGAGTCGCTGCGCCCCGGCAGCAGCAGCCGTACATCCACGCCCCGCCTGGCCGCTTCGATCAGGCTCTCTATTTCCTGCTTGGTGGGTGCAAAATAGGCGGCCGTGATCTTGATGTTTTTTTCGGCGGTGCGGATCGCGGTGAGCAGCGTGATGTAATATTGGGGGATCTGGTCATCGGGCGTGCTGCCCAGCACCCGGATCACGGCGGGGCCGCTGGCCTGCAGCACCGGAAACATCGCGGACGGATCCAGCGGCGGACCTTTCTGGCTTGTCCAATGCTCCAGGAACAGTTTCTGCAGTTCCGCCACCGCGGGCCCCACAATCTCCAGGTCGGTATCGCGCCATTGATCCGGCGTGGATCCCGGCGGCCCGCCCGACTTGCCGCCGGAGCTGCTCTGATAGGCGGTACTCAGGTTGATGCCGCCGATGATGGCGATCCGCCCATCCACCACCAGTATCTTGCGATGGTCACGGTCGTTGGGTGAATAGGCCACCTTGGATTCCAGCGGATTGACCGGGTTGAACGACACCAGTTCGATCCCAGCCTGCTTCAGCCGGTCCAGAAATGCCGCGTCCGTGCTTCCCGACCCAAAACTGTCATAGATCACATGGACCCTGACACCGGCCTGCCGCTTGGCGATCAGCAGGTCGCCCAGATGGGCGCCGTCGATCTCAACGTCTTCGAAAATGTAATATTCCAGGTTGATGTGGCTGGACGCACCCTTTATCGCCGCGAACATCGCGCGGAAAGTTTCCGGACCATCCTTCAGCAGCCGGGTCCGGTTGCCCGCGATCAGGGGACTTTCCGAAATCGCCTCTTCATAGGCGGTATGCCGCTGCAGCAGCCCGGCATCGCCGGCATCGGCGCTCAGGCGCTGCAGGATCGCCTTGCTCTGCTCCTGGGTCAGCGGCCCGCGCCTGGTTTCAATCCGCGGCGCGGCTTTCCCCGAGACTTGCGGCGGCGCGATGTCCGGCACCGCCGCGCAACCGCTCAATGACAAGACGCCGAACACAGCGATGACGGCAAGTCGGCGGGTACCCGGCATCCTCGGCAATCTTTCAAATGCGGCAGTCCGAACTTAAGGACCTATACGGCAAACACGGCAATGACAAATCGGGAATACGCTATTTCCTCGGCGTTGCGGCATTGCGCACCGCCGATGCCTTGACGGGATTGCCCTTGGCCTTGGCATCGGCCAGCAGCGGCCCGCAATTGGCGTCCTTGGCCAGGCCCGGATTGATAAAGGCAAAAACCGCGGCCAGCGGATTGAGGAAACCCAGCGCCGCGGCAATGCCGCCTTGCGCCAACACCGCGCCCGCCTTCACCCCCACAACCGGATGACCCAGCGATCCGGTGACGGTGATGGGCGCCCTCAGCCGCACGATCTGGAAGTTCTTGGGCTTGCCCTGCATCCGCAGGTCCAGCATTTCGTCACGCAGATTGATGGTGCCGCTGCCGTCCACCCGCACCGGATCGGTGTCGATCAGAAACTGCCGCGACGTCATCACGCCGTTTTTGGTGTCGAACGACGCCACGGCGCAACGCAAATTGGTGTTGGAATTGTCGCCGGCCAGGTTCAGGCTCAAGGCTGACAGCACGTCTATGCCCATCCATTCCGCCAGGCTGTGACGCATCCCGCCCGACGGCACCACCGCGGTGAAGGTGCCGTTGGCATTGGCGGCGGTGGCATGCACCGACTTGCCGGTGCCGGTCAGCACGGCGCGCGCTTCCAGAAGTCCCGTGATCGGCTTGTCGCTGCCCTTGATGAAGTTCTCCGCGCGAACATCGGTGATGCGCGCATCCACCGAGGAGGTGGGAATGTCCTTGCGCGCATCGATGCGGATCGAACCGGACAACTTGCCCTGGGTGAAGCTGAAAACCAGCGGCTTCAGGTTCAGCACCCCGCCCTGCACGCTGATATGGGTATCCAGCCCACGCAGCGGAAAATCGCGCGAGGAAATAGACCGCGCGCTGTAATCCACTTCGGCGTTGGTCTGGCGCAGTTGTTCGGTATGCAGCTCGGTTTCCGGCAACATGTATTTGCTCTGCACCGGCGCCGCCTTGCCACCGCCCACCAGCGGCCCCAGATCCTCGAACTTCAATTGCCGCGACGCCACCCGTCCGGCCAGCATGGGAATATCGCCGGAGGCATCCACCGACAGGTTACCTTGCAGGTCGGTACCGCCCAGAATCGCATTGATATCGTTCAGCCGGTAATGGGAGCCCTCGCGCTGGACATTCACGGTCAAATGGTAAGTCGGGGTGCGCGGCAGCACCAATCCGGTAAGCAAATAGATATCCGCCAGGTTCGGACCGCTCAGATTGATCCGTGCCGTGAAACGATCCAGGTGAAAGGGCTGCGTGATGGCGCCATTGACGATGGCGTGGGTTTCCCCTGCCCGTACATCGGCTGTGAAATTGTAGGGCTTGCTTGCATCCACATTCACCAGCGGCCCACCCTTCACGTCGGCCTGAAACTTGTTGCTGTTCAACTTGCCGTCACCAAGCAAGGCAAAAGCCGCACCTTTGCCGCCCGCCTCCTCGCTCGAACTCACCGCGCCGGTGAAATGCAGCTTGCGCACCGCATCATCGATCTGCAAATGGCCGTTCCGGACCAGGAAGCGTTTGATCGGCGGCAGCTTGAAGGCGTCGTTGGGATTGCGCCCGCCGCTGTCCCAATTTGTGCGCCCCGTGGCGTCGCGCACGAGCAAGATGTCAGGCCCGTCAATTTTCACCAGCGGCAGGATCCAGCGCCCGAAGATCGCCGGCACCAGGCGGAATTCCACCCGCAGCTCCTTGACCGTGGCAGCCTGCGCCGTGCCCACCCATTTGGGATTGCCGACGTAAATCCCAGCGGCATTTACGCTGGGCTGCCAGGTGAACAGCTTGACCGACAGGTTGCCGTCAATCCGCACTTCCCGCCCCGTGCGATGGGACAGATAGCGTCCCACCGGGCCGCGCATCTGATTCCAGTCCAGGAAATAGAGTGTGACGATGGCGGCGATCAGCACCGCCAACAGGGTGATTCCCGCCCAGCGGAAGAACCCGCCCCAGGTGAAGCGAAAATCCCGGAAATCCGAGATGACGCGCTGTTTCACCGCCTCACGCGACCATTTTGGCGGCCGGCCCTGCGGATGCTCCGTTACAGACATGGCAAATCAATCACTTAAATGCGGTGCTCCCCAATCCCTAACGCCTGAAACCGCCAATGGGTGCAACTTTCCGGTTCCCTGTTACGTTGGGAAGCTCTCCAGACCGGATTCCCGTGCGCCGACCTATCACCGCCTGGAAATTGCTCAAGGAAGGCGTCACCGCCTTTATTGACGACAACGCCCTGTCCCGTGGGGCGGCCATCTCCTTTTACGCGGTCACCGCCATCGCCCCGGTGTTGTTCATCGCCAGCGCCATCGCCGCCCTGGGCCTGGGCCAGCAGGCCGCCAGCCATGCGGTCCATGAGCAGCTCACCCGCATCATGAGTCCGGAAGGCGCCGACATGGTGCAGCTCGCCATCCTGCATGTCCGCAACGCGCCCCACACCCTGGCCGGCAGCCTGCTCGGCGTCCTGGCGCTGGTGATCACCGCCTCCGGCTTCTTCACCGAGATCGAGGACGCGCTGAACGTGATCTGGAAGGCGCCCCGGCATGAATCCTATCTCTACCAGCTCTTTCGCGGCCGGGTGATGAGCCTGACCCTGGTGATCGGGCTGGGCGTGCTGCTGCTGGCGTCCATGATCATGGCGACCGGCATCAGGGTTCTGGGACGCCTGCTGGACCGCTATACCGATTTTTCCGAACTGGTGGTCGGCGCCATCAACCTGGAAATCTTCTTCCTGATCTCCGCGCTCCTGTTCGCGGCGATCTACAAGCTCCTGCCCAACATCAAGCTGATGTGGCGCGACGTGATCGTGGCAAGCTGCGGCACCGCTCTGCTGTTCGAAGCGGGCCAGAGCCTGATCAGCTATTTCCTGGCCAACTTCATCACCGCCAACATCTATGGCGCCGCCGGCGGCATCATCGTGCTGCTGATCTGGGTCTATTACTCGGCGCAGATCTTCCTGTTGGGCGCGGAGTTCACCAAGGTCTGGGCCCGCCATTACGGCAGCCAGAAGCGCAAGGACTGAAGAAGTCCGCGGGCGGCTGGCCTAAACCCTGGAATCCTCCTATAAACCCGCTGGGTTTCGTCTGAGCCATCATCAAAAGCGCCGATAACGGCGCTGGCCTGACGCTTTGGGAGGCACCATGCAAATCTTCAACACCGCTCGCAGCACCATGGCCGGTTTCGCCGCCATTATGGCCCTGGCCGCCACAGCCCCGGCCGGCGCGCAGCCCCGCGAGGTCATTGTCGGCACCCCGGGCTTCACCAACAATGGCGGCCTGGACATCATCACCAAGGCCTTCGAGGCCGAGACCGGCATCAAGGTCACCGTCAAGAGCGGCGGCATGGACGATGTGAAGAAAATGGCGGCCGATGGTTCCGCCGATGCCGTGTTCCTGCCGGCCGACGAAATGGATCAGGTCAAGGCCGCGATCAAGACCGGCACCCGCAAGCGCGTCGGCCGTTCCTACCAGGGCCTGGCCGTCATGAAGGGCGCCAAGGTCCCGGACATTTCCACCAAGGAAAAATTCATCGCCGTCCTGAAGTCGGCGAACCGCGTCATGCATTCGCGCTGCAACGGCACCCCCGGCGGCGCCGGCTGCAGCAAGACGTCCCATATGCTGTCGAGCCTGTTCGACCTGCCGGAAATGGCCGGCGTCAAGCACGCGCCCAGCCCCTATGGCGAAGGCGGCGACGCCCTGGCCCGCGGCGAGGGCGACATGGCGGTGCAGAACATCAGCCAGATCATGAAGTGGGACAATCTGGTCGTCGTCGGACCGATCCCCGAGGAATATGGCCGCTACCTGGACGGCGTCGCCGCCGTTCCGTCCAAGGCCGCACACCCCGACCTCGGCCAGCAATTCATCACCTATGCCACCCAGCCGGGCACCTTCCCGATCTGGTACTCGCGCGGCATCGACCCGCGCAAGGGCGCCCAGTAGGCAAACCGCCGGAATTTATAACGGATGCATGCGAGTGCTGCAGACCGGCACAATGTCCGCTTTGCGCCAAAAGCGGACATTGACCTGACGGATATTTTGTACCACCGGCATAGAGAGACTATTGCATCGCCGCCGCCTGATCCAGAGGTGGTGGGACAGGGCTGAATGCCAGCGGTGCGGGTGGCCGATATCCCAGGGATGAGTGCGGCCGGACGGTGTTGTAGTGG